>CAZIDF010000025.1:47447-53540 GCA_964538085.1 uncultured Eubacteriales bacterium | reverse complement strand
CTCGGTTGACAAACAGGAGCTTATCGGCTAGAGTAACTGGTTCTTAGCAAGAATATAACGATACTATATATTGTATGCATAACGAGGAGATATAGAATATATTGAATTTTTCCTTGACATAAACTTAAAAAAGCTTATATAATTTTTCCAAGAAACACCTCCAATGAGAAAATCCCACACCAGTTTTGTAAGGTACTTTATTATACTGGTGCTTTCTTTTTTTGTTTTGGGCGGCCAGCCGATCGAGTTCGGGCAGGAGAACACATTTTTTCATGGGTATCTGATCGAAACACCGATAATCCGGGTTGGCCTCGGCGTCAATCTCAGCGATATCCAAATCGCCTCCTCTTCAGGAATGAAAATTTATGAGATCAACTCCCGTTATAAACTGATAGCGGAAGACGTTCAGGAAGCCTGGATCAAAGGCCGCAAGGAAAAACTCACAGAAAAATTTATCATCCAGGTGGCCCAGACCAAGGATTTGGAGGAAGCGGAAATATTTGCTCAAGAGCTCCGGACCAAAACCGGACAAAAGGTGTATGTGACACAGGAGGCCGAAGCGGTTCTGCTCGAATCCTTCCAGGTTAGGATCGGCGATTTCATCACAAGGGGAGACGCACTGAGTTATATCGTAAAGTTGAATCAGATGGGGATCGAGGATACCTGGATATTGAGAGAGGAAATAACCGAAGAGGAATCCAAGCCTCTCTGGATCCTGATCAACGACGAAATGAAGAGTCTCCATGATGAGACGGTTCTTTATTTCATCCCCAGCAATCCTCAGAGCTACTTATCCTACAATGGGAGGGATTACCGGGGCTTGTTCATCCTCAAAGCTACGCATAAAGGGATCGTGTTGGTTAATGTGTTGAATATTGAGGACTACATAAAAGCCGTTGTGCCCAGTGAACTTTCGCCTTATAATTTTCGTCAACTGGAAGCCCACAAGGCACAGGCCGTAGCTGCTCGGACCTATGCATTCAAAAATTTGGGATCGAATGAAGATTTGGGATTTGATCTTTGGGATACGCCCAATTCCCAATTTTATAAAGGAATGAATGCAGAACATCCCCTCAGCAGCCAGGCGGTTGAGGAAACTCGAGGTGAGATCGCCACCTATAAGGGCAAACCGATCGAAGCACTCTACACGAGTACCTGTGGCGGCATGACCGAAAATGTAGAAAATGTCTTTATGGGACCAGCCCTCCCGTATCTCCGAAGTACAGAGTGTGTGTATGATAAACAGAAGGAGTGGCCTGTCAACAGCTCCAACACTGCCTTGCCCATCTACATCGAGGGGAAAAATATCTCTCCCGCGATCGCCAGCCTAGTTAGCCTGGAAATCATCCCCCCTAACGCAGATCCATTTTATTACCGAGAGGAGGCATCCTTCGAAGAGGCCGTAAGCTGGATCAGTAGAGCAAGAGATCTCCTGGGGAAAAAAGATGAGGCGTTCCTGCCTCAGCCGACAGAATTGATTTATGCTTCATTTGCTGACCTTCTCATCCGTGGATTAGGTTGGCAGGAGAGAGTGGACAACCTTTTGCTGGAAAGAGAAACGGAATTCATTCTGAAAAGTCTAGACGGTTCCAATGGAGGCTCCCGCGACCGCATCGCTTATCTTGTACAAGCCAGAATTTTTCCCGATGCCGAGCAACTGAGGTGGACAGATTTACCGCTGCGAAGAGGAGAGATGGCCCTTTATTTGTGGAGAGCCCTTGATACTTATAAGAATCTGTTCCATCAAGGAACCTTCAAGGAGCTGGATGGAGAGAAGATCATACTGGAGTCTGAACATGAAAGGGACGAGCTTGTTCTTTTGCCCGATTTTTTTCTATTCATAAATGATGGTGGAGAAAGATCCTTTGCATCTCGACTTTTTCTCCTCGGAGGGGAGCAACTCAAATGGATCGAAAAAGACGGGTACGTTAAACTCCTCGAAGTCGTCTATCCACCCCATTCGAATGTCCTGGATAGAGATTCCGTCTATCATTCTTGGCAAGTCAGACGAGCCAAAGAAAAGCTCGAAAAAAGAATCAATCAATATTACCCGATAGGACAGCTTCTTGATCTGGTCCCGCTGAGAAGGGGAGAATCCAACCGGATCGCTGAGCTCAAGATCATCGGATCAGAGACGCAGGCGGTTGTCAAGGGCTTGCGTATACGCAGAGTGTTGGGACTCAGAGAAACCTTATTTGTGATGGAGAAAGAATACAGCGATGACGGCGAATTGTCTCATGTCCTTTTTACGGGAAGAGGGTGGGGACATGGAGTGGGGCTTTGTCAGGTCGGCGCCTTTGGCATGGCTCGAGCCGGGGCGGATTATCAAGAAATATTGAAAAAGTACTATAAAGGGATTAAAATAACCAAGCTTTACTGACCTGAATTACTCATAAAAATGCCGATAACATTATTTTCTTTCAGAAAAATCCAATTTTCAAATCCTCTTAAATTTAACCTCGGCATTTTTACCCTTCGGGCAAGCTAATTTGCTGGGTGGGGTGGATTGGCGGCTTCGTTGCAGCCCATTTGCGGTAGTTCACTACAGCTGCATGGGCTGCTTCCTTGCCTTACCTTGAAAGTAGGGCGGGGCGGGTTGGATTGGCTTGTGAGTAATTCAGCAATTAATTGGAGAGGAGAAAAGTTCCGTGGACAAAGAAATCATGAGAAAGAGATTGCTGGAAATCATCAAGGAAAAATCCCTGCAGACCAATGTCGATCGTGTCCTGGCATCGGGGAGAAAAAGCACGTATTACATCGATGCCAAAATGACCACGCTCGATCCGGAAGGAGCGAGGCTTGTCGGGCATTTGATCTTGGATATTTTGAAACCTTTCGATATCGATGCCATCGGCGGCTATACTCTTGGAGCAGATCCGATCGTCAGCGTGGTGGCTGCTTTGAGCGTAGAGACCGATCGTCCGTTGCCTGCATTTATCGTACGTAAAGAACCCAAAAAACACGGCGAGAGAAAGATGATCGAAGGTCCGTTCAAACCAGGCTGGAAGGTGGCTGTCGTGGATGATATCGTTACCACCGCAGGTTCCACTCTCAAAGCGATCCAGGCTGTCGAGGAGGAGGGAGGGGAAGTGGCCCTCTCGCTGACCATCGTCGACCGCCTCGAAGGGGGAAGGGAAAACTTGGAAAAGAGCGGATACAAATTTCTCTCTCTTTTTACCCGCAAAGATCTTCTTGGAGAATAAATTCTTCCGATCCCTTGCATTGCCTTTTGTTATCGATTTCTGTACAATCTCATGTCATTCTATTTTTGTTTGATCATTTTCTGAAAGCGAAAAAGTGACCAACGAAGGCAAAGATATAAAACTTATCTACGCTCTCATCCCAGTCCTCTTTCTTATTGTGGCGTTATCCGTAACCGTCGGATTTTTCAAACTTCCGCCCCACATCCCTCTGATTCTTGCCGCCGCTGTCACCGCGGCCGTGGCATCCCTGAACAGGCACCCTTGGACGGAAATATTGGATGGGATGGTTCATGGAATTACCCTGGCCATGAGTGCCATCTTGATCTTGATAATCGTCGGGACCCTGATCGGGACTTGGATCTCTGGGGGCATCGTTCCCACGATGATCTACTACGGTTTGAAGGTCCTCTCTCCTGGGATTTTTCTCGTTGCCACACTTTTCATCTGTTCGATAGTGTCCCTCGGAACAGGCTCTTCCTGGTCCACAGCGGGGACGGTGGGAGTTGCCCTCATCGGTGTAGGCCATGGTTTGGGCATTCCTGTTCCGATGGTGGCCGGTGCGATCATCTCTGGCGCCTATTTTGGCGACAAGATGTCCCCTCTGTCAGATACCACAAACTTGGCTCCGGCTGTCGCCGGTACGGATATTTTCTCCCATATCCGTCACATGGTTTACACCACGGCTCCCAGTTATGTCATTTGCATCATTTTATATGGCATCATGGGCTTGAAATATGCGGGAGGCACTCTCGATACTCAAGGTTTGGAGACCATTCTCACAACCATCAAGGCCCATTTTTTCATCCATCCTGTGTTGCTCCTGCCCCCTGTTTTGGTCATCGTGATGGTGGTGAAAAAAATCCCTCCACTTCCTGCTCTTCTTAGTGGAACGATCATAGGTGCTTTTTTTGCCATGTTGACCCAATCCAGGTCTCTCAAAGATGTCATCCAAGCGGCTCAGGCCGGACATGTCTCTGAGACGGGTGTTAAGATGGTGGATGATCTGTTGACCCGTGGGGGATTGGAGAGCATGATGACGACCGTCGCCCTGATCATTTGTGCCCTTTCTTTCGGGGGGATCATGGAGAGAACCGGTATGCTTGAAGTTTTGGCAAAATCTTTCTTAAAAAGAGTTCGAAGGACTGGCTCTCTGGTAGCGGCCACGATATTCAGTTGCATCGCGATGAACGCGATTGCCGCCGACCAGTATATCGCGATCGTCATCCCCGGTCGGATGTACAAAAAGGCTTTCGATGACCTGAAACTCCACCCGAAAAATCTTTCCCGTTGCCTGGAAGACTCTGGAACACTTTCCTCACCTCTCATTCCCTGGAACAGTTGCGGGGCATTCATGGGGGCCACACTCGGGGTGAATCCCTTGCTCTATCTTCCCTATGCTTTCCTGAATCTTGCCAATCCTTTGATTTCGGTATTCTATGGCTATACCGGGATCACGATGGAAAAAGTCGAGGAAAGCGAAACGGACAAAAAAGAAACAAATAAAAAGGCCGAATAGTTAGGACGATAACCGCCGCCCCTCTCTACATTAAGGCAGAGGGATCGAAAATATGGTGATCTTTATAATAAATCGGGACATCGGCAGGTTTTATGAATAATTTTGGCTACTGGATGACGCCGTGTTTCTTCCCGATCTTGGTGAATGCTTCGATGGCTCTGTCCAGATGGTGTCTTTCGTGGGCAGCGGAGAGCTGGACACGAATTCGAGACTGGCCTTTGGGTACCACAGGATAATAAAAACCTATGACATAGATTCCCTCTTCGAGGAGATCTTTGGCCATGTCCTGCGAGAGCTTGGCATCGTTTTCGAATTTTCCCAGCATGATCGGGACGATCGGATGAACGCCAGGTGTGATATCAAAGCCGGCCTCTGTCATTTTTTCCCGGAAGTACTTGGTGTTTCTCTCCAATTTATCCCGAAGTTCAGTGGTTTCAGACAAAAGGTCGAAAACAGCGATGGACGCACCCACGACGACTGGAGCCACTGTGTTGCTGAAGAGATAGGGCCTGGAGCGCTGTCTGTAGAGGTCTATGAGTTCTTTTCGGCCGGAAATGAATCCGCCGGATGCTCCTCCCAGAGCTTTGCCCAGTGTTCCAGTGATGATATCTATCTTGCCTAAAACACCTCTGTGCTCCGGCGTGCCTCTTCCTGTTTTTCCTAGGAATCCTGTGGAGTGGGCGTCATCGATCATCACCAGCGCATCGTATTTCTCGGCCAGCGCGACGATTTCGTCCAGCTTGGCTATATCCCCGTCCATCGAAAAAACACCGTCCGTTGCCACCAGCCTGTACCGGAGGTTTTGTGTCTCTTTGAGCTTTTCTTCCAGATCGGCCATATCGCCATGTTTGTAGATGTACCGTTGGGCTTTACACAATCGGATCCCGTCGATGATCGAGGCGTGGTTCAATTGATCAGTGATGATAGCGTCTTCTTGATTGATGAGGGGTTCGAAAACGCCGCCGTTTGCATCGAAACATGCGACATACAAAATCGTGTCTTCGGTATGAAGAAAATCCGAGATCTTTTTCTCCAAGATTTTGTGAATTTCCTGGGTACCGCAGATGAAGCGCACCGAACTCATTCCGTATCCCCATTTATCCAGAGTCTTGTGAGCGGCTTCGATAACTTTGGGATGACTGGAGAGACCGAGATAGTTATTAGCACAGAAATTAAGGACTTCCTTGCCCCCTTTGACCGTAATTTCGGCACCCTGTGGGGTCATGATGACTCTTTCATCCTTGAACAATCCAGCATCGCGGATGGATTGAAGTTCGTTCGTTAGATCTTCCTTGATCTTGCCATACATATTTACCTCCTTTAAGGCATATGACTATATCAAAAATTAAAAGTTAGGTCCACATTTTTTAATCC
>CAZIDF010000025.1:6555-47347 GCA_964538085.1 uncultured Eubacteriales bacterium | reverse complement strand
GAGCGAGCCATGAAAAATGGGGATATTTTGATCGATAAAGATCCTTTAATCTGGGAACTATGAGCGAAAAAGAAAAACGAGAATATCACTCCCGCTCCAGCGGGATTTTCTTTGAAACAAAGCGAACGCTATTCAAGAAAAAATCCCCTTTTCAAGAGATCGAGGTCATCGAAAATCCCTATTTTGGCCGTATGCTTCTTTTGGATGGACTGGTCCAAACGACAGAAAAAGATGAATTTTTTTATCACGAGATGCTCATCCATCCTGCCATGGTCACCCACCATGAACCCCGGCAGATTTTGATCATCGGAGGCGGGGATGGGGGGGCGCTTAAACAGGTTCTACGACATCCGATCGAAGAAGTGAGAATGGTGGAAATCGATCCCGATGTCATCGCGGTCGCTAAAAAATATTTTCCGTGGCTCCTTCCGAGCCTCGAGGATGATCGAGCCAATATCTTGATTGCTGACGGAAAAGAATTTCTCGAGAAATCACGGGATAAATATGATGTCGTTTTGGTAGATTCTTCGGAACCTGTCGGCCCTTCGGTGTCCCTTCATAAAAGGAATTTTTATGAACTCATCAAGGATAGGCTTGCTCCTGGAGGGATAGCCTGTGCCCAGATGGGGGCCCCTTTTTACCAAGGGGAAGCCCTGAAGCGTGCGAAAAACGATATGAAGGATGTTTTCGGAATTGCCCGGTTCTACCTCTCGCCCGTGCCTACCTATCCCGGGGGCAATTGGTGTTATGTTTATCTTTCCGATCAGGTCGATCCCTTCGATATCAAAAGAGAACCGCCTCCGGATCTCCAATACTATAATTTGGAGATACACAAGGCCGCTTTCGCTCTCCCCAACTACCTCCAAAAAATCCTCGCCAACCCGCCCCACCCTAACATAAAGGTTTGACTGGCCAATCCACCCACCCAACAAAGTAGGATGGCCTAAAGGGAAAATGTTGCTGGATTCAAAATCTATTTTCTGATGCTATTTTACGATCCCATCCTTAATGTAGGGTGGGGTGGGTCGGCGTGGGGTGGGTTGGCCAGACTAGTAGTCGAGGGTGCCGTTCGCGTGCCGTTCCGATAACACCTTGAGCATATCCTCTGTCATCGCAGTCAAATCGAAGCTGGGATTCCAACCCCATTCCTCCCGCGCTGCTGAGTCATCCAGAGAATTAGGCCAGGAATCAGCGATATTCTGACGAAAATCGGGCTTGTATTCACAGACGAACTCAGGAATGTGTTTTTTGATCTCGGCAGCCAACTCTCCGGCCGTGAAGCTCATGCCCGTCACATTGAAGTCCGAATAGTGTTTCAGGCGAGAAAAATCCGCTTCCATCAGGTCTATCGCTGCTTTGATACAATCTGGCATGTACATCATCGGGAGCATGGTCTCCTCTTTGACAAAACAGGTGTATTTTTTATTCTTGACCGCATCGAAATAAATGGCCACCGCGTAGTCAGTCGTGCCTCCACCCGGCAGGGTTTCATAACTAATGATACCCGGATAACGACAGCCCCGCACATCCACATCGAAACGCTTGACATAATAGTCGCACAGGAGTTCTCCAGCGACCTTTGTGACGCCGTACATGGTCTTGGGTTTCAGGATGGTTTCTTGGGGAGTATTATCTAAGGGTGTCTCAGGTCCAAATACGGCTATCGAACTGGGCACAAAAATCCTGGTCATGTCGAACTCACGGGCAGCTTCTAAGATGTTGTAAGTCCCGTTCATGTTGACATCCCATGCCAAGTAGGGATTTTTTTCTCCGACAGCCGAAAGAATGGCCGAAAGATGGTAGATAGTATCGATATTGTATTTTTTTACGACCTCGTCTATCGTTTCTCTTTTTGTCACATTGATGAATTCAAAAGGGCCGGAATCGCGTAACTCTGGTTTAGGCTGGGTCCTATGCCCGGTGGCTACAACATTGTCATTCCCGTACTTTTCTCTCAATGCCATGGTGAGCTCGGAGCCGATCTGTCCGACCGATCCTGTGACCATGATTTTTTTCATTTCTTTTGCCATTGTACCTCCAAAATATTTAAAAGTTTTTCTTTTCCAACGTATGATTAGTTTATCTTTCAGTGACACTTTGTCAATCAAAAACTTAACCTGAATTATTCATAAAAATGCCGATGCCATTATCTATATATAACGAGACCAAATTTTAACACATCCGAAGCCTCACATATCGACTTGTTCATAGTCCAGTGCAGTTGACTCGAGACTTGAAAATTTTGTAAAACCTGGGTGAGGCTGTCACGCAAGATCATAATTTAGGAGGGAGCTATAATGTGGTTCAGGCGAATGGAACTCGAGATTTGGTTCGATAAATACCAGTATGCCATCGACTGTGACATAGGGGAAAGCGCTGTGAAGACTCTCTCTGTCGAAGATCTCGATATCGATTTAGATAAGGTCCTCCTTCGGTATGGATATCATTCGGGGCATCCCGATCTCCGGAGGGCAATTTCCGAGCAGTATCCCGGACTCTCCAGCGATCATGTTGTCGTGACGACTGGAGCCAGCGAAGCGAATTTTGTGGTCGTATCGGCCCTTGTCAAACCGGGCGATCATGTCGTCGTCGAACACCCCAACTATCCTTCTCTTTATGAGGTCCCTCGATCATTGGGTTGTGATGTGAACCTGTGCACGCTGAAATTTGAAAACCGGTTCAAGCCCGATTTAGATGTGCTCGAAAGCATGATCACGCCCCAGACAAAACTGGTGAGCCTGACCCACCCGAACAATCCAACGGGTTCGATGATCTCTGAGGAAGATCTTCGAAAAGTCATCGAACTGGTTGAATCCTATGATACTTTTTTATTATTCGATGAGACCTATCGCCATATGGCTTCGGATGAAAATATTTTGCCCCCGGCTGCATCGCTCAGCCCGAATGTCATCAGCATAACCAGCATGTCCAAATGTTATGGTTTGCCAGGAATCCGAACAGGTTGGCTTGCAACCAAAAATCCTTTTATCCTCCAGTCGGCTGTGGCCATCCGAGAACAGTTGAGCATATCCAACAACAGCCTCAGTGAGAAGATCGCCCTCTCCGTTTTAAAGAGAAAGGATAAGTTTTTGGCCGAGGCCAGAAACCGCATCGAATCCAACCGCCAACTTGTGGCCGACTGGATGTCCCGGCAATCAGATTTTGAATGGGTCTACCCTGAAGTTGGTGTGGTGTGTTTCCCAAGGATAAAAAACCATGTGAATATCCATCCAGAAGAGGTCTACCGACTTTTGGCCGAAAAGTACAGGACATTCGTGGTCCCTGGCCATTGTTTCGAGATGGATGAGCGGCATTTCAGGATCGGATTTGGCGCTGACCCGGAAGAAATCAAGAAAGGTCTTGCGAACTTGAATAAAGCTCTGGATGAGCTATCTTTATAAGATATATGTACCAAGAGATACCGACTGAAGAAAAATCCTCAGGATCGTCTTTCCGGAAGGTTCTGGGCGTTTCTGACGGAATCGCCATCTTGATCGGTATCAGCATCGGGGCCGGGATCTATTCCACGCCTCAGATCATAGCGGGCTACCTCGGATCCTTCGGTCCCATCCTCTTGCTCTGGTTGATGGCCGGATTCTTCGTGTTTATAAGCGGGTTGATCTATGCCGAACTGGGAACAAGGATGCCTTCCACAGGCGGGGAATACCTCTATATCAGCCGGTGTTTTGGGCCCTTTGCCGGCTTTGTCTTTGGATGGGCCCAGCTTTTTATCGTCCGGACGAGCGCTGCCGCAGGCTTGGCTTTAATCGTAGCGGATTATTTTGGTTATTTTGTGACCCTGGATAAAACGGCCCGAATTTTGGCCGCGCTTGCCGTTATCTTTCTGTTCGGTGTGTTGAACTATATCGGCATTCAAAGGGCCAGCATTTACCAGAAACTCTCCACCATTTTGAAAGTGGGCGCTCTGTTGTCCATTGTCGTGGTCGGTTTCCTTTTCAGCGGCGGGCATGAAAATTTGCTCTCTTCCCATGCCCCTCTCCAAGGCAGTTTGGGTCCTCTAGGGAGTGTTGTCGCAGCCTTGATGTTGATCATTTTCTCCCATACGGGATGGGAACGGGTGGGCTATTCTGCCGGAGAAATGAAAAATCCCAAACAAGTGATCCCCCTGAGCCTGTTGATCGGCATCACCCTTGTCGTTCTGCTGTATGCTCTGACAAATTTAACCTACCATAGGATACTAGGTATGGCGGGCATGAGGGAGAGCACGATTGTCGCCTCCGATGTCCTGACCGTGCTCATCGGTCCTATAGGAGCGGCTCTAATCGCCATCCTTGTGATCATTTCCGCCTCTGGGAGCATTAACGGGACCATGATGACCGCACCCCGGGTGTATTATGCGATGTCTCGAGATGGCCTGTTCTTCAAATGGCTGGATTTTATCCATCCACGATTCCGGACTCCTTCCCGGGCGATAGTCGCTCACTGTGTCTGGGCTGGGGCAATTCTCCTCATCCGGGGTACGTTTGAAACCATCGCAGCCGGTCTCGTGTTTGCCATCCTGATTTTTTATGGGCTTTCCACCTTGGCTCTTTTCAAGATGAGGAAAGAAAATATAGGGGGCTCCGATATATTCCGTGTCCCCTTTTACCCATTCCTTCCCCTCATTTCTCTCCTGCTGATTATAGGGTTGATTCTTCTCAGGGCTTATTTCGAATGGCAGAAATCTTTGGAGGATCTGGCCTTTATCGTAACGGGCATCCCTTTCGCTTTTTATTGGTGTCGAAAAAAAAGGAAAACAGAAGATGATTCGAAAACGTTTTAACGGAGATCAAGCTATCGCCTACGGGGCATTAGCCGCCGGCGTCTCCCTTGTAACAAGCTATCCTGGTTCGCCGAGCTCGGGGACAGTCGAAGCCTTGATCGGATGGGCAAAAAAGACCGACCTTTATGTGGAATGGTCGAGCAACGAAAAGGTGGCCATGGAGATGGGAATCGGTGCATCCATGGCGGGACGTAGGGCTCTGGTTTGCACAAAGAGCGTTGGCCTGAATGTGATGATCGATCCGCTGATGGTTTTGAATCTGACCCCGGTAAACGGGGGGTTGGTCATTCTTCTCGGGGACGATCCCGGAGGATACGGGTCTCAAAACGATCAAGACTCCAGAATCCTGGTTTCATCCTTGGAAATGCCGTTGATGGAGCCGACCGGTCCTGCTGAAGCTTACGGGATGATTCAGGAAGCCTATCGAATTTCCGAACGATTCAATACAGTTGTCATCGTTCGCGAAACTCGAAGTTTTGCCCAGCAGGAGGAGGTTGTCGCTGTTTCGGCTGAACCTTATTCAGAGGCCGTTATCGGTCCTATCAGAGAACCCTACAGGTTCGTACCGGTCCCGCTCAATGCTGTGGAAAAACACAGAGCTCTACACCAAAGGCTTGAAAACGTAAGGAAGTGGGCAGAAAGCTCTGTTTTCAATCGGGAATCCGGCACGGGAGAAAAGGGAGTTATTGGCTGCGGATTTGCCTACAGAAAACTTTGCGATGTATTGGGGGAGGGCCCTCCAGAAGATTTTCGTTTGCTCAAATTGAGCGTGCTGTATCCTTTGCCAAGAAAATTAATCAGGAATTTTCTGAATAAATGCCAAGAAGTTCTGGTGATCGAAGAGACCGAGCCGTTTCTGGAAACCCATATCAGGGCCATAGCTCAAGAAATGAATCGTTCGATAAAGATTACAGGAAAAAAGAATCGCCATTTTACCCGGGAGGGGGAATTGTTCCGGTGGCAGATCCAACGGGCCCTAACCGAGTTTATTCCTGAGTTCGCTCCTGCAGCAGATTACTTGAAGGAAAACGCGGCTTACGAAATGCCAAAAAAGAAGAATCATTGTTCTTCATGCCGGTATAATGAAGTCCTGAACAGATTGGAGAAAGCTGCCCAAGGTTTGGGGCAAAAACCTTTTCTTATCGGAGATCCAGGATGCCTTGTTACGGTGGCAGACCGACTCGATGCCAAGTATGCCCTGGGGTCGGCTGTCGGGGTGGCCGATGGTTTGAGCAAGGCGGGGATCGATGAACGGGCTGTGGCCATTTTTGGCGATTCCGCCTTTTTTCACTCTGCTCTCCCTGCCATTTGCAATGCGGCCCATAACCGGAGCGATATCCTGATGGTCGTTCTGGATAACAAAGCAACGGCCACCTCCGGATTTCAACCGCATCCTGGAATCGGGAAAGATGCCCTGGGAAGGGAAGCACCGGCCTTGCACATCGAAACGATTGCCCGTGCCTGTGGAGTGAAAAATGTTTTCACTTCAGGGCTTGACGAAACCGAGCCAAAATTGGAAGAAACGTTTTGTGAAGCTTTGAGCCTCCATGAGCTGGCCTTGGTTATCGTCCGGATAATCTGATACCCTTCCTGGGATAGTCTCCTTCAAACTACTCCCCGGACAAACTTATTTTGAGAAATGGAGTATGAATGAAACGTCATGATTGAAGGGGGAGGGGATGACTGGATAGAGTGTAAGATAGCTTGACAAATAATAGCAACTGTAGTTACAATAAAATAGAACTATAATAGTTACATTTTGAGGGTGTGAAAATGCAACAGATAAGAATCGGCGTTCGGGAAGCAAAAATCAATCTCAGCAGATTGCTGGAAGATGTCCAGAATGGTAAGGAAATCATCATCACAAATCATGGCAAACCTGTTGGGAAAATTATTCCTGTTCCCCAGGAATCCCTATCCCTTGAAGAGCGAATCGAGAGAATGGAACGACAGAGCTTGATCGGCCCGAGAAGGGCGAAGGAGGAAACTTCCCTTCCGGCTCCTCTTCCCCTACCGGATGAAACAGCCCAGCGGTATTTACAAGAAGATAGAGACTCATGAAAAACGATCCCCAATCCATCGTTTACTGGGATGCCTCTGTAATTCTCTCTGCTCTTTTTAAAGATTCCAGAACTGAGGAGGCTATCGAATGGTCTCGAAAAAAAGGACTTCATCTGATTTCAACCCTTGCATATGCAGAGGTGTGTGCTGTGATAACAAGGTTGAAAAGAGAAAGGATTCTGGCTGATGTTCTTGTCCGTGCAGCGCATGAAGCCCTTGATCAAGGCCCGTGGAGGTATCTGAATGTATTGCCCGATTGGGAAGAGATCAGGGCCCTATCGCAAAAAAGGTCTTTGAGAGGGGCTGATCTCTGGCATTTGGCTGTCGGGAAAACTCTTCAAACCCAGATCCCTGAACTAGAACTGCTTACTTTTGACAAAAGGTTGAAGTCTGCAGCTAAAAAGGAACTATTGAGCTCATAGAGTTTCCCTTAGCAAAGTTGACCGGGAATGTCTATGGTGTTTTAATGAATTTAAGGAGTTTGTAATGAAATGTAGACTGAAATTAATAGCGCTGGGGATCGCAATGGTCTTCGTTGCTTTTTCTTATCCTCTATCAGCTGCGGAAGAGCCCGCAGAATGGGCCCTCTTGCTTGTCGATATCCAAAATTTCTATTTTCCAGGGGGAAGGTCGGAGCTGGTCGAGTCCGAAGCTGCTTGCTTGAATGCACAAAAACTTCTTCAGAAGTTCCGCGAGAAAAAAATGTTGGTCGTGCATGTTCGGCACAACGCCCAACAGGGAGCTGAGATCAACAAGAATGTTTACCCTTTAAAAGGGGAGAAGGTCGTCTCCAAGAATCATGTCAACTGCTTCAAAGAGACGGATTTGCTGGAATATTTGAGGGAGCACAAGGTGAAAAAATTGGTGATTTGCGGGATGATGACGCACATGTGTGTGGAGGCGGCCGTTCGGGCAGCCTCTGACTATGACTTTGAAACCACCCTCATCCACGATGCCTGTGCTACTCGAGCGCTGACGTTTAACGATAGAGAAGTGAGTGCTGCCGATGTGCATTTGTCGACTTTGAGTTCTCTCAACCGGTATTATGCCCGGGTGATCGACATCGAGACCTTTATGAAGGACTTTTAAAGATCTGATGGGAATGAAAGAAGAGGAAAGAATCGAGAGATTTCCTCTCGGTGTGGTTTTCATTGCCGTGGTCATGTTTTTTGTCGCATTAGGAATGTGGCTCTCTTAATGCAATAAATATTGATAGAACCGCCCCCTTTTTTCTTTTTATTGACAATTAAATTGGTATGATGATAATACGAATTTAGGATTTCCTGATTAGACACAGACGGGAGGAGAAGAACAATGGCCATAGTCCTTGACGGCTCGAACTTGACGATCGAGAAGATGATCCAGATTTCTCGCCACAATGAAAAAGTGGAGCTTCATCCGGAGGCTTTGGAGCGGATCAAAGCCTGCCGTGCCATGCTGGATAAAAAAATTAAGGCAAAAGAGATCATGTATGGGATCAATACAGGCATCGGAGAGTTTTCAGAAGTCATACTGGGTGATGACCAGGTCGAACAATTCCAGAAATACCTAATTTATAATCATGCGGCCGGTATCGGAGATCCAGCGCCTATCGAGTACGTACGAGGCGCTATGGCCAGCCGTATCAATGTCCATGCCAAAGGAAGATCGGGTTGCCGGCCGGAAATCACCTTGACTTTGATCGACATGTTGAACAAAGGCATGACACCTGTCGTTTGCCAGAAAGGTTCTGTCGGAGCATGCGGAGACTTGGCCCCTATGTCCCAGATCGCCCTTCTTCTAATGGGAGAAGGGGAAGCCTATTTCCAGGGTGAAAAGCTTCCTGGGAGGGAGGCCCTGAAACGGGCTGGGATCCCTATCCCGGGTTTGCAAGCCAGGGACGGACTTGCCACCATTAATGGTTCGAACTTGCTCACCTCTATGAGTGCGATGCAATTGTATGATATCAACCGTTGGCTGAAGCAGGCCGAGATCGCCTGTGCCATGACGCTCGAGGCCCTGTATGCCAACATGAAACCCTATGATGTTCGGTTGCATCAGGCACGTGGTTTTCCAGGGGCTGTCAGAACGGCCTCTTCCCTGATGAAGTGTGTCGAGGGGAGCGATCTCCTGTCGGACAAGTTCAAGATCAAGGTTCAGGATGCCTATTCCATGCGGTCTTCACCCCAGGTCATCGGGGCAGCCCACGATGCCGTGGCCCATGCCAAAAAACAGGTCGAGATCGAACTCAATGGTGTGGGGGATAACCCCATTTTTTTTACCGAGTTTGAATTGACACTGACCGGTGCCAACTTCCAGGGGACTCCTGTCTGCCTCCCGATGGACATGATCGGAGCGGCGGTCACCATGGTGAGTGTGCTTTCGGAAAGACGTCTCAACCGCATGACCAATCCAGCCTTGAGTGTGGGACTGCCCGCCTTCTTGACAAAAGGCGCTGGCATGATGTCAGGGATGATGCTCAGCCAGTACACAGCAGACACATTGATCGTCGAACAGCGCATTTTGTCCGCTCCCGCCTCGGTCATGTCCATTCCCGCTGCTGCGGATCAAGAGGACTTTGTTTCGATGGGCATGAACACAGCGATCAAGAACGATCAGATAATCGACAATGCTTATGGTGTGCTCGGCATCGAGTTCATGGCGGCGGCCCAGGCCCTGGATTTTCGGGAATTCACTCCAGGAAAGGGCGTGTCGATGGCCAGGAAGGTTATCCGAAAATATGTCGAACATCTGGATGAAGACCGGCCCTTATACCATGACCATACCCGGATGAAAGAGCTGGTCGAGTCTTGTGAGATTTTAGAAGCGGTAGAAAAAGAAATCGGCAGCTTAGAATAGCTTGTGGTATAATCTGGGGCTAAAAAAATATTTTTGCTGGAGATATCCATGGACGAACATATCTACAAAACGATCGAGCTAACAGGCTCATCCAAGGTTAGCATCGAAGACGCTGTGAAAAACGCCATCGTCAAGGCAGCAGAATCTGTGCACAACATGAGGTGGTTTCAGATTGCCGATTCACGGGGCTACATTCAGGACAGCTCAGTGTCGTACTGGCAAGTCACCCTCAAGATCGGATTTACCGTGGATTAAAGGACAATCTACGCGTACATCAAACCGATGCCAACAGCTCCGATGCCATTGTGAACCCCAACCACGGGGGAAATATCCATAATATAAAGGGGAGGACGGCCTAACGCATTTTGTAATAGTTCGGCATACTTTTCAGCTCTGTCCCGATTCTGGGCATGAACGATGGCATAGTTCCAGATATCTCCCTCTTTTTGTATTTTTTTAATCGCGCTTATGATCTTTTTCATGTTCTGGCCGCGGCTGAATGATTTTCCGTAGCCTACAGCCTTCCCTTCCGAATCTAAAGAGATGATCGGCTTAAGATTCAATATTTTGGCCAACAATCCTTTTAGAGGGCTCACCCTTCCCCCGCGTACCATGTATTCCAAAGTCTGGACATCCACGAGAATCTTGGCTTTTGCGATCCAATCGTTAGTCAGCTTGCTGATCTCGGTGTATGATTTACCTTCCTGGATGGCAAGGGCTGCCCGGTATACGATGAGTCCCAGTGAAACGCTGAGCTGACGGGAGTTGATAACGCTTATTGAATGATCTCCCGTTGCATCGGAAGCTTCCCGGCTCAATCGGTACGCCCCGCTCAGCCTGTCTGAAATGTTGATCACGATCATGGATTCATAATGACTTGCCAAAAAGGAGAAAAGATCCTGGACGAATTTTCGAGAAGGCTGGGAGCTTTTCGGGTGTTCCTTTCGTGTCTGGAGCAGAGTGTAAAACTGCTGGGGCGTGATCGTTACTCTGTCTAGAAATAGGCTTTCGCCGAATGAGATATGAAAAGGAATGACGTGAATTTGATGTTCGTCGATGATTTCCTGAGGCAGGTCACAGGCGGAATCGGTCACCAGGGCTATTTTTGCCTTTCTCTCATGGCTTGCCTCATACTGTCTCAGCATGTCATCGGCTTTGATCTGCAAAATAGAACCGTAATCCTTCAGCTTAAAAAAAAGATCTGCGGGATTGTCTGTGTGGATGTGGAGTCGGGCTTTTTTTTCGAATCCAGCTACGATGGCAGAATCTCCGAAAGAGTGCAGGTCTTCCTTGATTTTATTCAGACTCATATTTTCACCGACCAATAGGGCTTCAGAGCAATAACGGTGAGAAATGGAATTTCTGTCTGCATGAACATGGACCTCTGATTCTTCAGGAATTTTTTCAGGTTTGGATAAGTGCTTGAGTTTTCCTATTTTGATGAATTGGGTGATCCCTTCGAGAAAATCGACAAACCCCTTGGCTCCTGCGTCTACAACGCCTGCTTTTGCCAAAACCGCTAGTTTTCGAGGGGTTTCGGCCAGAGATTTTTGTGCGGCCTGGAGCGATGAAACGAGAAGCTCGACAAAATCTTTTGTAGTGGTTCTCTTGCTGTAGATGGCATCCGCCCAGTCGTTCATGACCGTGAGCATTGTTCCCTCGACCGGAGATACGATGGCCTTGTAGGTCTTTTGTGTCGCGTTTTTTACCGATTCGGCAAAATGTTTTGGGGAAAGTCTTTTAAAATTTTGGATTTCTTCGCTCAACCCGTACAGAAATTGGGCGAAAATCAGCCCGGAATTTCCCCTTGCTCCTGAAAGGGCGGCATCTGCAATGGAGCTGAGAGTCGAGCTGACCGAACGGTCCAACCTGGCTCCCTCTGCTATAGATCGCATGGTGGAGGCCAAATTCGTTCCTGTGTCCGAATCTGGTACAGGGAAGACATTGATCTTGTTCAAATAGTTTTGATCTTTGATGACCGCATCCCCCCCGACAAGAAATGCATAATAAAGCCTGTTCCCGTCTAGATAACCGATTTTCACGCTATTTCCTCTATCGTATTCATGATTTATTCATGACTCTGTAGTACTGCTGCAAATCCTTCTGGACATCCGCTATGTGTTTTTTCATCAGTCCGGAGGCCATGGCTGGATCCCGTTGTGTGACGGCTTGGTAGATATCCCGATGGGCCTTTAAATACCGTTTCTGATCGTGGAGAACCAGAAACGCTTCATGCATGAATTTTTCCATCAGACCTCGAATAGTGGCTAGGAGATGGATCATGACACGATTTTGTGTTGCCTGGGCGATCAGGAAATGGAATTCGATATCCTGTTCGGAGAGTTTCGGGATATCCCCTTTTTTGCTCGCCCTCGCCATATCCTCTATAAGGGCTCCCATCTCTTTGATCTGTTTTGGGGTGGCGTTCTTGGCTGCCAAACGGGCAGCCCCGATCTCGATGAACTGCCTGGCTTCGAGGAGCTCTAGAGTGGCCTTCTCATCGGTTATAAACGGGGCGGATAAATGGTCAGCATAAAGGGCAGAAAACCTCGACTTCACGATAGTGCCATAACCCTGGTGTTGCTCGAGTACCCCAAGAACACAAAGTGTGTTGAAAGCCTCGCGTAGCGATGTCCGGCTGACGCCGAGCTCGGCAGCAAATTCGTTTTGATTCGGAAGCCTGTCTCCTTGCTTGAGTTCACCGGAATGGATCATCCGTTTAATCTCGTCTATCACCTCCTCTGCCAGCTTCTTTTTTTTGATCAGAGCCATAGGTTTTATCCATTCTCATATTGTTCGAACAGTGGATATTTTGTCAAGACTTCCATCATGCAGGGCCCCAGTGCGCTAGAACAGGAGGAATGAGTGTCAGCAATCCAAACAGAACCCATATGATCAGGAGCGGCAGGAACCACTTGGCCCATTTTTCCCACCTCAATCTGGCCAATCCGAGCACACCCATGGTCACTCCGGATGTCGGAAGGATGGGGTTGATGTATTCAGCCAGTTGGAAAGCAAAAACCGCTGTCTGCCGTGTGATGCCGACAAGGTCTCCCAGGGGAGCCATGATGGGCATGGTGAGAGCCGCCTGAGCGGTTCCCGAATGGACAAAAAAATTGATAACACACTGGGAAAGAAACATCATCTGGGATGAGATGATCGGATGAAATTGGGAAATGGACTTGGCCATGTAAAAAAGGGCCGTGTCCAGGATTTTTCCTTCTGTGGCCACGACCAGAATAGCTCGAGCGCATCCGATGATCAAAGCGGCATTGATCATGTCTTTGGCCCCGGCTACAAAAGCTTTGGCGATCTTTTCAGAACTTAGCCTTCCCACAATACCAGAGAAAATGCCCAAGGCCAGAAAGAGCCCTGCGATTTCATTGATGTACCACTTGAATTTGAGGATCCCGAAGACCAGCAGGATCATGCCTGCAAGAAAAAGCAACAGAACGAGTTTGTGCCGGCCGAGCAGATCGATCTTTTTTTTGGCAGAGGAATCCAGGTCCAAATTTTTTCTTTTTTCCTGGTCTTCCTCGAATGTTGGGCTGATTTTAGGATTTTTCAGCAACCGACAGGCATACCGCATAACGATGAAGATAGCGATGGCGGTACCGATCGCCCAGATGATAAGCCGGTAACCCAGCCCTGAATATAGGGGGATATCGGCGATTCCCTGGGCAATTCCCACAGTGAAAGGATTGAAAAAGGCACCGGCAAAACCAGCGGCCGCTCCCACAAAAGGGATGCTGACTCCCACGATGGTGTCATATCCCAGAGAGAGGGCCAAAGGAACGAAAATCAACACAAAGGGCATGGTCTCCTCGCACATGCCGAATACGGCTCCCGCCAGGGAAAATATGATCATGGTGACCGGGATAAGAAGTGCCCGCAACGCTTTGCTTTCGCCGAATTTTAGGGCCAAGTTGTGGATAAAAGCCATGATGGCACCGGTTTCCTGGATGATCGCAAATGCCCCACCCACCACAAAGATGAACACGATGATGTAGGCCGCCTCGATGAATCCTTTGATCGGGGAGACAAACAGGGCTCCCAGACCTTGGGGTTGCCCTTCTGCAAATTGAAAGGAGTCGGCCACGGGGATGGTCCGCCCATCCTGTTCGGTCCTTTGGTATTCCCCTCCGGGGACAATCCAGGTTGCGATCACAGTGAGAACCACCATGATGTAGATCAACACGAGCGTATGGGGTAGTTTCAGTTTCTTCATCTATTCACAGTTTTTGTTTTTATATCGAAGCGATCTCCTGGTTTGAGGATGTGCATGCTCAGGTTATGCCCACTCACAGGTTGGAAAGATTGTATGTCGACATCGGCATGGGAAGCGTCGTACACGATGACGTTGTTTTGACCGATAACTTCGAAGATCTGGCCGGGATACACGATAATAGCTGTGGACTCATCGATTCCTATACCCGTTGTGTTCGGATTTTCTAGGACAAGGCTGATAAGCCGGTTGTGTCTTTTGCGACGGACAAAATGCTGGTCGATGACGGCAGCTCCTGCGCTGGTTCCGCCAATAATGCCTCCCTTTTCGTATAATTCGTGGAGTTTTGTGAGGATAGGGGTGCCGTTTAAAACATCGGCCAGCCGGGATTGAACACCGCCGGAAAAAAACACGCCGCCGACACCTTCCAAAAGATTCACACTTTCGGGATCGAGAGCTTGTTCACGGCTGAGGATATGATATGCCACAGAACGGGCGCCATAGCTGCTGAGTTCGGCCACCTGCTCAGGGCCCACCTTGTCAGGCACTCCACTAGCCATAGGAAAAACGATAATCTTTCCGCTTTGGAACGTGTGAGCCAGATCGATAAACTTTTTCATCATGCTTTCGGGACAATCCCCTCCTCCGATGATAAAAAGATGTCCTTTGGGCTCGACAGGAAATGAATAGGCTGAAAAACAAAGAGTAAAAATGATGAGGGAAACAAATGCGGTGAATTTTTTCATAGCCGTTTCTCCATGGCCAAATTGGTCAACTGGAGTGGTCATGGATGATTTTCCAGCCATCCTCCATTTTTTTTAAGATTGTCGTGAATAGACCTACTCGTGTCCATGTTTCCGCTTGGACCTTCCACTTTCCTATCACATAGGCTGAATCTTCACTCAAAACATGAACGATGAGGTCGGAGAATTCCAATGTGCCCATGTTTCCCTCAGGGTAGACTTTTTTATACCTGTCCAGCAGGGCATCCCATCCATTCAGTCTTGTGTCTCCTGACTGATATGTCATCTTCTCTGATTTCCAGTAGTGGGCCATAAATCCTTCGATGTTTCCCTCGTTCCAAGCCTGTCTCTGAAGGTCATGGATTCGTATGAGTTCCTTTTCGATGGCGGATTTTTGCATGGCCGTTAGAGATAATGTCAGGGAAAGGATCAATGCGGAAATAAAGATCTTTTTCATTCTTCCTCCTTCCTCTCTAATTCTCGTGCATAGTCTTCCGGTCTGTCGATGTCTTTAAGAATACGCGGTGTTTCCACTTTCACTTCAAGGACATCTTGAGGATGGTTATGCACCAAAGCTCTGAGTCCTGTGTCCGGGCCCAGTTTCAAAACCTCTTGTTTGTATTTCATGTCGATCAATATAGGGTGGCCCCGCTTTTTATCGTAAATGGGTAGGATAATTCCTTTTTGAGTTTGTTCATACGCTTCGATCAGTCGGTCGTGGACGGCAGGGGGAATAAACGGCTGGTCCCCAAGGCATACAAGAGCAGCCACGCATTCTTTCGGCAGGGCTTCGAAGCCTGTTTGGATGGAGGAGAGCATCCCTTCCTTATAGCGGTGGTTTATGACCGATAAAACAGGACGGTCTAGGAGTTTGAGGCGGATTTTCTCACGGTGTGATCCCAAAACAACCAAAATTTTATCGACCTTTGAATCGAGGATATCATCAACGATGTGTTCGATGATCGTTTTTTGGCCGAAGGGGAGGAGAAGTTTAGGTTTTCCCATTCTCCGGGATTCACCGGCTGCCAGCAGCAAAGCAAAGATCATGAGGCCTCCGTTGCTTGTTTCTCGATTTGTGCTCTGACTTGCGCAAGCTCGGCTGCGATACTGATAGCGATCTCCTGGACCGTTTTGGATTGGATGTCGATACCGATCGGAGCGTAAACACGATCGAACTGGCTGGCTGTGGCCCAGCCCGAGGCGATGAATTTTTCGCGCATCAAAGCGATCTTCCGTCCGCTCCCGATCATCCCGATGTAGGCAACTTCAGAACCGATGCAAGCCTTCAATGCTTCTGCATCATGACTATGACCTCGGGTGACGATTACAAAATAGGTGTCTGGCGACTTTGAGATCTTTTCGATAGCTTTCCCGATATCCTTGACGATAATGTGATCCGCTTCCGGCACAATGTCTTTGTTGGCGAATTCAGGCCTATCGTCGATAACCGTGACTTCGAAATCCAGAAGATGCCCGATGTGGACGACCGCCTGACCCACATGCCCTGCTCCTGCGATCACAAGACGGGAGAGGGGAGATCTAGGTTCCAGATACATATCCGTCACTTCTCCCGCGACCGTTTCTCTCCCTGCCAGATAGACTGGATTTCCCGTCGAAAATGCATTTTTAATATCCTCTCGGTAAGGAAAATCTTTTTTTTCCGCTTCTTCACCGAATATCTCTGACTTTTCTCGCCACGACCGGGACAATTTTAGAACCCTTTCGCTTATCCTGTGGATATCCGTAGACAGAATCCCGGATTTCCGGCCTGTGAGAGATCGGATCATTTTTTGAAAAGTGCTCTCATGAATGCCTAATTGGGCATCAAAAAGAATGGTCGCTTCTCCTCCACAGATCGCCTCTTCTTCCGAAGAAATATCCCCATACAATTCGAATCGGGCAAGAGAAGACTCCCCGGTTCGCAAGCATTCCAACGCTTTTTTCTCGGCCCTGGCCTCCAAGATTCCTCCTCCCAGAGTACCTGTGAGAAGTCCTTTATCTGAAAAAAGCGCAGAGACACCGGGTACTTGAGGACTGGATCCTTTGGTGGAGAGGATTGTAGCCAAAACCAGATTTTTGTCTTTGAGCTCATCGAGAAGCCGTGCATAAATGACCTTCATTTTTTTTTCGATTCTCTCCTTTTATCAAGACCTTGCAAAAGGGAATTTGCCAGGTGAAGCGGTTTTTTTTTCTGTTCGATGTCGAACACGATAAAATCCTCCCTTTGGATTTTATCCAGCATGTCATCAAGGATAGAATCCCTAACGACCAGAAGCAGGTGTGAATGCGGGAACTTCAAGATGTTCTCGAGGGCTGGCCAAACACCTTTACCGGAGAGCTCGAGAGGACCCACCTCATCCACGATGCATAGGTCCGCTTTTTCACTCCGATGTATAATATTTTTTGCTAAGTCGAGTGTTTCCGGCAGAAAAAAGAAAGAACCGATTCTTTGCCAATCCTGTTGGCCATGTTTGCGGATAAAAGGATGATTTCGATGGTCCTCTAAGTCAACCAAATCGTACCCGAGGAATTCATCGTTTTTCCAGGTGGCTTCGCTCAGATAGCCTGCAATACGGAATTTTTTTTCTCTGAGCACAGGGATGGTGCTCTTGAGGAGGGTCGTTTTTCCCGAATGGACGGGGCCTGTTAAAATATTTATCACGTGTAACGCAATTGAGTCAGATTCTATGTTTTGGAAGCGAGGACAGTGTATAGAACAGCTTCGAGGAGATCCAGCTTATAAGTGTTCTCTTCCAGAGGCCTGGCGTCTGACACGGCCTCCCTGGTCCCTTGTTTGATGATATCTTCCGTTAGTTTTTTTCCTCTTAGGAGATCTTCGACCTTTTTTAATCGCCATGGAATGGGAGCCACACCTCCGAGAACGATCTTGAGATCTGAAAAAACACCGTTCGAAACAATTCCGGATAGAGCCACCGACACGACAGCAAAATCCCAAGTTCCCCTTTCCTTGAACTTGGAATAGGAGCTCGTTGCGTTCTTTTTCGGAAGAGGGATTCTAATTTCGCTCACGATCTGATTGGACTCCAGAATATTCTCCTTCTGGACATTGTTCTGCGGGAGGGTATAAAAATCCTCCAATTTCACTGTGTTTTTTTTGCCTGCTGGTCCGTTTAGCATGACTTCTGCATCCAAACTGATAAGAGCTGGCGCCAGGTCGGAGGGATACACGATGTAGCATATACCGCCCCCGAAAATGGCGTGATACCTGTTTCTTCCTCGCTGGGCATAACAACGGCTTCCGCCCTTTTTTCGGCAGATCGTATCTGGATCGCGGTAATACCAGCACCTGGGCCTCTGGCAAAGGTTACCGCCGACCGTGCCCACATTCCTCAGTTGCGGAGAGGCCAACGAAAGGGCGGCTTCCACCAGGCCGGGAAATTGTTCCTGGATGATCGGATTTTCGGCCAGATCTGCGATGTTTGTCATGGCGCCGATCGAGACATGCGTTTTGTCTGTTTTTATAGCCGTAAGATTCGGGACAGATTTGAGATCGATCACGACTTCGGGTGCGATGATCTCGTTTTTGATTTCGTCCAGAAGGTCTGTGCCCCCGGCCATCAAGACATAATTTGTTTTTTCTTTTGAGAGCAGGGAAGATACCTGATCCAGCGATTGTGGCTGTGCGATCTTGAATTCTTTCATCGGGCCACCCCCTTTTCCTTTAGGGCATGAAGGACTTTATCCGGTGTCATGGGGATTTCCCGGATGTGAACCCCGATTGCATTGTACACGGCATTGGCGATGACGGCAGAAGACGGTATTCTCGGGGGTTCCCCCAGTCCTTTTGTCCCCAGATTGTTGATCCTCGGATCGACGATGTCCACAAACAAGGGCACGATCTCGGGAATGTCCATAGAAGTGGCGATCTTGTAATCCCTTAGATTGGGATTGACCATCCGACCGGTAGTATTATCCATGATTCTCTGTTCGAAAAGGGCTGTGCTCAATCCCTGGGTTACGCCGCCTATAACCTGGCTTTCCGCTGTCTGTTTGTTTATGATCCGGCCGCTGTCATGGGCGGCCACGACCTTGATAACGGTTATCTTTCCTGTGGCCATGTCGACCTCGACCTCGGCGAAATGCGCTCCGAAAGTATTGTAGGCATATCCTTCTGGAAGTCCTTTTCTTTCGCCATGGAATACCATTTCATGGCTCAGATCGCTAAGGGCTTCTTTGAACGGAATCGAATTTTCCGGATCGCTTTTATCTATGAATTTTTTATCGTCGAGAACGATTTGCGAAACAGGAATTTTGAGTTTAGAAGCGGCTATATCCATGAGATATTCAACCGCTTTAAGCGCCGCATCCCTGACAGCCGGAGCGACAGACGGTGTCGTCAGGCTTCCTCCTGAAAGGGGGGCCCACGGATAATCCGAGTTTCCCAGCTTGACCGTGATGTCCACAGGATACAATCCCAGCGTTTCTGCGGCGACCACAGCCATATGCGTTCTCGTCCCGCAGCCGATATCCTGGGTTCCGCATATGGCTTCGACACTGCCGTCGGGATGAAGTTTTATATCGGCAACGGTCCCGGGAGATCCAGCCCCCCACCAGATCCCGGCTGCCATCCCGATTCCCCGTCTGATCCTGCCTTCACCTTCTCCGGCAACCCTGTTCCTTTTGTGCCAGCCTATTTCTTTTGCGCCGATTTCGTAAGCTTTATCCAGTCCCTTGGATGAATAAGGGATTCCTGTCCCGCCTCTGTTCTTGGTCGTGTAGTTTGCCTTCCGGAATGCCAGGGGATCCCAGCCGATCTCGTTGGCCAGCTCATCCATAAATCCTTCGAATCCAAAGGTTCCCTGAACCAAACCAGGGGCTCTTGTGGGTTTTGAAGGTCCTGTATTCATGTAGATGTTGTGGTCTTCCACTTTGACATTGTCACATTTGTGCACATCGATCATAGGTTCTGAGGACCGATCTCCTCCTTGGATTCCGCCGGATGTGTAACTCAAAAGGCTGAGGGCTGTGATCGTTCCATCCTTTTTCACGCCGCCTTTGTAGGTCTGAAAAGTGGATGGACGGTTGCCCACGCAGAGGGAGTTGGATTTTCTGGTCAGCATGATTTTAACCGGCCTTTCGGTTTCTTGGGCAAGCATGGCCGCTGCAACTGTCTGTTCATTCAAACCCAATTTACTGCCGAATCCTCCTCCCATGTATTGTTTTATTACTTTGATCCGGGTTGCCGGGATTTGAAGAACTTCAGCAAGCTGATCCCTCACGCTGTGTATGGCCTGTGTGGAATCCCAGATCGTCAGTCTCTCTCCTTGCCATAATGCGATGCTGGAATGGGTTTCTGCAGGTTGATGGATTTCGATGGCGGTTTTATACGTGCGCTCTATGACAACATCCGCCTTTTTAAATCCGTCTTCTACATCTCCCCGGCTGTAGCCCCGGCGTTGTTCCACATTCGGACGGTTGTCATGGACTTGAGGTGCTTCCTGTTCTTTTGCTTTTTCTTCTGTGACGACATGGGGCATCGGTTTGTATTCGACCTTGATGAGGGCCAGTGCTTTGTCCGCTGTTTTTTCGTTTATGGCAGCGACTGCCGCCACCATTTGACCTGCATATTGGATGTTTCCCCTGTTCATCGGAATGGCGGCTTTGACTCCGTCCAAGTTTTTGGCTGCAGTCAGATCGATTGAAAGGACTTCAGCTTTGGCATGGGGGGCCCTCAGGATTTTCCCTATCAACATCCCCCTGAGTTTGATGTCCTGTGTATACGGGGCCTTTCCAGTGACGATCCTATTTCCATCGATCCTTTTTGTATACTGGCCGATCAATTTGAACTTCTTATCGGATTCATTAAAAGGTCCCTCGGGCGTATGTTTTGTCTGGTCGCTTACATAGGTGTCATACCAGAGGTTACTTTCCTCCATGGCTCGTTTATAAGCTTTTTTTGCCATTTTAAGCTCCCCTATTTTTTGCCGCTTCGTCCACAGCTTGATAGATCTTGGTGAAATTTCCGCAGCGACACAGGTTGCCAGAAAGGCCTTTTTTTATTTCTTCCAAGTTGGGATTGGGCTTCTTTTCCAGCAATGCTGCGGAAGCCATGATAAAACCAGGTGTACAAAAACCGCACTGGTAGGCGTCATTGTCGATAAAAGCCTGTTGGAGAGGATGGAGTTTGTCCGCTTGGGCCATCCCTTCGATGGTCGTGATCTTGGCGCCGTCTGCTCTGAAAGCGAGGTACATGCAGGAGTAGATGGGATTCCCATCCAGCAGAACTGTGCAACCGCCGCATTCACCGCGATCACATATTTTTTTAGCCCCGGTTAGGTTCAGTTTATCCCGGAGGACATCGAGGAGAGTTTTCTGTGGTTCGACGACAAGAGCATAATCTTTTCCGTTTACATTGAATCGTATCTGTTTTTTAGCAAAAACCGGGACTTCTCCTGACTGGGTTTGGATGGACTCGGATTTCTGAGCCAATAATTTGGGAGCTAAAGCTGCTCCCAGGGTTCCGCTTCCAAAACCTTTCAGGAAATCCCGTCTTGTAAACGCATTCTTTTTTTTCACTTTTCCCCCTTTCATTTTTTCCCTGCTTATAAGATGAGACTCTAGATCGACCGAATCAGGAGTACTATAGCGAGGCAAATGATTACCGCAGCAGGGGATGCGATAAACTGAAATTTCTTTGTTCCCAAAGCGCTGACTAATCCCCCTTCTAGAGCTCTCATTTTTTCACCCACCAGTATTCCGAGGGGAACGGTGATGAAGGAGAGGGCGACGGCAATGTAAGCGTAATAGAGGGAGAGCGGATATCCTGTTCCGGCAACCACACATGCGGGAATGCCTGTTGCGAATTTCACTAGAGGAAATAGATTGACAGCGACTAAAGCGGACAGGCCTCCGGTGAGAGCTTGAGATGAGATGTTTTTAGAGAGCCGTTCTTTGACCAGGAATACGATAATCAAAAAAGCCGCGCCTTCCATTATGAAGGCAAAGATGGGATTGGCCACAGCCCCATGCAATATCGGCAGAGAAAGAAGCAGGGCATCGAACAACTTGAACAGTATGGCAATGACGACCAAAAGAGCAACACCTCTCCAACTTTGGGAGATGATCCAGCATGCAGCGATGAAGAACAAGGCCACGCCGGTCATGATCGATCCCGACATTGCAGATGCACAACTCCTGAGTCCCATGCCGAGAGCCGCTTCGGAGAGTCCCCAAACCGCACCCAACATAACCACAATGCCCAAATGATGGCCAGAAGGCTTTTTATCCATGTTTCCTCCTTTCCGATCTTCGATGATCTTTTTCCACATTAAGTGAAAAGATTATAATTTTCTCATATCCATTTCGCAACTCCTTTTTTTAACGACGTCCCCTAATAGGCATATTTAGGGGTGATGTAAAAGGAGCAGTAGGCGATGCCAGGGATTTTTTTCACGCATGTTATGTTCAGTTTTTTTGAGATGGCGTCGAATTCGGATTCCGCAACTTTTTCAGCCGTGTCGATGTCGGCGATGATAATCTTCGATTTTTTCGATTCAGCGACAACACGAAAATCGTGATAGTCGATAATTTCTGGAAATTCTTCCAGTACCTTTTTGAATCGATCTTGGATAGCCTGGATCTCGGGTGTGGGCTCCAGAAGAGGGTCGGAGTGGGCGATCGTCTCTCCTCGAAAAGTCATCCGAAGCTTCGCCTCGCATCTTTCCGTTATATCATGGATCTCGACAGGGCCGAATTTTTCAAAGATCTCGAGATGCAAAGAAATCGTGACCATGGTTCCGTAATCGTGTACGATTATCTCGTGTACGTCTTCCACCCCATCGACGGATTTGGCCGTCTCGCGTATTTTTTGTATGAGCTCCCGGCTCGGGGCCTTGCCCAGAAGAGGTACAATAGCCTCTCTTCCATGGGTAAAGCCCATGTATAGCAACCACAAGGACACAAAAATCCCGATATAGCCATCCACCTCTGGCTTGTGAAAATAGTGCCCGGCCACGAGGCCTGCAATAACGGTGACGGACATGACAGCTTCGATCTTCTGATGGAAGGCATTGGTCAGGATGGCGTGAGACTCCACCCTTTTTCCCAAATATTTGATAAATTGCGCCAGCCACTGTTTGATGACTATCGTGGCCAACAAGATCCAAGGCAGGGCATTCCAATAGTGCACCTCATGGGGATCGAGAACTCGGTGTACAGATTGTTCGGCGATCTGGATGCCGGAGACAAAAAGAAAAATGGACATGATCAGAGGTGCGACGTGTTCCATCCGTCCATGGCCGTATGGAGTCTCTGCCGTTGCCGGCCGTGTAGCCATCCGGAAACTCACAACTAAAATCACGGAATTCGCTAGATGGGAGAAGAGATGAAAGGCGTTTGCGACAAGGGAGATAGATCCTGACCGGAGGCCCAGGCTCATCTTGATGACGAATAGCACCAACAAGGCCGTGATAGAAAACCATCCTGCCAATATTCCATGTTTTGCCCGAACTCGGATGTTATAGATGTCTTCAGAATCTCTGATAAATAGGGCGGCAAGGGCCCTGTTGGTTTTTTCCATTATCGTCATGTGTGCTCGCTTGGCTATTCTTTGAGTTTTAAAAACTTGTCACAACAGACTAATCTACATTCCACATGTTCGCATGTATCCTCGGAAGTTCCGCATCCTTCACATTCCTTCATGACCTGGAGCTCCAGACCGCATTCATCACAATAATAGATTTCACCTTTTTTCATTTCCGTACAGTGGACCATGTAATCCTCCTGATCTCGATCCTCGCCTTAGATTATATACAACAGGAATCGATAATCAAGCCGACCCACCCCGCGCTAATCCACCCCACCCTTTCTTTAAATGATTGAAGTGCATGAAGTTTTCGTTGTCTTTTTCAACAATATCAGGATAATATTCTGATATCGTTGCCAACAAAAACACAAGTGGATTGGCATCGGCATTTTTTATGGAAAATTAAGGAAAAGATGATGAATGAGAAGATTGCTCTGGTGACAGGAAGCAGCCGAAGGATGGGGAGGAGTATAGCGCTTCGCTTGGCCGATGACGCAGCGGGTGTTGTCGTTCATTTCAAGAGCGATCGGACAGCGGCCGCAGAAGTTGTCAGAGAAATTGAATCGAAAGGAAAGCTTTCTGGATCTTTCCAGGCCGATCTCACCCGAGAGGATCAGGCAGAAACCTTAATTCAAGAGGTCGAAAAACAGTTCGGCCGTATCGACATACTCGTCAACAATGTTGGCCCGATTTTAGAAAAACCATGGGAGAAGCTCGATTCAGAGGACTGGGATGCCATGTGGCGTGGTAACCTGGGGAGTGCTTATTATTGCTCAAGAGCGGTTCTCCCCGGCATGCGCAGAAGAAAATGGGGCCGGATTATCAATATGGGCTTCAGTCGAGTGGAACAATTGGCGGCCTATCGCGACATCGTTCCCTATGCCATAGCGAAAACAGGTTTGCTCATCTTGACCAAGTCCGTGGCCGTTTCTGTGGCATCTGATGGGATTACCGTCAACATGGTTTCTCCAGGTTTGATCGAGGGGGGGGTGCTGCCCAAAAATCAAAATATTCCAGCCGGCCGATTGGGCACATTCGATGATGTATCCAGCGCTATTATGTTTTTGGTATCAGACCGGGCCAATTATATCACCGGTGCTAATATCGTCGTTTCTGGAGGCTGGAAGATTTGAAAGAAGAACAAAAAACAAATAAAATGGATTGAAATGATATTTCTGGAAATCGTCAAGAGCTTGCGGATTCAGCAGTGGATCAAGAATTTATTCGTTTTTGCTCCCCTGATATTTTCTCAGAATGTGTTCAACATACCGTTGCTTGTCAAAACGATCCTGGCTTTTGTTCTGTTTTGCATACTTTCGGGTGCAGCTTACATCTTGAATGACATTCAAGATCTAGAAGAGGATAAACTCCACCCCGTTAAATCCAAAAGGCCTTTGGCCTCGGGAAGATTGAAAAAAAATCATGCGCTTGTCGCCTGTGTGTTTCTCGTCTTGTTGGGCTTGGCCGGCGCGTACCTGCTTAATATGCATTTTTTTATCGCTTTGCTGGCATATCTTATTCTTCAGATCGCCTATTCCGGGTGGCTGAAACATGTGGTCATCATCGATGTTTTCCTGATCGCCACCGGCTATTTGATCAGGGTCATCGCCGGAGGCCTGGCCATCGAGATCCAGCTTTCTCATTGGCTTTTTATCTGCACCGTTTTGATCGCCCTGTTTTTAGCCTTGAGCAAACGGCGTCATGAGCTCGTCTTGTTGGACAAAAAAGCAGAGATCCACCGGCCAATCCTCAAAGAATACACACTCCCTTTGCTCGATCAGATGATCGCTGTGGTTACAGCCTCGACAGTGATCTCCTATTGCCTTTATACCGTTTCGAGCGAAACAGTGGCGAAATTCGGGACGATAAACCTGCTGCTCACCGTTCCCTTCGTGCTTTATGGGATATTCCGATATCTTTACCTTGTCCACCAGAAGGATGAAGGGGGAAGCCCTGAAGCTCTGATCATCAAGGATAAACCTCTTCTTGTCGATCTCTTTCTCTGGATCCTTACAGCCATGCTAATCCTGTATATTTAAAAGGAAGACACAACCATGTCGTCAAAAGTCGTAGTTTTAAAAACCTCACCCGAATCAGTCCTGGATGATTACGAACGGCTGATGCATTTGGCTGAAATCGATAAATTCATCCCTACTGAAAAGGATTCACTGATCAAACTGAACCTTTCCTGGACCAAGTATTTCCCCTCTTGTTCCAGCCAGCCATGGCAGTTGGAAGGAGTGGTCCGGACCCTCCTCCAGATGGGCTACAACAAGGACCGCCTGTACCCTGTCGAGAATAAAACCGTCGTGACAAACCCTGTCGAAGGGGCAAAAAACAACCTGTGGACTCCTGTCCTCGATAAATACGGATTGTCTTTTTTTCCCTTAACTGATGTGGAGTGGACCCCCTTTGATTTCAAGGGGAAGCTGCTCAAGATGAACAGGGTGTTCCCGGAGGGATTTGTCATACCCAAGATGTTTGCCGGGAAAAGCGTCATCCATCTTCCCACGGTGAAAACCCACGGCCATTCTGTGACGACCGGGGCTATAAAGAATGCCTTCGGGGGGCTTTTGAAAGAGGTCAGGCATTACGCTCATAAGTATATCCATGAGATCCTGGTGGACCTGATGACCATGCAGAAAGAACTGCATCCGGGGATTTTTTGTGTCATGGATGGAACGGTCTGTGGGGATGGTGCAGGCCCCCGGACCATGAAACCCCGTATCGGAAACGTCCTTTTGGCCAGTGGCGATTCAGTGGCCATCGATTCAGTGGCTGCCAAGATGATGGGATTCGATCCGATGTCCATCCCGTATATCCGGATGTGCCACGAACGGGGATTGGGTACTGGGGACCCTCAAGAAATCGAGATAATCGGGGAAGATATATCGGCGATCGATTTTCATTTTAAAACACGAAAAAGTCTGGTCATATGGGGAGATCAGATGTTGAGGGTGGGATTTTTGAGGTTTCTCGAAAGGATCCTTCTCCGTTCTCCCCTTGTGGTCTGGGCTCCCTTTGCCAGCAATGTCTACCACGATTGGCTTTGGTACCCCACGGTGGGACGCCACAGGATCAAAAAGTTTGAAAGAACCGACTGGGGGGATTTGTGGTTAAAATACAAGAAGGGATGAGATGAAGCGGATTCAGGTCGTAATCCTTTTTGTTGCCTTCCCCTCGATCGCTTTTGGCCTTGCTCTGTTTATGGTCATCCATGAAGAGGCCTCCTCTTATACCTTTACAGCGCATTCCCTCAAGCTTTCTTTTCCCCTGTTCCCCCTGTTTTTTCTGGGTTTTCTTGCTCTTCTCTTTTTTTCCTGGCGATTCGTCGCTTTGATCGAGCGCAAGTTTTTTTCTGAAGAATCACCCTCACTTCTGTGGGAAAACTTCTTTGCCTATCTGCCCTTCGGATTTTCTCTTCTGTCCCCTCTTCTCTTGCGTTTCTATCTGACTTCGGATGATCTGAATCTTCGCCTGAACCTGCTGCTGGTTTCCATGATGTTGGGATTTGTTTTGATCAAGATCTCCCAGTGGTACCGGCGCGGCAGATTCAGGGATTTTGTGGAGAAGAATCTCTCTCGTTTTACCGGGCTTTCTCTCAAAAAGAAACTCCTGATCCTTTTTCTTATCTCTTTCCTCGTCTATCATCTTTGTGCGCTGGTTTATGTCTCCAAAGGGCTCGCCTACTCAGGGGATGAACCCTATTACCTGATGACAACGCACAGCCTGTATCAGGATGGCGATATAAACCTGGCCAAAAATTACACGGATTTCGATCACTTCCACTTTTACCCCAAAGAACTCTATCCCAATCTGCGGTTGCGGGCTTACGCTAGATTCGGCAAGAAAGGCACGGATTATGTGTGGCCCATCAATCAGCCTGGTGTTTCTGTCCTGATGCTTCCCTATTATTGGTTGAGCCAACAATTCCAGGGTCGAACGCTTATCTATATCATCAAGATAAGCCTGTCGATCTGGGCTGTTTTGCTGGGCCTGCAGATCTATCTTTTCGCGAGAGAATTCTGGAAAGACGAAAGAATCGCTCTCCTGTTGTGGTTTCTGTATTCTTTTTCTGCTCCGATTCTTTTTTATGCCATCCATCTCTACCCTGAAGTGCCCATCGCTCTTTTCTCCCTTTACGTCTTTCGAAAAATCCTCTCGACAAAAAAAATATCCTTAGCGGAGATTTTTTTCCTCGGATTTCTCCTCGGGCTTTTTCCATGGTTCGGGCTGAAGTACAACATGGTTATGTGGCCGTTGCTTTTGGTTTCGATCTATTTCCTGTTGAAAAATCATAAAACGAAGTGGAAGATATTGGCTTTTATGGCTTTCCCGGTCGTATCTGTCGTGCTTTTTGCTTTTTACACCAAGGAACTTTACGGGACGTTTTACCCGATGGCCATCTACGAGGGGGTTCTGACAGCTGAAAGGATGCAGGCTTTCAGGGAAATGGTGATGAAAATTCCAGTCATGCTCCGGGTCGACTCGTTTTTTGATTATTTTTTCGACCAGCGAGATGGTCTTCTCCTGTATTCTCCGATGTACTTCTTCATTTTTCTCGGGGCAGTCGAAGCTTTCAGACGGTCAAAAAAAGAACTGGTCGCCCTTCTTTTCATCAGCCTTCCTTATCTTTTCAACTATGCCTTTTTTTCCCACCGGCAGGGACATTCTCCTCAGGGACGAGTGCTGGCCAATATTTCCTGGATCGGAGCGATCTTTATCGGCTATTTCCTCGTTCACAACCGAAAGAAATTTTATTCCTATCTCTTTTGGCTGTTATCCCTGACTGGTCTTGTGTTCGCTGTGCTGCTGCTGCAAAATCCGCAGTTTCTGTATCAGCCCACTACCCATCAATTCACGTTTCGAGGGGGAGAGCTTTTCGTTTATCTCAGCAACCTTCACTTTTACCTTCCTGCCCTTTTGCCGTCCTTCATCAAAGTCGACAATTTGGGATACATACCGAACTACATCTGGCTCGCGGGTATTATCGTTTTTGTCATGGGATATGTTTGGAAAAGAAATAGCCCCCGGAAAAAACCGATTCACACCCAACGGCCCTTTTTGCCTTCTCTTCTCACGATTTGCGGGCTGGGCATTTTTTTCCTGTGGTTCGTTCTTTATCCCCGCACAACACTTCTGTTTCCGACCAATGCGGCCTATTCTTCAGGAGAGAGGATCTCTTATTATGATCTAGGCAGGCATGTTCAGATGAAGAAGGATGAGCCAGGAAGGTTCACCATCACCAAAGACAATCATGCGCTCGACCTGCACTTTACATCATGGAGAAAAATAGAGAATTTGAAGATCGAATTTGGATCTTTAGAAGGAAAGTATCAAGTAAGCCTGAAGTTTTTCGATCAGGAGCTTTTCTCAGGGATTGTTGACCATGAGATGAAATCTCTTGAGCAATCTTCACCTCCTCTTTATCGCTATAAAAACACAAACCTATACAGTTTGAGCATCGAAATAAAAAATCTGTCGGATATATCCACAGCGGAGAATCCATTCCTGCTCATTCTTCAGCCGGTCCGGAAGGGGAATATTTCAGGGTGAAGCCGGTTTTTAACGCATATCCGATATTCCCGAAAAATTTTTGGGTGTCCAGCGATCCCTGAATGCGAGCTAGATAGGAATCGATCTTATCTCCATTTTCATGGATCCATCGTTGGCTTGCGGAAAATCGGTCGATGATATCCTGATCGTACACGAGTTGGAACTTTTTTTGGTGTTCTTTTGTGGCGTAGGGGAACCATATTTGTTTCAAGAAATAAAGGAATTCGGCCTCGTCTGGAACTTCTGCTGTTTCCAATCCCTTTAGATAATCGATGATCTTTCCGTCCAGCTTTTGTTTGAAATTTTCTCCTATCATGAAATCTAATTTTCTCAATGTTATCGGGGACAAATCCCACAAGGTCCCGTATTTTGTATCGGCGATTTGATTCCAGATCGGGAAAGGCGTTTTGTGGAAGGTCAATTTTCGCAGGATGAGATATCCGAAGGATGCATTTTTTTCATGCCCGGGCCGCTTTCTGCGAGTCAGCGAGGTTTTGGATACGACCGGATCGTTCAGCCCCAGTTCATCAAGCACATATATCCTTGGGCCTGCATAGAATCCTGTGAATCCGACATTTTTGTAGGCGATCCGCACGTTCATCTTCGCCCTGTCTCCCAGATCCCGGTAATTGACGCCGATGGTCTTCCAGATCATGATCATGGTGTCGGTTAAAAGGTGTTTGATCGGGATGATGTTGTCTTTATAGTAGAAGAAACGTTCGTCCGTGATGTTGTTGTGGAGAGGTTGCCCTCTTTTCTGAAGAGGAGTGACATACAAAGAGGAAAAAAACAGGATCATACAACCGACAACGCACACTATTTTGAAAACGGCTCTCTTATCGAAGAGCCGGTCGAAGACCCCGGTTTGAGAGAGGGAGATCAAGAGAAAGGCCGGGAGGAGAAATCTTCCGTGCATAAAATCTCCGCCTCCCCGGACCACGAAGAATCCATGCAACAGTCCGGAAAAAAGGACCAAGAGTCTATTTGTAAGATTTCCTCGGTTGCCTTTGAAAAAAAACATCAGGATGGCAAGGAATAAAATAACCGGGACCAGGCTGCCTTGAAAAAGATCCATGAGATATTTGATACCTTGGGACCAATAGGCTCCGGAACCAGATTTTGCATAAAAAGGGTTGGGGAGAAGCGATGCATAATAACCCATCCGGAAAATTTGATAGCTCCCCACGAGAAGGAAGGGGAAAACCAAGAAGCGAACGAGTTGCTTAAGGGGAATTTTTTTTGTGACGAATTTATACAGATACATCGCAAATATCAGGATCAGAAAAATTCCGTAGTCTGGGCGGGTCAGCAGCAGACAGGACGCTATAAAACCGGTTAGAATCGGTTGTTTTAGCCATCTATTCTCTAATATGAATTTGGCGTAAACCACAAGAAGTAAATAGGATAGAGCGGTCTCCAGTCCGCTCGTTCCGAAATCGATAAATGCACTTGTGCCTATGAGGATAGCCGCAGCAGGATTCAGGAAGGAGGGCGATCCCGTTTCATTTCCGATGCGGATTTTGAAGAAAAGAATATACAAGGCTGCAAAAGATGCCAGCAGCGCAGGCAATATAGCTGCTCCCTTTGGCGAAAGACCTATCCAGCGGAAAATGGCGAGGACAGAGAACCAAAGCGGATGGGTGAATCCCTCGACTCTTTCCCCGACGTTGAAGACAGGGCCGAATCCGCGGAGGAAATTATCCACGTGGCGCAGGGTGATAAAGGCGTCTTCGGAAATCCATGCTTTCCAAAGAATTAAAAAGCTTCCGGACAGAAACAAAAAACCAGTCAGATAATATTTCCACTCAGCCGTATCCCGAAATGCTGTGATGATGGCCAAAAAAATAAGAGTGCATCCTATTGCTAACAAGACAGAAATGAACAAGATATTCAACCAGGGAAAGATACCTTTGATCTTGCGGATAATGACTTCTTTGAGTTCCAGATCCTTGTTGCCTGAAAAATACAAAACACGGGGTTCGATTTCCTTGGCTGACGAGATTTTAAATGAAAGGACTTCGGTTGCCGGGAAACTGTCCAACTTTAAATCCTGTGTGGCGATGATGGTTTTTCCCCTTTCTGCTGAAACCTGAAGTTGACATACGCTCTCTTCAGATGAGGAAGAGGAAATTTCGAAGGTCGCAACATACTCACCTGCGGTGACTTCGACATAAGTCCCATAGGCGATAAAGCTTTTTTTCTTGGAGATGATCTCGTCGATCAGCGCATCTTTGTCGCTTTGTCCATAAAAATCGGATCGAAAATTCTGGAGAGTGGGGATAGATTCTTCGGTTTTTTTTCCCTTGAAATATGTCCATAAAGACAGGATCACGAATAATACAAGGAGCATTGTCAGGAACAGAAATACTGGATGTTTCTTCATAACTCGCTACTCAATGGGGATGAGGATTTTATATCACATACTGCATATCAATAAAATAATATATGTTATTCGATTATTCTAACCGCTTCGCTGTTATTTCTTATCGGATTAACAAATTTCGTTGGCGAAGCGTGTTGGTATTGATATTGCATACAAAAAAACGATGGATTTTTTTACAGGGAGAGTCTATTCAGAAAATCGTCATAAGAGACCAGATCTGTTAATTTTTTTTACACATTCCCCCCAATCTGGCATGATAAGTGTTTAGATGTTTAAGGAGAAGCGAATGAAATTCACACGGTGTCTCATTTTGTTTGCCGCTTTCGGAGTGATTTGTACGTTCCTTCAGGCAGATGTCCGGGACGAACAACATCAGCCCGATAAGGTGATGGATACGGTGGGTGTGAAACCAGGGATGGCCATCGGAGAAGTCGGTGCCGGGCATGGCTATTTCACTTTCCACCTATCACGGAGAGTGGGCGATTCGGGGAAGATTTATGCCAACGATATATCAGCACGGGCCCTCGATTCGATCCGACAAAAGTGTGAAGCAGAGGGTATTTCGAATATACAGACGATCGTCGGTGAAGTGGAGGACCCTCTGTTGCCAGATGCTGAACTGGATATGGTCTTCATCGTCAATGCTTTTCATGATCTTGCAAAGCCTGTGAAGCTTCTCAATAACCTTGTCCCCAGCCTAAAACCCGGTGCCCCTGTAGTGATCATCGATAGGGATCCGGAAAAAGTCGGAGGCTTTAGCCGGCACTTCCTGACCCAGGAAGAAGTTTTGGAGCACATAAAAAACAGCGATTTCGATCTGGATCGTATCGAGACTTTCCTCTCTCAGCATAACATTTACATCATCAGAGTGGCCGGACGAGAGAAAAACTAGGAGAGAAAACATGGAAAAAATAGGATCGCGATTGATGCGAAACAGTGGGATCTTGCTCCTCCTTTTGTGTGTGATTCCTTGGAATGGGTGGGCGCAGGAAAATCTGGATTTCGGGTCCGACCGATGGATCATGGCCGATGCTGAAGTTATCGAGCATTTGAATCGGACATGTTTGATAGGAACAGCCTATCTGAAGGATGTGGAGTTTGAAAACGGTGTGATCGAAGTGGATGTGGCTGTCACCGGAGATCGTTCCTACCCCGGTTTGATCTTTCGCATGCAATCGCCTCTGAATTATGAGCGATTCTACATTCGTCCTCACAGAGCTCCCTATTATCCCGATGCTCTTCAGTACACCCACGTGATCAACGGCGTAGCCAGTTGGCAACTCTGCCAGGGGGAGGGATTTACAGCTCTGGCCGAGATCCCTGAAAACCAGTGGATCCATCTCAAGATGGAGATTTCTGGCACTCAAGCTAGGGTTTATCTGGATGACATGGAACATCCTGCCTTGGTGATCCCTAACCTGAAACATGGCACAAGCGAAGGAACGATCGGCCTGATGGGACCTCGGGACAGGACAGCCTTTTTTTCCCGTTTTAGCTACAGGAAGGATGACACCCTCGAATTCGATCCTCCGCCCAGGATCGAAACCCCCTTGGGTATGATCATGGAATGGGAATTATCTCAGGCTTTTAAAGCCTCTGAGTTGGATAAGGGCATCTATCCCGATGAACAAATGCGGCGCAGGATCGAGTGGAGGAGGATCATTCCCGAACCATCCGGTTTGGTCGATGTGTGCCGTTTAGCCCGAAGATCCCCTGGCGGCCCAGACGTTATTTTTGCCAGGACCTCCATCATGGCTGACACGGAGGAGATAAAAAAATATCTTTTTGGCTACAGCGACGAAGTGACCGTTTTTCTGAACGGCAAGGTCTTGTTCACCGGAAACAGCGCCTATCAATCCAGAGATCCATCATTTCTTGGGGCTGTGGGATTGTTCGACGCCCTCTTTCTTCCCTTGGAAAAAGGCGAAAACGAGTTGCTGTTTGTGCTGGAAGAGACATTTGGTGGTTGGGGTTTCATGTGCCAAGATGGCACCGCTTTTTTTCAAGCTGATTGTCTGGATAAATTGTGGGAGAGCGACAAAAGTTTCAAGATTCCTGAATCCATCGCTGTCGATTCCCAGCGAGATTGCGCCTATGTCTCCAATTATGATGGATACACTCCTAGTAATAACCAGGGTAAACAGTCCATCTCGAAAATCACCTTGGATGGAACCGTGCTGAATTTAGAATGGGCATCCGGTTTGAACAATCCCACCGGCATGACCATCTTCCAAGATAAATTGTATGTCGTGGAAAGAAGTGATTTGGTGGAGATAGATCTGGATTCGGGACAGATTATCAAAAGGTATCCTGTCCCACAACCTGTTTTTTTGAACGATGTGACATCCGATGATCATGGGAACCTCTACATATCCGATTCCAATAAACATGTGATCTTTCGGTTCTCCGACGGTGCGATCACAGAATGGATGAAAGAAGATGCGATTAGAAATCCCAACGGACTTCATGTGTTGGGGGAGAGATTGATCGTCGGGAATAACGGCGATAACTGTTTGAAAGCCATCCATCTCGAGACCAAAAAGACCGTCACGATCACGAATTTGGGCCCGGGGATCATCGACGGAATTCAATCGGACACACAGGGAAACCTATTCGTTTCTCACTGGGAGGGAAAGATCTACCGCATAAGCCCCGAAGGGGCAGTGGAAAAGCTTCTGGATGTGTCTGTTCCCAAAACCAACATAGCTGATTTTGCGTATTTCGAGGATAGAGGTTTGATCGTGATCCCGACCTTTACCAGCAATAAGGTTTTGGTTTATTTGCTCAAGGATGATTAAAAGGCGTCTTTCGCAAGATTCAGGAAGGACGATCTGGGAGAGGGATAAATGACAAAGAAAGGCGGATTTCTTCACTCGGGGATTTTGGCAGTATGTATCCTTTTCTATCTTTTTTTATTCTCGATCGGCTGCCGAGATACTAAAGCAAATGGGGAGGCCCTTGGAAAGGAGGACGTCCGTGCCCTCTTCCTCGTCAGCAAAAATTATGGCCTCAACTATTTTCTGATGCGAGATGTCATGGATCAATATGGCTGGCGTGTTATCCAAACGGGGGTTTTGGATTCGATCCCTGCCTGCCCTCCGGTCACCCAACAGCTGGGGATTCAACCTGTCTTGCCGGATTTCCCCATTTTGGCCATCGAGGATCTTGACGAATATGACTGCCTTGTGATTCCCCCCGGGGCCGGCAACTTCAATCCCGTGCCCGATGCATTCCAAGATCTTTTAGAGAGCCCTCAGGCATTAGACCTTGTGAAAAAGGCGGTCGAGAAAGGATTGCCTGTATTTGCCATCTGCTCGGGGTCTCGAGTGCTGGCTGCTGCGGATGTGGTGCGCGGGAAAAAAATGGTGGGATCGCCGAGGTTTGTGGAGGAGTATCAGGAAGCGGGTGCCGTTTATGTGGGGAACGAGAGGAATGACCATCCCCCTGTCATCGATGGAAACATCATCACAGGCACAAGAGGGCAATACTACAACGTGGCCAATTGCCAGGCTATTGCCTCGGTTCTCGAAGATAGGCAAAAAGGACGGGAAAAGGGGTCTTCACGAAAAAACTTTATCTCAACACAAGAATCCTCGTTCGTTCCGAACGGGGATGGTTGGGCCAAAACCTATGGAGGAAAGGAGGCAGAGGGTTGCCGAGCCGTATGCCTGTGTCCTGATGGAGGCTATCTCATCGTTGGGTATACTTTTTCGCAAGGGACCGGAGATGCGGATGTTCTCGTCATCAAAACCGATGACGAAGGAAACAGAGAATGGTCCAGAACATATGGGGGAGCGGGCACTGAGTATGGAAACGCATGTCTTTGTCTTCAAGGTGGTTATTTGGTCACAGGATACACGTCTTCTTTTGGCTCGGGCGGAAAAGATGTCTATGTGATCAGGCTGGACAACAAGGGAAAGGAAGTTTGGTCCAAAACCTTGGGGGGACCGAGCTGGGATGTAGGAACGGCTCTCTGTGAATCCGGAGACGGGAATTTTTATGTTTGCGGGTACACCCACTCTTTTGGCAAGGGAGAAGAGGATGTCTATTTGGCTAAAATAGATAAAAATGGGAATAGGCTCTGGTCCAAAACCTTCGGCGGGGAAAGGCTCGATGTGGCGAATTCCATCTTCCTGGCCAAAGATGGCGGCCTTCTGATCGGTGCGACCAGCGGATCTTTCAGCAACAACACGGATTTTTATCTCATCCGCACGGATGACCAAGGCAAGGAAATTTGGTCGAAAACTTATGCGGCCGAGGGAGCCCGAGGCCATGCCTTCGACTGGTGCAATGCGATGGCTGGAACTCGCGATGGAGGAGCCATTTTGACCGGCTATTCAGACAATCTGGACGTCATGGACGTGCATGTGATCAAAACAGATGCTGAGGGAAACGAGATCTGGTCCAAATCCTTTGGGAACAAACCCTTTTCTGACTTTGGCAATGCTGTTCTGGAGTTGGAAGATGGCAGCTTTTTTGTGGCCGGAACGACGAAGTCGATCGTAGACAATAAAGAAATCTACGACAACGATGTGTTTCTCGTGAAGTTGGATTCGAGCGGAAATGTACTGTGGGAAAAAAGCTATGGTGGTTCTGGGACAGACTGGGCCAGTGCTGCTGCCCAAAACGGAGAAGGGGATGTTGTTGTGGCAGGATACACAAACTCAACCGGGAGTGGTTTTTTCGATCTGCTCCTTTTAAAAATACTGGATCGGTGAGGATAGGAATGGAGGGAAAATGAAAACGAAATGGGCCATCATGTTTGTCCTATCGATACTTGTGTTCGGATCTTCTCTTTTTCTAGAGGCAGATGGTATAGAGAATGAGAGGAAAGTCGTCAAGTTTTCTGACCATGTTTACCGTATCACAATTGACTACGATTTAAGACCGAATATCGGCATCTCGGCCGGTGCGGATGGGATATTGCTGGTGGACACAGGGCATAAGGAAGTGGCAGGCGAATTGCTTGCTGCTATAAGCCAGATAAAAAAAGGAGATGTCCGGTACATCATCAACACACATTCCCATGGAGATCATACAGGCGGTAACAAAGCCTGTGGGGAAAGCGCTGTCGTCATTGGTTACGACGATCTTGATCTTCTAGTTTCTGAAGGCGTGCTCAAACGAGACGATGAATCGAACAATATCTATGCATTTGATTTTAACGGGGAAGAGATCCGGATTATCCCTTCCCCTGGCGCGCATAGCGATCAGGATCTGATCGTCTATTTCACCGAATCCGGAGTCGTTCACATGGGAGATCTCCTTTTGACCCAGTCGTTTCCCGCTGTCGGACCGAGAGTCAAAAAATACTTAGAAATCCTGGATTGGATCATCGGTAAATTCCCCAAGGATACAAAATACATCGGCGGGCATGGACGGGATTACACGTTGGGTGACGTGAAGGAATATCGCAAAATGCTGATGGATACCATAAAAATCGTGCAAAAAGGAATGCAGGAGGGGAAAAGCGTGGAAGATATGAAAAAAGAAGATGTGCTGAAAGATTATAAATCTTGGGGAGTTTTTCTAGAATTCCTTGACACGGATTATTGGATTTCCTCCATAAAGGATAGCTATAAAAATGAATAAGAGAATCAAGATTTTATGGTTGGTGTTGGTATGTGGATTCATTTGCTTTTTGGTATTCGCTGATGTGAAGAATGCCGATAAGCCGCTTAAGGGAGAATGGGATTTTCGGCCCCAAAAAGTTTGGGCAATCGACAGTGTGAATGATATGCCTTTTGAAAGGCCATCAGAGCTTCGTGCCTCTCAGGATGAAGTGCTTTATTTCCATGACTTTGATCGGAACGTGAGTTATGTATTCGACAAAGAAGGCAAGTTCGTCAATTCTTTTGCCAAACAAGGCACCGGGCCAGGTGAAGTGGATCGATATATCAATTGTTTTATCGCAGGGGACAAGGTGGTGGTCGGGACACCGGGCCAGCTTCATTTTTATTCCAAACAAGGTGCTTCTTTCGAATCATTCGAAAACGATCTTTTTGCACGGTTCCCACTTATGTTCCTCAATGAGAATGAATTTTTGTATGCCCCTCAGGAAATGGGACAGCCACAAGGAGACAAAATCAAGATCATGAGATTGGATCTGCGCTCCAAGCAAGAAAAAATGCTCGATGAATTTTCTGTTTCGATGGGAGAAAAGGCAGGCCCCGGCGGTTCTCCGGTGGTGGTGCTGGGATTGACTCCTCAAGTCAAGATCGGATTTGATCCTGATGCACGGAGACTTTATTACGGCAGGTCGGACGACTACACCATTCATGTTTCCGAAACCACGGGGAAAAAGTTGTTTGCTTTCGGCTTAGATCGGGAAAGGAAAGGAGCGACCGATGAAGACAAAAGAAAGCACTTCGAAAAAAGCGGGATCCCTAAGGATAGATATGAAAAAATCCTCCCCGCTCTTCCCGACGAGTTGACCTGTTTCATGCGGATCCAGGTTGTCGAAGGATCGATATTTGTGTACTCGACAGATAGCCTCGAAAGACAACAGGATAAGATCGCCATCGATATTTTTTCTCCAGAGGGGGAATACCTTTATCGTTCGTATTTAAGGTTTGGGGGTGAAACGGTTTTGTACACGCACGTGGAAAAGGTTGTCATAAGGGGAAATTTTTGTTATGCCCTTTTAGAGGATGAATCAGGGAAAAGTATTTTCGCAAAATATAAAATCTCCTTGCCGACCATCCAAGGAGGAGATTGTGGAGGGAAATTTGAAAAATTTTAAAAAAGCTCTTTTAGGATTCATGACTTTTTATTTTCTTTTTTGCTCATGTGTGGGCGCCGACATCCACAAGGCAGCCATGGAAGGGGACATGGATGAAGTCCAGGCTCTCATCGCCAAGGATCCCTCTTTGACCGATGCCAAGGATGAGACGGGATTGACGCCTCTCATCTATGCGGTGTCGAGAGGCCACAGGAAAGTCGTCGAGCTTTTGCTCGAAAAGGGAGCCGATGTGAACGTCCAGGATAACGCAGGATATTCTCCTCTCTACATCGCTGCTTTTCGCGGCAACAAAGAGATGATCGCCTTCCTGATTTCCAAGGGAGCCGACCCGGACCAGAAAAATGGGATGGGCATGTCAGCACTTCATGATATGGCCATACAGGGGCAAAAAGAGATGGTGGCCCTTTTGATCGACAACGGCGCTGATTTTATGATAAAAGACCCATCAGGCCAAACGCCGCTTCACTTGGCGTCCAATCACGGACATAAGGATATCGTAGAGTTATTGTTGAAAAAAGGAGCCGATGTCAACCTAAAGGGATGTGGCGGAGACACCCCTCTTCACGGAGCAGCCTGGAAAGGAAATAAGCCCACCGTCGAGTTTTTGATTGCGAACAATGCTGAAATAAATACCAAAAACGAAGACGGGGACACGCCTCTTGACAATGCCCGGAGAAGAGGACATGAGGATGTTGCGGCTCTCTTGGCGGCCCATAAAGCCAAGGGGAGGACAGACTTAAAAATGGAATCGAAAAAAATCGTTTCGGATCGAATCGATCAAGAAGGGATAGATGCCCCCCTGAAGTTCACGATTCTTTACGACAACTATCTCTATGCTCAGGGCACAAAGCCGGACTGGGGTTTTTCTTGTCTGATCGAAGGGACAGAAAAGGTCATCCTGTTCGATACCGGGACCCAGCCGGATATTCTGCTCCATAATGTCGATCATTTGGGAGTCGATTTGAAAAAGGTCGAGCAAATCGTGATCAGTCACGATCATTATGATCACATAGGAGGGCTGCCCAAAGTTTTGGACAGAAATCCTCATGTTTCCGTCTACATGCCCGTTTCTTTTTCCTACGAGATCGTTCGCAGCGTCGAAGGGAAAAAGGCCAAAGTCGTAAGTGTCGATGAACCTATCGAGATATGCCCGAATGTTTATTCGACGGGGGAGATGGGAATCCAGATCAAAGAGCAGTCCCTGATCATCAACACAAAAAAAGGATTGATCATCGTCACAGGCTGTTCCCACCAGGGGATCGTGAATATCCTCAAGCGCGCCAAAAAACTTTTCGACAGACCGATTTATCTCGTGTTCGGTGGATTTCATTTAGGAGGCACGTCGGATGCACAGGTGGAAGCCATTATCCGAGACTTCAAGGAAATAGGCGTCGAAAAATGCGGAGCCACCCACTGCACGGGAGACAGGCCGATAGAATTGTTCAAAGAAGCCTTTGGGGATAATTACGTGCCGATGGGAACCGGCAGAATTCTGGAGATCATACAATAAGGGGGAGTCATGAAAATTCAGGATGTCCCGTTCGAGGTGACCGATTGGAGTCAATTAACAGTGGTTGAACACGAGGGTGAAAAAGGCGCATCCCAGTGGCGGACCTTCGAAAGAGGGAATATTCGTGTGCGAATGGTGGAGTATTTGCCAGGATTTTATTCTGATCACTGGTGCAGCCGTGGACATGTCCTATTGGTCCTTGAAGGGGAATTGGGAATTCAGCTCCGCGATGGAAGGGAATTTTTTATAAAGCCGGGAACAAGCTTTCAAGCGGAAGACGATGAAAACAATTCCCATTTGGCATTTACGGACAAAGGAGCGAAAGTCTTTATCGTAGATTGAAGCGATCGATCGCAAATAATACCAAGGAGCACGAGATAAAAAAAGTTGCAGGGAAACTCCTCATCCTCTTATTTGTTTTGGGCGTATTTCAACTGGAGGGGAACAGTAGTATCGAAAGCCCTGATTTGAGCAGAGATCTCGATGAAGGGGAGGCCCTGATCTGGTATCTTGGGCATGCCGGTTGGGCAATAAAAACTCAAAACCACTTGCTTATCTTCGACTATGTTTGGGTACCGAGATCGGCCAATATTCCCGAAAATCCTTCTCTTGCCGATGGGTACATCGATCCAGAAGAGATCAAAGACCTGGATGTGTTCGTGTTCGTCTCCCACGGTCATGGGGATCATTTCGATCCCGTGATATTCGAATGGGAAAAATCTGTTAAAAATATCCGATATATCTTCGGCTGGGAGGCAGACACGAACCCTCGATATCATTATCTCACCGAGCCAAGTACAAAAAGGACGATCGACGGGATAGAAATATTCAACATCAATCATGCATTCGATGGCATTCCCGAAGGGGCATTTTTGGTAAAAACGGATGGCCTGGCGATTTTTCACTCCGGCGACCACGGGAGCACAGGAGAAAAACTCGATCCTTTGTTCAAGGCCAACATTGACCATCTCTCTCGACAAGGAAATCAGATCGATCTGGCTTTCCTCTCCCAGTTCGGCAGCCGGGCGGGTGAAGAAGTCAACAACGGAGATCTGTACACGATCGAGAAATTGGGTCCTCAAGTCACATTTCCGATGCACCAGGGAGGTGGGGAACGTTTCTACAAAAGATTTGCACAAGAAGCCCAACAAAAGGGAGCCCAAACACAAGTCATCTGTGCGGAGAAACAAGGGGATAGATTTTTTTACCAGCAGGGAAAAATTAAATGAATGATTCGAGTCAGGATGATACAATGCGTGTTCTCTGTCATTATTTTAGGAAATAGAGGAAGAAAATATGCAAGAGCTGGAAAGAAAGTTGGGGACATTCTCCGCCACCGCCATCGTTGTGGCGAATATGATTGGAACGGGAATTTTTACCATGTCTGGCCTCTTAGCTGCCAATTT
>CAZIDF010000025.1:0-6455 GCA_964538085.1 uncultured Eubacteriales bacterium | reverse complement strand
GGCGCAGGGATGGGGAAAGTGGTCAGTTTGTTGGTCGGAGTGGGCCTTCTTTCCTGTTTGAGTGCCTTTATCATGATCGGCCCGCGTGTTTATTATGCTATGGCCAAAGATAAACTTTTTTTTCCGTTCGCTGCCGATGTGCATCCCCGACACAAGGTTCCAGGAAAATCCATCATCGTTCAGGGGGGGATTGCCGTCGTGATGGTTTTGATCGGGTCGTTCGAGCAACTGATCATATACATTGCCTTTGCCTTGAATATCTTTCTCTGGCTGGCAGTAGCGGGAGTCTTCCTTGCGCGCAAAAGAAAAGTTGGAGAAGAATCGGCTGTCAAAGTTTGGGGGTATCCGATTGTACCGCTGTTTTTTCTATTATCCAGCGTTGTACTGATGGTTTTTAATTATGTGAACCGGCCTTTGGAATCCTCGGCCGCTGTGTTGACCGTCCTTTTCGGCATTCCCTGCTATTTCCTTTGGGTGAGAAGCGTGGCAAAATCAGGAATAGGAGTATGAAAATTGTCTCGAAGAAATCCATTCCTTGCCGGTGGCTTGTCTTTGGTATTGCCCGGAGCCGGGCAGGTTTATAACCGGCAAAAAAGAAAAGCTCTGGTTTGGTATGTCATCTTTTTTCTCCTCCCGATACTCTTTATTCTCTGCAAATGTCTTCATTCTTTCTGGGGACTGGTTTTTCTGGTCTTCCTTTATGTATGGCTGTACTTGTATAACATCGGAGACGCGATCTTTGGAGCCATGAGACCAAAAAAATTGGAGCCGCGCCCGTGGCACAAAATGTTGATCATCGCGCTCGTGATATTCGTCGTGGCGGATGTGACTATCTTGGCCGGTAATCGCTCGCATAATGTTATAGGTTTGCGTGCTTTCCGGATTCTCACCAACAGCATGTCTCCCACGCTGCAAGCCGGAGATTTGTTCCTGTCGAAAGCGTATGGGCCAAACCTTTGTACATCTATTTTTCGACAGTCCGATCACGGATCGGTAAAACAGTGAAATAGCGCAGAAAAATTTCTTCCCTAAAGGAATATGACCATGCAAAAGTATCATCATCTCGGCATACCGACAGATATTCCCAGAGAGAATGAAACCTATCTCGAGAAATATAAGTTGTATATTTCAGGCTATGAGGAAAGCCCCTATGGAGTAGAATGGATGCGGTTCGAGGCGGACTCCCCCCTTCCCGAACTAGTTAAAACCGTTCCTCATGTGGCCTTCGAAGTGGATGACTTGGAAGCAGCGATCCAGGGGAAAGAGGTCCTGATCCCGCCCAACAGCCCTTCCCAAGGCATAACCGTGGCCTTTATCGTCGACAATGGGGCTCCCATTGAATTTCTCCAGTTTGAAAAAACTGCCGAATAATCTTTTTTTCACTTTCTCTGTTTTTTATCAACCATTGTATTGGACATGCTTTCATGATAAGAAATAGGTCGAATGTTCTTCCATAAATTAAAAAAAATGAGGAGAAGGGGATGAGCAAAATAATCGACCGACGGGAATTTTTAAAGATATCTGCAGCAGGCAGCGCCCTGTGTCTTTCAGGACCTGGTCTCTTTTCTAGGAAGAATCTGGAGCAGAAATCCGAGTCCACGAAGCTCGTCAGCCCAGGGTGCCGGGGGACCAAAGTGAAGGTCGCCAAGATCTACATGGGGCTTCCCGATCCCCATTGGCCCAAACCCACGCTCGATCTCGAAAAAGAGATCCGGTTTTATGAATCCCAGTTTGCCAAATACAAGGATGAACTCTCCGATGTGGATTTTGTGGTCAACCGCCTGGTCAGCTCTCCGGAACAGGTGCAAAAACTCAAGGATAATCTCAAGGATGTGGACGGCATTCTGGCCATTCATCTGACCATCTGGATCGGCCGTATCCTGGATTCCATCCTCGAACAGGGCAAACCCACCGTGGTATTCGCTGCCCCGTACTCCGGACACGAATGGGTGGGATATGGTGAACGTCTCCGCCAGGAGCAAGGGTCCCAGATGGAGTGTTTGCTGACATCGGATTACAGCCGGCTTGAATGGGCTGTCCGGCCTTTCCGTGCCATCCATCACTTGCGGGAAGCCAAAATCCTCAACCTTACGACTCGCGATTTTTCAGATTATGCTGTGACGATGAAGGAAAAATTCGGAACAGAGATCAAGCGGATCGAACTGGACCGCATGCTCAAGACCTACGATGCGGTGAACGACGCAGAGGCCCAGGCCGAGACCATCCGGTGGATCAAAGGAGCCGAAAAGGTCGTCGAACCGTCCAAGGAGGATATATTCAAGTCGTGCAAATTAGCCCTGGCTTTCGAGAGGCTGCTGGATGAGGAAGAGGCCACGGTTTTGACTGTAGACTGTTATGGCACGATGTGGGACAAAACCATCAAGCTCCCGGCCTATCCCTGTGTGGGTTTCGGCCGCTTGAACGGCATGGGCCTGGGTGGCATCTGCGAGTCGGACCTGCGGTCGGCCATGACCCACATCCTGTTCCAGGGCTTGACGGGAAAACCCGGATTCATCAGCGATCCCACGGTGGATGAGGGGAAGGGGTACATCATCCTGGCCCATTGCCTGGGCACCCCAAAAATGGACGGTCCGGACAAGCCCGCTCATTCCTACAAGTTGCGAACCATCATGGAACGTGAGGAAGGGGTGGTCCCCCAGGTCAAGATGCGGGAAGGCCAGCGTGTTACCCAAGCCCTTCTGATGGAGGAAGATCTCATCCACTACTTCACGGGGGAGATCGCCGAAACACTGGTCGAGCTGGAACACGACCGGGGTTGCCGCACCAAGATCGCTGTCAAAGTGGAGGGCGATCTATCCAAGCTCTGGCGGAACTGGTCCCACGGGCTCCACCGCCAGACAGTCTACGGCGACATCACCAAAGAGCTGCAATTTTTCTGCAAGTTCAAAGGCATCGACCTCGTCAACGAATCCGTGTAGCCGCCTCTTTTTTCTCAGATGTCAATAATGATACCGGAGCTGGACAATAAACAGAGAGTCCTTTTTAACCTTATAGACGATACGGTGTTCATCGTTTATTCGTCTCGACCAGTAGCCAGAGATGGCATGTCTCAGAGGTTCTGGTTTTCCTTTTCCCTGATTAGGATTCCTGAAAATATCTTTGATAAGTCCATTGATCCTCTTAAGAATCTGTTTGTCTGTCTGCTGCCAATAAAGATAGTCTTCCCAGGATTGAGCAGAAAAAATGATTTTCACTCAATCAATTTCCTTGCTGTTCCCCTACCTTCTTCCAGTTCTTTTATCGACTCCAGCAGACGCCGAGCATTGCGCGGACTTCTGAGAAGATAGGTTGTTTCCTCCATGGATTCATAGTCTTCCAATGAAATCACGACCACTGCTTTATCCCGGCGTTTGGTGATGATCATAGGATCATGGTCTTCGCAGACTTTTTCAATGATATCAGACAGCTTTTCCCTGGCTTCGGTGTATGTTTTTGATCTCATATTATGTACATGATAATGTACAGATATCCTTTTGTCAATAAAAATTGGGAGGGGTCTCAACCCAGGCTCAGTTTTTCGGTTTTTTCCAGAATCGTTGGAGCGTCCCCACCCAAAGCCCGAATTGGTTTGGTTAATAAACGAGAAAAAAAGTTGATGGCTTTCGTCTTTAAAACCTGAGAAATGGAATGTGAAAAGCATTTCTGAAAGATGATTGACCTCCTTGATATCACACATATATTTGTGTAGAATTATGTGTGAATATTGAGGAGGTGATGATCTTGGCAACAAATCTTCAACTGGATGACCGGCTTATAGAGAAAGCGGTGAAACTCGGAAAGCATAAAACCAAGAGAGCTGCTGTGACCCGGGCACTAAAAGAGTACGTAGAACATCTGGAGCAGCAGAAGCTTTTAGCTCTGTTCGGAAATGTGGATTACGATCCTGATTATGATTACAAGAAACAGAGGAAAAAAGTATGAGGATCATGGTGGATACCAGCGTTTGGTCTTCAGCTCTCCGGCGTGGAGATCATAGCCGTATTCCGTGTGTAAAGGAGCTGCGCGGCCTAATACAGGATCATCGTGTGCAGATGATAGGAGCGATACGGCAAGAGATTTTGTCTGGCATACGCAGCGAATCCCAGTTCAATAATCTTAAAAGGCATCTTGACAGTTTTGCCGATCTTCCCATCTTCACTGAGGATTATGTGGAGGCAGCAAGATACTTTAATCTCTGTCGTTCTAAAGGAATACAAGGGTCAAATACCGATTTTCTTATTTGTTCTGTAAGTGTGCGAAATGAGTTGCCCATCTACACAACAGACAAGGACTTCGAGTTATTTGCGAAACACATTCCCATACGTCTTCATAAGCCTTAGCTAAAAGTTTTTGGTTTCTTCCGGAAGCGTTGGAGAAGGCCCATTAGGATATACAGCGGGCCGTAGGCAGCCGCGGCAACCGCGGTCGCTCCGATGTTGCTCCCCTGGAGCATCCCCACCCAAAGGCCGAATTGATTATCCGTGATCACATACGTCCAGGTGGAGGAAGGGCCCCGGATCCCTGCATCATCCAGGTCCACGCCTTTGTCTGTGATGGGAAGTGACTTGAAAGTCTGGAGGATGGTGTCGTCGATTTTGTGTTCCAACTGCTGGAATTCCTGGTCCACGATTTTGTGAAACTCCCGGATGGGCGACTGCCCGGCAACGCTTGTCAGGTGGATGCCTTCCCGGATGTCGGCGATCATGGCGAGGTGATCGCTCCAGCATCTGTCGATAGCGTACAGGGTGATGCGCTGTTCGATGTTGTGTACTTTGTCTTTTCCCGTGAGGGACAACAGCCTGGAATAACGCTTTGGTGCTGCATCCTCGAGAAAGTCCAGCTCCGATCCATCGCCCAGTATCTCCTGACGGCGGTTTTGTATCATTTCCCGGTGCTTTTCGACAAGGATGGAATATTTCCAGAGCGTCTTCCGGATCTCGAAATTCTGCCCCTCGATGATGCGCTGTCCATGGTCGATTTGTTTGTGCACCAAGGGATTGCCTATCGATTGCTCCTGATTTAGAGAACGGTATTTTTTCGGCAGGAGATTCCGGATGTTGTAGCGTTGAATAAGGTTATCCTCCAGGCACGTAAAAAACCGGGAAGAACCCGGATCTCCCTGCCGGCCTGCCCGCCCGCGCAGCTGCTGATCCACCCGGAGGCTCTCATGCCGGTTGGTCCCGATAACGTAAAGACCTCCGAGCTCCACGATCTTGTCCCTTTCCTGTTCTTTGTCCCCACCCAGTTTGATGTCCGTTCCCCGGCCCGCCATGTTGGTGGAGATGGTTACAGATCCAGGACTCCCGGCCTGGGCTATGATCTGAGCTTCCAACTCGTCGTTTTTGGCATTCAGGGCCTGGCAGGAGATGCCTCTTTTTTCGAGCGCCGTTGCCAATTCTTCCGATTCTTCTACGCTGGCTGTTCCGACCAGGACAGGTCTCCCCGTTTCATGGCAGTGTTTTAGCTCCTGGATCAGGGCCTCTGTTTTCGCTTCTTTATGCGTGAAGATCTCATCGGGATGGTCCTGACGGATACAGGGACGGTTGGGGGGCACGACAACGACGGTCAGCCCGTAAAATTGTTTGAGCTCATCGGCTGCCGGCTGCGCTGTGGCTGTCATCCCGCTTATTTTGGGATAGAGCTCCAAAAAGTGCTGCAATGTGATAGAACCGAGGATCGACCCTCCAGAACCTAGGCGGAGTTTTTCCTTGGCCTCGACAGCCGCCTGCAGCCCGTCCGGCCAGTGCCGGTCTTCCACCACACGGCCGGTGAACTCGTCTACGATCTCGATTTTCTCTTTTCGCACGATGTAGTCGATGTCCCGGTGCAGCAAGTATTCGGCATGAAGAGCCTGGTTCAACCGGGTCAGCAGGTCGAGGTTTTTAGGGGCGTGAAGATTTTTGACCTCGAGGATGGTTTCGATCCTTTTGAGGCCTGAAGGAGTCAGGTAGATGTTGCGTTTTCCCTCATCCGTCTCGAAGTCCACATCTTCTCTGAGGCTTTTGGCGATCTGGACCAGTTGTCCGGAATCCGCCTCCGGTTTGTCCGTGCTCCCGGCAATGACCAGCGGGACACGAGCTTCGTCGATCAGGATGGAATCGGCCTCATCCACGATAACAAAATGGAACTCCCTGTGGACGAGGTCCTCTTTGCTGTAGCAGAGATGGTCCCTCAGATAATCGAAGCCAGCTTCCTTGGCTGTGGAATAAGTTATGTCGCAATCGTAGGCCTTTTTCCTTTCGATCGGGGACATGCCTTCCTGAATGCATCCCACGCGCAATCCCAAGAACTCATAGATGGGGCCCATCCAGGCCGCATCTCTTCGGGCCAGGTAATCGTTGAATGTGTGGATATGGACGCCTTTGCCAGAAAGGGCGTTTAGGTAAGCAGGGAGGACGGCGACCAGGGTTTTTCCCTCCCCTGTGTTCATTTCAGCTAGTTTTCCCTGGTGCATG
>CAZIDF010000024.1:0-55056 GCA_964538085.1 uncultured Eubacteriales bacterium | reverse complement strand
GACAGGACAACTACTAAAATTAAACCTCTTTCCGTTCCTATTGGCATTTTTGGAACCCCCATTCTTCTTGACTTTCCTCAATTATTCTTTTATAAATTTAAATTACCCCTTGTGAATGGATTCGATGTTTAAGGAGGTCAAGATGTCCAGAAGAAAGATAATATTCTTCCTGCCAATTCTAATTTTGGCTTTTATTTTTGCCACATCAAGCTGCCAGAAACTGAATATCAATCAACTGAAGGCAAACCATCACTTCTCAAAAGCCAACAATCATTTTACGGAAAGCCAGTATCGGCTAGCCATCGATGAATATGAGAAAGCTTTGGAGTATAATCCCGAATTGACCTTGGCCTATCGTTTTCTCGGTGAAAGTTATAAAAATCAGTATAAGGCCGGCGACGAGAGTCCAGAAAACATGGCAAGAGCTGAGAAGGCCATTGAAAATTTGAACATGGCCTTAGAGAAAGAGCCAAACAATATCCAGATCGTCCACTCCTTAGGAGACATGTACGATCGGATGCAAAGATTCCAAGATGCAGAAGGGATGTTCCTGAAAGTGTTGGAACTGGATCCCACCAATATGGAGAACTATTATGTCGTGGCAGGATTTTACAACAGGTATGCCGGGGAAAATGATGATATCCGCAGAAAAGCAGAGGATATGTACCTGAGAAGGATCGAATTGGATCCCGAGAATCCTCAAGGCTATGCTTATGCAGCCCAATTTTATGACAATGTCAGGCCAATCCCAGATTTCGATAGAGCCTATGCGATGCATAATATGGTCAAAGAGATGAAACCAGACGATGCCTTGATTCTGTTCACGCTTGGTGTCAATCGTTTCAATAAAGCCTATCGTCTCCAAAATCTATTGTCCCGACAACAAAGAATAGATCTTTCTGACGAAAGCGAAGCACTCTTGTTGAATTCAGCAGAGCTGGATCCTAATTATCCCGATACTTTTGCCTATATAAATCTCCTCTACCGGAATGTCCATGCCCAGCTCTATCCCGATAGAAGTGAACGATTCATCCGTGAAGCAGACCGGTATACGGAACGGTACAACCTGGTTAGAAAAAGACAGCTGGAGAGGCTCAAACTGGAAGAAGAGCTGAAAAAAGGTCAAGAAGAAAGATAACAACAGCTTTTCTCTTTTTTCTTTATATTCATCATCGACTATCCACTTTTCAATGATGTGCGCTGATATGTCTTTTTGTCTGGATTATTCAGCAGAAGAAATCGTCCTGACCCGCCCGAAAATTTCCCCGTGGCGAGAAAGTGGGTGCTTAAAGCTATAATAAGACTGGCAAATTTGTGATAGATTTTGGCTAAAAATGTTCATACCGCTTAAAGATGACAATCCTACCTCTCGAGTCCCCTATGTCACCATATTATTGATTTCTTTGAATGCCATCGTCTTTTTTTATCAGCTGTTTTCTCCTGAGGGGCTTCAGTATTTTGTCTACAAGATGGGTGCAATCCCCTACGAGATCACTCATTTTAAAGCTTTGTCTCTGATGGTGATGGACTCGAGAGAACCTCTAGCCCGGCTTTCTCCCCCGTTGACACTTATCGTTTCCATGTTCATGCATGGGGGAATTTTTCATTTGGCTTTCAATATGCTCTATCTTTGGATTTTCGGAAAAAATATCGAGGACTTTTTGGGCCCTTCCCGGTTTTTTCTTTTTTACGTTATTTCCGGACTTGGGGCAAGTTTGACTCACATCCTGTTTCATCCTAGCTCTCAAGTCCCGATGATCGGCGCAAGCGGGGCCATTGCAGGAGTACTTGGGGCCTATTTGATCCTGTATCCCCAAGCACGGGTTTTAACGCTGGTATTCCTGATTTTTTTCATCCGGATCATCGCCATACCTGCCGCTTTTGTCCTTGGAGTATGGATTCTGATCCAAGTGCTGAATATCGGTGTAGGGGGTGGAGTGGCTTGGTTTGCCCATATCGGGGGATTTTTGATCGGAATTGCGCTCATCAAACTAATCACGAAGAGGAAAAAACCTCAGGTGTGGGTTCACTAATCCCCCCACGATAAGGTTGACATAAGGCTCACAATTTAGTATTTTATTCCATCGCTAGTAGTTTATGCGAAGATTTTATTATTCACGAGTTGAGGCCGCCGGAGATAGCTTCACAGCATTCGCAACGGAGGACCGACTCGCTCAAAGAGTAAAAGTGCCGATGTGTAGAAATGATGGATTTGAATTTTCTGTTTGTTGAAAAAAAATGACATCGGCAGTTTGTATGAATAATTCAGGGAAACAATTCTAGGATTTATATGATGAAAACTTTTGTCCCAAAAAAAGAGCAGATCGAAAGAAAATGGTGGCTTGTTGACGCGGATAGTAAAGTCTTAGGACGATTAGCCACTGAAGTCGCCATACTTCTTCGTGGAAAAAGAAAACCGGAATATGTCCATTTTCTCGATAGCGGAGATTTTGTGATCGTGATCAACGCTGAGAGAATAATATTGACTGGAAAAAAAATAGAACAAAAAAAATATTATTCCCATTCTGGTTATCCTGGAGGCATTAAAGAAACAACGATGAAAGAGCTTCTGGAAAAAAATCCCGAAGAAATCGTCAAAAAGGCTGTCTGGGGTATGATTCCGAAAAACAAGCTGGGTCGTGCCGTTTACAAAAAGCTTAAGGTATATCGAGGACCTGATCACCCCCATGAAGCACAAAAACCAGAGGAATACCAGTTTTAGGAGGTATAGTGAGCTTAATCCAATATTACGGAACAGGAAAGAGAAAAACCTCTGTAGCTAGGGTTTTTCTTCGACCAGGAAAAGGGGAGGTTACGCTTTATGTGAACAAAAGGCCGAGGCCTTTTTTGGAATATTTTACTCTGGAAGACCATAAGCATAAAATAAAGCAACCGCTGCTTTTGACGGATAAAGAGAAAAAATTCGATATGTTCATCCGCGTGAATGGCGGAGGATCGAGCAGTCAAGCCGAGGCCATTCGATTGGGAATCGCGAGAGCACTGATCGAATTTAACAGAGAGTTGAAGCCCACTCTCAAAAGTGCAGGGCTACTTACTCGAGATGCAAGGATCAAGGAACGCAAGAAGTATGGATTGTTAGGTGCTCGAAAAGCCCCTCAATATCACAAGAGATAAATGGAGGATCACCGTTGGTTTCTGTAACTATGAAAGAACTTTTAGAAGCAGGTGTTCATTTTGGCCACCAAACGAAGAGGTGGAATCCCAAAATGAAGGAGTATATTTTTGGAAAGAGAAATGGGATTTATATCATCGATCTGCAAAAGACGATCAGGATCTTCAAAGAAGCTCTCCAGTTCGTTAAAAAGATAGCGGGTGATGGTGGAGAAGTCCTTCTGGTTGGAACGAAAAAACAGGCTCAGGATATTGTTCGGGATTATGCCGAGAAGTGCGAGTCCTGTTATGTAAATCAGCGTTGGTTAGGAGGTTTACTGACAAATTTTGGGGTCATCAGAGGAAGTGTGGAAAAATTGATCGAATATGATGAGATGCGTGATGACGGGCGTTGGGATCTTCTTTCCAAAAAAGAGCAATCAAAACTTGATAAAGTATACCGCAAGCTCTCAAAAAATCTGGGCGGAATCAGAGGCATGGTCGATCTTCCCAAAGCGCTGTTTATTATCGATTCCACAAAGGAAGATATCGCCATTCTCGAAGCTCAAAAGTTGAATATTCCTATCGTGGCCATCGTGGATACCAATGGAGATCCGGGAAGTATCAACTATCCGATTCCAGGAAACGACGATGCTGTAAGAGCCATCGAACTATTCGCTTCGAAAATCTCTGAGGCGATTGTCGAGGGGAAAAAAGAAATGATAGAAAAGGAGCTCCAGGAAGAAAAAAAAGAGGAGATACCATCTGAAGGGGATCAAATTCCGCCTGAAGGGGAAGAACCTCAAGTAGAGGAAGAAACAGCTGTTTCTCAAGAACCTGAAGCAACAGAATAAGGGAGGCGTACGCCATGACGATTTCAGCAGGCATAGTGAAAGAACTCCGTAACCGAACCGGTATAGGTATGATGGAGTGCAAGAAAGCACTGGAAGAAAGCAACGGAGATATTGAAAAAGCTATTATGGTATTGAGAAAAAAAGGACACGCCCGAGCCAAAGACAAGATGGAACGCCAAGCCAAAGAAGGGGCAATCGGATCTTATATCCATCTCAACGGAAAAATCGGGGTGCTTGTAGAAGTAAACTGCGAATCTGACTTTGTGGCTCGGAACGAAGAATTTCAGGAGTTGGTGAAAAATATTTGTCTTCATATTGCAGCAGCTAATCCCCAATATCTCTCTTCCGAAGATGTTCCGCAAAAGATATTGGATGATGAAAAGGAAATAATTAGGGAACAGTTCAAGAATTCCGGGAAACCTGCCGAGATCGTGGAAAAGATCGTACAGGGAAAATTGAGTAAATATTACCAGGAAGCCTGCCTGCTCGAACAGCCCTACATTAAAGAGGATAAAATGGCTGTGAAGGAGTTGGTGACATCTTTTATTGCCAAATTTGGAGAAAATATCGTGATCCGCAGATTTGCTCGTTACGAATTGGGCGAATCTTGATTATTTGACATGGCAAAAAAAATACAAAAGCCTGCTTTCAAGCGGATTTTGTTGAAACTTTCCGGGGAATCCCTGATCGGCAAACTGCCCAATGGGATCGACTTCGAAACGACTAAATCCATCGCCGAAGAGATAAAGGAAGTTCATGACTTGGGTGTCGAAATAGCCATCATGATCGGTGGCGGGAATATCTTTCGCGGCATCTGTGGAACAGAGGCCGGTCTTGATAGAGCATCGGCCGATTATATGGGATTGTTAGCCACGATCATGAACGGGATCGCTCTTCAAGATGCGATGGAGAAGATCGGGGTTATCACACGCCACATTTCTGCCATCGAGGTGAAGGCTGTGGCAGAACCTTTTATCAAAAGGCGTGTGATCAGGCATCTCCAGAAGAGAAGGATCGTTATTTTTACCGCAGGAATCGGCAGCCCTTTTTTCACGACTGACACAGCCGCTGCATTACGCGCACTGGAGATCAGAGCCGAGGTTATCCTGAAAGCCACAAAAGTGGATGGTGTTTTTTCGGCAGATCCCATGCTGGATAAATCGGCAAAAAAATTCAGCACGATCAGCTATCTTGATGTTATTCAAAAGGGATTAAAAGTGATGGATGCCACGGCGATTTCCCTCTGCAAAGAAAACGACCTTCCAATCGTGGTGTTCAACCTCAAAAGGAGAGGGAATATCAAGAAGGCTGTTCTGGGTCAAAAAGTTGGAACCAAAGTTCATTAAGGGGAAGGGCGATGATCAAAGAAACGTTGATGGAGCTCGAAAAAAAAATGAAAGTTTCGGTTGATCATTATCGCAAAGACCTGAGTAGATTAAGGACAGGAAGGGCTAATCTCAGTCTTTTCGAAGATATCAAAATCGATTATTACGGAACCCAAACGCCGATAAATCAAGTCGCTACTCTCGGAGTGCCCGATCCTACCTTGATAAGTATCCAACCTTGGGATCCTTCTTTTTTGGATAACATCGATAAGGCCATCCGGAATGCCGATCTTGGGCTAAATCCTATCAATGACGGAAAACAGCTGAAGGTGCCCATTCCTCCGCTGGATGAGGAAAGACGAAATGAACTCGCAAAGCACATCCGGGGTTTGCAGGAAGAGGAAAAAACGGCTCTGCGTATCATGAGACGTGATGCCAAAGAAGAGATCGAGTTTTTGGAGAAGGAAAAAGAAATCACCGAGGATGACAAGTTTTGGGGTTATGATAAACTCCAGGAAATTACAGATAAATACTCAAAAAAAATAGAAGAATTGACCGATACGAAAGAAAAAGAAATCTTAGAACTCTAGTTCAGCCGAATCACTTCCTTTTAAACCAATTATCTACCGATCCAAACTTCGTGCGGATCACGACTCCCCAACCGATAATGCTCAAGACAAACGAGAACAGAGAGCCGAGGATCGGAATGAATCCGATCAATCCGAAGAGGAGAAGCCCTAACAGCACAGCAAGAAGTCCTGAGGCTTTCTTGCCGCCAAAAGCTTTGAAGATCCAATCCCCTAAAAAATAAAAAACAACCACCCGCCCAAATACCTTGATGGCGATCCCGACTGCCATGAGCGCCAACAATATAGGGATTCCTATCAAGATAAAACAAAGGAAAACGGAAAAAATGATCAATCCTGTAAAAATAACGATGCTCAGGATCCCCGTTCCAAAGATAGGCCAAAAGGATGTCCGGATCTGATCGGACGCATAAGATATCTGTCTTGGGAAGATGGCCACTAGAATAATCGCCAGGATAAACCAAATGAAAAGGGTGATAAGCTTGATGATGAATAATAACGGAAGCAAGGAGAATCCGAATACCCCGACAAAGCCTTCCTTCAAAAATTTCGAGACTTCATCGGATGTACTAAAATAGATCGTATCTCCTTCAATAGTCGCTCCGGGATCTTTATCGAGTGTTCCTCCCAGAGAAACAACATCGCCTTTGATCCTGGCTGTGGATTTCAGGATGATATCCGACCCAAAACCTATGACTGTATTTTCAACCTCTCCATCGATGATGATCGTGCCGCCGAAATTGATCACGCTATCGGTCACCCTTCCTTCTATCCGGATCTCGCCTCCCCAGGAAATGACGTTATCTTGAATCTCGTCTATTCCCACGACAATATCTTTTTTGAAGACAAATCCTTGCCCCTGAAGGGGGAGAAGGCCGAAAAAGAGGAAAAGAACTGCCAAGCAAAAGATTTTTTTATTCATCATGCTTTTTCTCCAGCGAGAAATTTTCTCTTGGCTCCGAAGATCAATAGGGCGGTGATGACCACTGTGAGCAAGATGAGCCCGATCTGGAGTTCTGGACCCAAAATGGTTGTGAGACTTCCCAATCCCTTTATAATCAGAGTAACGATTTTGAGGATGATCTGGATACCGACCGAGATCAGTTTTGCCGTTTTGACAGAAAGGACGACGATATTTTGGAATAGATCTAAAGCTGTACGGTTGAGATTGATAAAAAGATTGGCAACCGTTTGTCCGGATACAAGATACACAACAAAAAAGGCCAATACTGCCGAGGACAGACCGAGGCTAGCTGTGATGACCCAGTCACGAAGCGTGATTCTTCCTGGAATGATGTTTGCGAGGATACGCTGGGCGAAATCTTGAGGGACCTCCCATGAAAGGAGGCTCTGAGAAGCGTCGACCAGCCGTTTTCTTTCTTCGACAGCTTTTTTGCATTTTTCGCATGCGGCGATATGGGCTTCTATCGAACGGTTTTCTTCTGAGGAGAGTTCTCCCTCCAAGAATAGATATATCTGATCGATACGAAGACAATTCATTTTTGTTTCTCTAAAAGCTGACGAATGAATTCCTTGGATTGAAAAACCCTATTCTTAACGGTCCCTACCGGGAGTCCTTTTATCTCGGCAATTTCTTCGTAGCTTAATTCGTTGACATGCCGCCAAATGAATAGTTCTCGGAGGTGGGGGGGAAGCTTATCCAGGGCGCTCTCGATTTTTTCTCTCAATTCGTCCAACTCGAATCGCTCACAGATAGAAGCCTCATCCGAAGGAATTTCGAAGGGTGGCCTGTCGTCTTCTCCTCTCCCTGATTGATCGATCGAAAAAGCATCGATCTTTTTTTTACGCCAAAAATCTATGATATAGTTCGAGGCGATCTTAAACAGCCACGTACGGAATTTGAACTGGGGCCGGTAGGTGGAGAGGGAGGAATAGGTTTTAATAAATACATCCTGGGTAAAATCGAGCGCAAGTTCACGATTCCCGACCATGCGACCGATGTAATTCAACAGAGGCTGTTGGTGTTTGATCACAATCATCTCAAATGCCTTTGTATCTCCTTGGATCGTCCGTTTGACTAATTCTCGATCTTCGTCCATGGAGGACTTCAGGTCCTCAGATTTTAATACGGATTTGTGTAAAAAAGGTTTTTTACTAGCGTTCGATGATTTCGACATCGGATGGAAGTTTTAGTTCAAAAATATTTTCAGGAAGAGAGCCATTGACCTTGATCCGGCTGAAGTGAAATTCTGTTTTGTTCCCCTCCCAATCCATAAAAATGATTTTATGGATAAGCCATTTTTTGTCCAGTTCTAATAAAAGGAAGGATCCATCCTCCTCGTGCTTGGGGATCAATTTTATCTGGACGTTCTGTGGATTGTCCGTAGGAAAAGGGCTGAATTCAACCGAATAGAAGTCCAACAGATTCGTCTGACCTGTGAGAAGGTTCAATATTTCTGATTCCTGTCCTTCATCAGAGATCAAACCCCTCATGAGTTGATTGTCCTCTACAAAATACCACTGATATCGATCCCCTTTGTAAAGGTAAATATTATTTTCGGGATCGGTGTACTCCCATCTCATCAGATCGGGTTTTTTAAAGTAAAGTTTGCCTTTTTCCTTCAGGGGAGTAGAAACAACGGCCGAATAAAAATGGTGCTCGAACTTCGCCTCCAGGGTTTGTGTAGAATAGAGACTTTTTTCCAGCTGCATAGCCACGTCTTTGGCTGTTTGAGCGAGCGCAAAAATCGAGAGGACCAATATCCAAAAAATGCGCTTCATGTTAATAAAATTATACCATGGTTTGACCCTGTTTCGTAAGGGTGATATATATTCTCCCGTGGTTTTAGACTATTTTCCTTTTCTGGCAGCCTATCTTGTGATTCTCCTTGTCGTGGGGCTGGTATTCACAAAGAGAATGAGCAGCCTCGAGGATTTTTTCCTTGCCTCAAGGGATCTTTCAGGCACTTGGGTTTTTCTCACTCTCGTCGCTTCATGGATAGGGGCCACATCGGTACTCGTTTCTGTGAATGAAGCGTTTGCAAACGGCGTGAGTTCTTTTTGGGTAATGGGCGTGCCTGCTCTTTTGACCGTTCTGGTTTTTTTTGTTTTCCTTGCCCGCCCCATAAGACAACTTTCTATCCTCACCCTGCCTGATCTGGTTGAGTTGCGCTATGGCCGGACTGTCCGGCATCTGGCTTCCCTTTTGATCGTTTGGTACATGATTCTCCTGGCCTCCTCTCAAATGGTGGCTCTCGGCAATTTTTTGCAGTCTTTCCTCCATACTTCCTATTTCATGTGTTTGGTGATCGGAACGATCGTTGTGCTTATCTACACGGTTCTAGGCGGTTTTTTTTCAGTGGTCTTAACAGATGGAATACAATTCTTCTTTCTGGCCGGAGGAATTTCTGTTCTTTTTATCTTTCTCGCGCTATCTTCGTCGGTTCAGGATGTGAGTCAAGCTGTTCAGGTATTCGACAAACTTGATTATTTCTCATTTTTTTTCAACTTCAAGAAAAATTCTTTGATCGCCGTTTCCTTTATTTTGGCTTGGGTGGTATCTCCCATCGCCTGGCAAAGGATACAGGCAGCACGAAATGTCAAAAGCGCCCGTCAAGGTTTAGCAGCCACTTGTTTAACGCTCTTTTTCATGTATGGTATCATTCTCGGTATTGGTTTGCTTTCCCTCCCCATTCTATCTGGGAACGAAGCAGGGGGATCGGTGATTTCTGCGATCATCGCGACGAAAATGGGAAAATTTCTAGGGGGAATTCTGTTCGTTGCTATGGTGGCCGCCATCATGTCCACGATGGATACAGCTGTCAACACGGGAGCTCTGTCGTTGACCCACGATCTTTATTTTCAATTTTTTCCTCGATCGAGAACCCACCGTGCAATTTTGATTAGCCGAGTTTCCACATTGGGGATCACCACGCTCGCTTTCCTTGTGGCGACTCGATTTCAGAGCATTTTGAAAACACTGGGACTGTCTTCGGAGATCATGGCTGTCGGTTTTTTCATCCCAGGAGTTGCCATGATCTTTTTGAAAAAAAAATGTCCTTTTGCTGGATTCCTGAGCCTAGTTTTGGGAGGAGGATTTGCGCTTGTCGGTTTTTTCTGTGAGGTCGGGCTCTTTGCTTTCCGCTGGCCGGAATGGCCATACTCGGTCCCGTATGGATTTGCCTTAAGTTTGATCGGATTTTTCCTCGGACTCCTGATCGATAGACAAAGGAGGCCCTCCCATTAGTATAGGGGGACTCCCCTTGGTTTTTTGGGGAAATTTGTATATTATTGTGACCGATGTCTGCTCTTCGTAATTTCCGGCACAACCTGACGGGGATACTCGGAAAATGGATTTTGTGGCTGTGGGCCAAGTCTGCCCGCACGGCTGTTCTAGGGGAAGAAGGGTACGAAGCACTGAGGAATGAAAAAAAACCCGTGATCATCCTGATATGGCACGGAAGAATATTTTTCGCGCCCTATTTTTTTCGCCGGCGAGGAATCATGCCTCTTGTCAGCCCGAGCGAAGATGGTGAGATCATCGCGCAGATCGTTGCCCGGTGGGGATACAGGGCCCTCCGGGGATCCAGCTCTCATTCTATCATTAAAGCCTGGAATGAGATGAAAGAAGAATTGGAGAATGGAGGGGAATTGATCATCGTTCCGGATGGCCCGAGGGGGCCTGGCAGAGTGATGAAACCTGGAGCCGTGAAATTGGCCAAGGAAACAGGTGCCTTTCTCGTCCCGTTTACTTTTTCCAGCTCGAGAAGAAAAACCTTGAAATCCTGGGACAGTTTTTTGATACCGAAACCTTTCACGCGATTTGTCGCGATCTACGGAAAGCCTATCTCTGTCGGGCCGGATTTGAATAAGGAGGAGTTGAAGGAAAAAAGTCAGGAAGTGGAAAAATACATGATCGAGCTCGATCAAAAAGCCGACAACTTTTTTACCTGATCCAGACCCGCTAAATCTGATTAGATTGTCACAGGAAGGGATTTTGTGTTATATATACTCGGAATCCGAGCAAAGAAGGAGACAATAATGAAAAAAAGAGGAATCCTGGCGTTTATGACCGTGTTTTGTCTTGTTTCTTTTTTATTCCCTCAGACTGCTGAAGAATTGATCGTGCAAGCGGATCAACTTTGTATCGAGATGAAGGATATGGCAATGGCAAAAGAAGCGGAAGCCCTCTATCTTAAATCCCTTGGCATGTCGGATGACAAATACGAGGCAATGTGGAGGATGTCCCGGATTTTGTACTATATCGGGGAACACACGGAAAAAAAGAAAGACCAAAAGAACATTTTTGCCAGAGGGGTATATTATGCTGAAAAAGCGGTGGAACTGGAGCCGGAAAAACCAGATGGCCACTACTGGCTGGGTGTGAATCACGGTAAAGTGGGAGAGGTCCGAGGAGTGCTCAAGAGTTTATCCTTGGTCAAGCCCATAAAAAATGCGATGAACAAAGTTATTGAATTGGAACATTCCTATGAGGATGGGGGACCGGACCGGGTATTGGGCCGAGTGTTCTACAAACTTCCAGGATTTGCAGGAGGGGACAATAAAAAATCATTGGAGCATCTGTTGAAATCCAAGGAATATGGTCCGGAAGATGCCCTCACCCGTATCTATCTCGCCGAAACCTACTTGGCTCTCAAGGAGAAGGACAAAGCAAGGGCTGAATTAGAATACGTCGTGAACATGGAATCGGATAACCGGTGGTTTTATGCCATCGATGAGAATAAAGAGGTGGCGCGCGAACTCCTGGACAGCAAAAAATTTAAAGATTAGATCTCCATCGGATCTATTCGGAAAAGACCTGCGCCGAAAAGATCTCGATTTGGGCGTCTTTTTTCCACGCGTCCTCTTCAATGCCAGCCTTCATGCATCCATGGCTTAAAAATGTCTCCCGATCCCATCCCCATTCTACCGAGACCTGTGGGAGAAGAAGACCTCGGCTGAGACCTTTGGTGACGATTATCCCATGTTTTCCCACTTCGACTTCAGAGATGTCTTTGATGAGCTTAAGTTGACTGAGCACGGATATCTCGATTTTGGTCTCATGAAGCTCCTTTTGCTTGAGAGGGGAAAAGCGGATATCCTCGGTGGCGGCTGAGATAGCCGCGTCGACGATCGTCTCGAATAAAGGTTTGTGAGGGATTGGGTACCCTATACATCCCCGAAGCTTTTCCTTTACTTTGAGAGTGACAAAAGCTCCTCTTTTTTGTTTGAACGTGGCATCATCCGTTTTCATGGCAGGCGATGTTCCTTCTTGCAGGTACAAAGTGATGGCGAGGCGAGCCAAACGGAGCAAAGATTTTTCTTGTTCTCTGGTTAAAAGAGTATCCATCGCTTTATCCTTTATCGGGTCGATTGGAGAGCCACCGGAACCAAGAAAAAGTCCTTATCGTGCTCGATAGCAAAAGGTTTTATTACCCATTGATTCCTGCTGTCCTGATCCAATCGTAAAAATATTTTGCCGTAGGCAAATGGAGCCAGGATTTTTTTTATTTTGCTTTCGGTCGTATGGAAAGAATAAAATCCGAGGATTTTATCATCTAGTGTTTGTCTCATGGCATAGTATTCCTTGGAGGAGGGGAAAAAACCTTTTGGAGAGGGAAGTATTTTTTCGACAAAATACATATTTCCTCTTTTGTGTCCGATCAAAAATCCATCGGTATTCGTACTTATATGGCAGCATTGAAGGACGGATATAGACTTTGATGCGTCTTTGGAAAGGATGATCTCCATTTTTTTCATTATAACATTAAATTATAAAGGGGACGAGGAAGAGAACGCTGAGCCAAATGATGATGATCCCCGCAAGATTCAGCCAAAAACCGATTCGTATCATTTGGGGAAGGCGGATCATTCCCGACCCATAGATGATCGCGTTGGGAGGAGTGGCCACTGGCAACATAAAAGCGAAGCTGCAACCAATGGCGGCTCCGAGAACGGGAGGAATAGGACTTACCGCAGCCGCATTCGATATGGCGATTATGATCGGGATGATCATGTTGGCAGAAGCTGTGTTGGAAGTCAGCTCAGTCAAAAACACGCTAAATGTAACCGAGAGTAGCGTGATGAGAGTTAGGCTAGCCGAATCACCTCCCATGGATATGAAAAAATTCCCTATAGCATCGGCCAAACCTGTTTCGAACATTTGAAATCCTAGGGAAAGACCTCCCCCGAACAGAATGAGTGTCCCCCAATCTATTCGGAGGGCGTCTTTGAGAGAAATGGTGAACTGCCCTTGTTGGAGCTTCACGGGCAGAAAAAAAAGCAAGCTTGCTCCGATGATGGCAGCCACAGATTCAGGAAAATGATCGTGAAACCAGATGGAAAGAGAAGCATTCCGACCCCACACAAGAGAGACAAAACCAGGAAAAACCCAGAGAAACACGGTGACAGAAAATGCGATTAAGACATTTTTTTGAGCTCGAGTCAGGCGGGATTCAGCTTTATGGTGCTGGGAGATGAAGTTTTTTTTCGGGTCGATCTTCCCCGTTTGTTTTCTTATTTTCCACTTCAACAGAAAAAACAAGACAAAATACATAGGAAGCATGATGAAAAATCCCAAAACCATCCATTGGAAAAAGGTGACTCTGTAACCGACCAGTCGTTCCAACATGCCGATTGCGATAAGATTGGGAGGACTTCCAATCGGTGTCCCTATGCCGCCGATCGAAGCAGAATAGGCTAGGGCAAGGAGTAAAACGATGCTGAAGGGAGTTTGTTCGTTCTCCTGTTTGTTCTCTCGAAAGGCATCCAAAACTCCTAATGCTATAGGATACATCATGGCCGTCGTCGCCGTGTTGCTTATCCAGAGTGAAAGAAACATGCTGGTTAGCCCTAGGGCAAATAGAATCCTCGTTTTTTTGGCGGCGATGCTTTTTAGAGACAGGACAGAATAGGCCAGTCTTTGATCGAGGCCGTGTACACACATGGCTCGAGCTAAGACGAAGCTCCCGAGGAAAAGCAAGATGATCGGGTTGGCGAATGGAGCGAAGGCCTCTCCGACCGAGCAGATGTGGAGAGTTGTTAGAAAGACAGGGATCAACAGGGCTGTGACGGGAATGGGGATACATTCGGTTACCCACCAGACCACGATCAACAGGAACACGGACAAAAGCGAGTGAGCCTTAGGATTCTGGGGAAGAATAGGCATAATATAGGCCGAAAGAAAAAGCATCGGCCCCAAGAAAAACCCGATTTTTTTTCTTGTTTCCATGCTAGCCGAATGTTACCGATCCATTCGTTTTGCCCATATCATAATTCCATAACCTTTGAGAAAGAAAATAACTTTGTCGAGGCGTGATATCAACCAGACAACAGGATAAAGTGCAGAATAAAGCCGGAAGGTCGTTTTTTTTGAGCTGAATTCTTCTGAAGTCGTGGGCCGGATATGGCCATCTCGTAAGTCGATCGGAGCTTTTCCGCCGAAAAATTTGATATAGACGAAATTCAAGACCAGTTCCAGAAATTCCGTGAAAAACCGCGAAAAATTCCTGTGTTTTTGCACAACAAATCCAGCCTTTTCGAGTTTTTCCTGAAGCTCTGGCAAGCTGTATCCTTCTCTTTTATGGCCATAGATTTCCAGTCTCAGTCCAAGAAGGGACCTCAGTTTGTGAAGCCAAAAAAGCCTTCCCGTTTGGGGGGTCGCCAGAACTAACTGCCCCTGGTTCTTTAAAACTCGGTGAATTTCTTCAAGACAAAAATCATCCTCATCGAGATGTTCTAGATAATCCAGGCTAACCACAGAATCGAAAGAGTTATCCTTGAACGGTATCGGGCCATCTGAAAGTTGGACGAGATTATCTTGCAGCAAATTTTGTGTTGATCTCAGGTTGAGAAAATCCTGGTCAGCGCTCAGCCATTCTCCCCCTTTTTTTCGAAGGAAATAACTCAATGTTCCTTGGGCACAACCCAGATCTAGGTTGATAGAATTCCTGTGTATTTCGAGTTCTTTCTCGAGGAGGTTGCGTTTCTCTCTCTTTTTTAGGGATCGTTTGAAAACCTGAAGCTGCCAGGGCTGGGAATCCATTTGGGAGGATTATATTATTTGCCAAGCAAAAAGGGAAGTTCTATCTGATTTACGCTTGACTGCCAAGGGTTCTAAGAATTATGATGGGACACATGAAATATGAGACGGTCGTTGTCGGAGCCCTCGAGACAAATTGCTACTTGGTGTATTGTGAGGACACGTTGGAATGTGCCGTCATCGATCCTGGCGCAGATGCGGCGAAAATTATCCATAAGATTGCCGACTTGGGGCTCAGGCCTGTTATCTTGATCAATACCCATGGCCATATCGACCATGTGGGCGCGAACAGAGATCTCAAGGAAAAGTACGATATTCCCTTATGCATTCATTCTTCCGATAGTAATATGCTGGAGAATATCCTCGCATCGGCCATTGGTTCGCTTCTTGGCGCGAAAAAGTCGCCAAAACCGGATAGATACCTCGAAGAAGGGGAGAGCGTTATCGTAGGGAATTCTCATCTCAAAGTCATTCATACACCGGGACATTCTCCAGGCAGCATCAGCTTGATGGGGGATGGATTTCTTGTTTCCGGAGATTTGCTGTTTTGCGGAGGGGTGGGACGCACGGATCTCCCCGGAGGCTCATGGGATGTGCTCGAGGATTCTATTCGCAACAGGATTTTCATTCTGCCTGATGAAACGATTGTTCTTCCCGGCCATGGCCCGTCGACATCTATTGGACAAGAAAAAATGTCGAATATGTTTATTCGATGAAAAATAAAACTTCCTCTCCTGAGGATATTCTTCGGACATTCCTTGATTATCTTTCTGTGGAAAAGGGACTTTCTTCCAACACCATCCAATCCTACTCGCTGGATTTACAAAAGCTCTTTCAATTTTTCCAAAAGAGAAAAATCGCCTATGCAAAAGCGAAAGAAGAAGATCTGATAAACTTTATCCATCACCATAGCCGAGCCAACCTCAGTCCTCGGTCTCTGGCCAGAATCATATCATCCACTCGGTCCTTTTACCGGTTTCTTTTGTTAGATGGGATTATCGCCAAAAGCCCGGCAACAAACCTCTCAACTCCGAAACTCTGGATGGATTTACCCAAGTTTTTAACCGAACAAGAAGTTGAGAAACTTCTAGCACAGCCAGAAGAAAAAAATGCGCGAGATCTAAGAGATAAGGCTATGCTCGAGCTGTTGTATGCCACCGGATTGCGCGTGTCTGAGCTCGTGACCCTTCAAGTGAAGAATGTGAATTTGGAACAGGGCTATGTTCTCTGCCAGGGAAAAGGAGGCAAGGAACGGATCGTGCCTTTTGGATTTTCTGCTCGGGTAGCTTTGGGAGATTATCTTCAAAAAGCCCGACCCAAACTTTTGAAAAGGGAAGATCCATCCCTCTTTTTATCGTCGAGAGGAGGGGCCTTTACGCGGCAAGGATTTTGGAAGATGCTGAAGCGGTATAGCAGACAGGCAGGCTTAGGGAATAAGATCAGTCCCCATGTGCTCCGGCATTCTTTTGCCACCCACCTTTTGGAGAGAGGGGCGGATCTTCGGTCTGTCCAGCTCATGCTAGGGCACAGCCAGATCACCACCACACAGATTTATACACATGTGAGTCGCAAACATATGAGAAAGGTATACGACAAGTATCACCCCCGCTCCTGACCTGAATTATTTATAAAAAAAGCCGATGACAACATTCATTACAAAGAAGCAAAAAATCTAAAAACAAAAACAATAATCATCGGCTTTTTTTACCTTTCAGGCGAGCCAATCTCACTACATCAACTTCATTGCAGCCCATTCGCAGTAGTTTACTACAGCTTCATGGGCTACTTCTTTGTATCCGATATTACTAGGGTGGGGCGGAGGGTCTTGACTCGTAAATAATCTCCGAGTTCCCGCTTTCCATTATTCTTTCGTTCATTTTTTTTGGATTCCTGAGAAACTTTCATATTTTCTGTCATCCGACCTCCTCATTCATTCCAATCATCCCTCAATTCTATACCAAAAGAGGTGAAGGTCCTATTGGCTTGGGATAAAGCCATCTTGACGGTCAAGACATATTCTGCTATTTTAACTAATTAGTTTAGGTATTAAACTATTTAGTTCAACGATAAAACTGTTAGGTAACAAAATGAGCAAAAAAAACTTGAGAAAAGAAAGAGAGATTCACCGACAGCAGGAGAACAGAGAGTTTATTCTCCAGGCGGCTGAAAAGGTTTTTGTTCAAAAAGGGTACAGGCTAGCCACGGTCGATGATATCGCCGACGAAGCTCAATATTCAAAGGCGACTCTATACCGCTATTTCCAAAGCAAAAGCGACATCTTTTTTGAGATCATTTACAACTCTTTTGAAGAAATTTACCACGGGATAAAAAAAATCCAGATGAGTAAATCGAGTACAGAAAAAAAATTGAAGGAGCTTATCAGCTTCATCGTTTCCGCATACCACAAAAAGAAAAATCTCTCGCGCATACTATTCATGGAAAAAACAGCCATGAAAAAATTCATGAAAGCAGATGCGGATTTTCAAGCCACTCATCCTGATCGTCATCCCGAGATCTCTCCTATAGTCAAATCTAAGCTGGAACAGATTTCGGCTGTCATTGCTGACATTCTCAGAGAAGGTGTGGAAGTTGGTGAGTTTCGCGATGTGGATGTTCAAGATGCCAGTGTCGTATTAGGGTCGCTGCTCAGAGGTTTTTATTTTCGCGGTCCAATACAGGATAAGAAGTACAACATCCAGGAAACGACAGATCTGCTCCATTCTTTTTTCCTGGATGGGATAAAAAAGCAAAAAAACAACAAAAAAGGAGGTTGAAAATGCAGAAGGGAAAAATTTTATTCGTTTTTATCCTTCTCCTATCCCTGATACAGATGTCATTCGCTCAGGAGAAAATCACTCTTACGTTGGATAAAAGTGTTCGTCTCGCTCTAACTCAAAATCCCTATCATCTTGCGACAGAAGAGAGAGTCGATGCCGCTTCATCTAAAGTTCGAGAAGCGACCGCCGGATTTTTGCCTTCAATAAATGCCCAGGGACAACGCACGTTGCTAGAAAAGTCGATGATACTGGAGTTCCCATCCTTTATTCCAGGGGAACCTTCTCAGGAAGTCGAGTTAGACTTCACAAGAGACTACCAGTTTTCCATGTCCCTTTCCCTTCCTCTTTACACGGGCGGACGATTGACCTCTAGCTATAAGCAGGCAAAATACAACCTGGAGTCCACTAAAGAGGCGGTGCGACAGTCCAAACATTTAACTGTCTTTAACACCAAGCGAGCTTTTTTCGGACACCTCCTGGCCAGGGAGTTTGTTTCAGTGGCAGAGGAGGCGGTTCGAGTGGCAGAGGAAAACTTGGAAAATGTAAAAAACATGTACGAGGTGGGGATGGCGTCCAAGATGGATCTATTGAGATCGGAGGTTCGCCTCACCAACATGCAGCCCGAGATAATCGCAGCGAAGAATAACCTCAGGATTTCAGAACTTAACCTGAAAATGGTGTTGGGCATGGATCTTTCGCAGTCCGTGCAGATCGATGGCACTCTTAGTTATGAACCGTATGAGCCTGATTTGGAAGAATGTATCGCCAGTGCTTTGGCCCACAGACCCGAAGTGAGGCAATTCGAATTCCAAAGAAAAATGGCGGGAGAAACCCTCAAACTTTCTCGTGCGGGTTATTTGCCCACTCTGGCTGTATCCGGAAGTTACAGTTTCTGGTCGGATAAATTGAATTTCCAGAAAGATACCTGGTCTTCTTTTTATGCGGTCAACCTTATTTTGAATGTTCCTATCTTTAACGGGCTAAAAGAATCCGCCCAGATCGCACAATCCAAGGCGATGATCAGGGAGATAGCGTTGAATCAAAAAGCGCTCCAAGATGCAGTAGAATTAGAAGTCAGGCAAGCCGTTTTGCTGTTGAAAGAAGCCAAGGAAACCCTTCTATCCCAAGAAAAGAACACAGAACAGGCTAAGGAAAGTCTTCGGATAACCCAATTGAATTTTTCCGAAGGAATGGCAACGACACTGGATGTTATTTCTGCTGAAGCAGCCTACAGCCAGGCTCGGGTGAATTATTCTCAGGCTCTTTATAATTATGTCGTGGCTGTCGCCGACTTGGACAGAGCCATGGGCGTCGGACATGAAAACTATGATTGATTTAATCGGAGGAATGAAATGTTAAAAAGCACGCGATCGAAAATTTTTGTGGTGTCCATGCTTTCGTTTTTAATGCTGTCCTGTCAACAACCACAGAATACCAAGGAGGGTGAGAAGGCCCCCTTGGCGGCAGCTCCTGTAAAAGTTTTTAAAACCAGGAGACAGAGAATTTCTGACAAGCTTTTCTATACAGGCTTGATCGAAGCCTGGAACAAAATAAACATCACGCCTGATGTCGGAGGAAAAATCGCTAAAATCTATGTGGAAGAAGGCGATAGGGTTCAACAGGATCAGCTGCTTGCGGAGTTGGATACAAGAGCGATCCGCCTCCAGTTGGAACAGGCTAAGGCCGGCTATGCCGTAGCAGAGGCCAATTATAAAGATGCCCAGCGTAACATGGAGAGAATGGGGCGCTTGAAATCGGAGAATGCCGTATCCGAGCAACAATACGAACAGCTCGAACTTGCCTTCGACGCAGCCGATGCTCAACTCCAGCAGGCAAAGGCTGCATTGAATCTGGCTGAGTATAATCTGGGTGTTTCTATCATGAGGGCTCCATTCGCCGGTGTAATCGCGTCCAAAAATGCGGAAGTGGGCGATGTGATCAATCCGTTAATGGGCGGATTCTCTCCCTCCAGTGGCGTTTTGACATTGATGGACTTTTCGCGTGTCAAGATCGAAATCGAGGTGTCATCACGAGACATCGCGCGCATAAAAAAAGGAATGGCAGCCCTCTTGAGTGTTGATGCCTATCCAGACAATGTTTTCAGCGGCCGCGTGTCTGTCGTGAACCTTGCTGCCGATGCCATGACAAGAAAATTCGGTGTGCAGATCACGGTGAATAATCCTGAACTTTTATTGCGGCCGAATACTTTCGGAGAGGTCACGCTCGAGATCAGCACGCATGAGAATGCTCTGGTCATTCCCCAGATCGCCATCCTGGAGAATAAGTACGTTTTTGTCGCCCAGAATGATAATACGGTTGTGAGAAAAGAAATTTCTCTGGGGCTCCAGAATACGGATATGGTGGAAGTGACCTCGGGGATCGAGGAAGATGATCTTGTCGTCGTGGACGGCAACTTCGGATTGGAAGATGGATCGAAAATAGAAATCAAAGAGGTTCTCCAATGAAAATAGTCGAATTCTCCGTCAACAGAAAGGTCACCACAGCCATGCTGGCTATGATCCTGGTTGTGTTGGGCACGATCGCTTTTTTCCAACTGGGTTTGGATTTTTTCCCCGACCTCGAATTTCCGACCGTGTCGGTCATAACCACTTATAGGGGATCTTCTTCGGAAGATATAGAGAACACCATCACGCGACCTCTGGAACAGATCATAAACTCGGTGAGTCGTGTGAAAAAGGTCAATTCCTTAACGATAGAAGGGGCTTCGGTCATCATGGTGGAATTCGAATGGGGGACCAATTTAGATTTTGCCGCCCAAGATATCCGGGACCAAATAGGACTCTACCAAGCCTTTCTCCCTGAGGAAGCTGCCGATCCTTTGGTGGTCAAGTTCAATTTTTCTCAATTTCCGATCATCTTCGGAGGTATCACAGCGGACAGGCCCACTGTCGAACTGAAGGAGATCATTGAGGACGAAGTGGCTCCAAGGATCGAGAGGATCGATGGGGTGGCCTCAGTTCAGGTTTTCTCGACAGAAGTGAGAGAGATCTTGGTGGATGTGGATAAAACTGCTCTTGAATCCCTCAATCTTTCCCTCGATCAGATCCTTCTCGCCCTTCGAATGGAGAATCTTAACCTTCCTGCCGGCCATGTGGTCGAAAGACATGAAGAATTCCTGATCAGAACACTCGGAGAGTTCGAAAATGTGGAGGACATTGAAGAAACCATAGTGGGATCAGCACAGAACGGTCAACCCGTTTACTTGAGAGATGTGGCCGAAGTCCGGGACGGATTGAAGGAATCCCGTTTTATATCCCGCATACAGAGGGAGAAAGGCGTCATTTATACCATCAGCAAACGCTCGGGCGCCAATACGGTTATTACGGCCAAAGCGGTAAAGGCGGAATTGGAAAGAATCCGACAGACGCTGCCTGAAGATATCGCATTCTGGCCGTTCATGGATCAGGCAGACATGGTCCAGCAAGTCATCGACAGGACGGGAAACAATGCCCTCGTCGGCGGCATTCTGGCTATCTTTTTTCTGTTCGTTTTTCTCCGCAACTGGCGTCCCACATTGACCATCGCTCTGGCCATCCCTCTTTCTGTTATCACGACTTTCATCGCCCTTTATCTTGCCGGTTACACCATTAACCTTCTGACTCTTGGAGGATTGGCATTGGGTATCGGGATGCTCGTGGATAATGCCGTCGTTGTCATCGAGAACATCTTCCGTCATTTGGAGGAAGGGGAAAATAGGGATGAGGCAGCCAAAAGAGGGGCCTCTGAAGTGGGGATGGCCATAACGGCTTCCACTTTGACAACGATAGCCGTTTTTTTCCCGATGGTGTTTGCCAAAGGGATCACGGGAAAACTCACGCAAGGTTTGGCCTTGTCCATTACGTTTGCTCTACTGGCTTCTCTATTTGTGGCGCTTACGATCGTTCCGATGGTGGCTTCCCTTATTTTCAAAGCGAACAAGAATCAGGATGCTGAGGGAAAACCGGTGAGAAAGGAAGAGTTTGAAAGGGCCAGGAATTTTTACCGGAAACTCCTGCACAAATCCCTGCAACGGCGAGGGCTGGTTCTTGCCAGCGTTTTGGGATTGTTCGTGCTTTCCTTTTTTATCGTCCCATTCTTGGGGACCGAATTCATGCCTGCCCAGGACCAAGATATGATGATCCTCAAAGTTAAAATGCCAGTGGGAACCTCGATAGAAGAAACTAACCGTGTGGCTCGAATGGTTGAAGATCTGCTGGCTCAACAGTCTGAGGTGAAGACCGTATCGGCCCAGATCGGGTCTGCGGCTGAGGAAGATCCCTCAGACCTTGCGGGAGGATTTTCTAATTCAGGAACTCATGAAGGAATCGTTTGGGTTGGACTGATACCTCAAACCGAAAGAGAAGATTCGGATATTGAAATTATGGAAAGGATCCGGAGTGGGTTGCCACAACTAAAAGGTGTGAAGTTCGAAGCCATGGATATGAGCCAAATGATGATGGGCGGATCCGGTGCTCCTGTCGAGATTAAAATTTTCGGGAAGGATATCTACCAACTGAGAGAAATCGCAGACAATATCGTGGAAAGGATTCAGGGTGTAGAAGGATTGAGAGACATAGCCCATACTTTTTCCCAAGGTAAACCAGAATATCAGATCCGGATCAATCGTGAACAAGCTTCTCGAATGGGCTTGATGGTGAGCCAGATCGCCAACACGATTCAAACGGCATCTCTGGGGACGGTTGCCACACGTTATAGAGAAGGAAATGATGAGGTCGACATTCGCGTCCGCTTCGGGAAACAATCTCGTGACACCTTGGTTGACATCCAAAATATTCCAATCCATACTCCGTTGAACCAAATGATACGATTGGACCAGGTGGCCTCCATCTCCCAAGGCGAAGGCCCCATCCAGATCGACAGGGAAAACCAAGCCCGGGTGGTCACAGTCTTAGCCAACATTGCCGGAAGAGACCTGGGGAGTGTGGTAAAAGATATAAAAGAGAGGCTGAGTGGAGTGGATCGAGGATTGCCGCCCGGTTATTTCATCGAGTTTGGCGGCCAGTACGAAGACATGCAAAATGCCTTCGTGATCATGGCCGGTGCTTTCGCTTTGGCCATTCTTCTTGTGTACATGATCATGGCCTCCCAGTTCGAGTCCTTCCGTCACCCTTTCGTGATCATGTTCACCATTCCTTTGGCGCTGTTTGGGGTGATCATAGCGCTTCTCGTTTCAGGAAAACCTATCGGTTTGCCCGTGCTCATCGGTTTTATTATGTTGGCAGGAATTGCCGTGAATAATGGGATCGTGATGGTGGATTACATCAACCAGTTGAAACGGCGCGGATTTGAAAAAAAAGAGGCCATTCTTCAAGGTTGCACTGTGCGATTACGGCCTGTTTTGATCACTGCCTTCACCACGATCCTCGGCATGTTGCCGATGGCCATCAGCACATCACAAGGATCGGAGATGCGCGCTCCGATGGCCATAACGGTTGTCGGGGGCTTGATCACCACAACATTGCTGACTTTATTCGTGATCCCGATCATTTACAGTTTAATCGATCGAGTCTCCTTCAAGGAAAAAAAGGCCAAAGCCTGAATATCTCCCTGGATTATTTACGAGTCAATGCAGTGAGATCGGTCAACCCTCCCCGCCCTTACTTTGAGGTCTACATTAGGTTTTGTAGCGGAGAAGAGCCCCTATGTTTCCATACTTGGAAAGTTTTGAGGGGGGATCTATATGTTTGACCAGAGCTTTTTTTTCTATCGCTGATTCGACAGCTTCGTCGATCACATCGATAAGGGATTGCGTTTTCCTTTGACAGGAGGGACATTTGATTTCGTCGAAATACAGGAAATTACACTCAGGGCAAATCTTCCCGGGTTTGGAATAGTGCCGCGTTATCAAGAGGGTATGAACTCCGCCTCGGTTCAAGCTTTTTAGTGTATCTCTTAAACCAGAAATGGCCAGTCCTCCTTTTTCCAGCAGGGAGATAAAATGTTTCAGGATTTGTTTTTCTTCTTCATCCTTCAAATTCTTCTCCAGTGCGGATGCTTCTTTGAGAAGTTCGCTTGCGGATTCGTTCGGTTTCGACTTCAGCCGGGCCTTGAGGCGTTGTTGTAGATAAGGGTGCAGAAGAGGTTCGAATTCCCGGCTGTATTCGTCATTGCATCCAAGAAACAGCCAATCGAAACTATTCGCCTTGAAAATTGTGAAGGTCTTGTTGGCCACTTTTTTGAAGTGATCGTGCAGGTGTGTTGCGATATGCCGTTCGATACGCTTGGATTCGTAACCTTCCCAGCCGCCTTCTCTCACCTTGCTGGGGACATCGCCTTCTATCCGATCGAGAAGGGTGACTTTGCCCAAAAACAGATCATGCCACTTCGCCTCTTTTTTGTCGAATGTGAGCAGGCAAATTCTGTGGTGTTCGTTCAGAATGGCGGATAGGGGGCGGACATAAGGATCACGATCCATAAGGATCCTGTTTCTAGGAGGGCTGGGAAGTTCGAATACCTTCCAGAAATTTTCTTTTCCGCAAGAGAAAATGGCTAATCCAGCATCAGGATGAGAATTGAGGTCTTCCTTGCAGTATCGGCCGATTTTATCCAGATCTTCCAAAAGAGATTCTGTCTTTTTTTTCCCCAAGTTTGCCTTTTCCACATCTGCCTTGTGATTGTTGAGAAGATTTTTAATGGATAGAGTGATCTCCTTTTTCGTCAAATGGCTTTTATCCGTGTTGACATAAAAGGATGTGGTGAGGAATCGGTCGCTTTTAAATTTTGCGAGAGATGCGATTTGCTCCCGACTGGATAGTTTCATATGGCCTCCTTTTGAGAATGGTTGCAGAAAAATAGAGAAATATTTCGAATAGGGGGTAAGAGTGAGAACAGGATGAGAAAAACACTCCCTTTTAAGATAGGAGTTGCTTTTCTATTTGTCAAGTCTTAAAAGCTTTACTCTGGAGTTTCAACGCACTATAATAACCACTTCAAGGGCTGCCGGATAAAGTGCGGAAGTGGCGGAACTGGTAGACGCGTAAGCCTCAGGAGTTTATGGCCCAACAGGCCGTGGGGGTTCGACTCCCCCCTTCCGCACCACTTGGCTCCATATTTTAGGGAATGCCTTCCAATAAGAATATCCTGCTGATTAATCCCTGGATTTATGATTTCACTGCTTATGATTTTTGGATGAAGCCCCTAGGCCTCCTCTATATCGCGGCAGTGTTGAAACGATATACAAACTTCACGCTTCATTTTATCGATTGTTTGGACCGTTACCACCCATCGATCGAAAAATTACTCCCGAAAAAAAAAGATGGCCGCGGTCATTTTTTTAAGGAGGAAGTCTCCAAACCTCGAGTATTGGCAAACATCCCGAGAAAGTTTTCGCGGTATGGGATTCCTCTTCCTCTCTTTTTGGATGAGTTGGATCGGGTTGCACCACCCGATCTGGTTTTGCTTACATGCACGATGACCTACTGGTATCCGGGTGTTCAGGCAGTGGTCGAGCACATACGGAAGAAATTCGGCCAGGTCCCGATAATATTGGGAGGTGTGTATCCCTCGATTCTTCCCCAACATGCTTTAGTCGAAACGGGTGTCGATGAGATCTGCAAGGGACCTGGTGAGAACAAAATATTTCCTCTTATCAACAACGTTCTCGGGGATGGCACATGCCCGGATCTCCTTATCGGATCTCTTGAAAAAATGCCCTTTCCCGCTTTTTCTCTTTTGAGAGACAAAAACTCCTTGCCCTTGCTCACATCGCGAGGATGTCCCATGCAATGTTCTTTTTGTGCCAGCTCATTGCTTTACGAAAATTTTGAACAAAGATCATCGACGTCTGTTGTCCATGAGTTGGAAAGGCTGTGCACGTGCTATCGACCGAAAAATATTGCCATTTATGACGATGCCCTTTTTTTGAATAAACAGGATCATATCGTCCCGATCTTGAGAGGGATTATTCAGAAAAAACTCGCGCTCGAATTTCATACTCCCAATGGCCTTCATGTTGGGGAGATCGATGATGAATTGGCATCGCTTCTCAATCAGGCGGGGTTTCGATCTTTATTCTTGAGTCAGGAAACGTTCGAACCAGAATTGATCGAGAAATCCTGTCCGAAAATCTCCTTGGATGATCTGGGCAGAGCTTTGGATTGCCTTGAAAGGGCAGGATACAAGCGGGAGCGGATCAATGTCTATTTGATGGTGGGCCTCCCTGACCAGGATATTTTGGGTGTGAAAGAAAGCATCTTGAATGTACGCGATCTTGGAGCGCAGGTGCGATTGTCCTATTTTTCGCCGATTCCAGGAACACGTGATTGGGAAAAGATCGTGTCTCGAGGATACCTGGATGCAGATAGTGATCCTCTTCTCCATAACAAACTTGTTTTTCCTTATGTGTGGGGGAATATCACTCCCGAGGAATTTGGATCGCTAAAAAAGATGATTTAATCCTAGAACTTCAAATTCAATCCAAAACGGAAAGACCTTGCTCCCATGACGGATGTGACCCTTTTATAGGAGGGATCGAAAATCCGGATCCCCTCTGCGGAGTTTTCTTCGGAAGGATACCAATATCCTCCGTCGTTTTTAACGATATTTTGATACTGGTTTCCCAATACATTGAACACATCGATTATAAAGCTTATTTTTTTTGTTCGGGATAGGGCGAATTCTTTTTCCACTCTGATGTTGAGGTTTTCATACGGATCCGTTCGTCTGGTTCCTGGATCCTCAAGATATACGGTCACAGGCAAGGCTGAAACCGTGTTATCTGTTCCCTCCTTGGAGGGGGGGAAAATCGTGACGCTCCTGGCCCAGGGAGTTCCGCTGGTGTACAAGTAGAAAAAACTCAGATAGATGTCGTATGGAAACCTGTAGGTGCCTGCAAGTTTTAAAATAAAGGGCCGATCATAGTCCAACCTGGCATCTTTTTTGATATTAACAAAAGAGTTGGGCGTGTCGGCAGCGGCCGATGCTCCGGAAGTTGCAAAATAGCCTAAACCTATGTTACCAGTCGTTTGGCTCAAAGTAACAGAACCAGTCAGTTGCCAGTTATGGGACATACGTTTTTTGAATGCGATCTCGAATCCTCGATATTTCCTGCTGAGCTCGGGGACGTTTTTGAATCGCTCAAACAGAAGGGGAGCATCCGTCGATGGAATAAAAATAGTTACGGGAGTTGCTTGGTAATTTTCTGTTTCCGGTATGATAGTCTGGAATGGTGTCCACCATCCTTCGGTATCCAGCTCGGTTGTGTACCAATCTGACTCCAAATCGGGGCTGTATAGGACGTTTTCATAAATATCTTTTTTGATCTTGTGTGTATAGACGAGCCGGACCGATAAATCCGAGAGTAATTGCTGGTGCAGGCCGAACATGATTTCATTGCTATATGGAGCTGTGATATCGGAAGCGATCCGGTCTTTGGATATGTCTGGATCATACAGGCGATAGTCTTGAGGATAAGAAATAAAAGTATCATCCTCGTCGACGGTTTCATCCATATTTTCATCATACCAATAGAAGGAATGGGAGGATTTTGGTCCAAACGGACTGAGGGAAGTGGCATATTCCAGCATCGGCTGTTCAGTATACCGTGAATAAGATACGCTAAAAAGGCTTCTCCCATCTCCGAAAACGTCGAAAACCAATCCTAAGCGTGGAGAGAAAACATTCCAGGTTATCATGTTTTTCCATGGAGATGCTTGGAATTCGCCGTAGGGATTGAAATCCGCCACCGGTTCGATAAGATCCTCTCCAATGGTTAGGGAGATCGGATTCCCGCTGGAGAGCTTGAGAACTGAGGATTGCGAGACCGTGCTTCTGTCGAAACGGATGCCGAGATTCAATGTGAGTCTTTGGGCAAATGTCAGCGTGTCTTGGAAGGCCAAACTTAGCCTCTGCAGGTCGAACCTGGAAATATACCCATCTTCATCTTTGCTTGCGATCAAAAAAGAGATCAGTCCCTTGCCCACATTTTCAGCAGAGGAAGGAGAAGGATTTAACCCGAAAAAATAAGGATCGCCTTGATTGGTATAGACAGTGAGATTGTTTTCTTTCCACGTCGAAGAATTGATGGAAGAAAATTCGTATTCACCTCCAACCTGCAATTCATGGCTGGCTCCGAGAATATTGTCCTGGAATCTTGTCAGATAAACGCTAGCATGAAACTTTTTTGACAGCAATTTTTCATTGACCGATCCGCTACCCCACATGTGTCCTGAGACTTCATCGATATAACTCGGCTCGCTAATAACATTTTCCTGAAGCAGGAGAGGCAGTTTGTTGTAGAAATAACCGGCCTTGATATCGATAAACGTGTTTTGATTGACGAGATAATTAAGGATACCGGCTCCATGGAAGAGATTTTCATGGTCCATGTTTCGGGTTGCGTCGGATGTGACGTTCCAGCCGAGGAAAGGATCATGAAAGGGCCTGTTGCGATTCACATAATTGAACAATGCCGTGACTTTGAGGTAGGGCACAAATTGGCTGGTGAATTTGATAAGGCCCATCTTTTCCGAGTTGTCCCAATCGTATGCCTCATATTCGTTTTCTTGGGGATCTGTCCAGGGGATAAAAGATGTCGAACGGGATTGAGAGATAAAACGACCGTTCAAGTAATACCACAGCATATCGCGCAAAACGGGTCCACCGAGAGAGAGAGAAAAATCCCAGAGCTTTTTGTCTAATGGGGGAGCCACAACGCCATCGCTGTTTTGTATCCCTTTTGAGGTGAGAGGACTTGCCAGGCCTTCGCTTGTGTGGTAAATCAATGCGTGTCCGTTGCTTTCATTTCCTCCTGATTTGGTCACGACATTGACATATCCTCCGTCCACGACACCAATCTGGGCTGGAAGACCTCCTGTTATCACCTCCACTTCCTCGATGGTGTCAAAGTTGATATTGGTGATAAGATGCATTTCGGTGGGATCGTTCAAACTCATATTGTCCATGGCGTAAAGGTTGGCTCTAGCGGTGGATCCCTTGATGATGGAGGTTTCGGGAAAAAAGGACGATTCGGGGATAACTCCTGGAACAAGGCTGATGAGGCTGTGAAGATCCCGGCTCAGCGGAATTCTTTTTATCTGGTTCGCCTCTATTATCGTCGATGTTTTTGCGGATTCGATATCTCCCATTGGGGAAGGGATCTTGACGCTCATCTCTTCTTCGATCGTTGTGATCTCCATCGCAATCTGGTAGCGAAGAGACATGCCCACATGGATAATGATGTTCTCTATGTTGACTGTTTTGAAACCCGGCATTTCTACAGTTAACCTGTATTGTCCCGAAGGAAGATTGAAAAAATAGATGAGACCGGTTTCGGATGTGATGTATGTTTGGATGTCCAGCATAGATGGAGAATCGATGTAAACGAATGCTCCAGGAAGGGGAAATCCTTCGGTATCGGTTATTTTTCCTGTGATGGATCCTGTCTGCTCTTGTGCCATTGCAGCCAGAGCGAGTCCAGCGCAAAGAGAGAGCATCAATATGTATTGGCTAATATTCTTCCCCACGTTAGGCCTCCTTGGGTCGCCGTTCCAAAAGGAATTTGATTTTATCTATCGCACCTGTATATGGAACGTCTTTCATGTTACAAAAGTTGCAGAATTCTATCGCTTTACGGACAAAAAACTATCTTAACAATTCTCCCTTTTTTTTACAATGCTTACTGGACGTTAGAAAAAGGCACAAAAAAACAGCCCGTCCTGCGATTGAACCGGACTCTCCTTCTGAGATCTCATGCTGATTCTTTTTTTTGATGACAGGAATCTATAGGATGAGCGTGGAGTTACCCTGTTTTTGCAGTCCAGACCATAACGCTGCGCCGATAAATCCAGCCTTGTTTCCCAACGAAGCGCCTTCGATGCTGCAACACCGGAAGGATCCCTTGAATGACCTTTTCGCGGCTTCATCCAATGCGGGCGGAAGGAGAAACTTACCGGCTTTCATCACCCCTCCACCCAGGATGACTTTTTCAGGATTCAAAAGGTTGATAGCAAGGGCGAGTCCTAATCCTAAGTAAAAGCCGGCTGTGGCAAAAGCCTGCTTTGCTGCTTTCTCGTTGTCTTCAGCTCTACGAAACACTTCTTCTGCCGTGATGTCTTTGCTACTTTTGCTGTATGCTTGGTAGTTTTTCACGATCTTAGGGGCTGAAACCTCGGTTTCCAAGCATCCTTGGCTGCCGCACTTGCAAGGCTCCCCCATTGGATTCACGACGGCATGTCCCAATTCCCCGGCGAAACCACACGCCCCCTCCCATATTTTCCCATCCAAAATGATCCCGGATCCGACTCCTGTTCCGATGGTTAAAAGGACAAGGCTATGCGTGCTGAGACCGGACCCGCATCTGTATTCGCCGTAAGCGGCCATATTCGCGTCGTTATTCACACAGAATGGAACATCGATAAAACGGGCGAGAGCAGAATAAAGAGCAAAGTTGTCGAGGCCAGGGTAGTTCGGGGATTGAACAATCTTTTGCTCTTTTTTGTCAAAAATTCCTGGGATCCCGAAACCGACGGTTCGGACCTGGGGATGGTCGTTTTTCAGGTTTTTCCAGATTTCTTCAAGAGTTTGGAGGAGGTTTTCCAAGTTATCCGGTGTACTGACCTGGGCTTCGGTTAAAATCCTTCCCTCTCCGTCCACGATTCCAAACTTGAGGGCGGTACCGCCTAGGTCGAATCCTGCATACATTTTATTCCTGAATTATTTATAAAAAATGCCGATGCCTATTCATTTTTCCACTAACAAAAATTTCATGTTGTATTATAAAACAGATCGTCATTTTTTATCCTGCGGACAGGCCAATCTTACCGCATCGACTTCATTGCAGCCCATTCGCGGTATACATATACAGCTTCATAGGCTGCTTTTTCGTCGCTGCAGCAATCTTGGCCCGTAAATAATCCAGGATACCTGAATTATTTATAAAAAATGCCGTCTATTTCTTGAGTCCAATGGCGGCGAAGTTCGGAGGAGCGTACAGGAGTGCATTTAAATTGTCGATATTTCTGTTCAGGATAGAATCCCTCTCATCTGTACCGGGAAGTGTCTGGAGTTGTTCTTGTTCGAGGGGCGAAGAGTACTCGATCTCGACATCATCGAATCCCGAGCTCTCGAGCAGAAATTTTAACGTCTGCGGATGGATAGGCCTTTGATGCGTGAGGTCGAGAAAATAAATTTGCACCAGCGCAAACACAGAAGCAGGATTGATGGTTTCAAGGACCAAATGTGCACCAGGTTTTAGCTTGGAATAAGCCAATTCGATCAATTTTTTCAAATGGGGTGGGGGAAGATGCTCTATCACTTGGGACGAGAAGATCCCTCCCAGATCATTGTCTTTCCACTCTGCAAGAGTTTCCAGGATATCTCCTTTTCGGCAATCCAGTCCCTTGTCCCGGCAGATCTCGACCATCTGCTCGTTTAAATCGATTCCCCTTGCATCTATCCCGTTTTCTCGACAAAGTGCGAGAAACTCACCGCGGCCGCAACCCAGATCCAGGACATTCCCGTTTTCTTTAAAATAGGGGATGAACCGAGATTGCTGTTTTTTGACTTCTTCCTCATTCCCCCGGTAGCGGTTCTCGAACGCAGCATAGTGCCAATCCTCGAGAGGTTGCAGGATTTCATGGACTTCTTTCTGCGCTGGGAGTTTTTTCTCCTCCAGCACACCGAGCAGTCGATCCAACTGTTCTTTGAGAAGAAGGAATTTTTTCATCAGGAGGTTCACGTCTTCGTATACAACCGCCAGCTTGTCCACCCTCCATTCCATACTTTTAAAAATCATCCCGACGTGGTTGCTCCCCAGTGCATCCCATTCCTTGTCTTTGGCATCCATCAATGCGATACTGGCTTCGATGGCACGAGTATAGGATAAAAATAGATCTTGAGTTTGGGCAATATTTTTGTCTAGAGTTTTTTGAAATTCTGTGAGGATGTGGGATACCTGTTGCCCAAAAATATCTGGGGAAATGTCTTTTGTCGAAACGAACTCCTGCATACGGGAGAAGAGATGCTGAAGCTTGATGATATTATCTGAGGAAGAGAGTTCCCCGCTCTTTTTTTTTAGCCCCTCGAGTTCCTTTTCAAGAGCTTCTTGTTTTTCTTTTGATTGTTGAGAGAGTTTTTCAATCGTACGTCTCATTGTTCCTTAGAAGGAGGCTCTTTTTCATCCTGCGTATCACTTTCTTTTTCTTTGGAAGTGATGGATTTCCGGAAATTCTTGATGCCTTCTCCTAAAGATTTTCCCAGTTCGGGGAGTCTTCGTGCACCGAATATGATGACGACGATCAAAATGATGAGAATCAGTTCGGTAGGGCCGACAGGACCGAATAAGAACATAGGAACCTCCTCGAGGGTGTTTTCTTTTAGCGCAGTTTCAAAGGTACTCGAGTCCTCTAGAAAAGTCAAGCTCCTGAATGGGTTCACTCCATCCGCTTATGCTCCTATTCCGTGGTATCAAAAGGCTAGACCTCTCGGAGGGGAGTTGGTTATACTGGGATATCAACATGAAGAACATACGGAATTTTTCGATCATTGCGCATATCGATCATGGCAAATCCACGCTGGCGGACCGGTTGATCGAACGGACTGGGACTCTTTCATCCCGTGAGCTGCGGGATCAAGTCCTTGACACGATGGATTTGGAAAGGGAAAAGGGGATCACGATCAAAGCCCAGACTGCACGTCTCCTATATCATTCACCAAGCGGTAAAGATTATGTTCTCAATTTGATCGACACACCTGGACATGTCGATTTTTCCTATGAAGTATCCCGGAGCCTTGCCGCCTGCGAAGGAGCTCTCCTTTTGATCGATGCCTCTCAAGGAGTGGAAGCTCAAACCTTGGCCAATACTTACCTGGCTGTCCAGAATGACCTCGTTCTGATCCCAGTGATCAACAAAGTCGATCTTTCTCAGGCAAACCCGGATCTTGCGCTTGAGCAACTGGAAAACATCATCGGTCTCAGGAGAGATGAAGCCATTCTGGCCAGCGCTAAGACTGGATTTGGCGTTGAAGAAATCTTTTCTTCCATCGTTGAACGCATCCCTCCACCGGCTGGAAACAGAGAAGCCCCTTTGAAAGCATTGCTGTTCGACTCTTGGTTCGATTCATACAGAGGCGTGATCCTTCTTGTACGTGTGTTTTTTGGTGTCATCCAGCCTGGGACGCGGATCGAATTGATGTCCAATCAAGCCGCGTACACCGTGGAGGATGTGGGGTATTTGACCCCGAGACAAATAGAGGTCGACTCGCTTTCTGCCGGAGAGGTTGGGTATGTCATCGCTGGTATAAAAGAACTGAGTCGTGCCCGAGTCGGGGACACCCTCACAGAAAAAAACAGGAAAACCGAACTTCGCTTGCCGGGATTCAAAGACATCAAACCCATGGTCTTTTGCGGCATGTATCCCGCCGGCGAGACCAGCGTGGAAGATCTTCGACGGGCATTGGAAAAACTCCGTCTCAATGATTTTTCCTTCCAGTACGAACCCGAAAATTCTCCTGCTCTCGGCTTGGGATTCCGGTGCGGATTTCTGGGGATCCTCCACAGGGAAATCATCCAGGAGCGCTTAGAACGAGAGTTCGATATCAACCTCATCTCCACCGCTCCCAGCGTGAGTTTCCGCGTAACGACCACCGATGGAGAGGAAGTGGAGATCCACAATCCTTCACAGCTCCCTCCCTCAAGCAAAATTAAAAAGATCGAAGAACCTGTGATCGAGACCTTGATCCTGGTCCCCGAGAAATATCTGGGCGCTGTTCTCAAACTTCTCGAAAGCCGTCGTGGCGAACAAAAAAAGATGGAATATGTGAGCTCCCAACGGATATTTTTGACCTACCGGCTACCTCTGAACGAGATCGTGTTCGATTTTTACAACAATCTGAAATCTGTCTCCCAGGGATACGCATCCATGGATTATGAGTTCGAAGGATATCGTGAGGCCCCTTTGGTCAAGCTGGATATCCTAGTGAACAGAGAATCTCTAGATGCTCTGTCGCTGATCGTCCACCGGGATAAGGCCTATCAAGTCGGACGTTCCCTGGTGTCCCTCATGCGTGAACTCATCCCCCGCCAACAATTCGATGTGTCCCTTCAAGCCGCTTTGGGAAAAAGAATCATCGCACGAGAGACCATCAAAGCCTTCCGGAAAGACGTGCTGGCCAAACTCTATGGGGGAGATTACACGCGGAAGATGAAGCTCTTGGAAAAGCAAAAATCGGGTAAAAAAAGGATGAGAAAAATTGGGTCTGTCGAGATTCCGCAGGAAGCCTTCCTGGCACTCCTCCGCATCAAATAACCTGAAATATTTTTAAAAAATGCCGATGCCCTTTTTCTTCAGTAATATCAGAGAAAAATCCTGACATGGCTGAAAAAACATATCAAGACAAAACCTTGCAATTTTCGACGGCATTTTTTTTTATCCTTCGGGCGAGCAATTATTGCTGGGTGGGGTGGAAGGCTTTGGCTGGTAATTAATTCAGGGCAGGTGGATATTATGGAAGAATTTTGATAAAAATAGAGGATAGGTACGGCATTCTTTTAGAATGATCCCGGTAAAATGACGAAGAAGACTTTTGAAAAGATAGTCCAGGAAGGGATTCGCTTTGTTGCCCGTTTTTTCCCCCAAGCTCAATATCTGTATTTTCCTCTTCTGTCGGCCGCCTTGGTTTGGGCCATAAAAAACAGTCAGGAGTGGCGGGAAAAGATTTTCTCTTGGGAAGTTTGGCTCGATCCTTCTTTCGTGAAAGTCAAGTCAGAAGAATTCATCCGCAGTTTTTTTTCCGATCATCCCGATTTATCCCGTGTTTTTGCCCGGGAAATAGAGACCGATGATTTACCGGCACTGAGGGAACTCTTCTATTATTTATATCCCATCTTCGGGCTTGAAGATCCATTTCTTTCGAGCTTGTTCCATCAAGAATTGGAATCCCAGGATTACCGCTCGATCGTTCAGCAGTATGATACAAAAATCGCTGAGGCGATCGTCGATATCGAGGCGGTAGATAACAAGAAAAAATTCTTGGACGGGCTTGAAACCATCGCTCGGGAAATGGCTTCTTTCAGCGCCGAAATGATAACCCAAACCGATGTCCAGAGAGCCCTGGCTGAAATCATAAAAAATGAACTTAAAAAAGAGAAGGATTGAGCGATCTATCATGAGAAAAAACAAACTTCTCTTCACACTGGTTACTATGGCCTGGGTTCTTTCTTCCTGCACATCCCATCTTGAAGATGCCAAGTTCCACTATGTCCAGGCTCAAGAATTTTCCCGTTCTTACCGAACGGAAATGGCGATCGGGTCGTACAAAAAATCCTTGGAAGAATCGATTAAAGAGGTGGAAAAAAGCCCATCCTCCCAGGCATTCATGCTCAAAGGATTGGCTGAACTAAACCTGAATCTGTGGGAGGACTCCGAACAGAGCTTTTTGGCTGCCTTTTCTTATGGATTCGACAAAGGCCAAGAGTGGGCCGAATGGGTGTCTCTTTTTGGGCTTGCAGCGGCCATGCAAGAGCTGGGTTTATCCCAGTCGGCGTTCCAGATTTACTCCCATCTTGTCGATAAGTCCAAGCTAAAACCATTGACGATATTCGCCGCCCAAAAATACACGGACATGGCTCTCCAGAGGGCGCTAGGTGAAGAGGACAACCAAAAGGAGAGGCTTTTGGCAGGACTGTTTCGAGAGATTGAAAAGCTAACGAACCGGGATCTCAGCTGTGGTTTTTTCCATTATCTTCAGGCCCAGATACTCGGCCACCTGCGCGATTACACAAGAAGCTTCGAGGAATGCGTGATGGCGAGGGAGCTGGGGCTTCCCACCCAAGAGATCTTCCATGATAATGACCTTCAGATCGTGTTTTGTTTTCAGCGCTTGAAACAGGAAATGGCTTTTGCGGATTGGGAAAAATTCCAGAAGCTCTACCTGCAGTGGATCGGACGATGGAACTGGCCTGACCCTGAAACCCCTGACTGGAAAAAGAGGTAAAACATGCTTCCGACGATTACATGGGATGATGATAAAGTGGTTCTGATCGATCAAAGACGTCTTCCGGCAGAAGAAGTGTATCTCGAGTGCCTGGATTACATTCAGGTGGCCGAGGCCATCGAGGATATGGCCATTCGGGGAGCTCCAGCCATTGGAATCGCAGCGGCTTATGGAGTCGCCTTGGGTATTCTGAAAGTTGAAGAATCGGATGACTTGGATCAAAAGTTCGCACTTATCATGACTCGACTCGGGGATACTCGCCCGACGGCCAGGAACTTGTTCTGGGCTCTCGAAAGAATGAAAAAAATCTTCGATGACCATAGACATTTGGCACTCCCGGAGCTGAAGCGAAAATTGGTACAGGAAGCCAGAGACATGGACAAAGAGGATGTCGAAATCAACAAAAAGATCGGTTTCTGGGGCAGGGAATTGATCCAAGATGGGCAAAATATCTTGACTCATTGCAATGCGGGAGCCCTGGCGACAGCCGGTTATGGGACCGCTCTCGGTGTGATCCGGGCTGCTTCAGAGCAGGGCAAGAAAATCCATGTTTTTGCCGATGAAACGAGACCGTTCCTCCAGGGAGCCCGATTGACCTGTTGGGAATTGGCCAGGGATTCAATACCTGTCGTCCTGATCACGGATAATATGGCCGGATATTTGATGAAAAAAGGAAAAATCTCGGCCGTCATCACAGGAGCAGACAGAATAGCCCAAAATGGAGATACAGCCAACAAGATCGGCACTTACTCTGTGGCTGTGTTGGCAAAGGAACACGGCCTTCCGTTTTATGTGGCTGCTCCTATGAGCACTATCGATTTCAGCCTCAAAGACGGGGATGCCATCCCGATCGAAGAGCGGAGTCCCGATGAAGTGAAGTATTTTGCCGGGCAATGTATCACCCTTCCTGGTATCGAAGCCTATCACCCTGCTTTCGATGTAACGCCGGCCGAGTATATCACTACCATCATCACCGAGAAGGGAATCGCCAAAGCGCCGTTTGAGCTAAACTTAGCCAAATTTAAGGGTTGAAAATGTATATATTGGGGATCGAGACATCCTGCGATGAAACCTCAGCCGCCGTGTTGGATGACGAACTCCGTATCATCAGCAATGTGGTTTTATCCCAGGATGAGATCCATGCCCCTTACGGGGGCGTTGTGCCTGAACTGGCCTCCCGTCAACACATCGTCTCCATCGGTTACGTAGTGGACGAGAGCTTGCGCCGGGCAGAGCTTTCCATCCAGGATATCGATGTTTATGCCGTAACTCAGGGGCCTGGATTGATCGGTTCTCTTCTTGTCGGCCTTTCCTTTGCCAAAGGCCTGGCTTTCTATTTTGAGAAGCCTTTGATCCCTGTAGACCATTTAGAGGCTCACATCCATTCGGTTTTCTTGGAAAACAAAAAGATCCCTTTTCCCTGTTTGGCTCTTTTGGTCTCAGGTGGCCATACGTCCCTTTTCTTTTTGGAGGAAAAATTCCAGAATCAGCTGGTGGGGAAGACAAGAGACGATGCGGCTGGCGAAGCTCTGGACAAAATTGCGAAGTATCTCGATCTGGGTTATCCAGGTGGGCCTATCATCGACAAAATGGCAGAGAAAGGAAATTCACAAAAATTCGATTTTGCCCTTCCTCATATGACGGATCAGAGCTTGGATTTCAGTTTCAGCGGTCTCAAAACAGCAGCTCTGCGGAAGATCAAAGAGGGGCGGATAACTCGATCCCATCCGCTTTTTATAGATTTTTTGGCGAGTTTCGAGAATGCGGTGATCAGGGCTTTGCTCGCCAACACGGACCGGGCCACCAAGCATTTCAAGCCTCGCTCGCTCATCCTTTGCGGAGGAGTAGCGCGCAACAAGAAGCTAAGGAGAGATTTCGAAGACATGGCCCGGAAGAATAGGCTTCCTTCTTTTATCCCTTCTCTCGATCTTTGCACGGATAATGCGGCTATGGTCGCTGCATTGGCTGTTGAAAAAATCCATGATCTGGGCGAGATGTCTCTTTCCCTAGACCTCAATGCCTATCCAAGGCTGTAAAATTTTGTTTGAGGAATGCGCGACCCTTCTCTAGAGACATTTCAATTTCCGTGATACCAATAGGCTCTATATCATCTTTTGGGAATGGTTTTGCTCCCGTGCATGCCCGCAACTACTATCCCGTGGCAAAGTCGTGCTCGATACAACATCGCCGTCTGACTGAGTCAGATACCCTCGAAGAACGGAAGGATTAGTTGGGTGGGGTGGGTTGGCTTCAAGGATCGCTTCAACCAATCCCAAAAGCCACGTATATCATGGAAATAGAAATGCTTACTCTATCTCCTTATTATTTCCCTTAAAATGTGATATAAGACATAGACATAAGGATTCGGAGCGGATGGCGGAAAGGTCAAAAAAAGTCATTGTGGTGATGCCAGCCTACAACGCGGCAAAAACCCTTGAGAAGACCCTGAACGATATTCCTAGGGACAGCATCGATGGCATCATCCTTAGCGATGATGCCAGCCAGGATGATACCGTTGAGATTGCGAGAAGGTTGGGGCTCAATGTTTTAGTCCATAAGGTGAACAAGGGATACGGAGCCAATCAAAAAACCTGCTATAAAGAAGCTCTGAAACTGGGGTCGGATATCATGGTCATGGTTCATCCCGATCACCAGTACGATCCTACCGTCATTCCCCAACTCATCGAGCCCCTGCTCGATGATGAATGCGACGCGGTGTTTGGGTCACGGATGCTGGGTGGCCGTCCCTTGGAGGGAGGCATGCCCAAGTGGAAATATCTGGCGAATATCTTCCTCACGGCCGTCGAGAATGCTACTTTTTACATGTATTTGACAGAATACCACTCAGGCCTGCGGGCCTATTCACGCAAATATTTAGAGACCGTTAAGTTTGAATTGAACTCGGATGACTTCGTTTTTGATTCAGAAATAATCGCCCAGGGAGTCATCCACAATATGCGGATCCGGGAGATCCCCATCCAAACCCGGTATTTTCCCGATGCCTCCCAGATCGGTCTTGGGAGGAGTCTTATCTATGGGATGGCCATACTGAAAACGCTCATCAAATTCAAACTCCACAAAAAAGGGATCTTACGCTTCAAGATGTTCATGTGATGGGTTGGATGGAAAAAAAATAGGGCTTCGAGAAGGCAATGGCGCCTGATCTTCGTCTGAGTCGAATACTCACACGATACAAGTATGTGTTTTTAAGCCTATAAAAACTGGGGGTTGGCCGTTGTAGGGACTGTATGTTTTTGGATGTTTTTCCTTTGAATAGGATCTGGTCGAAAAGTTGGATATCCACATCGAAAACGCCTTCTGTCGATCCAAAATCAATGCGGAGTTCTTCGAGTTTTTTCCATGATCTGAAGTAAAAAACATAGGCCCGGTTATCTCTTGGAAGCTGGAATTTTCCTGGTTCTGGCATCTGTGCTACCCGACCTATGGAGTAGAATGTGATTTTCTCGCCGGTAGGGTAAGTCGTGTTCCGGGGATACATAAGCACGGTGCGGGGATAGAGAACGAGCCAGAAAAAAACGATAAGAATTCCGATGGAAGCGATTCCCAAGTGGAATCCTATTTTCATCGGAAAGTTATGTTTTTTACACAATATATAAAGACCCATAAATAGGAGAACAGCTGCGATCCAAGCATAATTGGGAATCCATCGGGAGTTATCTATCTTCAAGTAGGAAGGAAGGTACCGCGGGAAGAGGAAGTGCAGGTTGCTCAATTGAAGAAAAAGACTTCCGAACCGTTCGGACTGGCCTACAGTCGTCAATTGGTAGAGAGCCAGAGGAGCCTTCAGAAGGAGAAAAACGAAAATTATCCCGACAAAGGAAAAAATGGCAAAAATGATCGTGAAGACCTTTTTTGCATTATAGGCCAAAAAGGTCCCGATCAAAATAGCCAGAGCCCAGGACACAGCGACGACCGGCCGGGCTTGGGGTGCATAACCCGTCCTTTGGGTGAGAAGCCCGGAATTGAGCACATAAGGGGCGGTCAAGAAAAACAAGAGAAGAAAATAACGGAAATTCCGCCGCACCATTTCAACACATCCTAGAAAGGCGAAGAAATAGATGGGAGCATAAAAAAGAAGTCCATCCCGTTGGTCGAAGAAATAGCCAGCTAGTGTTTCCCATCTGTACCGGAATGGAATGTCTTTCACGATGGTTTTGATATACTCCAGGGATTCCTCCGGGGCCATGGCTCCCTTCCAGCTGACAGCCGCAAAGGAAAAGGATCCATAAAAAGCGTATTGGAATAAGAAATACAAGAATGTCAAGAGGGATGGAAAGAGGAGGAAGTACAGGATGTTCCAGCCTGCTTTGAATTTTTTAATCAACACCCAAACGGAATAGATGAACAGGGGGACAACCATAAAAATGTATTTGATCGCATGAAACCAGATAAAACAAGAAAGCAATAATCCGATGAGAACGAGCTTGGATTTGGACAGGGATGAGGAAAAGCGCAGCAGGCGGAAAATAGCGAGGGAAAAAAGAGCGATAATGATCTCGGGATAGACATGGAGGGAGTAGAAAAACACAGGGGATGAAAATCCGTAGAGGAACCAGATCCAAAGGGCCAGCTTTTCCTTTTTCCATTCTTGGAGACAGAATAAAAAAATCTGCAACCCCAGAAGGGCACCGAACACGCTCATCCCCAAACGGATGGAAAAGACGAGGATCCTTCCCTGAAAAAGGGAGCCGAGAGCGTAAAAAGGAAGGAGGAGTATCGAAGTGCCAGGAGAGTGGAAAGAATATTTTTGGTTTGTTCCCGGTGCCGTATGCGACCGGATCTGGACGTCGGCCAGCATGATTTTTTGGTAATCTTTGTTCGCGTAATTGTTGGAAAGATCGACATCGCCATCATGGAGCAGGCTGTGGGAGATAAGGAGATAATGGGGTTCGTCCCCGGCAAAGGTCTGGCCGGAGGAAGTGAGGAGAAGAGAGCCTGCATTATAAAGGATCAGCGAGATGATAAAAAGAATGAACAACTTTTTTTTGAGGGGTAAGGATGATATTTTTTCTCCGAAACGCTTCAGGTTGGAGTCTTTGTTTTGACCGATGGTGTACATCGTTGCCACTTTTAAATACAGAATAGCGAGCAGTATAAAGCCCATCAAAATATTCGCTCGAGAGAGGAGGTCGGTGAAGTCGAGGTAATGAGCGAGAAGAATGGGCAAGAGGACCAAAAAGAAAAGAGGAAGATAGGAAATCAAATCTCGCCGCAGAAATTCCCGCCGATCGAGCTTGAACAGGTGTGAAAATAAGCTGGAATATCCCAACCAGATTGCTGAAAGAAACAGAAAAAAAAGAAAAATCAAGGGGAGAATCGAGGCAAGCTTTATTAAAGGTGTGTGTGTTTGGATCGTGAAATCGGGGATCTGATCGAAAAAAAGATAAGCGTAACTGAGGAGAAAAGAAAAGACGATCGAGCAAAGGATCAGGAGGAATTGACGTGTTTTGCTCATCTGGTTTGACTTTTAGTAAATTACTCTGGGATTGTCAAGACAGCATCGTGCTTTAATCCAAGGCAAAAAATGTGATATCATAAAACCGATGCAGATATCAGCCGTCATCATCACCTACAATGAGGAAAAACGTCTCGAGCCAGCCTTGAAAAGTCTCGCAGGAATAGCCGATGAGATCATCGTTGTGGACAGGAATAGCGATGACAATACAGTTAAACTGGCGAAAAAATACACGAATCTTGTATTTTTAAGAAAATGGACCAACTTTGCGGATCAAAAAAACTTTGCCAACAAGAAAGCCAAATTTCCCTGGGTTCTATCCCTGGATGCCGATGAAAGGCTTTCGCCTAAGCTGAGAGATGAGATCACGAGCCTCAAAAACCAGGAGCCCGAATGTACCGGTTTTTCCATGCCCCGCCAGGTTTTTTACCTCGGTCGATGGATTCGTCACACGGCATGGTATCCGGACCGGAAAATCCGCCTTTTCCGCAAGGATATGGCCCGGTGGGAAGGGGAGTATGTACACGAGGATTTAGTAATCGAAGGTAAAATTGAAAAATTATCCGGTTCTCTCTATCATTTTACATACAGGAATATCGCCGATCATATGAGGAGGATCAACACCTTTTCCGACCTCGGCGCCCAGAAACTTTATGCGAAAAATAAAAAATGCCACTGGTATCACCTGGCGTTTCTTCCTTTTTTCCGCTTCGTGAAATCGTACTTTTTGAAGGCAGGTTTTCTGGACGGATTTGCAGGTTTTGTCATTTCATTGCTCGATGGATACACCGGATTTGTGATCTATGCCAAGCTCAAGGAGATTTGGAAATTAGGAGAGAGAATTGAGCCTTTTCCAAATTGATGCGGGCAAAGAGTGGAGAGGGGGACAGCGGCAGTCCTTTTATTTGGCCAAAGAATTAAAACGCTACGGATATGCTTTTCAATATGTCGTCCAGCCCGGAAGTCCCCTCCACCAAAAAGCTTCGGAGGCCGAGCTTCCAGTTCTTCCGCTGAAAATTGCGAGTGATGTGGATGTCTTCTCAATATTGCGGCTTTCCATAGCGATGAAGCGGAAGAAATGCCGGCTGGTCCATTCCCACGACGCCCATTCGGTGGCCATAGGAGCTACGGCGGCTTCTTTGGCAAAGGTCCCGATAAGGGTGATATCCAGGCGGGTCGATTTCCCGCTAAAAAAAAATGTTATGTCCCGGCGCAAATACACAAAAAATGTGGATGCCATCATCGCGATTTCTGAGGGCGTAAAAAACGTGCTCGTAGAAGGAGGCATCGATGTCAACCTCATTCGCGTAATCCCCGACGGGATAGATTTCGCACCGTTTGAGGATAAGACCTCCAAGGATTATCTCCGCCAGGAACTTTCTTTTGAACCCGATGATTTTCTTGTCGGTATCGTGGCTCATCTCGCAGATCACAAGGGGCACAAATATTTAATCCAGGCGAGCCAGTATTTACAGGAACAAGCACCTAAAATCAAGATCATCATTGTTGGGGAGGGGCCGTTGAGGATGGAGTTGAATCAACAGGCAAAAAATATCCATGTCGAAGATATGGTCTTCTTCTTGGGATTCAGGGAAGATGTCCCCCAGATCCTCAACTCTCTTGATATGTTCGTTCTTTCTTCTTATCTCGAAGGCATGGGAAGCAGTCTTCTAGATGCGATGGCCTGCCGATTGCCTATTGTGGCTACCCGGGTTGGAGGAATTCCAGAAGTCGTGAAACATGGAAAAACAGGACTGCTCGTTTCTCCCCGCAGTCCCAAATCTTTGGCCAATGCTATCCTCAAATTGTATCAGGACAGAGAGCTCGCTCATCGGCTTGGACAGAAAGGCTACGAAGAAGTCCATCATAAGTTCTCGGCAGAGTCCATGGCGTCGAAATCCATCGATATTTATGAGGAATTAGCGGCTAAAAAGGGAGTCAAACTCCGGAGAACCTTTTAAGGATTCAGGATGAAAATCGATAGAATCGAGCTCGTGCTTTGCCGTTTGCCCTATGTTCATTTTTTCCAAACCAGCCTTGGACGGGAAGAAGAACGTACCTTCATTCTGGTCAAGGCCTTTGCTGAGGGGATATGCGGCTACGGAGAAGTTGTGGCGGACAAAATTCCGTTGTACAGCTATGAAACCACGCAAACGGCTTGGCTGATGCTGAAGGATTTTTTTATACCGCTCTTGATCAAAAAATCATTGAGCGAGCCCCTCGATTTTTATGAAGCGGTCAAAATATTCAGGGGACATCCGATGGCCAAAGCCGGTATGGAATTGGCTTTGTGGGACCTGGTGGCCAAGCAGAAGGACTTGCCTCTTTGGAAACTGTATGAGGGGACACAAAAGGAGATCCCCTCAGGCGTCAGTGTCGGTATACAGGATTCCGAATCCCAGCTTATCGACCGGATCCAGTCTTTTTTGGATGAAGGTTACCAACGGATCAAACTCAAGATCATGCCTGGCTGGGATATTTCCATCTGCCGGTCGGTCCGGGAAAAATTTCCCGATATTCGTTTGCAAGTCGATGCCAACGGGGCATACGGTTTGGATGATAAGAAAAAGCTACTCGATCTGGATGTTTTCGGCCTCGAGATGATCGAACAGCCTTTCCCCCCTCATGATCTCTGGGACCACGCGCAGCTGCAGAAAGATATGCACACTCCCCTTTGTTTGGATGAGAGCATCACCAGCGAGCAAACAGCGAGGAAGGCCATGGAGATGGGCAGCTGCCGGGTCATCAACATCAAGGCCGGAAGGGTGGGAGGTATCATCGAATCGAAAAAGATCCATGATATCTGCAAAAAAAATTCCTTGCCTGTTTGGTGTGGGGGAATGCTGGAGTCCGGGATAGGGCGGGCTCACAATATCCACCTGGCCACCCTTCCCAATTTCAAGTTTCCGCACGACCTTTCTGCGAGCAAACGGTATTATGCCGAGGATTTGATCGAGCCTCCGATCGACATCACGCCTCGAGGAACCATCGTAGTCCCCAATCTTCCTGGGATCGGAGTGCTGCCTCAGGAGGACAGGATCCAGAAAGCGAGCCAGATAAAAAAGATTTTCAAGAAATCTGATTTCTAAACGGCATGAACCTTTGTTTATTATGCTTCGTATAGGTCTATTGAAAGTGATCTCGGAATGGATTACAGTACCTGTAATCTGTTTTTTTTATAAATATTGCCGATGCATGAATTAAAATAAGTAGAGGGAGGGAAAATTGAAAAGCGCATGGATATGTAAACTTTTGGTGATTTTTGCGGTCCTCATCCTTGTAGCCGGGGTATCGATGGCTCAGGAAAAACCCAAGCCCAGGGAAGAGACAATCAGTCCTGTGGTTTTGCTCACAAAGGGTATGACCGATCGGTTGTCCGACAGCCTGAATATAAAAAAGGTGGTGGGCAAGCCGATCAAGGCAGGGAATGTGACCATCGTCCCGATCATCATGATCGATGTGGGTTTTGGCGGAGGCGGGGGAGGTCCGGCCGGGCAACCCCAGATGGGCGCGCATGGGTTCGGTTTTGGCGGAGAAGCCAGCCCTTTGGGATTTGTGGTTATCAGCAAAACCGGAGTCAAGTTCATCCCAGTGGGAAAAGTTCCCCGCAAATGAGGAGGTTGCCATGAAGTCAAAACATATTTTTATCGCCATATGTGTGGTATTGTGGCTGTCCTCTGGTTACATCCAGGCTCAGACAAAATCGGTTGCCGATGAGGCTTTCCTGAATTTTGACAAGATCACATCGGTCATAAAAGTCGACTCTTTGATCGGGGAACCTATCCAGGTGCAGAATACTATCGTCATCCCCTTTTCCAAGATTTCCTACGGGATGGGAGCCGGCAGCGCCATGATGGGATATGGAGGAGGTATGGGAGGCAAAACCATTCCTCTAGGAGTACTGATCATCGAGGGAGAAGAGGTCCGGGTCGAGCTTTTTCCTCTGGAAGAAAAAAAACCATCTTTTTTGCAGGAAATGCTTCCCGTTTTGCTCCAGATGCTTCCTCAATTCATGGAAAAAAAATCTGCACCAAAAGCGCCTGCTCCTGAAGGTCCTTCAAATATGGCTGCCGCTTCTTCCGATGTGTCCCTAGAACAGGTCGAAAAACTGTATGATCAAAAAAAATACCTGGAAGCTCTGGAAGGCATCGAATCCCTTATCTCTTCCCAACCGGAGAATCCAGATCTGCACGCATGGAAGGGAAACATAATGGGCAGTTTGGCTCAGGGGGACAATCCGGCAGATATGATCAAGTACGGAATGGGTGCCATGCAGTCATTCGAAAAGGCCCTGAATTTGGATCCTAATAACGTGAGGGGGCTGATGGGCCGAGGAGTCGGTCGCTTGATGGCGCCGGAAGGCTTTGGCGGCGATGTGGAAGGAGCGATCGAGGATTTCAAGGTCGTTGTGAAAAAAGAACCTTTCCCTGAAGCGTACTATTATTTGGGAGAAGCCTATTCGAGACAAGGGCTGATGGATCTAGCCAAACAAGCTTATCAAGAAGCCCTCGTTCTGAAGCCCGATTACAAGGAGGCGAAAAAGGCGTTAGAAGGCCTTAAATAATCCGAATTTCCTGGAATTATCCTCTTCGACAACCAGACTCTTTCCTCCCGGTTGATTTTTGTGCCGGTTTCTTGCTATTTTTTTGATGTGATTTTTTTTTGCAAAGGTGTTGAATTATAAGAATATTCTAATATAATATAAACGTTATGCTTTGTTTTTCATTTGTTTCCATTCTATTTATATATGCAGGAATGCTTGGTAAAGGAGAAGTAAAATGGCACGACTGAATAATAAGGATAAATCTTGGCTTGGAGAAAAATTCGGGGCCGGCGCCAATTTTAATCCCATTGAAAGGATGCTGTACAGTCACGATATCGCAGCGATTCCGGGTTTATTCAAGCCTTTGATCGGAAAAACCATCCCCGATGCCGTCGTTCAGCCGGAAAATGAAGAGCAATTGGTAGAGCTGGTGCGTTGGGCGGGCCAGAATAAGATTCCGCTCGTTCCCCGGGGAAAGGGTTCGTCCGGGTATGGAGGGATCATCCCGACACGCAAGGGCATCGTCGTAGATTTTTATAAGATGAAAGATGTTCTGGCCATCGATCCCGAAAAGGAGACGGTCACAGTCCAACCTGGCATCACCTGGGAGCAACTAGATAAAAAACTGAAGCCTGCGGGGTTGGTCGTTCGGCTGTATCCCACAAGTTATCCCTCTTCCTCTGCTGGAGGATGGCTTGCCCAGGGCGGAGCCGGCATCGGTTCCTTTGAGTACGGCTGGTTTTCCGAAAATGTGGAAAGTGCCCGCATCGTTCTACCCAGCGGGGAAATCAAAGAAATTTCGGGGAAGGACATGGAAATAGTCGCCGATGCAGAGGGAACGACAGGAATGATAAGCCAGATGACCATTAAAGTTCAGAAATGGACCGAACTCGGGGTTGTTGCCATCGCTTGTCCGGATGCGGAAAAACTTACGAAAATTTTCCAACAATTCATCGATCAGAACCTGCCGATCTGGTCTTTGGTATTCATCAACCCGCGGATGGCAGAGATGAAGAATCGAGCTCCCGTGATGACCCACCACGGTCATCCGGTTGAGCATAAAGTGATTCTGCCCGCAGCTTATATCGCGACGATCGCTTTTCGCGAAAAGGACCGGGACCTAATCGTGCCCAAGTTTCCAGAGATCGTCAAAGCCTGCGAAGGCGAGGTGCTCAAGCAGGAGATCGCGGATCATGAATGGGAGCAAAGGTTCAAATTTATGGTGGTCAAACGGCTTGGCCCTTCATTGGTTCCCGCGGAAGTCGTGGTGCCTCTGGATAAACTTGGGGATGTGATGGGGGAAATCGAGAATAAAATCCATCAGCCGGTGGTCAAGGAAGGCGTTATCATCAAGCAAGGCCGCGATGGAAAACCCGAGGCGGTCATCCTGGGCTTTATCCCCAGCGACCAAAGGAAATTCTCGTATAATTTTGTTTTCGGACTGGTGCTGAGCATCATAAAAATCGCCCAAAAATTTGGCGGCCGCCCCTACTCCACCGGTTTATATTTTACGCATAAAAAAGAAGAAATTTTAGGTAAGGAACGATTAGGAAGGCTAAAAGCTTTTAAAAAGCAGGTGGATCCCCGCAGAATTCTCAACCCGGATAAGGTTTTTGGGGGCAAGAGCGTCGGCAAGGCGCTGAGCATAGCCACTGTCTTCGAACCGATGATCCGACCCTTCGGCAATTCGGTCATTACCCAGGTCGGGGAGCGGTTTGAAAAGCCTGTGCGAGGAATTCCGGCCGATGTGGCCTGGTATGCCTATGCCTGTTCCCAATGCGGGTATTGCCTGGATGAATGCGATCAGTTCTTCGGCCGGGGCTGGGAGAGTCAATCGCCAAGGGGGAAATGGTACTGGCTGCGCCAGTATCTGGAAGGCAAGGTGAAATGGGACCAGTTCATGGTTGACACCATGCTGGTCTGCACGACCTGCGAGTTCTGTAACCTGCGATGCTCGGCCGCGTTGCCTATCGAACCTTCCTGGATGAAGCTGCGGGGCAAATTGATAAATGAAGATAAAAAGATGACCTTTCCACCATTTGAAATGATGTCCGAGGCCCTTCAGGCAGAGGGCAATATATGGGCCGGGTACAGGAAGAACCGAACCGAATGGTTCCCAGAAGATCTATGGGCTAAGCACAGTCCGGAGGTGAAAAGCAAGAACGTTTATTTCGCCGGATGCACCGCTTCCTATGTCGAGCACGACATCGGGGCAGCGGCCGTGACACTCCTGGATGAGGCCGGAGTGGATTTTAGCTACTTGGGTAATGTGGAAAATTGCTGCGGGACACCGATGCTTGTGGCAGGCAAATGGGATGTTTTTGCCGATGTTATCACAAAAAATATCAAAGCTGTGCAGGCTTCCGGTGCAGACACGGTCATCACCTCCTGTCCGGCCTGCGACATGATGTGGCGTCATACATACAAGGAATGGGCGGAAAAACTGGGACTGGAATACGATATAAAGACCAAGCACTACAGCGAAGTCATCGCCGAGAAGATCCGGAACGGAGAATTCCGGTTCACGCACCCGGTCGAACAAAAAGTCACTTGGCACGATTCCTGCCACATAGGGCGTGTTTCCGGTGTGTACGAGGAACCGCGTGAGGTCATCAAAGCTATACCCGGAGTCGAATTTGAGGAGATGGCCCACAATCGTCAGGAGGGGCATTGCTGCGGAAGCGTTTTGACCCTGATCAAGGATCCGGAAGTGGCCTATGACATCGGGAAATCCCGGTTGGATGAAGCAAAAGAGATCAATGTCGAGTCGGTGCTGGCCCTTTGCCCCTGTTGCGAATTTCAGCTTCGGGTGAGTAAGGACAAGAAGAACCTGCCGGTCGAGGTCCACGACCTGGCTGCTTTTGCCTGCAAAGGATTGGGCAAGGAGTTCAAAGATCCCAGCCCGGAAGTCGCCCGTCAGTGGGCGGCGTTCGACGGCATGATCGCGTTGATGACGCCGGAGGGATTCGCCAACCTGATGGACAGCATGTGGCCCGAGATGCTGAAGGCAATGCCCCTAGGAATGGGAGGTATGATGCGTTTCATCGGGAAGCTGGGATTTGTCGGTGATGCCATGTTCGCTATGATGAAACCGGTGTTCCCGTTGCTCTTTCCGAAGCTTCTCCCCAAGATGATGCCCAAAGTCATGCCCACCATGCTGGACCGTGTGGGCAAGATAATCCCGATGCCCGACTACATGCAGGAGCAGATGCCCGACATGATGCCCAAGGTCATGGACAACCTGATGCCCCACATGCTGCCCGATTTGGTTCCGCTGGCCGTTCCCAAAATGATCGATTTTCTCCGTGACCGCACCCAACGATCGGCTGCTTAAAGCGCAGTAAGCATAATATAGGCCTTTAGGAATGATTTTGCTCCCGTGACGATTTTTAACGCCATTCCCCTACCGCTCTTCTCGGCGGTTATGAACTGTGCACGTAAACACCCAAGCTCTTCCACTCTAGCCTCTGTTCCCGTGCTTGCCCTCATCTCTAATTCTTTATCAAAGTCGTGCTCGATACAGCATAGCCGTCTGACTGCATCAGATTCCCTCGAAGAACGGGTGAACTGGCTAAATCTTCAATGGTCGCTTCAACCATTCCCAAAAGCTCGCCTGAAAGAAGGCAACCTTTTGCGAACTCCTTTCGTATATAAACAGTAGGTCACATCGAACTTCAACTCTGAAAGAATAATGTTTCGGGAAGGAGCTTGCCATGTTCACGAATCATATCAAGATCTTGCTTCGGCAATTCCGGCGGCACAAAGGATTTGCCGTGATCAACCTGGGCGGGCTTGCCGTCGGGCTGGCGGCCTGCCTGCTCATCGGGCTTTATGTCCAGGACGAGCTGGCCTATGACCGGTTTCATGAAAAAGCCTCCCGCATCTACCGCCTCGGCGGCGCCTCGGTAGGCTGGCCGTACGGCCGGCTCATCGAGTCCGAATATCCCGAAGTCGAAGATGTCGTGTACATGCGGACCTATCCCGCATACTCCATCGAACACGGCGATAATCACTACTTCGAGAGTATGCTCTATGCCGATGACGGGTTTTTCCGCTTGTTCGATTTCCCATTCGTGGAAGGAGACCCGGAGACGGCGCTTCGAGAGCCCAGTTCCCTTGTCCTATCGGATACGCTGGCCCGGAAACTTTTCGGGCAGGGCCAGGCGCTCGACAGGACCCTCCTCCTGGGAGAAGATTCGCTGCCCTGCACGGTTAAGGGTGTGGTCACTGTGCCCCGCCGCTCGCACATCCGGTTCGACGCCCTTCTCTCTTTCGTTACCCTGCGTGTCATCAATCCGGAGATGTTCGAGGAAGAAATGGCCCAGGGCTGGCTCGACCTCAACGTCATCAACTATGTGCTGCTGCGTGAAGGCGCCGATGTGGAGGCTTTTGCGTCCAAGATCCACGACCTTCCCCAGAAATATGCCGGGGAGTACCTGGAAAGATGGGGATCGACCTACAATCTGGGCCTTGAGCCTTTCAATGATATCTATCTGCGCTCGAATAACGGCAATTGGCTGGGCCCGAAAAGCGACATTGCCTATGTTTACTTGCTGATTTTCGTGGGCGTGTTTCTGCTGCTCATAGCCTGTGTCAATTTTGTCAACCTGTCCACGGCCCGGTCCATGGAGAGGGCCAAGGAGGTGGGCCTGCGCAAGGTGGTGGGGTCCACGAGGGGGGCTTTGATCCGGCAGTTTTTGGTGGAATCGCTGGTGATGTGTCTGTTGGCCCTGGTCCTGGCCCTGGGCTTGGCTGTGGTGTTTCTCCCGTATTTCAACAACCTTAGCGCAAAAATGTTCACCGCGCGCGATCTGCTTATCCCGCAGATGGCCGGGGTGCTTTTCGTCCTTGTCTTCGGGGTGGGGGTTTTAGCGGGATTATACCCGGCTCTATCCCTATCGTCGTTCCGGCCCGTCGAGTCGCTCAAAGGCCGCTTCATGACCGGAAAGCGGGGTACGAAGCTCCGGAAAGCGCTGGTCGTCTTTCAATTCGCCCTCTCGGGAGCCCTCATCATCGGGACTTTTGTCATGCTGAGCCAGCTTCGCTACATGCAGAGGCAGGACCTGGGATTCGATGCCGAACAGGTGATCGTTTGCGATGCTAGGCGGGCCCCCGGCCAGGAAATATCGCGCCGGATCGATGTGTTCAAGCACGAGCTGGCCGCGCATCCTGCGGTGCAACTTGTGAGCTCGACCCAGGCTGTTCCCGGCCGCAGCGGATGGCGCGGTCAGATTTCATTCCCCGAGGGGTGGGCAAAAAACAAAAGCATCAGCCTTGAATACATCCCGGTCGATTTTGATTTCATAGAAACACTCGGTCTGAAACTTGTCGCAGGGCGCGATTTCGATACATCCTTTGCAACAGACAAGGACTCTGCGGTCATCATCAACGAGGAAGCTGTGGCAGCGGTCGGGTGGGAGTCCCCTCAAACGGCGATCGGCAAGGGCTTCGCTTCTCCCGGTTCGGGAAAGCCCGAGGGTCGGGTCATCGGCGTTGTTGCAAATTACCATCAACACGGCCTGCGAGAGGCGATTGGGCCCATGATGTTCGGCATCCGTTCGCCGAATTCTCTTTTTGCCATGCGTTTCCATGCCCAGGAGGCAGCCTCGGTCGTGTCCCATCTAAAAAAAACGTGGCAGCAATTTTTCGCGGGCTATCCGTTCGATTTTTTCTTCCTGGATGAAAATTTCGCCCGGGAGTACGGACAGGAACAGCGCCTGATGCGGATTTTCGGCACCTTCACGGTGCTGACGATCCTAATCGCCTCGCTGGGACTGTTCGGTCTTTCGGCCTTTTCTCTTCAGCAGCGCACAAAAGAGATCGGGGTTCGGAAAATGCTGGGGGCATCGATCATCGACATCGCGGCGCTTCTGTCCAGAGATTTTTTAAAGCTGGTCTTTTTTGCATTCGTGATAGCGGCCCCTATCGGCTACTTCACCATGCAGCAATGGCTTCGGAACTACGCCTACCGGGCAGGAATGAGGATCGGAGTTTTTCTCGGCGGCGCAGCCCTCATGATGCTGGTTTCCCTCGCGACCATCAGCTACCAGGCTGTCAAGGCGGCGCTGACCGACCCGGTCAAAAGCCTGCGGTACGAATAACCAGACAATGAGATAAAAAAAAGGCAGGCGTTCGAGCCTGCCCTTTTTTTATTGCGTTCTGTCGCGGTTATTTTTTCCGGAGGTAAACGTTGCCGTCATAGGAAACGAACTGGAATTCCGGTCCGCCGCCGTTTATGGCACCCGTTATGTACTCCCCGAAGCTGATCCTGTACCGTCCTCCGGTTTTCCGCTCGTCTTTTACCTGCTGTTTTGTGGTCGCTCTCAGGTCGATTTCGAAGTCGCTGTAGATTTCGCCCTCATTAGTTTTGATCATGACCGTGGCCTTCACCGTGGAGGGAAAGGTCACGTCGATATCCCCGTCATAAGCGGAAAAAGACATGGGTTTCCCCGGATCGATTTGATCGAAGGAGACGACAAGTTCCCCGTCATAAGCATTGGCAACGACTGATCCCGAGATGTTCTTCAGCGTCAAATCTCCGTCGCTGCAGGTTGCCTCGATCTCGCCTGTCACTTTTTCCACAAGCACAGGCCCACCCTCATGGCTGGCTACTTTCAACGATGTTTGAAACGGGACCTGTATGTCGAGATCGACCTCGTTATCATGGCCTGAGACATAGATTTTCATCTCGTTGTCTTCTTCTTCCACGACCAGGCCGGTTTGGTTTGCTGTGATGCGTTTCATCCCTTTGGCTTTATCCGGGATTTCGTCTCTTCCGCTAGTTCGACCCGGCTGGTCCTGCAATTTTGCCTCGATGATAACCTCTTTGCCGCTGTATCCTTTTATCGTGATCGACCCGGCATTGACATAGGCCGTGACCAGTCCCGGTTTGGAAGGGTCGCTGAACGATACGCTAACCCGGTCTCCGGCAGGCTGTTGGGCATGGATTAAGGTTCCGGCAAACAGCAGCACGGTGATTACGCTGAGATAAATATGGATTTTTTTCATTTTGTCCTCCTTGACTATTTTTTGTTTATCAGAATATCTCCCGTAAGGGTATCCATCTTGATTTCCGGACCGCCGGAACCGATGCGGACGCCGACAGATGCGTTGCTCCTGTAAATATACTTCCCGTTTTTTCTCTCCTCTGTCGCCGATGATTGGACCGGCAGAAGGGATACGGGAAAGTCCGAGTAGGCTTCTCCGTATCGGGTTTTCAAAAGAAAGTCGGCGGAGAGGTTTTCCAAAAACGCCACGTGAATATCGCCGGCAACGGTTTTGAAGGAACAATCGGAGTCCGGATTTTTGGCAAAATGCACCTCCACGTCACCTGCGGCTGTCGTGGCAGTCCCTGCTCCGACGATGTCACGCATGACAATTTTTCCGTCGGCATGATGGATTTGGAATTCCCCTTCGATGTTGGTAACCCGGATGTCCCCATCCGTGGCTGTCTTGAGATAGATGTTTGTCTTCCGGGGAACCTTGATGTCGAAATCATACTGGACCTGGTATCCGGGGTCGCTCCAGTTTCCCCTGTTATCGTGCTGATCCCGAAACGGCCCGTTCACGTAGATATCCACGACGTTCCTTTCTTCTGTGATGTCCAGTTTTACCTCTTCCTCCGCCTTCTGGATTTTTCCTTCGGTGCGGGCTTTTATGGTCTTTTTGGCAAAAAACTTCACTTCCTTCCCGTCATAACCCGTTACCACGATCGACCCGAAGATGTTGTCGACTTGCAGGTCTCCCGGGTGTGACGGATCCTGGAAATGCAGTGTTCTGTTGACTTCCCCTTTTTTTTGCACACGGTAGCTGTCTCCGTGAAGGAGAAATGTCCCGGTCAACAAGACAATGAATAAGAATGGAATTATTTTTTTCATGCTATTTTCTCTCAATAGGTGAGTTCCTTGATCCCCTGTTCCAGCTTCTGCTTGACCTTGGGATCCAGTCCGTTGACTGCTATCAGCTTCCTGAAGGACTCCAGTGCCTGGCGTTCCTGTACGCTGACCAGGAGATCGACCAGAGCCGCTTGCAAAAAGGGAGAATCCTGCTGGGATAACGATTGAATGATGCCCTCCCGGACCTTGGGAGAGTTATAAAAAAGATATAGGGCATCCACAGCCGCCAGCCGGACATTGATGCTGGGATCGTTGTTCAAGATATCGAGGAGAGCCCCGATCGTCTTGCTGTCCGGGTTCTCGAGGCTGTAGCTCAGGTTGACCCCCCGGAGCCTTTCAGTGGGAGACTGCTGGTCCAACAGGGAGACAGCCAGCATCTGCCGCATTTCCTGAACCTCGCGGCGAAGATCAGCGCTTTGACTTCCTGCGTTTTGACTTCCTGAAAAGAGGATATAGCCCAATGTTAGGCCTATGAAGAGGGGAATAAAACCCAGAGCCAGCTGATAAGCAGGATGGCCGCTCCGGAAGCGATAGAATAAGCTGGAGAAAAATTGTTTCAAATGATGGAGGGGCCGCTCCATATTCACTTCTGTTTTGTACTCTTCCAGCATCCCGTAAAAGCGTTCACGCAATCCGTTGCTGGGATGTTCCTCCGGGAGGACACCCAGTTTTGTCCAGACTGCACTCAGGCCTTCCAGTTCTTGTCTGCAAGCGGGACAATCGGCGATATGTGCTTGAATATCGTCTGCAGAGTTTTGATCAAGGTCCCCGACGAGATAGTCCGTGAAACATTTCTTTATGTCTTCGCATCTCATGATACGGTTCCTCCTTGGAGTTCGAAGTAAATTTTCCCCAATTCTTTGATAGCCCGGTGGACATGGGCTTTCACCGTCCCGATGTGGCAGTCCATGAGCTCGGCGATTTCTTTATATTTCAAGTTCTGGTAGCGGCTGAGGATCAGAACCTCTCTCTTTTTCAGGGGGAGTCGGGCCAGGGCCTGCCGTAGAAGCTGGACTTCCTGTCCGCCCTCCAGCTTTTCTTCGGGGGAGTCTTCAGTCGTGATGGGGTCGCTCCACTGCTCATCGAGGGGCAGAGCGTCTTTTTTCTTCCTCAAATAGTCGATGTGAGCATTCCGGGCGATCTGGTACATCCAAAGCGTGAATTTGCTCCGGCCTTGATAGGTGACGCGATATTTAAGCATCCGCATGAACACTTCCTGGACAAGATCCTCGCTGATGTTGCGGTTACCTGTGAGGCGCATAAAAAAATTGAAAAGAGAGACATGATGTTTTTCAAATAGAACAGCCATTTTTTCGACCTTGCCATTTTTGACATCTTCCATCAGCTTGTTATCAGAGTATGAATTCACGTCATTCGATCCTATATTTTTGGTGTTCATATTTTTAGACTTCCCTTTTCCCAAAAGGTTACACGAAATCAAGAAAAAAATAAATGTTGCTTGGCTGTGGCAACTCATTGATATTGCTTTAGTTGTCTTGCATATTTGCAAATAATGAGCCTTAGAATTAAGGTTT
>CAZIDF010000023.1:3068-56860 GCA_964538085.1 uncultured Eubacteriales bacterium | reverse complement strand
GAGAACTGGGGAATTATATATAAAACCTGAAGGAATATCAAACAGGCTGGTCTACATAATCAAGGGGGCAAAGACAAGACTCACGACCGCCATGAGTTTGATCAGAATATTCATCGAGGGTCCTGCGGTATCTTTTAGCGGATCTCCAACAGTGTCACCCACCACTGCTGCTGCATGCACATCAGTCCCTTTCCCTCCCAAATTGCCTTCTTCGATCCATTTCTTTGCGTTATCCCATGCAGCCCCTGTGTTGGCCATGAATATGCCGAGGAGCACACCGCTTGCTGTCGCACCTGCGAGAAATCCTCCCAAGGCTTCCGGTCCCATCAGAAATCCGACAAGAAGGGGAGCGATAACAGCTAAAATCCCCGGCAATGCCATCTCTCTCAAGGCTCCTCTGGTTACAATGTCGATGCAACGGTCGGAATCGGGTTTTGCTTCCCCCTCCATCAAACCTATGATTTCTTTGAATTGCCTTCGGATTTCGATCACCATTTTGTTCCCAGTGCGTCCCACAGCCTGCATGGTCAAAGAAGCCATGATAAAGGGCATCAGAGCCCCCAACAGCAGCCCGACTATCGTTCCCACATCGGTAAGGCTGATGTTGAGCAATTCCTTTCCTGCCTGGGCAAGGTATCTGTTGACGGTTTCCTGGTAGGCGGAGAAAAGGGCCAGGGCCGTCAGCGCAGCTGAGCCGATAGCGAAACCTTTCCCTATGGCTGCTGTCGTGTTTCCGAGGGAGTCCAGCTTGTCCGTTATTTTTCTTATATTTTCCCCTGCATGGGTCATCTCTGCGATCCCTCCGGCATTATCTGCGATCGGACCATAAGAATCTGTCGACATGACGATGCCGATAGTTGCCAGCATCCCTACTGCCGAGATGGCGATGCCATAGAGGTTATACAACTTGTAGGATACAAAAATAGCGGCTGCGATAGTCAATAAGGGAAGGATAGTGCTTTGAAAGCCCACAGCTAAACCGGTGATCAATAAGGGGGCGCTTCCTGTTTGGGCCGAGCGGGCGATGGTTTTTACAGGAGGGCCGGAAGTGAAAAATTCACTTTCCAAACCGATCAGAACACCCGCAACCATTCCGATCAACACAGAAAAGAAAATATTCATGTATCCTTCAACTGAACCCAAAAGACCCTTAACAGAAAAAAATGCACCCACGATGAAGATGAGCCCGCTGATATAATAGGAATTCCTGAGGGCTGTTTGAGGGCTGATATTCTTGAGCCAACCGATGGAAAAGACACCGATGATAGAGCTCACAAGTCCGACAACGATTAAAAGCAGGGGAAGGGACATGTGATTTATGGAGGATTGAAGAGTTGTTCCTATAGCCAGAGAAGCGATCACAGAACCGACATAGGATTCGAACAGGTCTGCGCCCATCCCGGCCGTGTCTCCGACATTATCTCCGACGTTATCGGCGATCACGCCAGGATTTCGGGGGTCGTCTTCCGGGATCCCCGCTTCGACTTTTCCAACGAGATCAGCTCCGACATCAGCGCTTTTGGTGAAAATTCCTCCTCCAACTCGCGCGAATAGTGCCACAGAACTGGCTCCCATGGCGAATCCATTGATAATTTCCATGTTTTTCGTGAAAAAATAGAAAATGCCGATACCGACAACACCCAGGGCTGCAACAGATATCCCCATTATGGCCCCACCTTGAAAGGCGATCGTCAGGGCTCTTGGTGTACCTCCTTCGATCGCGCCCTGTGCTGCACGCACAGCGGAGCGAGTGGACCCCTTCAGACCGATAAACCCAGCGATCATGGAGCAACTGGCGCCCGTAAGAAAGGCCAGGCTTGTGTACACAGAAAAGAGCTTCCAGAGCACGACGAACATAACGACCACAAAAATAAAAATATAGGTGTACTCTCGCCTCAAGAAAACCATAGCTCCTGAGTGCACAGCCTCGGAAATCTCGATCATTCGGTCGTTTCCCCGGGGGTATCTCTTGATCAAAAAGTATAAAACGAGTGCGAAAACGAGTCCTAATAACCCGACAATAAACGAATATGGAATTAAATCGAGCAATGCCATTTTTTAACCTTTTTTATTGGAATTAATTGTTCGATGATGTATAGCACAATTTTTTGCAAATATCAATTTTCCCCAAAAATTATCCTTCAATTTCTCCGAAAAGGCTGAAGGGCCCGCAAGCCGTGATCTTGATACGGAGAAATCGGTCGAGAACATCGGTTGGAGAATGAAAATTGACGACCTGATAGCCCGCATTTCTTCCTGAATAAACAAGAGGATCCTTTTTGCTTTTTCCCGTGCACAGGACTTTCTGAAAATGGCCGATAACAGAATTGTTATTTTCGAGCTGGATCTTTTTTTGAAGGGTCTGAACTTGGATTAAACGATTTTTTTTCTCATCGAACGGGATGCCGTCCTCATCTTTGGCTGCTGTTGTATGCGGGCGAGGGGAGTAGCGGAAGGAAAAGATGTTGGTGAATCGAACATGCTCCAGAAGACTCATGGTTTCCTGAAATTCTTCTTGTGTTTCACCCGGAAATCCAACGATTATATCCGTACTCAAGTGGATATCAGGCATCAATTTGCGAAGAAGATCTATTTTTCCAAGATAGTCTTTTCTTGTGTAGCCTCTGTTCATCCTGTGCAACACGGATGTGGATCCTGATTGCACAGGAAGGTGAAGTTGATGGCATACCTTGTGAGCGTTTTTCATGGCATGAGCGATATCATCGGTGAAGTTTTTTGGATGGGATGTGATAAACCTGATCCACTCGATCCCCGCGATTTCGTTGCTCGCTTTCAATAAATCTGAAAATTTTTCTCCGGTTTCTGGATCGATATAGGAATTGACATTCTGTCCTAAAAATTGGATCTCTTTATATCCATGATTGGCCAATCCTTTCGCTTCTGCCAGAATGCTTCGAAAGGGCCTGTATTTCTCTTTTCCCCGAGTGAAGGGCACAACACAATAGGAACAAAAATTGTTACAACCTTCCATGATGGTGATGTAGGCGCTCACTCTGCTGTCCCGGCTGACTTTCTGGGCGGACTGATCATGCCATGCGGAATCCACATGCGTCAATATGACCTTTTCATCCGATGGGGCACCAGCGATCTGCGGAATCTGCCTGTAGTTATCCGGTCCGATGATGAAATCGATGGAGGGTTTTTTATCCCATAACTTGGACCGGTAAAGCTGGGCGACACAGCCGACAACTCCGACTTTTATTCCCTTTTTCTTCTTGATAGATTCCAACCGACCGAGCAATGAGTAGAGTTTTTCTTCGGATTTTTCCCTTACCGCACAGGTGTTGACGATGATCAAATCGCTTTCTTCTGGGCATGCACCCCTTTTCATCCCGGATGCCTGAAGCATTCCTGCTATATGTTCGGAATCACTGACATTCATCTGGCAGCCGAAAGTGTGGATATAAAACTTCATGGTTTATATCAAGTCTTCGACCAGTTCGGCGGCAATCTGGACAAATTTCGGGCAACGGTTTTCAAAAAATCCTTCCTCTTCAGCTTTTTTTTGTCCCTCTTCAGTGTTCAGATCAATGCTCAGCAGTTCCTTGCAAATGATGGTCCCTAAAGCGTGTTCGAATTTTTCGATAAATGCAGTTACCGCTGTATAGGTTCTGTCTCTGGATGGAATGTCATCGGCTTCGGTACGACCGTACTTTAAGCCGAGGGCCATCAATGCTCCGGATACAGCGCCGCACATATCTCCTCGGTGAGCGATTCCGCCTCCGAACGGTTGGGAAATCCTGAGCGCGACACTCAACTCAAGGTCGAACACATCTGAAAATGCCGATAGCACGGCTTGGGAACAGCTAAAACCTTGTTTGAATCGCGAAACAGCCATTTGACTTCTCTCTTTTTTCATTCGTTGCCCGATCCTTCTTTTTATTTAGCATGAGAATATGGTCCTGATATCGATGCCATTGACACAATATCATTTTTAAGAGTCCCTTGTTTTCAGTGAGCAAGATTGAGATTGTGAACAAGCATTTCTTTGGCGTTTTTGAGGGAGGTTTCGGTCACGCGACTACCTGTTAAAAGTCGGGCGATCTCTTGGACTCGTTCTTCGAAGGATAACTCTTTTATCATCGTGAAGGTTCTGTCTTTTTTCACATGTTTGTCTATTCTGAAATGGTGTGTGGCGAAGGAAGCGATCTGAGGGAGATGAGTGATACAGATCACTTGATGGTATTTGGCAAGGTCTTGAAGCTTTTGAGCGACGAATTCCGCAGTTTTTCCTCCGATACCCGCATCGATCTCATCAAATATCAGAGTTTTTAGATTTTCCGTTTCTTTTCCGATCGATTTCAGTGCGAGCATGATGCGCGAAAGTTCTCCTCCCGACGCTATTTTTCGTAAAGGCCTCAATTCTTCTCCTGGATTGGGGCTAATAAGAAACTCGACCTCCTCGGTTCCGCTGTCTTTGATTTTTTCTATATTCTCTTCATCTAAAGAATGAGATTTGATGTCGATTTTAAAGCAAGCCTGTTTCATTCCTAGTAGGCTAATTTCCTTTTCGATGGCTTTTTCAAGAATGAGGGCGTTTTTTTTTCTTTGTTCTGCAAGCTTTTGTGTTAGAGAACGATACGCGGCTAGTTTATCCGCGATTTCTTCTCCCAATTCTGCCAATCTTTCATGGCTAGAACTGAGATCATCGAATTCCTTTTCCGATTTTCCCAAATACTTGAGGATCTCTGGGATAGAGTCACCATATTTTCTCTTCAAATTTTCGATCTGACTCAGGCGACTTTCGAGTTTTTCCAGCATATCGGGAGACGCGGTCTGTTTTTCTTTAAACTTGAGGAGAGAATCATTCAAATCATCGATGATGATAGCCAGTTCGCCGATGGCTTCATCCACGGGTTTGAAAGTAGGATCGAAGTTAGATAGATTCTGGATAATGCCCCGAAGTTTGGACAAAAGAGGTGCAACAGAATTTTCCTGTTCATAAGACATCTCGAGCGCTTGATCTACCCATTGTCTGATTTTTTCTGCATTTTTCAGGATATTCCTTTCCTGTCTTAGTTCCTGTTCTTCATCCTCACGAAGCTCAGCTTTTTGGATTTCTGTGATCTGATAATGGAGAAAATCGAGGCGTTGCTCCCTTTCTTTTTCCCTGGACTCCAACTCTCTTTTGATTCTTATGCTTTTTCTGAGATTTTGGGCACTCTCAGAGACCTGCTTTCGCAGAGAATAGGTGCCGGCATAGAAATCGAGATAGTCGAGCTGATTTTCGACTTGGCGGAGGAAGGCATGATCATTTTGCCCGTAAATATCGACGAGACTATCTCGGAGCGATTTGAGCTTTTTAATCGGAACGAGAACTCCGTTTAGGTATCCTTTTCCCGAACCCTGTTCAACGATCTTTCTCTGAATGTAAGTTTCCTTTTCTGATTCGGAGCAGAATATGGCCTCCACTACCGTTTCTTTTTTTCCTGTGCGGATCAGATCTGGAGATCCTTTTTCACCCAAGACCAATCTGATGCCATCGATAATGATGGATTTTCCTGTCCCTGTCTCTCCTGTCATGATGGAGAAGCCCTTCTTCAGATCGAATTCCACCTCTTCGATTGTTGCTAAATTTTTAATACGAAATGATTTGATCACTTTGAACCGGTTATTTTAATCGGGACCAAAGCCAGTTCCATATTGATCCGGCCGTATCCGATATAATCGTCTTTGCCTGGAAGGTCGACTGCATTTATGTCGTCGGCCGAGAAGCGGATGATATCCATGATTTGCTCGGGTTCGAGCCAGGGCTTGGCACTCTTGATCAGAGAGATAAAGCCAGATACGAGGGCTGCCGAAGCCGATGTCCCGTCTGCAAAAGCATAAGGGGGCAGAGTAAAATCTCCCCACTCCAGTCCCGGGTACCAGGTGGGGACAAGGCTGACAAGTTTTACACCGGGTGCGGCCACATCGACTTCAGGTCCGAAATTCGACCAGGAGGGTCGTTCATCATAATAGTCAGTGGCGGCCACAGCTATACAGTAATCATCGTAAGCCGCTGGATAAAGCACGCCCGATCCTTCATTTCCTGCCGAAGCCACGATGACGATACCTTTTGAATAAGCATACTGCAGAGCCTCCTCCAGTTCTTGGGCCTCTTCCTTCGGCCCCAACGAAAATCCCAGGCTCATCGATATCACATCGGCATCATTATCGGCCGCATATATTACCGCCTCTGTAAGCCACGATACATATCCTGTTCCGTCTGATTCGACGGCTTTTATGGGCAAAATCTTGGAATTCCAGCTCACTCCTGCTATGCCTTCCCCGTTATTGCTTTTTGCGGCGGCAAGACCCGAAACAAAGGTCCCATGACCATTATCGTCTGCAGCATCGTTATCATCGTTGGCAAAATCGTATCCACCTGGAACTATTTTTCCCTCCAAATCTGGATGATCGAAATCGATGCCTGTGTCTATCACAGCTATGATGACTTGCTCGTCTCCTTTTGTTTCTTCCCAAGCTTCGAGGGCCCTGATATCGGCTCTGTCTGTTCCTTGTGGGCCGGGGAAGCCGATTTCTTGGCCTCTGTTGTACAGATAATATTGCCAACTGAAAAAATTGTCCGAGGGTTGGGGGACAGCCGCTATGTATGTTTTGTAATCTGGGGATACATGAGCTACATCGGGATTCAAGCTCATTGCGTAAACCATCTCTTCGACAGAAGAATCTTGGGGGACCCCCAGCAAGTAAATGTCGAGAGTAGGAATCCGCTTGATCTTTTTCGTCCGGTATGCGTTTATCGTCGTCTCGATGGATTGAATCGACAGAGAGGGTTTGAACTTGACGATAACTCGATCAGGGGCATAACGCCCCTCTCCCTGTCTGAACGGTTGCCCGTTATTGAGAGGCCGGATGTTATACCGATGCATCCGCGGATGAATAGGTTTTTCTTTTCTGAATCGAGGAAAATCGGAGCTCGAAGAAACAAAATAAACGAAGATGATCGAAATGAGGAAGAGAAGTTTGGATTTTTTCATCGGTTCCTCCGTTTAGAATGAAAAGGCTGCGATCGCGACAAATCCTAAATCCATCCCATCACTGTGGGGCAAAACGTGTACCTCTCCTTTGAGGAAGAAATAATCGTTAAGAGATAGGATGCTTCCCAGCGTGATATCGATCAGGCCTTTTGATTTAAGTTCTTTTTCCTCTATCCCGTTAAGAGTCTGAACAGTTTGTTTCGCTTCGAATTTTCCCCACAAGTTATTGTAGCAAACAGACAAGTAAGGAGCGATAGAACCGAGGCTCGTGAACTTGAAATAAGGGCCAGCAGCGGCTCGCATCCACGTTGGCTTTCCAGTCAATGTCCCGCTGACATTCAAGCCAGGAATGTCCCAGTTTTTTTCTTTCCCGGTGTAATAGATAAATTGGCCATACAGGCCGAACTCGATGCCATTTGTGTCGAGCAGAGATTTTCTTGCTTCGGCTCCGAAAATGTAGCCTCCGACATCCCCAACATCCAGCTCGATTGAAAATGGCAATTCCCTAAAAATCAGGGATTCATAGTTGGACAAAGTGTACCCAGCCATCGCCGAAATGGATAATCCTTCGTTGATCTCCAATTCTAAATTCAAAGCAAAAATATAGGATGTTAATTCTGACGTGTATTGTTTCTCATCCAAGGTCATCTTGCGGGCGAAATATTCGAAGTAGGCCCCAGGTTTTATTTTTATCCCGCTAGAGAAAGACACATCTTGAGTTTGCGGAAAAGAATAATTTGGAAGACAGAGGAATAACAGAACAGCAAGCGATAGCGTAGCCTTTTTTTTCATTTAAATCTCCACTCCTTGTTAAGTTTGGTTCTCTTTTTCGATTTCTTTCATTCTTTCCTGGGCTTTTTTTATGAATTTGCTCTGCGGATAGTCGGTTATCAGCTTCGTATAATAGGGGATGCTTTCTTCGACCTGATTAATCTTATAATATGATTCTCCAAGCATAAAAAAGACCTCATCCAATCCTGAAAAAGCCGGATAGTTGGAAAGAACCTCCTTATATCGGCTGATGGAGGCGGGATAGGCTTTTCTTTTAAAGTAAACATACCCTATGCTGAGGGTATGGGCAGCTAACTGTTCTTCACAGAGCTTTGCCTTTTCTCTCGCCTCTTTTGCCTCCTCGCTCAAAGGGTAGTCGGTTATAAGGCGTTTAAACTCTTGGAGGGCCTGTTCTGTTTTTGTCTGGTCTCGTCCGGGCTTGAGTATTTTCTTGAAATAAGATAAAGCGATCTGGAGTTGTGCGTACGGGGCTGAAGGACTGAGAGGGAAAGTCGTGATGAAATCCCTGTATTCAGAAGCCGCCAGGATCATGCTGCCTTCGTCTCCTTGCTGGAAAAAGGAGTCGGCGATTGCGAGTTTAGCTCGTTGAGCGTAAAAACTCTTCGGGAAGGAGTCGATGACTTGTCTGAGGTATAAACGCGCCTTTTCCGGATCCTTTTTTACGAATTGTTCCCCAGTTCTGAACAGAGCCTCATCGGAGGAGGCGATTTCCGGATCTATTTGAAGACCTTGCTTTCTGCATGCGGGCCCCATAAAGACGATAAGGAGGATGAGGAATCCAATAGTCATATTAATTTTCATTTCTGTATCCTTTATACTTAAATTCATTCCGTATTTATTATAGTCTTTATCCAATCCCACTCCAATTTCAAACCGTCTTCCAGAGCTACCTGGGGAGAATAATCCAAATCCTTTTTTGCCTTTTGGATATCGGCAAAAGTGTGCTGGACATCACCCTTTTCTCTTTCAACATACCGAATTTTTGCTTTAGTCTGACTGATTTTTTCGACGACTGGCAGAATGTCAGATAATTTTCTCTGGGTGCCGCCTCCAAGATTGTACGTTTCTCCCGGCTTTCCACTTTCTATAGACGACAGATTGGCCTGGATGATGTCATCGATGAATGTAAAATCTCGTGTTTGCTGGCCATCGCCAAAAATGATGATTTCTTTTTTTTCAGCAATGGCCTTAAAAAATCTGTGAAAAGCCATGTCTGGTCGTTGACCCGGGCCATAAACCGTAAAAAATCTCAAGGAAACACAGGGAATTCCATAGTTTTTGTGATAGAGATTGCAGAGGTGCTCAGCGGCTAATTTGGTCACACCATAAGGCGAGAATGGGTGCAGCGTGTTTGTTTCTGACATGGGAAGTTGTGAGCTTAATCCATAAACGGACGAGGATGAGGCATAGATGAATTTTTTGATCGACGATGTTTTAGCGGCTTCCAAGAGTCTTTGGGTTACATCTATGTTGTTTTTGGTATAAACGGAAAAGTCCGATCCCCAGCTCGTCCTCACTCCTGGTTGGGCTGCCAAGTGAAACACAACATCGATCTTTTCCATGATGGTGTTCAGGTTCAAATCGAGGAGGTCATGGGAAACCAGTTCAAAATGAGGATGATTCGCGAGAGATCGGATATTTTTTTCTTTGAGCCATCGGGGATAAAAATCCGTGAAACCATCCACAGCCAATATGTGCGCGCCATTGAAGATGAGTTTCTTACAAAGTTGAGATCCTATAAATCCGGCCGCGCCAGTAACGAGGATATTCATGTCATTTGCTAACTTCTAAAGTGATTCGATTTCTTTTCTGGATTTTTGATCCCGGAGCTGGAGACTGGTTGATGATTATTCCTGAGTCCAGGCCACGATAATATCGGCGCCGTATGTTGCTAACATTGAAATCCATTTTTCTCAGCTTGGCGATCGAGCTTGTCGCCCTTTTTCCGATCAGGTCTGGCATAAGATATTTGATTTCATTCTGGCCCTGACTGATCAAAAGGCTGACAGGGGTGTCTAGTCCCACTTCTTCCTCAGGAAGAGGGTATTGGCCGATGATTTTACCTGCCGCATACTTAGCCGTATGGACATGGGATATTTTTCCTTCTCTTAAGCCAGCATTTTCCAGGATCGGGCGGATGGTTTGAAGATTTTTCCCCAAAAGATCAGGAACGATAACTTTTTCCTTTCCTGCACTCAAAACGACCCTTGCTTCAGTATTGATCTTGACCTTAGTTTCTGCAGGGGGATCTTGAAAAATGATCTTTCCTCTTTCATACCGCTCATGAAGCTGGACGCCGCTTTGGACCAAGTGGATTTTTTTCTTCTCCAGATCTGTCTTGGCTTCTTCAATTGTTTTGCCGATAAGGCTAGGCAGAGTGACCATCTCACCCTTGAAAGTGATTTGGAAAGAGAGGATAGCGCTGATGAAAAAAAGATTTAAAAAAATCAACAATAAAAGGGCAAAATTCAAGATTTTTTTTGCAGACATGAGCCGTTTTTTCTCTTAAAGAGTGAAAACTATTAATACCATAGAATAATAACCAAGTAAACCTCAAATTAGTTCCCCAACTCCGATGAACAGATAAGATATTTGTGGAAAAGGTTTGCTGGAGAACATAGTTTTTCATATAATAGTGCCCTCGAATAAGGAGGTACTCAGGGATGTCAAATTATATGGTTGAGTTTTCGGATTTTAGAAGCGATACGGTTACCCGCCCAACAGAAAACATGAAAAAGGCCATGGCAGAGGCTGTAGTGGGAGATGATGTTCTGGGGGATGACCCAACCGTTCAAAAGCTTGAAAGCATGGCTGCCGAACTCATGGGGAAAGAAGCAGCGCTTTATGTCCCTTCGGGCACCATGGGAAATTCTGTTGCCATCAAAGTGTGGACAAGCGAGTTGGAGGAAGTCATAGTGGAATCGAGGGCCCATCTGTATAATATGGAGTCGACACACATGACGTTTATCTCGCGTGTCACTCCTCGTCCGCTTCCTTCTGACCGGGGAGCCATGGATCCAGAAGAAGTGGAAAAATTTATCCGCGTACCCTCCGTTCACATGCCGAGGACATCCCTTATTTGTGTGGAGAACAGCCACAATAATTGGAGCGGGGCTGTTGTTCCGATAGATAACTTAAGAGCGATCAGAAGAATTGCCGACAAACACGACATCAAGATTCATTTTGATGGGGCTCGCATTTTTAACGCGAGTCATGCGTCGGGCGTTCCCGTGAAAGAGTATGCTAAAATAGGGGACTCACTCATGTTTTGTTTGTCAAAGGGCCTATCTGCCCCTGTGGGTTCCATGCTGGTCGGTCCCAGGGATTTTATTGATTATGCTCGCCGTGTCAGAAAAGCTCTTGGCGGAGGAATGAGGCAGGTAGGCATTCTTGCTGCTCCGGGTATCGTGGCCCTCACAGAGATGGTGGACAGGTTAAAGGAAGATAATGCCAATGCAAAAAAATTGGCCAATGCAATAGCCGAGTTGCCGGGTGTCCGGTTGAATCCTGCAATTGTCGATACGAACATCATCATCTTCGGATTCGAGCACCCTAGATTATCTGTCTCTGAATTTCTTTCCGCGCTGAAAGAGGACCGCATACTGGCTTTGGCGACTCCCGCCGGAGACATCCGATTCGTCACACACAAAGATGTTGGGGAAAAGGATGTAGATAGAGCTATCCAAGCATTCCAAAAGCTCCTCGTCTAGTTAAAAAGATGCTTTGAATTTTGTGTGAGGCGTTACTTTCAAGGTTTTTCTTTACCTTCAGGCATGTTCTCCGCTTTAGTTCGGATCTTTAACGCCATTCACTCATTGCTCAATACATACTCGGAGCCCGACTCTGTCGGATTCCCTCGAAAAACAACTCGTGAAGGCTAGATCCTCAATGTCGCTGCGAACATACCTCATGTCATTTTACTAATTACTCCTTTCGTTCTCTATTCGGAGGAGCCATATTATCTTTTTTGATGTCGAGGGCTTGTTCGACGATTTCGGCTATATCCCATATCTTCAGACTTTCTTGTTTGTCTTTGCTTTTGATGGCATCATCGAACATGGTTACACAGAACGGACAGGCTGTAGAGATCCATTCAGGATTTGTCTCCAGTGCATCTTCCAGTCTCTGGATGTTAATTCTTTTTCCCAACTTTTCGTCCATCCACATCCATCCTCCGCCCGCCCCGCAACAAAAGGATTCCCTCTTCGCGCGTTTCATCTCTCTGATTTCAAGAGAATCGATGGCGTTGAGCACACGTCTTGGTTCTTCGTACATCCCGGCATACCTCCCCAGATAACAGGGATCGTGATACGTCAGTTTTTTAGGTAGAGCCCGATTCAATTTCAGGTGACCTGAATCGATCTGTTCAGCCAGAAATTCTGCATGATGTTTCACCTCGCAAGAAAAACCCATTTGTGGATATTCGTTTTTGATCGTGTTGTAACAATGGGGACAGGTTGTCAGTATTTTTCCGATTTTATACCGGTTAAAGGTCTCGATGTTGTTCTGAGCGAGTATCTGGTAGAGGTATTCGTTGCCGACACGCCTTGCTGGATCACCGCAACAGCCCTCTTCCATTCCGAGGATGGCGAATTTTATTCCCAGATGGTTCAGGATTCGGGACATAGCCATGGCCACTTTTTTGTTCCGGTCATCATAGGAGCGGATACATCCCACAAAAAACAGGTAGTCGAATTCTTTTTCTGGGCTCTCCGACAGGATCGGAACATCCAGTTCTTTCACCCATTCCGCCCTGGCATCGAATCCTAATCCCCAAGGGTTTGAATTTTTTTCCAAACCTCGGAATGCCTCCATCAACTCTTCGGGAAATTTGCTTTCCATCAGCACCTGGGAGCGTCTCATATCGATGATTTTATCCACATGCTCCACATACACAGGACAATGCTCCATGCAGCTACGGCACGTCGTGCATGCCCAAAGAGTGTCTTCCTGAACGACATGCCCGACAAGCGGCGGCGCGGCGTCTGTCTTTTTTCCCTGTTCATGAAGATGATTTTTTAAATCCAGGATGAGGGTTTTCGGGGAAAGAGGCTTTTCTGTAAGATAGGCTGGACAAAAATCTTGGCATCTTCCGCAGCGTGTGCAGGCATCCAGATCGAGGAGTTGTTTCCAGGTGAATTCTTCTATCTTCGCTACGCCGAAACTTTCGGCTTCCTCATCTTCGAGATCCATATGCGAAAGTGCTCCTTTGGGTTCCAAGGAACGATAAATCATATTCAAAGGTGAGCTGACGATGTGAAACAGCTTTGAATAGGGAATATAAGCGATGAAGCCGAGTACGAGAAAAATGTGGATACGAAAAATCAGCATGACAAAAAAAGCTTTAGTCGATATACTTAATCCTAAAGTCTGGATAAAAGAGGCGACGATTTTCCCCACAGGCGCCCATGCCTGTATGTCCTTTCCGATGATCGAAAGTCTAAGACTCTCCATGATCAGGCCCGTGATGAAAATGAGCAGCAGAGAAGCCAGGCAAATAAAATCATCCAGTTGATTGTCCAATCGTTCAGGGCGGGTGACATATCTCCGGTAAAAGGCCAGGATCACCGAGGCTATTCCGAAAAGAGCCACAAGGTCCAGAAAGAGAGAGAGGGACTTGGCTAAAGGAGAGGGGAGGGTGAACATGAACTGGACGATCACGATGACCACAAATGGGACGACAAAGCCGATAAAAATAAATAAATGGATAAGGCCGGGATAAAGATCTTGCAAGATCCTTCGATGAAAGATCCCTTCCGATAGAAACGATTTGATCCTCTTTCCGATATCGCCCGACCTGGAGTCCTGTTGTCCGATTTTCCACAAGCGGAACCGGCGTTTCATGCCATAGACAAAAACACCGAGAGAAAGGAGGATGAACAAGATGTCGAAAGCTTTAATCATTCGTCCACATCCTTCCTGGAGCGAGCATCACATCATGACAGTTAAGGCATTCCTGATTTTTAGGAGGTCCGTCGAATTCCTTCAGGTGGCACGGCATACACTCTGCGACCGAAGGCCTGTTCGTTCCTCCCGACATATACTCATGACCGGCATTACGGTGACAGTCTATGCATTCGAGACCCTCCTGTCGGTGTATCCTGTGATCGTACTTTATGACTTTCTTTTTTACGACATATCCTATCTCCAGCACATCTTCGTGACAGTCCAAACACCTTTTTGAAGTGACGGGATCGTCGGCTGAATACTCGGGAGGGATGAAACGATCGGAATGACACTCGAAACATGTGGTCGAATGAGCCGGATGCCCCTTTGAGTTCTTCCACAGGTCGACCACTTCCGGATGACACTGCGCGCAAACCCTTTCATTTGCAGCGGAAAAATGCGCGAAATACCCGATCCCAGCTCCACCAACGATCAGGACGACCAATACAAAAAGAGACAGTATTGTCCAGAATCGTTTTTTGTACTTATGCTTGACCATGGTGTCTTTAATTTTCGGCTTCAAGATTCAGAAGGTAGAATTCCGGGTTTTTCCTTCCTTCGGGTATGCCTGATAGCAGGATCCTCGCTCCATCATTGCTCATGATATGAGGTCCCCAAAAGGAAGGGAATCTTGGGAAATCCATCGGTACCAAACCGGAAACATAACCCGGTGTTTTTTTGTCGAAGGCGATTTTTTCTTCGCCGGTTTCAATATCGAGAAGCAGCCCGTTATAAATATGTTTATGAAGGATATACTGACCGTTTCCGGATAGATCAAAAAATTCGACACGAGGAGATTGCCCTGATTCCACATAAGCGAGCTCGAGCGTGTCTGTTTTAATAAGATATGTCCCTATTCCTTGTTTTTTCTTTCCAGAGTAAAAGAGAAGGATTTTTTCCCCGTCCATGCTCATTTCAGCCAGGCTGAACCAGCGGTCGTGGAAATCGGTTATCTTGTTTATTTGGCTTCCCTGCCAATCGGAGATATAGAGATCGTAGTCGAGTTGGTCATCCGAGGATTGAGCCCCGAATAAAATTTTGTCTCCTGATCCATCCATACTGAAGGCCCAACCTCCCCCTAAAAGAGGTCGAGAGGGAAACCCCGTCCATTCCCATCCATTCTCGCTGAAATCAGGAGCGAGGATCGTTTTTTGTTCCCCGCTGTGAGTGTCGATCAAAATAATGGCGCTTGCATTGCCATAGCGGATGGGGCCCAGGTGTCCTTTCATCACACAAGCCACGCGACTGCCATCGGAGTTCACGGCATAATGAGAAATCCTTTCCCATTCGTTCCCCTTGAAGTCGAGAGATTTCCAGTTTTTTTCCTGCAGCGATTTTATCGGGAATGAATAGACCATAAAACCGGTGCCGTCTGTGTTGATGACAGCGAGAAAGTGATCCAAGATATTTTCAGGTTTATCCAAACTCAGGACAAAAACCGCCACCCGGCCGTTGCCTGATAACATAGGAGGTTTTGAACCGACCAGGAGGGAGACCTCTTCATAAGGTTCTGGAGCAGCGATTTTTCTATCCTGAAAAAGCTCTGTTTCTTCTCCTGTGTCGACATTCATCAGCTGAATGGATCTGGTAATTTCTTTGCTGTCAGCGTTCTCCAGCACATAGAGCATCCACCGTCCATCGTCGCTCAGACAGGGATTATGAACGGCACTATTTCCTGAGTGGGTTAGCCGTTTAATATAACCTTGATTCGCAAAAACATCCGGAGAGAGAATCCCCGTCAAGAAAAAAATGACGATCGATGAGATGGTAATATTTCCGATTTTCTTGTTCATGTTTTCAACCTTTAAGCTATTCCTCGATCTTATGGACTTGGACCACTGTATCTTTTGAGGCCTGTCCTCCGCCCACAGGGTCCACTTTGTTTTCGATGATGGAAAAAGGATTCACTCCCTTTCCCTTCTTGTGCCACCAAAGCAACTGAGTATCTCTATCTTTGCTTTTTGATTTCAAGGCCTGAGCCACACTCCCGAATGCTGTGTGTCCCAAACCCTCGGCGAGTGCAACCGATTCCGGATGGATACGATTTGTGGTCAAAACTTGCAGGATCAAACTCCCCACAGAAGAGGAAAGCCGGACCTTGTCCCCATTTTTTATACCCAGTTGTGATGCTTTTTGTTTGTTCAGCCAAAGCCTGTTTTCATGAAATATTTCCCTGGCCCATTTGCTGTTCTCCATCCCTTTTGTTCCCAAGTTTGTTTTAAAGGTGGTCAAGACAAACTGGTTGGGCTTTTTGTTTTCTTCGGTATGAATGGGCGCATAATCGGGCAACCGAAGCCGCCGGTTTATCGAGAGAGACTCTTGTACAATTGGGCTTGAATTTTCGTTTATCAAAAACCCCTTTTGTTTTAAATCGTCGATGTTTATCCCTTCAAGCAGTGTGGATATAAACATTTCAGAAATGAATTCTTGCGTGTCTTTGTATGGCAGGGTTCTCTTTGTGGCCCCGCCCAAATATTTTGCCATTTTCAGGCAGACATTCCCGACTTCTTTGGCTTCCCCAAGGGGCTGGAACACGTTCTCGAGCAGCTTGCCAGAATCGAAGGAAGGAGAACGCAAGGTTTCCGCTGGGCTGAGCAGGGAGACCACGGGCTGACGAATGTTGAGTACTGGGATGCCGTCCATTGGAGGAGCGAACTCCGCTCCCCAGCTTTCCAAATAGGTCGCTGCTGGCAAGACCAAATCTGCCAGCATGGCTGTCTCGGTCATGTGGGTGTCCATCACAACCAAATAGGGCGTGGTCTTTTCATCTTTCAGGAAACTGGCGCTTTTATCACATTCCGGATCGGAATACGCAGGATTGGATAGGTAGCTAAAATAGATGTCGATAGGCGTGTTGTTGTTCTTTAGTCGGGAGATTGTCTGTATCAGGGTTGTCCCGGATATTTGTTCCCTAGGCATACCAAAGAAAAATATCCCTCCTTTTTTTCCCACGTTTCCGACAAGCCAGTTCAATAGGGATACACATTTTGTATTTTGATATCCGTTTTCATGGTCGAATGCGCCACCACCCAGGATGGCCACAGATGGTTTTTGGGAGACGAACTGATAAGCCAATCGCACTATATCTTCAGCAGCAACACCGCTCTCTTTCTCGGCCCATCCAGGAGTGTAAAGGGATAAATGGTTTTTTAGATCTTCAAGGGAAACGTTCGCTCTGTTTTCGAGGAATGGCGTATCAGCCAGTTCTTTGTTCACAATAACATGGGCCATCGCCAGAGCAACGCTTCCGTCAGTCCCCGGTTTGACCGGATGCCATTCATCGCTTCTGGCTGCGGTTTCGGACATACGCACATCGAATGTGATCAATTTTGTTCCTTTTTCTACTCTGGCAAGAGCGAGGCGCCGGGCTATCCCGACAAAATAATCATGATTAGCGAAAGGATTGGCCCCGAAATTCAGGACGGTGCGGCTGTGGGCGACATCGGGGATGGAATTGGAATGGCCAGTCATGTATGCGAATGCCGATGAACGATTTATGTTCTTTAAAACAGGACGGTCGATCATGGTAACCTGCCCGACAGCTAGGGCGAATTGCTGGAGGATGAAATCAATGCGACCCATGTCCACCACAAATTCTTCGGTCCGTCCTTCTTGTTGTAATCGTCCGATGCGTGTTCCCAAATCGTGAAAGGCTTCATCCCAGGTGATTCTGCTCCAGCGATTCTCTCCTCTCGGGCCGATCCTTTTTAAAGGGAAAAAAAGCCTTTCTGGATCGTTGACCAGATTGATTCCTGCAATACCTTTAGCGCAGATGCCTCCCTTGTTGATGGGGTGGTCGGGATTCCCAAGAATCTGAACAAGCCGATTCCCGTTGAGATATGCGATAACGCCGCATCCGGCTGAGCACTGCTGGCAAGTAGTGGGAATGGCGACAAGTGATTTTAGAGAGGTTCTGGAGACACCGGTCTTTTTTTTGTCGTTATCAGAATGCGACAGAGCACTGAAGGATATGGATGTGCCGGCCATCAGAGAAATACCATCTCTCATGAACCTTCTTCTAGAAATACCTTTTTTCCCCATTTTATTTCCTTAAATCAATGGGATGGATTCTCCGCCGACCACAACGACGTATCTCATGAAAAAAATCCCGATAATGACAAGCAAAGATGCGATGATTATTGTCACCAAATTCCTGAACCGTGGAACGACCAGCAGTATAAACGGAAGGATTTTTCCCAAGAGGTTTTCCACGATCAAGAATAAAGGAAAAAAACTGCCGTACAAAAGCAAATGAGCGACTTCCTGAGCCTCGGAGTGGGAGATCAAGAGGACGAGGATATCGCAGCCCACCAAAAAAAGATCGAATACGATAACCCAGGCTAACATTTTTCCGAGATTTTCAAGCAGAGGATAGTCTATCTTTTTGAGCTTGGAGAAGAAGCGGTCTTTAACGATGCAAACCAGGATCATCAGGGCTATTCCTGAAACGATGGCTGAGACAAGAAATAATATGGGCATCAAGGCTGTATTCCATAGCGCCCTGGCCTTGCCAAAAGCTAAGATGAAGCCGGTGTACCCGTGCACCGAAATGGCCAGGGGAATGCCCAAGAGCCCGAAAAGACGTGTCTGCTTTTTTTTCTCCTTGAACATGAAATAGCCGTAAATGATGCAGTTGATAGGGTAAAGAATCAAGAGGAATGAACCCCAGGTTATCGGGGACTCGAAATTCAGGTACACGAATAAGTGCCAGGCCCGGTGCGGCACACCGATATGAAGCAGGAGGAATAGGGGAGCGATAATCAGCAAAACCGTAGCAAGAACAACGCCCACTCGGCCCAGAGATTTGTACCTCTCCATCCCAAAACCATAGGCCAGCGTGGAAAGGATAAAGGATCCGGCGCTCAGGCCAGTCAAGTAGAAGTACACGGCGATAAAAATGCCGAAAGCCTCTTGATGTGTGATGTTATATAGGAGTTGACTTTCCATTAATCTTTCTCTGTTTCCTTTGTGTCCACGACATCCTGATCCAGCCCTATGTAATAAGTCTGGGGATCCGTTCCTAACTCTGCTTTGATGACCTGAACGGCATTCTCGGCAAGGGCTTTGGCTATTTGGCTTTGAGGTTCATTGCGATCACCGAATAGGATGGCGCCTGTTGGGCAGGCGAGAACGCAGGCGGGCTCGAGCCCGGCATCCACGCGATGGTGACACCAAAAGCATTTTTCGACAATCTTTGTCAGCGGATTGATGTGGCGAACGCCGTATGGACAAGAAGCCATGCAATACCGGCATCCGATGCACCGGTGAGGATCGACATAAACGATCCCGTCCGGGCGTTGAATGGAAGCCTTTACAGGGCAAACTGTCACACATATTGGTTTTGCGCAGTTGTTGCATACTATGGGGAGGAAATATTCTTTGGCGTGGGGATAAGTCCCTTTTTCAACCCGCTTTACCCAGCTTCTCCAGACGCTTAGCGGAACATTGTTTTCACTTTTGCAGGCAACAGCACACGTATTGCATCCGATGCATTTACGCAGATCGATCAGCATGGCGTATCGCTTTTTATTCGTTTTTTTCATTTTCCTGTTTTTTTTCGTTTTCTTTTGGCTGGGATGATGGTTCTTCCTGCACGATGGGTATTTTCATTTTTTCCAGCCATGCGACGATTCTTGAAAAAATTCCTTTGCGGGTTCGTAACACCAGGATCGTTCCGGAGGCGAGAAGAAGAAAGAAAAACAAGCCGTTTCCGATAGAATTGAGACCAGACCATCTCGTTGCGTCGAGATGAGTGGGCCCCATAATGAGGTTTCCCTTTGACCGAACGTCATGACAGCGCGTGCAAAAATCTTTATACACACGCTTCGCGCCGTGGGCCGAGTCCTGATAGTGACAATCTATGCACACATTCATGTCGAATTTTTCAGCAAGATCTCCTTTTCGGTGGCCTGAAAGTTTTCCCAGAGATGATCCATTCAAAATGCCCTTCACCATGACTTCAGGATGGCAGTTCGCACAGGTATTCCCGACATTCGATTCATGAACGGATGATAGGGGATCATCGTGAGGAAGGATGGAGTGTTTTGTATGACAGTGATAACAAAGGGGCAGCTCTTTTCCGGGTGTGATTGTCGTGAAAGTGAGATGGACGTTCTTTTGATATTCCTCTGCTTCTATTGGGTGGCAACGGGCGCAATCCACATCTATGAAACCTTCGCGGAAGTGAAGGTAAGGATTGGCATTTTTGTGGCAGTCCACACATGTTAGCTTGCCTCGATGGTGGATGTCTCGTTCCCATTTTTCAGGATCGACATACAAACTCCGGATGGCGCCATCACTGGTGATCTGGGATATCTCGGGTTTGCCATGGCATGTCATACAATCCTGATCGGCGAATTCGGAAGTCTGACTGAAGAGGGGGAGAAAAAGAAAAAAGACGGCAAGAATTATTGCTTTCGCGTATTTTTGAGGCATACTTAACCGAATGCTAGGACTATCATCCAGAGGTTAGATTTGGTAGCATATTGACCAGCCGTTGTCAAGGTCGGAGTCTTTGAAGTCTGATACACGGATTCGATAGGCCGTGAATTTTCCGCCAAGTTTCAGCGAGGAAAATCCTCTAAAAAGGAATAGCGATTCCCCAATGGAGTTTGGCGAATGTTTGTTTATTTCCCAAACGGCTTTCTTGAATATCCTTCCATATGCTGCCGCCGAAGGATAATTCGATGGTATCCAACAGTTTTATCCGGAATATCAGATCGGCTAAAAATGTCTGGCCGAGCGAAAAAAAAGCTTCGGATTGAGCCATTACCTGGAGGCTTATCCCGAAGTTATCCTGAATCCATGCTCCGATTCGTATGCCGTATTCTTGGAATATGTTTTCTCCTGAGAGATCGAGGTGGCCCTTGTGGTTGGTGTGAATGAGCACCCATGTGAAGGGTTCAAAATAAAAATCACCCACCTGAAAAGGAAGGCCAAAACCGACATAGTTGCGATTGAGATAGTAGGCTATGTCATCGAGGATGCTCTGGTAATCGGAGTCATGATTGGAATCATGGCCCAGAATGAGCACAAGATTTTCCAGAGGATTCAGTCTTAAAGAAAAATGCCAGTCGAATTTTGTCCGTTTGCTCCCGTCATCATGGGTCACAAGTTGGGCGAGGAAGGAAAAGTCTTCTGTGATAAAAATACGATTTTGGAATCCGAAGGTCCACCTATCGTCTTTTCCGGAAAGGTCATTGTAGCTGGGAAAACTGGAGGGCATTTGGAGTTGACCGAAAAATTCCCCGTGAAGGGTGAGTTTGTTGTTCGGAAAGAGCGGATTTTTTTCTTTATAAAGGCGATAAATGAATATTTCATATCCAAGTGTTTCAACGGCAGACACACAAAATAAACCGATGAATAAACCCACTATCAAAAGATGTTTTTTAAAATTCATAGGCTAGTCCTACGCGGAAAACTCGAGGAGATTGAATCTCTGTCGCATAACGCAGCGGATATTCCGGGCTTGTCCATTCGTTTTCCTCTGTCGCCAAGTTTCTGTTTATGATGTTGAATCCATCCAGAATCACGCGCAGATTTCCCTTTTTGAGAGGAAAGTTTTTTTCAATACGAATGTCCACTGTTCTGTTATATTCATATCGAGAAAGCCCTCTGGGATTGGCATTGATATAAAAGGGTCCTTGAGTTAAATCGGGGACGATGATTTTTCGGGCAAAGGGTTGCCCATCGTAATATTTGATCACACAACCCAATTTTATGCCGAAGGGAGCCAGATAATTCATGCCTATTCTTCCTGTGTATGCCCTATCGAAAGCCACTCTTCCCCTTGCATTGATCAAGGTGTTGGGTGTGTCATACAGGCTGCCCAGGACACCGTCGTCATTTTCGAGATACGTGTTCCCCGGGTTTGTGCTTCCATTGACATTGGTTGCTGTGAGGCTGAGGAAGAAAGTGAATCGCTCACCGAAATTTTTCACCAGAAAGAGATCAGCCCCATAGTAATTTGTGATCCGGTTTTCCGGATCTTCGTTCTTGAGCAAAAAGAAATCCTGTCCAAGGGTTGTTCTCTTCTGATCGTAAACCGTGAAAACGAGGTCATCATGATTCCCATGGATACGGTCGTCCCCGCTGTCGAAGATTTTCACCGGATTGTAAGCCGATGCCGGGACTCCTGTGTTCACCGTTGCGACGAGATTTCTTGTTTCTCGGGTGAAAAATCCGAAAGAAAAATGCCAGGAAGAGCCGAAGACCGTTTCGAAGGATATCGCCAGCTCATTGGTGTACGGTCGTTTGAGATCGGCATCGATTTCTGAAAAGCGTGGGCCGATACGCCTCAATAGATCACCCGATTCACCCTCCTGGTATAAATTATCCTGGTTTCGATCGTTCCAGCCGTATACCATGCCCCCCATGGATCCAGGATTTCCATAGGCAAGATATTCCAGCGGCAGAGCGAAAAAATACCGGCCGGCCGATAAACGTATGGCCGATTTTTTCGAGCGGGCCAATGGGACCATCAGTCCTGCCCGGGGAGAAATATTCATCCAGTTAATTCTGTTTTTTTCTTGGGATGCGGTTTTCCCTGGAATCCAGCCGTGGCTTCCAGAAAGATGTAAACCGAAATAAATGGATAAGAAATCAGCCAGCGTTATGGAATCCTGGCAGTAAAAGCTGAAATGAAGCCCTCTTTCCTCGTGGTCGATCGGCGTTTCGAATCTTACGACTTCCAATGGAATCCCATCGAAAAAATGACGGTGGAGGTCGTTTTTTATTTCCTCCGAGGTCGAAGCTGTCGCGTATTGGAGTTCGATCCCGTACTGAAACCTGTGCTGGATGTGCTGGTTGTTGGATAAAAAGGAGTCCCCTTTCAATTGAAGTGTCCACAGATTACGCGTTGATGTCATTGCAGATGCAGCGGTCCCGCTCGGTATTTTCCGGAAGATATCCACCCCATGTTGCGGCCCTGATCCGGGTTGAAAATCCGATCGAACATGCCCTTGGGCTAAACAGATCCCGGCTGTGAAAAAATGGCGATTCTGAACGTTTTTTCTCCAGAACGCCTGGAAAATATTATAATAATCCTGTCTGTCGGAGGTCGTGCTCTCGGGAATTTGCCTGTCCGCTCCGTAGGTGGGATGGGACACGGTCTGGCCGGTCCAGAGAACATCGATGGAGGAACTTTGATCGATCCGGTAGGTCAAGCCGAGAAGACCGGACAGCACGGATGATCTGTCATCCCCTTCATAATCAGCAATATCTCTTGAGACTTGGTAGCCAGTGATCGAGGTCAAGAATGATAATCTGTTCTGGACGAGAGGCCCGGAGATATTAAAATTTCCGTCTAACGAATGATTGAATTTATGGCTTTCAAAGATTCCTTCGCTTTCCAGTGCAGGCGTTATGTTATTGCTCTGCAATATTTTATCTATCAAAAAAACAGAAACACCACCGTGAAATCGAGAATCGGCCTGTTGGGTACTGAGGTTGAAATGACCCGCTGGAGAGAACACATCGGGAGAGGGACTGGCGTTGAGCAATTGCGTTGCCCGGAGGGCATAAAAATCAGGGTAGAGCAAGGGCGTACCTTTGCTATAAGGATCGGTCACGTCCATCCCGTTCAAGGAATACCTGCTCTGTGTCCAAGTGGTTCCGCCTCTTGCACTGAAATAAGCAGGGATAGTTCCCCAAAGTCCTCCCACATCGTTCCGGCTTACGGTGGCAGACATGTCCTGATTTTCCACGAGAGACCACACATTGTGGGCGGATGGCAGTCCGTTGATCTGTTCCTCTCCTATGTATGTCTGGTAGACACATTGTGTATAGTCCAAAAGCACGGCCCGGGATTTCGATGCTTTTTCGTGATCATCCGGGTATAGAAACGCCTCGACATAGATGGATTGGGAAGGCTTGATCCATATGTTTTCCTCGGCACAGGACTTGTACCCTTTGGCTTCGAAAAGCATCCTTAGCTTTCCGCTCGGGACTCCGACGATTCGAAAATATCCCGATTCATCGCTGATCGAAGGAAGAACAAGATTATTTTCAAATCCTGGGATGTGCACCGCCACGCCTGGGATCGGGAGTTCGTTCTCGTCAAAAACATAACCCCATACAGAGCTGCGATCGGAGGGGAACGCAGCACCGCTTGCCAAAAAGGAAAAGACGAGCATGAGGATTAAACAGCGGCAAATTGTCTTGGTCAAATCACATTATTTATGACCATTTTGTGGATCACTGTCAAGGGATTGGTGGAATTCAATTTTCCATGGCACTTGATGGAGTTTTAACGAAGGGAAAGAAAATGTATAATACGGAAAGAATTTTTGGAAAGGGATGAACGAATGAATGAAAAATTTGATATGGCCATAATCGGTGGAGGCCCGGGCGGGTATGTTGCGGCTTTACGGGGAGCGCAGTTGAAGAAAGAAGTGGTGTTGTTCGAGAAAGAACAGGTGGGGGGAACCTGCATGAACTGGGGTTGCATCCCAGCAAAATTTCTCCTTCATCAGACAAAAACTTTCAAAGAAGCCAAAGCTAATGCATATATTGACGGACCTCTGGATGCTTTGACGTGCAACTGGAAGAGGGTACAAGACCAACGGAAAAAAATTGTCGAACGGTTTGTCCGCGGGATCGAGTTTTTGTTGAAAAAAAATGGGATTCATCTTGTCAAGGGGAACGCCAAACTGTTGAATGACCGACAAATCGAGGTTCGAGAAGGAGATGTACGCTCTGTTTACGAAGCGGAAAGTATAATCCTGGCAACTGGATCGAGGCCTGCGGATCTGCCATTTATCCAACCTAACGGAACCAATGTGATTACCAGCAAAGAGGGGTTGGAATTGGTCGAAGTTCCGGATGAGATGGTCATTGTCGGCGCAGGGGCCATCGGTTTGGAAATGGGAGTCATTTATCAAAGACTGGGGAGCCAGATCACCATCCTGGAGATCATGCCGGATATTCTTCCAGGAAGCGAGCGAGATATGACCAAACGTCTGGAAAGATCACTGAAATCGCAGGGGATTGAAATTCATACACACACAGAAATCCGCCATGTGTCAAAAGATAAGGATAGGATCGTCCTGGATTCTTTCAGTATGAAAGAACAGAATTCTCTCACATTCGAAACCAATAAAGTGTTGCTTGCAGTGGGGCGGAAACCCAATTCTGAGGGATTCCATCATATCTCATCTTCATTTATCGATAAAAAGGGATTTGTCAAAGTGAATGACTGTCTAGAAACAGAGATACCAGGAGTTTACGCTATCGGCGATTTGAACGGGGGGAAGCTTCTTGCGCACAAGGCATCTCATGAAGGTGTTTTGGCCGCGGAAAATGCCTCAGGATCGAACACGGCAATTTCCTATCATGCTCTCCCGATGGCGGTATTCACTGAGCCTGAGTTTTCCTCGGTGGGATTGTCCGAACAACAAGCACGAGAAATGGGATTCAACGTGCAGGTCGGCACATTTTCTTTTCAGGCGAACGGGAGAGCTCTCACCATGGGAAAACCAGAGGGAATGGCCAAGGTCATCGCCAATGAAGAGGACCAGATTATCGGGGCTCATATCCTCGGAACGAATGCGAGTGAACTGCTTGCAGAGTTGACTCTTTGTGTACAAAAGGGGATGAAACTCCAAGATGTGTCATCCGCCTATCACATCCATCCCACTTTATCTGAAATAGTGATGGAAGCGGCACTGCATGCCAAAGGAGAAGCCCTCCATATTTTAAACACTTAACTGACTTCTATTTAATATAGCCGAGGGATTTAAGCATCTCCAAACTCTCTCGATCGATTTTCACTGCTTTTTTGTGCTCCAGGATGTCTGCAGCCTTTTGGCTGAGACGTTCCTGAAGGTTTTTAACAGCCACAGCGCTTTTGTGCACATCGAAAACATCGTTCTTTTCGCCTGGATCTGAGATAAGATCGTACAGTTCGACCTTTTGTGTTTCTGGGGTAAAGATCATATGCCATGGATATTGCAGCATCCCGAACCGGTCATGAATCGCTTCGGGGGCATATGTTTCTTCCAGTATGGACGAGAGGGCTCGGGTCCTCTTGAAAAGATCCCTCCCTCGATGATAAGGTTTTTTTCTCCATCCCATCCGGCCGAGAATCGTGGGTGCCACATCCATGATGGTAGCCAATCCATCGATTTTTACAGAGTTTTTTTGCATGCTCGGATCATAAAATATCAAGGGGACTTTCGTGTAGATTCTGTAGAGGTAATGAATATGCCCGAAATAACGATCTCCGTATTTGGTTTTGTCCTCTCCCAATCCTTCGCCATGATCTCCGACTAAGACAATCAAGCAGTTATCGAGCAAATCCCATTCCTCCAGTTTTGATCTCAATTTTCCTACCTGCAGATCCAGATATTCCACTTCGTCTCTGTAATAATTCACTTTTTCTGATGGATGCAGGTTGAGGTTCCCTCTTGCCTTTATGATCAACTCTGCATCATGTTCAGGGCAATCGATCATTATGGATCCGCTCTTTTTGATCAAAGCGCTCCGCTTCTCATCTCTTTGTATAAACTGGATGTCGTCAAAGGTTAATTTCAAGGATTCAGGATGTTGAATGAATCCAATCTCGTTGAGTGCCGCCCGGGTTTGATCCTCTGATCCAGGATATGGATTGAGCACAGTGAAGCTGATTTTGTTCGATCCCTTGCGAAGTTTGAACTTCAATGACAGTTGCTCGTATTTTTGGAGGCAAAGCTGGTTAACTAGCTGTCCGTTTAATTCAATCCTCATGTCTGGAGGAAGTGTAGGGGGAGAATATGGATCGTGAGGATCTGAGTAATGGATCCAAGCGAAAAAATCATCGTCCTTGTTCTTTTCCAGCCATTGGAAAACCCTTTGATTGATCTCATCCGCATTGAGATACCATCGGTTCGGAGCCATTTCGTCATTGTAATAATCGAATCCATGATCGAGGGCAAATTGGGATTGGAGAACTCCGAGGGAGATGAAAGCAGCCGTGCGAAAGCCATTCTTTCGGAATAGCTCCGCCAGAGACTCTTTTTTTGGTGCGGGTTGAAAAACTTGTCCGTTGTTGTAAAAAGAGAGGAGGTGTGGAGGCTGAGAATAAAAGATCGACGCATGGGCTGGGGCTGTGATGGGGATCGGACTGTAGCAGTTTTCAACGAGAACTCCTTGCTGTGCGAATAAATCGATATTCGGTGTTTCTGACTTTTCTGGGTCGTAAGCACTCACATAATCGGCTCTATGGGCGTCCAGCGTGATCAAAATCACGTTCTTTGGTCTTTTCTTTTTTCCCCCTGCGCATTGGAGGAGAGTAAGACTGAGGACAAGAAAAAGGATTACTTTTAATGCAGAGTGGCGGTTCATTTGATGTATCCCAGAGCTTTGAGTCTTTCCCGCAAGCTCTGGTCTAATATAACTTCGTCCCTCACCTCATTCATATTTTCCGCATTTTCGAGGAGTCGATCAATTTGATCGAGGAATTCAAAACACATATCTCGATAAGCGATGTTGGCTGCCAAATTTTTGGTTTCATGGGGATCATTTTCCAGGTCATAGAGTTCGATCTGTGATCCATCGAAGTTCCTCACCATTCGTTGAGTATGGGGAGAAGATATCCTTTTGTTGAGGATGAATTTGAAATGATCTCTAATGATAGAAATCAGGGAGGGGGAAAGTGTGAACTCTCTCAAAGCCAGGTCACTTACGATTTGGCGGAGCTTTTTCTCTTTCCCTTCGATCAGAGGAACGAGAGAAGCGCCATCAAATTGCTGACTCTTCGTTTTAATGCTCGATCGATCGAGAATCGTCGGCACGATATCGGTTATCCGGGCGAAATTTTCAATTTGGGCTCCCTTGTACTCTCCATTCGGAAATTTGACGATCAGCGGGATCCTGATGCCCTCCTCATACAAGCTGTGGTCATGGAGCCATGCTTCATGATCGAAGAATTCCTCCCCATGATCGCTAGTGAGGATGATCAGTGAATTATCGTACAATCCCAATTCTTTCAATTTATCCACAATGGGCTGGATGAACAACTGATCGGTATACTTGATCTCTCCGTCGTACAAATCGATGATGTTCTGTCGGCCTTTCTCGGAAATTTGGGTGTCGAAGCGTCCCTTTTCATCGAACAGGCTTTCCATTTTGACTTGTTCCCATTCGGCATTTTTTTCTAAAAATTCTTTACCGATAGGGGACAGGTTTGCATAAGGATCATGAGGTTGATAGGTGTGGAGGAACAAGAAAAAATTCTTGTCTCTGTTGTCCTCGAGCCAATGAGATGCCAACATCGCCAACCGTTCCGCTTCATCCAGACGGATTGCCTGATCGCCGTGGAGCTTGATCTCTTGATAGGAGTCGAATCCCTTAGAAAATCCATATGTTTCGCTCAAGTATCCGCCTCCGGTAAAGGCGGCGCAATAGAATTGCTGGGTGCGCAGGATGTCGGCGAGAGTCTGCGTATCCGAAGTCATTTTTTGCAAGGGAAAGTAAACTTGATGATGGAGGCAGTTGAGAGCGGTCAACAGGGAGACGTGCCCGGGAAGTGTCCATGATGTCGTGCTATAGGTGTTTTTGAACAGAACGCCATCAGCGGCAAGCCTATCGATCGCTGGGCTGGTGTTCCTTTCATATCCGTAGCAGCCTAGATGGTCGGGTCTGATCGTATCCAGTGATATCAGGATGATGTTGTTCGGCGCTGTTTTCGGAACTCGATAGATGGTTGGATTCGCCCACACAGGGATGATCGTTTGCGTTTTTCCATCCATGTTTTCCGGATCGGGATTTTGGGTTAGAAAAGTCAGCCGTGTTTTGCTTCCCAAGTAGGGAGTTAAGTCTATCTGTTCCCAAATGATATCTTTTGTCGTTGCCCAATCGATCGTTTTGTTGAAAAGGACTTCTTCTTTATCTGGCTGTTTTAGCACGATCTGAAAATGGATGGGCTGCTCGGATTCTCTGTTCATAAATTCATTCAGGATGCCGTATCCAAACTCGAGCTTGAAATTCCCATGAGAGGACACGGGTAGATCCATCAGAAATTCACTCTCCGGTGGAGCCACAAGGCAATTCAAGGCATATTCATCGAAGGGTATCTTCTTTTTGATGGAATACGGATTGGACCCAATGCCCATATCATTCAAAGGATATTTATTCCTTATTTCATAAAGGTAACGGATCTCTGGTTTTACGGCGCTCATTTTTCCCGGCAGGGCGGCATAGGTATAATAATGGAATGTGAATTCCCCTTTTGGCATCGTATGTTCTTTCTGCTGAGGCTGGGATAAAAGAAGGATATCAGATGTCCCGGTCAATTTCACTTGACCGAGCACGATAGGTGTTTCAGAAAAATTTTTTTCGTTTGTATCGGAAAATTTAACCTCGATCGTGTATCTTCCCATAGCGAGCTTTCTTCTTATCCGGAAATATTTTTTTCTCGTAACGACCAACTCTTCATCATCGGTACCATTGAAAGAGACTGTCACTTTTAGCTGTTCATTTTGCCAATTTGAATTGACAAGATAGAGATCGAGAACAAGATTCCCCTTAGGCAGGAGCTTTTCGAACTGAAATGAGTTTTCCTGATTCAAGATGACGCCACGTCTCGTTTTGTCATATCCTTTGAATCCTCTTAAATCCAAGGTCTCACTTGTCCCTATCCATCTCCATCCAATTTTTTGTTTTGTGCCTCCTCTTAGATATTGTATCTCGTGCCCATCTTTTATAAGTTGCATACCCTCTGGAAAATCTGATTCGTGATTCCCGAGTATGGGGTATCGACTGGATGTCCCCCATATCTCCTGGTCTTGGCTTGACAGCTCGGGCAGTAAGGCCCATTTATCGGTGACGTTTTCTTCGACTAAATTGAACTTTTCGATGATATTCTTAAAGGGCGATTGAACGATATTTTCTTCGGATAAGCTGTCTATTATACGGATGAGCCTGGATTCGTTGGCCGTGGAGGAATCACAGCATGTCAAAGCCGAGATAAAGACCAACCCCAATAAAAAATAGAAGATTTTTGCGGAAAATCCTTTGTTATTCGTGTGCATCTTGTAATCCTATTATCCACGTAACTCAATTAGAATCAGTCAATTTATCCTTGAGGGAAGACGTTCGTAAAAGTAATTATGAAAGAATATAAAAAATTTGTCAAAAATGTTTGCATCTTTTGATTGTTTTTTATAAAATCATTGCCTTTATAAAATCAGATGATAGAGCTATTTTTAGTATTTGTCGTTTTCGGACTCCTAGGAGCCATCCTTGTTTTTATGAACAAGATCCTAGGACCGGTTCGAACTAATCCCACGAAAGAGACCCAGTTCGAATGCGGAAGTCCCTACCTCCAAGACGGTATCAATCCATTCCCTGTGAAATATTATCTCGTCGCTTTTTTGTTTCTGTTGTTCGATATCGAAGTCGTCTTTTTTTTCCCATGGGCTCTTGTTTTCAAGGAAATGGGATTGACGGCATTGATAGTCATGTTTGCCTACATTTTTATTTTACTGGTTGGTTTTATATACGCTTGGAAAAAGGGAGCGTTTGAGTGGGAACAGTAGCTTTGCGCCTGAACAGATCAATCGTATCATGAAAAATAAAAAAGACGGAAAAGGCGGATTTATCACAACCACTCTCAATTCCATGTTGGGATGGGGGAGAAAATTCTCGTTATTCCAGTATCCCTTTATAACTGCCTGTTGCGGGATGGAATACATGTCTGTGGCGTGTGCGCATTATGACTTGGACCGTTTTGGCATGGGATGGACAAGATTCACTCCTCGGCAGGCTGATATGCTTTTGGTCGTCGGCACGATCACTCATAAGGAAGCTCCTGTTCTAAGGACGGTTTATGAACAGATGACCGAACCCAAGTGGGTCGTTGCATTCGGAGCTTGTGCCGTGAGCGGTGGCATTTACGACAACTACGCTGTTGTCCAGGGAATAGACCGGATCATTCCTGTGGATGTTTACATCCCTGGATGTCCACCTCGTCCGGAAACTGTCATAAACGCTTTGATCAAACTTCAGGAGAAAATACAAAAAGAAGGGCATGAATGGCGATTTCAAAGGAAAAGATCTTAGAAGATCTTAAAGCAAAGTTTTCCGATAACATTTTGGATATGACCGTCCAGTTCGGGGATGACATCATCCTGTTTAAAAAAGAAGCACTGCTGGATATCGTGGGTTTTTTAAACATGGATCCCTACGCTTTCACCATGCTGCTCGATCTCACTGTCGTTGATTACATGGGTGATGAAGAACGATACGAAATGGTCTACCACCTTTTTTCACTCTCTCATAAACTGCGATTGAGGTTCAAAGCCCGGCTAAAAGCAACCGATTTAATGATCGACTCATTAACCTCGATATTCAAAAATGCCAATTGGCTGGAGAGAGAAGCCTACGATATGTTCGGAGTCCATTTCACGGGCCATCCCTATTTGAGGCGGCTTTTTATGTACGATGGATTTGAAGGGCATCCCTTGCGGAAAGATTATCCGCTGCGAAAACAGCAGCCGAAAATCCCATTGAGAAAATAAGATGGAATACAGAATACAACAAGAAGCTAGAGATGACACCATGCTTATCAACATGGGCCCCTCTCATCCTGCCATGCATGGCACGACCAGGATCATGTTGGAGTTGGATGGAGAAAAGATCATCAACTGCGAGCTGGAGATGGGGTATTTGCACAGAGGTTTCGAGAAGATCTGTGAGAACAAGACCTATTTCAATATGCTGATCTATACAGACCGGATGAATTATGTTTCTCCTCTAATCAACAACACGGGTTATGTCATGACCCTGGAAAAAATGTTGGGGATTGAAGCCCCCGAGCGGGCCCAGTACATACGAGTGATCCTGAACGAGTTCTCACGGGTGTGTGATCATTTAACGGCATTGGCTGCCATGTGCATGGAGTGTGGTGCATTTACTGTCTTCCTGTACATGATGAAAGCCCGAGAGTACATATGGGATCTGATGGAGCAAACAACCGGTGCCCGCATGACAACATCTTTCATCCGAGTCGGGGGAGTCAGGTCTGACTTCCCAACCGATTGGAAAGAGACCACACGTATTGCCATCGAAGAAACGCGTAAAGTGCTCAAGGATTGCCATACTTTGATGAGCAAGAATAAAATTTTTCTCAACCGAACGAGAGACGTGGCGGTTGTGACTCCTGAAATGGCGATAAACTATGGTTGGACAGGTCCATGCCTTCGATCGACGGGGATCAACTACGATGTGCGCAAAGCTTTTCCGTATCTCGTGTATGACAAACTGGATTTTGAAATTCCCCTAGGTGAAAGAGGAGACAATTTCGACCGATACATGGTCCGGATGAAGGAGATGGAACAGAGTTTGAGGATAGTAGAGCAGTGTGCGACAAAGATACCCAAATCCTTAGCTCCTTTCCTTCCCGTGAAAAATGAATTGGAACCGGCAGAAGCCATCAAAGCTTCCAGGACAAAAAAACCGGGAAAGAAGATCAAGCTTTCTCCCAATCTTGAGGGAGCAGAAAAGGAAAAATATCCTGGGATTCTTGCGGGGAAAAAATATATCGTTCCCCCCAAGGAAGACACCTACACCAGCATAGAGGGATTGATCAATCATTTTAAATTTTTTATGCGTGGTCACGGGATTCGCCCTCCTAAAGGGGAAGTTTACTTTTCGGTAGAAGGGGGGAGCGGTGAATTGGGATATTACATCATTTCGGATGGAACGGATAAACCCTACCGTCTTCACCTAAGAGCTCCTTGCCTCCACATTGTGGCTGCTCTGGAGGAAATCGTCCGGGGTAATTTCGTAGCCGACATAATTCCGACGTTTGGATCCATGAACATGATCGGTGGAGAATTGGATAGATGAGTGCAGAGCTAACTGATCGAACGCTAAAAAAAATCGAGGAGATCGCTTCTCGTTATGCGAACAAAGAAGCTGCGCTCCTTCCTGTTTTGCACCTTGTTCAGCACGAAAAGGGTTTTATTTCCTCTCAAGAAGAAAAACAAGTTGCCCGTCTATTGGGGATCAAGCCTATCAAAGTGAAAGAGGTTGTCACGTTTTACACCATGTACAACCAAGAAAAAATCGGCAAATATCATATTCAGGTGTGCTCCAACCTGAGTTGCAGTCTTCAGGGTTCAGAATCGCTTATCGATTACCTGAAAGAAAAGCTGGGGGTAAAAGTGGGGGAGACGACAGCGGATAAAAAATATACTCTCACCACAGTCGAATGCCTGGGGGCCTGTGAACTGGCGCCCTGTATGATGATCAATTTCGATTATTTTGGAAACTTGGACAAAGAAAAAATCGACGATATTTTGAAAAAGCTAGAGTAACTAAAGTGGCAGACAAAATTTTGACCAAACATTTTGGCCTGGAAAACCTATTCAAGATAGATGTCTATTTGGAAAATAAAGGCTACTCAGCCGCAAAAAAAGCTCTAACGGGTATGAAACCGGATGAGATTTTGAATGAGGTAAAAGCAGCCAACCTAAGAGGGAGAGGAGGCGCCGGTTTTCCCGCTGGCGTGAAATGGGGCTTTGTACCCAAGGATAGCGAAAAAACCAAATACTTGTGCGTCAATGCCGACGAGGGAGAACCGGGAACTTTCAAAGACCGTTACATCATGAATCACAATCCTCATCTTCTTATAGAAGGAACAATCATCGCGTCTTACTGTGTCGGTATCCATACAGCCTTCATATACATTAGAGGGGAGTATGAAGCTGTGGCACTTCGTCTGGAGAAAGCTATTTCTGAGGCCTACGACAAAGGTTTCCTTGGAGAAGATATACTGGGAACAGGATTTGGAATGGATGTGTTTGTCCATAGGGGAGCAGGGGCTTACATTTGTGGAGAAGAGACCGCTCTATTAGAATCTCTCGAAGGGAAGAGAGGCAATCCCCGTTTGAAACCTCCCTTTCCGGCATCTATAGGACTGTTCGATTGCCCGACGGTTATTAATAATGTAGAGACCATTTCGAATATTCCTTCTATCATAAGCAACGGAGCAGCCTGGTTTTGCAAGATAGGTCTTCCAAAGGATGGCGGAACGCGGATTTTTGGTGTCAGTGGCATGGTGAAAAATCCTGGAATTTTCGAGCTTCCAATCGGGATGAACCTGAAAAAAATAATCGTCGAACATGCAGGGGGGATGAAGGAAGGCAAAAAACTAAAAGCCGTTATACCAGGGGGTATGTCGGCCCCCATCCTGACGGCTGATGAGATCGATATCAACATGGACTTCGATTCCCTGGTAGAAGCCAAGTCTATGCTTGGATCGGCCGCGATTATCGTCATCGATCAAGATACTTCCATGCTGGATGTATTAAAAGTTGTCACAAAATTTTATTCCCATGAATCATGCGGCCAGTGCACTCCCTGTCGGATCGGAAATTCTTGGATACATAAGATTGTCAAACGTATGGCCAATGGAGAGGGAAAAAGAGAAGATTTGGATAAAATAATCCAATTGGCTAATAATATGTTGGGCAAAACGCTGTGTCCTTTAGGTGACGCTGCCGCTATGCCCATACTGTCTATCATTCAGAAATTCCGGGGTGAACTTGAAACGTATATTCCTTTAGGAAACTGAAAGCAGGAGTAACACAGGAGATGGTGAAGATTTTTATCGACGAGAAAGAGCTTGAGGTTGCAGAAAGCACGACCATATTGAAAGCAGCCGAAAGCGCTGGCCTGAAAATCCCACATCTCTGTTATCACAAAGCGTTTCTTCCTGAAGGCACCTGCAGAATGTGTTTGGTCGAGATCGAAGGCCTACCCAAACTGGAGCTGGCCTGTTCCACTAAGGTAAAAGATGGGATGAAAATCTCGACAAAGAGCGAAAGGGTGATCGCAGCTCGAAAAGGAGTTTTAGAATGCCTGCTGGCTGAGCATCCGATCGATTGCCCTATCTGTGACAAGGCGGGAGAATGCAAACTTCAAGATTATTATGACGAGTATGGACTGTTCGAGAGCGAATTCAATGAGGCAAAAGAGAAAAGAGAGAAAAAGATAGAGATCGGGAAAAATCTTATTCATGACCAGGAAAGATGTGTGTTGTGCCGCCGGTGTGTCCGCTTTCTGAGGGAAATAACAAAAACAGAGGAATTGGGTGTTTTTCAGCGAGGCATCCACACTGAAGTGAGCACATACGAGGGGATTCCTGTCGATAATAATTATTCTGGCAATTTAGCGGAAATCTGTCCTGTGGGGGCTATCACAGACAAGGATTTTAGGTTCAAAACTCGATCTTGGTTTTTGCAGAGCAGCGAATCCATTTGTCCTCTGTGCAGCAGAGGATGTAATATCTATGTCGACTCCCACCCAGGTTTTTCTCGGTTTTCAGTTCCCAAAAGGATTTACAGGATTCGAACTCGAGAAAATCAGATGATCAATGGATTCTGGATTTGTGATAAAGGCCGTTATGATTATGCCTATCTCGATAACGATAGGCTGGATGAGATCGTCCTTAACAACTCCTTGGATTCCGGTTCATGGCCAGAAATCACGGTTTTTCTAGCCGGTGAGTTACGACGCCTCTTTAAAATGAATAGGTCAGCTCGTATCGGGCTAATTATCCAGTCATGGCTTTCGAACGAAGAGTTTTTCCTGATAGATAAAATATTCCGAAATGACCTGGCTGTCGAGAAAATCCGACTCCTCGATCCTCCGGAGGAAAACGCTGACGATTTTCTGCTGACTGCTGAAAGATCGCCCAATAGACGGGGTGCAAAAGAACTTGGCTTCCAGTTGGAGCCCACCGATTGGGAAAAATTCCTCGAAGATATCGAGTTGTTGCTCGTTTTCGCATCACCTTTTTGGAATCTTTCGGAGAATGAACAATTAAAGGTCGCTTTAGACAAAATAAAAACGTCAGTTTTATTTACATCCCACAAACATGAAATCAACTCCTCATTCGAAATCGTATTGCCCATGTCATTGATCGCAGAACGTGGAGGTTCCCTTACCAATATCGTCGGGAGTGTGCAGAATTTTCATCCTGCACTGGATGCCCCGGGGAATTGTAAACCTGCATGGCAATTTTTAGTGGAGTTAGCCAAAAAAATTAGACTAGATAATGATTTATATGGCCGATTTTCATCTCCAGAGAACATACGAGAAGCGATGAAAAAAGAAATTTCGTTTTTTAGAGAAGAACAGTGAGTGATTGGATTATCATACTGATCAAGATTATCTGTGCACTGGTCTGGTTTCTTGTGATCGCTCTATATCTAACCTGGGTCGAAAGAAAAGAGAGCGCAGTCATCCAGGATAGGATCGGAGCCAACAGGGCCTATATTTGGAAATTTCGATTCATAGGGCTTTTCCAGCCCTTTGCCGATGCTATTAAGATGCTTTTCAAAGAAGATTTTACGCCTCGATTTTCTAGAAGATTCCTGCATAACCTCGCTCCGTTTATCTCCTTTTTCTTCGTCGCTATCACCGTCTCGGCCATCCCCTTCGGAGATGTTCTTCGGATCGGTGGTCGCGAGATCAAGCTACAGATCGTCGACTTCAATGTGAGCCTCTTATTCGTGATGGCGATGTTGTCTTTGGGCATCTACGGTATCATTCTTGCGGGATGGAGCTCGAATAATCGATACACACTGCTAGGTGGCATGAGGGGGGCTGCTCAGCTCATCTCATACGAAGTGGCCTTAGGCCTTTCTTTGATCGGTTTGATCATGGTTTATCCTTCCTTGAAGCTCTCCGCTATCGTTCACTATCAGGGAGAATTATTGTGGGGATGGATCCCCAAATGGGGAGTGTTTCTCCAGCCTTTAGGATTGTTGATCTTTTTCTTCGCTGCGATGGCTGAGACAAAAAGGGTTCCTTTCGACCTTCCAGAAGGAGAAAATGAAATCGTGGGATTTTTTACCGAGTATTCAGGTCTCAAGTGGGGCCTTTTCATGTTCACAGATTTCATGGAAGTCCTGATCGTCGCTTGTCTCCTGACCACTCTCTTTTTCGGAGGCTGGCAAGTTCCCTGGTTGTATGCGGATGGATTTCATTTCCCATGGGGAGGAGCGTGGCTGCTGCCCCATGGAATCGTGGTGGCATTCCAAGTTCTGGCATTTAACTTGAAGGTATTCTTTTTCTGTTGGCTCCAGATTTTGGTTCGGTGGACGTACCCGCGGTTCCGGTACGATCAAGTGATGGATTTGGGTTGGAAGTTGCTCGTGCCTCTGAGTTTGGTTAATATTGCCGGGACAGCGATTTTGATGAGTTTAATAGGATGATTAAAGCATTAGTTAATTTTATCGCGATCATTAAGGGGAGTCTTCTCACCACACGCCATTTTATGGTGAATATGTGGTTCCACACTCTAAAACTTTTTAGGATAAAAACAAAAAGGAAGGGGGCCGTCACCATTCAATACCCTGAAGAAAAAAGAGAGATAGCGCCCAGGCACAGAAGCTTGCACAGACTCCTTAAAAGGGAAGATGGTAAACCACGATGTGTGGCCTGCATGCTGTGCGTGACTGTTTGCCCTTCTGAATGCATGTATGTGGAGGCCGCCGAAGATCCCGATCCAGAGATCCAAAAATATCCTTCCACCTTTATCATCGACTTGAGCCGGTGTTGTTTTTGCGGTTTTTGTGTGGAAGCATGCCCGGAGGATGCGATCCGCATGGATACCGAACAGATCGAGTTCGCTGAATACACACGCGACCGATTGCTGTATGACCTCGAAAAACTCATTGGATGACAATCCAAAAAATATCTCTTGGGGAATTCACGATCTATGGTTTGCGGGATGGATATTTTTATCTCGATGGTGGAGCCATGTTCGGTGTGGTCCCCAAAGTATTATGGGAAAAAATATATACTCCCGATGAACAAAATCGGATCCAGATGGGGCTTAATTCTCTGTTGGTTCATACGAAGCAGGCTTTGGTTCTTATTGAGACAGGGATCGGTCCTTGCCTGGATCGAAAAATTTCCCATTTTTACTCTGTGGAAAGGAATCCTGGATTAATAGGGGAAATAAAAAATCTTGGGCACGAACCCGAGGACATCGACTTCGTAATCAACACCCACCTTCATTTCGATCATTGTGGAGGAAATACGAGACAAAACAGCGAGGGCAAATGGGTGCCGACATTTCCCAATGCCCGATATATCATCCAAAAGGGAGAATGGGAATATGCATTGGCCCCTTGTTTTAGGGATAAGCCGAGCTACATGCAGAACAACTTCCTTCCCTTGGAAGCGCATGGGTGTGCCCAATTGGTGGAAGGAAACAGTCAGATCACAGAGGGAGTGCAGGTTCTTTCCGCATCCGGTCACACGGCCCATCATCAATGTGTCAAGATCTCCTCAAATGATAGAGTTTTATTCTTTTTGGGAGATATGGTTCCAATGTCTGCTCATGTGAGCCTTTCCTACATCATGAGTTATGACCTTTATCCATTACAAACCATTTCAAACAAGAAGAAATACTTCGAACAAGCCATTGCTGAACATTGGATTGTGGCATTTGTGCATGATGCGAAACTTTTTTTCGGAAAAATCGTTATGAAAAAGCAGAAATATTTCACAGAACCTCTTTTTACGCTATAATAAAATGGAAAGGATCAATGATGAGCGAGAATGAAGAAAAAATTGCCTGTCATGTGTGCAAGACCATGATTCCAAAAGCTGCGGCCCTGAATGCAGAAGGAGAGGGGTATGTCCTCCATTTTTGCAATTTAGGTTGCATGGACTTCTGGAAGAAAGAAAAAAAAGAGGAAAAAGAAGAAACAGGAAAAAAAGAGTAGCCCACGATTTCTTGCTGAAACACCGATATATCGTGTTATTTTCATCAGTTCGATTGAACAGATATTAGTTTTTTCTTTAATTACAACAATTTAAGTTCATGGCAACTCTTGGCACAAATGTCGCATTATAATTGGGAGATATTAGTTTTATAAGGAGATTATTATGAAGTGTGAAGAAGATCTTTTTTGTGGACTGAATAAAGCTAAATCCGGAAATATCGATGAGATGACGGATTTAGAAAAAAAACACACTCCGGTTATCACCGCTCCCGCCAAAATCAAAAAGGGAGAGCCTTTTGAAGTGAACGTTGAAGTGGGGAAATTGCTCTCCCACCCCAATGAAAATGCTCACTTTATCGAGTGGATCGAACTTTTTTCCGGCGATACTTTTTTAGCAAGAGTCGACTTGGAGCCCAGATTGGCTGTTCCACGAGTCAAATTTGTGGTCGCCCTAGATCATGGTCATGATTTAGTTGCCAAGGAAAGATGCAATCTGCATGGAGTGTGGGAAAGTCAACCAGTTGCCATCGAACTGGAAGATTAATATCTAAAATCTGGCAAAAAAAAGCCCATAATGAGCTAGAGTTATTTTTTGACCTTTTCTATCCACGCGGCGACATCATCGATCACAGCCTTGTCTACATGGCCGACCTTTTGGTATTCCTCAGGAGTGCACTTTCCTTCTCCCGCGATGAGGAGGTGATTGTATGCAGGATACAGTTTGAATTCGACGTTTTCCCTTTCCGAGAGGGCTGTTTTCCATCCCTCATAATCTGCCATCGTGACTTGATAATCCCGCTCTCCCTGAAGAATAAGAAGCGGTCGATCGATGCTTTTCACCGCTTCAGCCGGGTCATATCCCTTTAAATCAAGCCAGTAGTATGCCCCGGCGCCTAAAAAATTACCTTTCACCTCGGATGCATTTGAAGGTGTCAGGCTTTGAATTTTTTGCACAAGTTCCTTGAGCTGGTCGAGATTGGTTTTCTCTTCTTCAGATATCTTTCCATCCAGCAGAGAGATGTACTCGACCTGATCGACGATAAGCTCCTCCAGAGGGCGGGTTGGTCCGGCCATGATGATAAATCCTGCGTTTTTTGGATCGCTTTTGGCGATTCTTGGAATGAGCATTCCACCGAGGCTGTGGCCGAGAATAAATACATTTTTGGCGTCGATCCCTTCTGTTTTCCTGAGCAGATCCGCCGCTTCAAGAGCGTCTTGGACGGTTTCCTCATAAACCGTGAATTTGTCATTCTTGTCTGTGATCATCTTCTGTCCGTGAACTTTTGTCCGCTTATCATAGCGGAGAACAGCGATTTTTTGTGTGGCCAGGCCCCAAGCCAAATCCCGGAAGGATTTATTCGGTCCCAGGGACTCATCCCGGTCGTTCGGCCCTGATCCATGAACCAGAATCAATGCGGGGAAAGGGCCATCTCCTTTGGGAATGCTCAAAGTCCCGGGAATTCGCCAGCGTGACACACCAAACTCAACCTCTCTCTCAGAGAATGAGTCTTTATCGGCATATTCTGGGGTGACGTACTCTGTCGGAGGTTTCGGAGGGACAAAAAACTGTCCGGCGATCTTTTTGTTTTTGTCGAATACAACTTTAATATCCAATGTTGCCTTTTCAAACACACAGGTTACATACACGATGTCATATTTGGGGATGGATTCTGTCCAAACATCTTTTTGGGCGATGAATCGGCCGACCTGTTTGATAACCATTTCCCAGATTTCCTTCATTTTCTCTGGAGTTGCGAGTTTGCTCATGGTTTCGTCGAAGTGTTTGACCGATGCGTCAAAGTCGCCATTTTCAAGGGCCGAGACGAATTCCTTTGCCATGTCTATCAATTGATCTAGATGAGGAGTGTTTGATTGTTGCGAAAGCAGGAAAATGGTGATGAGAGGGATTATCAGAAGAAGAGTTAATCCAAAATTTCTCATTTTATCTCCTTTCTGGAGTAATTAAAAAAATTGCCGAAAATATCCTTTATTATACACCAGTTATTTCGAGAGCGACGTCCTCGCCTGCATGCATTATTTGTCAGCTGGAAAAGAATGCCGTATACTGCAAGTGAATTTTTTGGAGGATGACATGGATTACACTCAGGATTTGAAAAAATCCCACAAAACTTCTTCAGTTCTTTACATCGCTTTCATGTTGTCACTGGCTATTTATCTTGTCGTGTTCGCACTTTTTAAAGCACGTATCCCAGATTTCCAAGGGATCATGGAGAAGATCGATTTTCCTTGGCTTCGTTATGCTTTTTATGCTTTAGGATTGTTGCAGATTTTTCTGATAAAATTCATTCGGGAGACGGCAACTAGAAGCATAAGAACGGTCGATCCCAAAATCCTTATCAACCATCTGCAAAGGATGTCGATGATAAGTGCGGCTCTTTGCGAGGTGCCTGCGATGTTGGGATGGGTGCTTTTCTTTTTGAGTGGAAATGCCCAAGATTTTTACATCTTGCTGGTCATCTCCTTTGTTCTATTTGTGATTTATTTCCCCCGATTTGCAAACTGGGAGGATTGGATCAAGTCCAAAACAAGTCATTGAAAAGCAAGATAGTGACAAAAAAAAGGAGAAATTGGAATATGCTGATTCCAACAATCATTATGGCCGTATTGGCCATCGTTCTTCTGGCCATCGGTTATTCAAAAGGAAATGGACAACACATCCAGGGACTTGGTTCTGGCTTAAAGATGATCGTGGAGATCATTCCTCTTTTGCTGTTTGCGTTTATCGTGGCCGGGATGATTCAAGTCCTTTTACCCCAGGAGTTATTGTCCAGGTGGATAGGGGAGGAGTCTGGCTTAAAGGGAATCCTTATTGGGACGTTGGCTGGGGGTGTGACTCCTGGAGGCCCTTACGTCAGCCTGCCCGTTGTTGCTGGGCTCCTCAAAGCAGGCGCAGGGGTGGGGACGTTGGTGGCCTTCTTGACAGCATGGTCCCTCTGGGCAGTGGCACGATTGCCGATGGAGATCGGGATTTTGGGATGGAAATTCACCTTTATCCGCTTGGCCTGTACCTTTTTTTTCCCTCCAATTGCAGGGTACCTCGCCCATTTTGTATTCTCTGGAGTCAAATAGATGAAGATAAAATTCTTGGGTGCCAACCAACAGGTGACGGGGTCATGTTCTCTGCTCGAAACAGAGACGGCTCGCGTGCTCGTGGACTGTGGACTGTATCAGGAGCGGGATTTTCAAGCGCGGAACTGGGAACCTTTTCCTGTTGCCCCTGATTCCATCGATATGCTTTTGTTGACCCACGTCCATCTCGATCATTGTGGACTCATTCCGAAATTGGTCAGGGAGGGATTTTCTGGCCCGATTTTGCTCACATTTCCGTCGGAAGATTTGCTGCCGATTGTTTTGCTCGATTCGGCACGCATCCAGGAAGAAGATGCGTCCTACAAAAAGAAAAGGCACAAAAAAGAGGGACGCAAAGGCCCTTATCCGGAGATCCCTCTCTACACAGTAAAAGACGCCGAAAATGCTCTGCCATTGGCTCGGGGTGTCCCTTATGCCAAATCCATCCCGCTTAAAGACCAATGGGAGGTGAGATTCCATGATGCAGGCCACATTTTAGGATCGGCCATCCTCGAAGTGATCGTGCGGGAGAAAGGCCGACAAGAAACCGTGCTGTTTTCAGGGGATATCGGCCAATGGAATCGGCCTTTGATGAAAGATCCGACTGTGTTCGAATATGCCGATTACATCGTTATGGAGACCACCTACGGCAACCGTGACCATGAAGATTCTGAAGATGTGGATAAAATGTTGTGTGAGATCATCAACGAAACGGTGAGAAGGGGAGGGAATGTGGTGATTCCGACCTTCGCTATCGAACGAGCCCAGGAATTGTTGTTCCACTTGGGCCGATTGAGCAGGCAAAATAGGATCCCGTACTTGATGACCTTCCTTGACAGCCCGATGGCCTTGGATGTCACAGAGGTTTTTATTCAATACCAAAACTCCTTGGACAAGGATGTTTCAAAACTTTTAAAACAAGGGAAAGAACCTTTCGGATTTCCTGGTTTGAGGTTGACGCGCACTACAATCGAATCGAAATCCATCAATTCAATAAGAGGGTCCACCATCATCATGGCTGGTTCAGGGATGTGCACAGGAGGCCGTATCAAGCATCATCTTGTTCAAAATATCTCCCGCCCTGAATCGACGATCCTTTTTGTCGGCTATCAAGCAAAAGGGACGCTGGGCCGGCTCATATTGGATGGAAGGCCTGAAGTACGCATACATGGGCAAAGTTATCCTGTGAGAGCCAAGATCGAACAGATCCAAGGATTTTCTGCCCATGCCGGGCAACATGATCTCTTCAAGTGGCTGGATGCCTTTCGATCTCCGCCGGCGCGTCTTTTTCTCACCCATGGAGAAAAAGAATCTTCTCGCGATCTTTCAGAATTGATACGCAAGAAAAAAAAGTGGAAGGTTGCAACACCCCGCTATCTTGATGAATGGGACCTGTGATTGGCCAATCCAGCCCGCGCTGTTAAAATCTCAGTGTGAAGGTCGTGTGCTTTTTTGGCTCGGATTGGACGGATATGGAACCATGATGAAGGCGCATGATCTGCCTCGAAAGGCTGAGACCGATGCCCGAGCCTTTATCTTTAGTGGAAAAAAAGGGGATGAAGATCTTTTCGAGATTTTCCTCATCGATCCCTGGACCATTGTCTTTGACCTTGATGAGAATCCTTCCCCTCCCATCCAGTTGAGCCATCAAGTCGATCTTCGCTTTTTTATGCCCTTCGACCGATTGGAGAGCATTCAGGAGAAGGTTGATCAAGACCTGTTCGATGAGTTCAGGATCTGCGGTGAGCTCTAACGTTTTGGGATCGACGGTCTTCCGGAAACGAATGGCCTTTTCTTTGATATTGGCTTGCATGAGCTTTTCGACTCGTGAGAAAAGTTCTTTGATGGGGAACAACTGAAAATTGGGTTTTTGGATGAGGGTTAGGTTCCTGTAGGCATCCACAAAATGAAGCAATCCTTGGCTTCGTTTTTGGATGGTCTGGGCGGCGTCATGAATATCTGTCAATGACTCGGGATCGATTTTTTGTTCTTTTATGGAGATGGGATAGCTTTCCTTGAGCATCTCGTTGATGGTGGAGGCTAACGAGGATATGGGAGTGATGGAGTTCATGATTTCATGGGTTATCACACGGATCAGTTTTTGCCATGCTTCGATCTCCCTCTCCTCCAATTCGCTGTGAATGTTTTGGATGGACACCAGAGAAAAAACGTTCCCTCTCAGTTTGAATTCTGTGGCATACAAGGCAAGATGGAGCAACTCGTTTTGGTCTTCGACTTTGATCAAGGCACGTCCTTTGGGTTTAATTTTGAACAAAGTCTCCACAAGAGGTTTGCTTAATGTTTCTAGAGACTGTATGTTTTTTAAAGCGGGAACACCGAGAAGACGCTTGGCGGCTGTATTGATCAATTCCACATCCCCGTTGGGTTGGTAGGCGATCAATCCAATCGCGATATGCTGGACAACGGTCTGAAGGTACTGGTAATGTTCTTCTTTTTCTGTTCTCGTTTTCCTGAAGACATTCATGACCTCTGTGAAAGCCTTTCTAAGCCCGTCGAACGAGGGGCCTAATCCGGCATCCTTGAAGGTCTGAGAAAAATCGCTGTATCTGATGGAAGTGAAAAAACGTGTTAAATCCCTGTTGGTTTTTTCCACATAGTGGATCAAAGCATAGGTTTGATAGATGATGATAACGCCGATGATAAACAATGCAGCATACAAAGAGGTTTGAAACAGGATGAAGAAAAATCCAACGATTGTGAAGGCCAGAAGGATAACCCGGATGATACAGTTAAGCCGAAATCTATTATAGACCATATTTTTCCAATCTGCGATACAATGAAGCCCTGGACAATCCCAGCTCATCGGCGGCGTGGGTTATGTTTCCTCCGTGTTTGCTGATGGCACGATGAATGACCAGTTTTTCGATGTCCTCTAGATTGTAATCATCAAAACTCAGAGAATCCCCCTTTTGGTCTTGCGTTGGGAAAAAGAAGTCCGTTGGCTGGAGCACGTGGGAATCGCTCATGATGATGGCCCGTTCGAGGGCATGCTGAAGTTCTCTAACATTCCCTGGCCAATGGTACTTCTCCAATCTTTTGAGGGTGGCAGAACTCAGGCGGCGTAATGGCTTATTGTACTTTTTGCAGTAGATCTTTAAAAAATGATCCACAAGAGCAGGGATATCGCCGATGCGTTCTCGAAGGGGAGGGATCCTGATTTCCACTGTATTGATGCGGTAGAGCAAATCTTGGCGAAATTGATTATGATTGACCATTTCATGAATCGGCATATTTGTCGCACAAATGAGACGAACTTCCACTTCTATGGGTTTGTTCGAACCCAGCCTGGTGACTTTTCTATTTTCGATGACGGTCAGCAGTTTGGCCTGGAGTGTGAGGGGAAGATTGCCGATTTCGTCGAGAAAAAGCGTCCCTCCGGAGGCGATCTCGAAGCGTCCGGCCCTATCTCCTTTGGCATCGGTGAAGGCGCCTTTGACATGGCCGAAAAGTTCGCTTTCAAAAAGAGTTTCGCTCAGAGCGCCCATATCCACACTGATGAAAACTTCCTCGGCTCGCGAAGATTGGCGATGGAGATCTCTGGCGACCAATTCTTTGCCCGTTCCGTTTTCCCCGAGTATCAAAACATTGGCTTCGGTTCTGGCAACCTTTTTGATTGCATCGAAAACGGCTTCCATGGCGGAACTTTTGCCGATAAAATCATGGAAAGGCTGATCGAGATCCGCGCTCAATTGCTGTTGTTTGGAACGCAATTTGGTCGCTTCTGCTCTCGTTTGTCTCAAGTTCAGAGCCGTAGTAAGGGTAGCGATGAGCCTTTCATTCTGCCAGGGTTTGAGAATAAAATTCGATGCCCCTTCTTTTATTGCCTGAACGGCCATGTCCACATCGCCGAAGGCCGTTATCAAAATTACGACCGCATTCGGATCGATTTCATGAATCTTATCCAGCCAATAAAATCCTTCTTTGCCGCTGGTGGCTCCTTTGGCAAAATTCATATCCAAAAAGATCACATCGTATGTTTCGTTTTTGAGCAACGAGGGAAGAACTTCTGGCGTTTTTTCCGTTCGGACGTTAGTCACATGTTGTTTTAGCAGTAGCCGGGCAGCTTGGAGGATGTCTTCGTCATCATCGATGATGAGGATTTTGCCTGTTTTTTTATTCATATGAATATCTCCGTACACTCAATCGTTAAATGCTAGAGTAGCAAGATATGTGCCGTTCACACAACGTCAGTATTTCTCAGACTTTTCATAGCTTTACGAAACCATTCATATTATAATATAACTGTTCGATTATGAACAGCCTGTGTTTTGCAACCGAACACTTTTATCAAGAATATTAGCCGCAATAGGATCACCTTCTCAAGTTTTTAAGAGTGGCACAATTATTGCAAAACATTTGGTCTTATGAAAAGCTCAAACGAATAAGGAGACCTTAAATGGGAATGGACAAACAGATTAAAAAAAAGAAATGGCCTCCAAAAAAAATCGCCATGTTTGCAGGGTCGGGGCTATTTATTGTCTTTGTGATATATATCTTCGTTTTTGGGATGAGCAAGTCTTCCCTCAACGTCAAAGCAGAACGCCTCACCGTATCTGAAGTTACCCGGGGACCTTTCCAGGAATTTATCCCGGTCATGGGTAATGTTCTTCCATATTACCACTATTTGACCGCAATCGAAGGGGGAACGGTCGAGGAGATTTATATTGAAGCTGGTACCAAGGTGGAAAAGGGAGACCCGATTTTAAAAATTGCCAATACCACTCTTCTTATAAACTTGATGTGGCGGGAGTCTGAATTGTTCCAGCAGATCAACAATCTTCGCAACACACGGTTAGACATGGAACGCTACCGCCTGAATTTGAATCAACAGCTTGCCCTAGTGGACAATAATCTCCAACAGCAGAGACGCGTTTATGAGCGATATCAGGAGCTGATAAAGGACGATCTGATCTCACAGCATGAATACGAGTTGGCAAAGGACCAGTATGAATATTTGGTGAAAAACAAGGAATTGACCATCGAAAGCCAGACAAAGGATATCGAATTCCGGCAAAAACAAGTGGAAGCTTTGGAAGCTCAGGTCACTCGCATGCAGAGCAACATGGAAATCATCAGGTCGAGGCTCGAGAATTTGACCTTAAGGGCTCCTGTTTCCGGTTATCTGACATCTCTGGATGCAGAAATCGGCCAATCCAAACAAGAAGGAGTGGAACTGGGACAGATCGACACGCTCGAAGGTTACAGGATAAGAGCAGGGATCGATGAGCATTACCTGGCCCGGGTGGAAATCGGAAGAAAGGGAGACTTCGAATTCGCTGGAACTCATTACGGCATCGTCGTCACAAAGAAATATCCTGCTGTCGTCGAAGGACGGTTCGAAGTCGACATGGAGTTTGTGGATGAAACGCCAGCAGGGATTACAGCCGGACAAACCTATCATATCCGATTGGAACTGGGAGACATATCCGAAGCCATACTCTTGTCAAGGGGAGGGTTCTCTCAGACGACAGGAGGGAATTGGGCCTATGTGCTGGATCATTCCGGAGATGTGGCCATAAAGCGAAGGATCAGGCTCGGACGGCAAAATCCAGACTTTTTTGAAGTGCTCGAAGGGTTAGAACCCGGGGAAAAAGTTATCACATCCTCCTATGAAAGTTTCGGAAATATGGACAGATTGGTTTTAAAGTAAACTAAACATGTCCATTTTACGTCTATAATAAAGAGAAAGTATACGATAAAGACAGATTACGGAGGAAAGTATGATCAAAACCAAAGACTTAAAAAAAATCTACAAGACCGAAGAAGTCGAAACGACAGCACTGAACAACGTGAACCTGGAAGTAAAAGAAGGGGAGTATGTGGCTATCATGGGGCCGTCTGGCTGCGGCAAGTCCACTCTTCTCAATGTGCTCGGCATGATCGACAAGCCCTCTGAGGGAGAGTATCTCTTCTTGGGTGAAGAAGTGGGCGGTTATTCTGAGAGACAAAGGGCAAATCTTCGCAAGAACAACATCGGATTCGTTTTTCAGAGTTTTAACCTCATCGATGAGCTGACCGTGTACGAAAATGCCGAACTTCCTCTGCTTTACCTGGGGTATTCCGCGGCTGAACGGAAAAAAAGAGTGACCGAAGTCTTGGAAAAGATGGAGATTATTGCGAGGAAAAATCATTTTCCCCAACAACTATCTGGGGGACAACAGCAGAGAGTGGCCGTGGCCAGAGCGATTGTAGCACGTCCAAAATTGATCCTGGCAGACGAGCCGACGGGTAATCTCGATTCTGCACATGGTGAAGAAGTGATGAGGATCGTGGGCGAACTGCATGAGGCGGGGACCACGGTCGTCATGGTGACGCACTCTCCGGCCTATGCGGAGTACAGCCACCGGACGATCCACTTGTTCGACGGGCATATCGTCTCGGAAAACATCCAGGAAGAATTCAAGATTTAGACTTTCTGCGACCATTTTTTAGCCCAAGATCGAGTCGATCCAGGGCTTGGTGAATATATTTTGAATTATTTTTTAATAATAGTAACTAATTAGCGAGAAATTTCGTCTAATATAAGTTGAGGCAGTTTTGAAAAGTGAGGCAAACATGAGCCTAAGAGACATACTGGAGAAGTTGGTAGAAAAGAGTGCGCCGATCTTATTGAGCGACAGCAACAATAAGGATTGGGAAGCCGGTGCACTTCTGGAAAGATTATCAGAGCCTATGCTCAGGAGACGCGCCCATTTTCAGCCTGGACTGTACATTGCAGAGATCAACGACGGCGGATACCTGGGCACGGTCCTTTTCAAAGTTAAGAATAAGGCATAATCGAAGCATAATATACTCTCCTTTAGTTCCTATCTGGTTTCTAATAATTAGAAAAAAGGCAACCTTTTTGCGTTAGTCTGCGTATTCTAATATGAAGAATATGCTTGCTTTGAAAAAGAGGTGTATCCATGGAAATACTGACAAAATTGGAGGAATTGATCCTTCTCTCTGTCTGGAGATTGAAAGAAAATGCCTACGGAACGACCATCTATAACTACATAACGGACATAACAGGGAAGAAGATATCCCTTGGGGGTGTGTATTTCCCGCTGGATAGGCTGGCAAAAAAGGGCTACCTCACAGCCTATATAGGCGAAGCCACATCGGAGAGAAAGGGATTGAGCAAAAGGTATTACAATCTTACCGATAGAGGCGTACAGACTTTGAGCGAGATCAAAAGGGTCAATGAGATCATGTGGGCAGGCTTTCCAGAAATAGCCTTGTCCATTCCGAAAACAGGATGAAAGATAAACTTTTCTCACCCCCAAAGTTCGGCCACTGGTTGCTTTCTCGAATCTATGGAGGAGGCGATCATTTCACACTCGTAGGCGATTTTGGAGAGGTTTATGCGGAGATCGCGAAGAATAAGGGGGAAACGGTGGCATCCCTTTGGTATTGGGGACAAATAGTCAAGCTTATTCCTCTTTTTCTTTCCAATTCTATTTATTGGAGTGTTCAAATGATAAAAAATTATCTGAAGGTTGCTTTGCGGAACATCCGGAGGCACAAGGGATTCTCGTTTATCAACATCGCAGGTTTGGCCATCGGCTTGGCCTGTTGTCTTCTCATCACGATATGGGTTCTGGATGAACTGAGCTATGACAAGTTCCATGAAAATGCGGATAATCTTTATCGGGTTGAGGAGGATCAGCATTATTCTGGGCGGATATTTTATGTTTATGTCACTCCCTATCCGCTCGGGCCTGCACTCAAGGAAGAGATCCCGGAGATCATCGATGCCACCCGGGTAGTCTGGACAGGCGGCGTGTTGTTCAAATATGAAGACAACACGTTTTTCGAAGATAACGGAAGGGCCGTGGACCCTTCTTTTTTAAAAATATTCACCTATCCTCTGGTCAAAGGGGATAAAAATACCGCTTTGGACTCTCCTTTTTCTGCGGTCCTGTCAGAGGATCTGGCTGAAAAATATTTTGGGGAAGACGATCCCATAGGGAAGGTGATCACACTCAATAACCAGTATGATTTTACCGTGACAGGTGTCCTCGAAAATATCCCGCATAACACCTATCTTCAGTTCGATTTTCTCGTGCCTTACGAGATCCTGAAAAGAACAGGGCAAACGAGAGAGGAGGATTTTGGGACCAACTCCATCTACACATTCGTTCAGGTGGCAGACGGAACGCCAGTCGAGGAAGTGAATCAGAAAATATTCGGATTTATCCGGACAAAAAATCCTGAAAGCCGCACAGATTTAAGACTCATGTCCTTCACCAAACTGCATCTCCACGAATTTTTCGGATACGAAAAGGGCGCCGGCGCTATACAGTATGTGTACATATTTTCTATTATCGCTTTCATCGTGCTCTTGATAGCCTGCATCAACTTCATGAATCTCTCCACAGCTCGATCCGCCAACCGGGCAAAGGAAGTCGGGCTAAGAAAAGTGGTAGGAGCAGTCAAAGGACACCTTGTAAGACAATTTTATGGGGAATCCGTCGTGTATGCTTTTATTGCCTTGATATTTGCCGTCGGTATCGTCACTCTATTGCTACCGGCTTTCAGCCATCTTTCTGGCAAAGAACTTTCCTGGAGTGTGGCCGGCATCGGGACTGTTTTGATCGGGTTATTGAGCATCACGTTGTTCACAGGACTTGTTGCCGGCAGCTATCCCGCGATGTTTTTGTCCGCATTCCAACCGGTTAAAGTTCTTAAGGGCAGCCTGTTTTCAGGTACCGGAGGAGCCCGTTTCCGGAGAGTCCTTGTGGTCACCCAGTTTGCGCTTTCCATTCTTTTGATTATCGGAACAGCCGTCGTGTACCAGCAGCAGAACTACATAAAAAACATGCGCTTGGGTTGGGATAAAGAACATCTGATTTACATCCCGCTTAGAGCAGACACCAAAAAATCGTATAATGTCCTCAAAGAGAATCTGATCCAAAATCCCCGAGTGTTGAATGTTACGGGCACTTCCCAGCTCCCCACGCACATCGGCAGTAATTCCGGCGGAGCTGATTGGGAGGGTAAGGACCCAGAGTTTCAGATCTTGATCGGATTCAATTCCGTAGATTTCGATTTCACCGAGACATTGAAGATCGAGTTGGTCGAGGGAAGGAGCTTCGATAAAGAGCACACGTCCGATTTATCTCAAGCATGGATCGTCAATGAGGAAGTAGCCAAGTTGATGAACAAAGATTCTGTCATAGGAGAGCGATTCAGCCATGTGGGGGTGAATGGCACGATCATTGGAGTTATGAAAAATTTTCATTACCAGACCCTCAAGAACAAAATCGAACCCCTGGCTATCGCTGTGGATCCAGATGACCTTAACTATATGATCATCCGGATTCCCCCTGAGGAAGTTTCTTCATCGTTGGGATTTATCGAAAACACATGGAAACGAACAATTCCCGACTATCCTTTTGAATACCGGTTCATGGATGAAAGATATGACATGATGTACCGCACCGAACAGAGAATCGGGACTCTGTTGAGATATTTTGCGATCCTCGCTGTGTTCGTGGCCTGCCTCGGCCTTTTTGGTTTGGCCTCGTTTATGGCCGAAAAACGAACGAAGGAGATCGGGATCCGCAAGGTTTTGGGCGCAAGCGTTGTGCAAGTCACCAGGCTCTTGTGCAAGGAGTTTTTTGTCCTTGTCCTGGTGGCCAATGTTATCGCCTGGCCTGCCGCCTATTTCATCATGAGGAAATGGTTGCAGAGCTATGCCTATCGAGCGGATTTGGGATTTTTCGTGTTTATAGGGGCAATGCTGTTGGCGTTATTCGTAGCCATTTTGTCGGTTGGTTATCAGGCCATACGGGCAGCACGGTCCAATCCTGCGGACTCCCTCCGGTATGAGTGACCGTCTTATGTGCTTCATTTTTTTGCGCTGACAGATCTCTCCATCGAGTGGTACTCTTCCCAGAGGTCAGGCGGGAGGTGCCCGCGATAGGGCATCAGAAAATTCCGTATATCGTTGACTTCGGGTCCCCATTCTGCCATGTTCACATCGAAAAGTTTGGACAACTTCTGTCGAGACAACCCAAGCCCCTCTGTATCTAGATCGCTGGGCCTTGGCACAAGCCCGGCCGGTGTCTCTCTGGCCTCGACTGTGTTGTGCACTCTGTCTATTATCCACTTCAAAACCCGCATGTTCTCTCCAAACCCAGGCCAGAGGAATCGGCCTTGTTCATCCGTTCTGAACCAATTGACCGAAAAGATTTTGGGGCGCCGGATCAATCGATTTCCCATATTCAGCCAGTGACGGAAATAGGTCCCCAGATTGTATCCGCAAAAGGGGAGCATGGCCATGGGATCTCTCCGCACGACACCGACTTGACCGGCAGCGGCTGCCGTGGTTTCCGAACCCATCCGGGCACCCAGGAAAATCCCATGCCGCCAATCGAAGCTTTCCATCACAAGAGGGATCAGCTGCGTTCTTCTTCCCCCGAATATGATGGCTGAAATCGGCACACCTTTAGGATTATCGAATTCCTTGGATAGGGTAGGGGTGTTGTAGATGGACACGGTGAACCTGGAGTTGGGATGGGCGGCTTTTGCGTTCGAAGTGCCATCCCAAGGTTTGCCCTGCCAATCCTTCAATAAGAAGGGTTGAGAGTCATCGATCCCCTCCCACCAGGGTTCGTTGCTTTCTTCGTTCAGGGCGACATTGGTGAAAAGCGTCGGGTTGAATGATCCTCTCTTCAGTGTTTTCATCATGTTCGGGTTGGTCTTCATGGAGGTTCCCGGCGCTACTCCGAAATAGCCTGACTCCGGATTGATGGCCCACAGCCTTCCGTCCGGCCCGACATTGAGCCAGGCGATGTCATCTCCCACAGTCCATATTCTGTATCCGGGAAGTGCCGATTCCATCATGGCCAGGTTGGTTTTGCCGCAGGCGCTGGGGAGGGCGGCTGTCAGGTAGGTGATCCGGCCTTTGAAATCCTCAACACCGATGATCACCATGTGTTCGGCCAGCCATCCTTTTTTGTAGCCGATCCAGGAGGCGATCCTGAGCGACAGGCATTTTTTTCCCAAAAGCGCATTCCCGCCATAACCGGAACCTACGCTCCAGACAAGGTGTTCATCGGGGAAATGCATGATAAAACGCCTGTTCGGATCGAGGTCTCCGATAGAATGGAAACCCTTGACGAACTCATCACGGTTTCCGATCTTATCCAGCACCACTTTCCCCATCCGGGTCATGATCCGCATGCTGACGGCGACATAGGTGCTGTCTGTGATCTGGATGCAGGCTTTGGCATAAGGGGAGTCGGGATGCCCCATCATGTAGGGCATGACATACATGGTCCGGCCTTGCATACAACCATCGGAGAGACCGGTGAGCAGTTTTTTGGCATCGCGAGGTTCCATCCAGTTGTTGTTCGGACCCGAGGTGGTTCGATCAGGGTGGCACACATAGGTTAAGTGTTCGGTTCTGGCTACATCTGTGGGATGAGACCTGTGGAGGTAGGATTTGGGCCATTTTTTATGGTTCAGCTTATGAAAAATGGGGTGGCCATGGATCCACTCTTCGTTCATCCCGATCTCGAGCAGGCGAGAGGCTTCGCCCTCCGAGCCGTCACACCAATAAATTTTACGAGGCTTGGCGATTTTTGCCTGTTCTTCTACCCATTTTTCGACCGGTGTCGCCATAATCTCTCCAAAAATTGAAAATCCTATCTATGTTATCATTTGTGACAAAAAATTCAATCGATCTTGCTTTTTAAAATTATGGATGAAGAAGAAAGAACAGATCGTCTGATGGATAGAATTTTTTTTTGTACTTGTAAACTTTTTTGGCTGCAATGGCGTCTATATAATTGACAATCCTAAAAAAGTGAAACAAATAGTGTTTTGGAGAATATCATGAAACTTTTAACTCGAGCTGAGGAATTGATTCTATTGGCAGTTTGGAAACTGAAGGGAGACGCTTATTGTATCCCCATCCGGGAACAATTGTCTGAAATCACAGGGGAAAATTGGTCGCTCGGTTCCATTTATATGCCTCTAGACCGCCTTGTTAAAAAAGGATATTTAGAATCTTATTTGTCGGAATCTACCCCTGAACGGGGAGGAAGACACAAACGAATTTATAAACTGACCGACGAGGGTATGAAAGCCTTGTTGAGAGCGAGACAAGTTCAGGCCAATATGTGGCGGGATATCCCCGAATCATTCAGAAAAGCTTAAATGGAAAATTACAAAAAGTCCTTTAAACCTCCCAGATTGGCCGAGAGGATATTGCGGTCGATTCTCCCGG
>CAZIDF010000023.1:0-2968 GCA_964538085.1 uncultured Eubacteriales bacterium | reverse complement strand
AAGTCCTTTAAACCTCCCAGATTGGCCGAGAGGATATTGCGGTCGATTCTCCCGGATAGGGGATGGGATACACCGCTGGGAGATTTTGAAGAATTTTACAAAAATATTGCCAAGGAAAAAGGATCTGCTCTTGCTCATTTTTGGTACTGGTCCCAAGTCATCAAGTTGATCCCTGCAAAAATTGTGAATATTCTGTATTGGAGGAGCATCATGATTTTAAACTATTTAAAGATTGCATTCAGGAACATACGAAGACATAAAATCTATTCCTCAATTAACATCATTGGCCTGGCCATCGGAATTGCCTGTTGTATTCTGGTTTACATGTACGTTCATCAAGAGCTGAGCTATGACAGATATCATCAAGATGGGAACCGGGTATTCCGCATCGCACAAAAAATTCAAAAAGATGAGGCTGAGTTTGATACAGCAAGAGTAGCGACTCCCTTAATACCTGCAGTAAGAGAGAGTTTTCCCGAAGTTGAGAGCGCTGTCCGCTTTCAGCTTGCGACATGGGACAGCCTAGTCGAACGAGAGGACACTAAATATTACGAAGATTGGGTGATGATCGCAGAGAATGATATATTCAATGTTTTCACCATCCCGTTTATTAGAGGTAATCCCGAAAAGGCTCTGGACCGTCCAAGGACCGTCGTCATCACAGAGAGCGTGGCCCAGAGGTATTTCGGTCAGGGTGATCCTCTTGGCCAGACACTCGTTCTTTGGGGAAATCAGGTTGAGGTTACAGGCGTTGTTGCCGATTATCCCAAAAACACACATCTCAAGTACGACATAATCATCTCGCTAAATGGTTTCGAGAGAACCTGGAATCTCGACAACTGGGAATGGACAGGATTCTACGCCTACATCAAGCTGAAACCCGAAGTCGATCCGAAGAATTTTGAGGAAAAAATACGACACGTTGCAAATGTTTATGCCGGAGAAAAACTGGAAGAGTGGGGAGAGTCCTTCACGTTTTATTTGCAGCCGATCGCTTCAATTCATCTCCATTCAAATCTCGTTATGGAGATCAGTGCCCCAGGAAGTCCTAGGGATATCGCCATATTTTCAATCATCGGGATGTTGATATTGCTGATTTCCTGTATCAATTTCACCAATCTTGCAACGGCCCGCGCAGCAAATAGAGCCAAGGAGGTCGGTGTGCGAAAAGTCGTGGGCGCCCACCGCACACAATTGACGCGCCAGTTCCTTTTGGAGAGCATGCTGGCATCCTTTGTATCTCTGTTGCTTTCTTTCACTATCGTGGCTCTGGCTTTGCCTTTTTTCAACATGCTAGTCGGTCAAAATTTTGAAAGATCCGATCTATTCAAACCCGTGCTTCTTTTATTTTTAGTGGGTTTCTCCGTTTGTGTCGGTCTTATGGCTGGCAGTTATCCAGCGTTTGTTCTCTCCCGGTTTATGGCCGTAAAAGTTCTCAAAGGTTCCAGAGGCCTCGACCCCAAAGGGAGCGTGCTGCGAAAGGCCCTTGTGGTGGCCCAGTTTTCGATCACGATTTTTCTCGTTATCGGAACCCTTACCGTTTATAGACAAATCGATTTTATGAAAAACAAACATCTGGGCTTCGATAAACATCAAAAGTTGATCATCCCAGCACAAATGAGAGACAGGTACGAATCGGTCAAAAATGAATTTTTGAATGATCCTTCTGTCACTGGAGCCACAGCATGCTGGAATGTTCCGGGGCATTTGGCCAACTTGATCGAAGCCCGGCTTGTCGGTGAGACGGATGAAAAAACGCAGAGCATGAACTTTTATTATGTGGATAGCGATTTTATCCCTGAATTCAAGATCGAAATGATCGCGGGCCGGCCGTTTCAAAAAGAAATTCAAACAGATATCTCCAACACCTTTATCCTGAATGAAACAGCCACCAACGCTTTCGGCTTTGCTTCTCCTGAGGAGGCCATCGGAAAAAGAATGTACGAGGGGGGATCAGGAGGCATCGGGACGATCATCGGCGTAACCAGAGATTTCCATTACAAAGGGCTTCAGACAAAAGTGGATCCGCTCGTTTTGCAGTGGCGGCCCGATTTCTTTTCCTATCTCAGCTTAACCGTCAAGACAGAAAACCTTCCCCAGACTCTTACTTTTGTTGAGCAGAAGTGGAATGAACTTCAGCTTGGTGGCCTGTTCACTTATTTTTTCCTCGACGAGGACTTTAATCGCCATTATCGCTCGGAGGAGAGTTTAGGGCGGCTTTACACTGCGCTGACTTTGCTGGCTATATTCCTATCCTGTTTGGGTTTGGCTGGATTATCTTCTTTTGCCGCAGAACAGAGAACCAAAGAAATCGGAATACGGAAGATCCTTGGAGCTTCCGTGTCCAATATTTTGGCACTTTTGGTGAGAGAATTCACGAAATGGGTCTTCCTCGCAAATTTAATTGCCTGGCCGGTCGCGTATTTCATAATCGACAAATGGCTCCAGGGATTCGCCTACCGGACAAACCTCGCTATCTGGATCTTTGGATTTTCGGCTGCTTTTGCTTTGTTTATCGCGGTTATGACGGTGAGCTTCCAATCCATCAGGGCGGCCTTGACCGATCCCGTAAATTCACTCCGATACGAGTAGTTCCAGCTCAAAAATGTGCGGCAAACCGTGCCGCAATCCCTGCATGCTGAGGTCGCCCTGGATATATCCAGCCTGTCTGGTTTTCCTGACGCCATTAGTTCTCAGAATAAGCCTTTCATCGTCAACATTTGATGACATCTTTACAGAAATAGCCTGACTTATGAAGGGAGGATCCCAGGCGTATCGGGTCTTTTAGGCTCTTATCTGCTTCCTGGCCCATTTCATGAATCATCCTCCCTGCCATGGCAGGGATCTACCGCCAGCGTCATCCGGAGCACACGGTGTTTTACCGCGTGTTTTTTCACTATTTCGAGCGGTTCCTTCGTGAATATGAGGATCGGTTCGAGAAGGAGTACGGCTTCCTCAGGCCAGTCAT
>CAZIDF010000022.1:7993-62296 GCA_964538085.1 uncultured Eubacteriales bacterium | reverse complement strand
TCTTGTCCAGCTCAGCCAGGCTGAAATCCAGAAGCTTTGCCGCATTCTCGAATTCCTCCCTAGCGATATAACTTTTGGCCAAATAATAATAGGGATCGGCTGAGGAATAAGGATCAAGAAAAGGATCGATCGACAAAGCCTTCTGCAGCACTTCGACCGCTTTGTCCACATCGGCCGCGTAATAATAAAACTCACCCAACTTTACGAGCAAATCGACTGTCCCCGGGAATTTTTCCACCCTGTCTTCCAGCAACGCAATGGCTTTCTCATAATCCCGATCGGTGGTGAAATAAATCTCTGCCAGCCCTAGATAGCCTGCGCTATCACCCGGAAATTCATCCACAGCCCTCCTATACATCTCCTTGGCCTTTTCCACCTCTTTTTCCCTCATGAAAATTTCGGCCTTCGCTTCGAAAAATTCCGGCCTGTTTCCATACTCCGCAATGGATTCCTCCAGCAAAGCCAAACTTTTCTCCTTCCCCTCGCTTCTCAATGACATCATAGCCTTTTGGACCGCTGCCAGGATCTCGCTCTCCTCATAACTCTCAAGGTTCCCCAAACCCTCGATAAAATAATAAAGGTCCGGATCATTCTCCAGCAGCTCCTGCCGCGTGTGCCCGTACCCTATCTTCTGATCGGCCAATTTATCCGGCGACACGTATGCCTCGACACCCACCGCAAAATACTCCCACTCATTGAAATCCGCATAAAAATCCAGCGTCTTTCGCTCCTTTTTTGCCTTGAGAAACAGCCATTTGATCTCTTCCCTGTGTTTTTTCGAAAGAAAGGAATGCACCTGGTGGGCAAACTCGTGAGACACCACATTGAACCGGAGATACTTGACATCCTTTTCCCAATCCGCACCGCTGGTGGCATGGAATCCCCCGTTTCCCTTTATGTCGTCCCACAGCCGCAGATCGAAAGTCCGCTGTTTCTTCAACCCTAGATTATGCGGCGCTTCCCACAAAAATTTGTGAAAGGGCGACAGATAAAAGGTCGCTCCCGCGATCTTCAACGCCTTCAAGTAATTTTTCAGCGGTTGCACGGCCATGCATAATATCTTCTTCAGGTCATAGCCGAGATTCTCGAAATTGATGAAAACATCCCGCATATAAGGCGGCTCTTCCACAAATTTTGCCACAAACTCCTCTTCGATCACCCCGAATCTGATGTTTATCCGGTCTTTTTTCCTCAATAGGGTCTGACACACCCCGTAATGGCCCAATCCATAGTCGGGATTTATGTCCAACACCTGGAAGAACCAGGGGAGCGCCTCATCATATTTTTCCTGGTGATAGTTCAGTGTCCCCTTGCCTATCATGGCCGTGATGTTTTTGGGCATCAGCCTGAGGACTTTGTCGAAGGCCTGATCCGCCTTTTTGAAATCCCAACCCAGCAGATGTTTATCCCCGGTTTCCAAAAGTTTCTTTATTTTCGCAACAGTTTTCTCGTCGCCCTCGATCTCCTGCTCTTCATTATCGTGAGGTGTCCATCCGTTTCCTAAATAGACATGGGCCAAATGGCAATAGGGATTGATCCGCAGTGCCAATTTTGCCTGCTCATACCCCTCCTGCAGCTTCCCCTCTCCCCGGAAAAGAATATTGGCCAGGTTGGCCCGTGCATCGTCATCGAACGGATCGAGCTCCACAGCCTTCCTCCCCCATTCGTTCCACTTGTCGTTTTCCTGCCGGATACGGTAAATCCGGGACTGGATAACATAAGCCGGAGCAAAACCTGGATTTACTTCCAGGCACTTCTGGATGTACTCTTCCGCGTCCAGGTAGTCGTTCCACCAGTAATAGATTTCGGCAATACCGCACAAGGCAGCTGCAGATTCTGGCTTAATGTTCAAAATGCCCAGATAGATCTCCATGGCTCCGTCAAAATCCATCCTGTCGATTTTAAACCGGGCTACGATAAGATGGACCGCCAGGTTGGTAGGAGCCAGCTCCACTGCTTTTTCGAGCGCAGCATCTGCCTTGTCGAACCGGTACCGTTTCCTGTTCAGGTCGGCCAAGGTCACGAGACTCGGAAGATGCTCCTTGTCGATTTTCAAAGCTGAATTCAGGGAATTTTCTGCAGCATTGAATTTCCCTGTCATCATTAGGAGCCATGCCAGCCTGCTGTGTGCTTCGGCATCCTTAGGATTGGCCTGGACAATCTCCCTTGCCTGGTCGATGGCCTTCTCGAGTTCCTCAAAAGACTTAATCTTGCCGATAGCCTCTTGATCGATCGCAAAAGCTATCGGTGCTAATAAAAATAGGAGAAAACCCCATATGACAAATGATTTGTAGCCCAGACTTCGCTTTTTATTCATGTCTTTTCTCCTTCCACAGCGCTTTTTATATCATATCCAATTTTTTCTTCATTGTCCCGCCAAATCCCACTGGCTTTTTTAGCCCGTTATACAAATAATGACGGTGGTTCATGATTGACTTAAAATTTGGGGAAAGACGTGAACGATAAAAAAACAAAATCTTTTGCCACTGAAACAATTCCGCCATCTGCGTCTGAATCTCCGGAAACAATAGGGAATTACCGGATCATCCAGAAGCTGGGTGAAGGAGGCATGGGAGAAGTTTACGAGGCCGAACAGACAGAACCCATCCGGAGGCGGATAGCCCTCAAGATCATCAAGTGGGGGATGGATACAAAACAGGTAGTGGCGCGTTTCGAGTCCGAGCGTCAGGCCTTGGCTTTGATGAACCATCCGAATATCGCCAAGGTTTTCGATGCGGGGGCCACAGAGCAGGGACGGCCGTTTTTTGTGATGGAATGTGTCAAAGGGGTGCCCATCACAGAGTACTGCGACAAACATAAGCTGAACAATAGACAGCGACTGGAGCTTTTTAATCAGGTTTGTGATGGTATCCAGCATGCCCATCAGAAAGGGATTATCCACCGTGACATCAAGGCTTCGAATGTTTTGGTCATGATCCAGGATGACAAACCCGTACCCAAGATCATCGACTTTGGGGTGGCCAAAGCCACTGCGCAACGGTTGACTGAGAAATCGGTATTCACGGAGATGGGGCAGCTAATCGGAACTCCTGAGTACATGAGCCCTGAGCAGGCCGAAATGTCCGGCCTGGACATCGACACCCGGACCGATGTTTATTCCCTGGGCGTGTTGCTTTATGAATTGCTGGTCGGGGTGCTTCCGTTTGAATCCGAAGACCTTCGTAGCGCCGGGTTCGATGAGATCCGGAGGAAAATCCGGGAGGTAGAACCTCCCAAACCGAGCACAAGATTGACGACGCCAGGTTTTGATACGGCCCACGCTTTGAAAAACCGCCAGATGGATTTATCCACGCTGGCCAAGCAGCTTAAAGGAGAACTGGACTGGATCACGATGAAGGCCATGGCCAAGGACAGGACACAGCGGTATGCTTCTGCATCTGAGTTGGCGGCGGACGTCACGAGATATCTTAAACAGGAGCCGGTTGTTGCAGGGCCTCCCAGTGCAACCTACCGTTTGAGGAAGTATGTGCGGAGGCCGAGCCGCTTTTTCAAAGATCGCTGGCCATCAAAGAAAAAGCTCTGGGACCGGATGATCCTGAGGTCGGCAACACGCTCACCAACCTCGGCGTTTTGTATCATCTCCAGACCAAGTCCGAGCAGGCGGAACCTCTCTTCAGGCGCGCATTGGCGATCTGGGAAAAAACATTGGGTCCAGAGCATTCGGATGTGGGGATTGCCTTGCACAATCTGGCCAATCTCTACAGGGGTCAGGGGAAATATGATAAAGCCGAGACGTATTATGTCCGTTCGGAAGCGATCTTCAAGAAGGCATTGGGCGAGGAACATCCGTATGTTGCCTACAGCTTTAGGGAGCATGCGAATCTTTACAGAGATCAAGGGCAGTATGGGGAGGCAGAGGATTTGTATAAGCGTTCTCTTGAATTGTTCGAAAAGAGCGTGGGATCCGATCATTTGAATGTGGCAGAGACGTTGGAACAATATGCCTTGCTGCTTCAAAAGATCGGACGGACCGATGAGGCAGAGAGCCTGAAATCGCGAGCCAAAACCATCCGCGATAAATCTAATCCCTGATTAATTCTTGATGAAGGTGCCGTTCCGGTACTCTTGGAAGTCCTGCTCCCTCCAGAGTGGGCCTTGCTTGAAATATTCGATCTATCCTACTAAATTCGGTCATATTTGTTTGTTTTCCCCTTTCTAAGTATACAATTACTATCATAATACTAAAGTTAGGTAAAGTCAACCAGCTGCCCTTACGTCTGGGTAGAGATTAACATTCCATGATTGTTACACCTCTTTGATTGACCTGGGGTTTTGTCCTGTGATATAAGCGTATCAGGCTAATTTAGGAGTCTGCAATAATGGGAAAGCAAAGGTCTGTTCTCTTTTTTCTTGGTTTGACAGTTCTTTTCGTTTTCTCTTCATTTTATGTGTGGACCACCCCTTCCAAAACCATATGGTCATTTTCCTCATTCGGGGAGGACGATTATCTGTACAATCCTTCCGACATCGAGGTGGACTCCAGCCGTTCCCTCATTTATGTTGCTGACTCTGGCAACAATCGCATCCTCGTTTTCGATTTCGATGGGAAACTGCAAAATGTCATCGGCCGCGAGGGTCAAGGCCCGGGCGAATTTTCCAATCCTACGGGCTTGGACATCCTTGAGGATGGAACGCTGGCTGTCGCCGATGTCGATAGCAACCGCATACAACTCTTCGATAAATCCTGGGAATTCGTCAAATTGATCAACACCAAGGAAGTGAGAGTTGCCGACTTGATATTCAAAGATGATAGATTTTATACCATCGCTTCCTACGGCATGGCCGGATACAGCCTGGCCCTCCGATCGGAAAAAGAGACACCGCCTCTGGTCAACGTGTTGGATCAGGAAGGAAATCTTGTTCTGACCATGGGGGTGGCTGATTATCCCGAGTCGCAGCCATTTCTAAGGGCGATCAAACATAGGGTGTGTGTGGCCCTGTCCAAAGATAATAAGCTCTTTGTCCCTCATTTTTCGATGAACGTGATTCATGTGTTTGGCCTGGATGGGGAAAAAATTGCCGACTTCGACAGACAGCTTCCTTTTAAGCCGGCTGATCCTCAAATTCTCCAGCAAAAACAATCCAAGGAAGGAGTCATATCCATGTCGGCGACCATGGACATGGTGACCAGGGAAGCCAAAATCGGGCCGGATGGAAACTTGTATCTTCTCACTTTTGCAGAAAGCTACATGGAGAGGTCCAAGGGAAAGGATGTCAGGAGCCTTCCGCCCCATCCGATGCGGGTGGATGTGATCGATCCCGAGACATACAAGTCAGTTCAAAGTATCGACATCGATGCCGGAACGACATCCTTTGCTGTTCTGGAAAAAAATCGACTCATTTATATCTATGTGGATGATGCCGGAGAAGTTGTTTTGAAATGCATTGAATATTAAGATGAAATGCCCCAAATGTGAAACAGAAAATCCTGAAACCCTCAAGTTCTGCGGGGAATGTGGAACCCAGCTGGGGGTGACCGAAAACATCCCGGCTGGTCCGACCATGACCATCGAGGCTCCAGTCGAGGAATTGACAACAGGATCGATATTTGCCGGCAGGTACAAGATCGTGACAGAACTGGGCAGAGGGGGAATGGGCAAGGTCTATCGCGCCATCGATCAAAAAATCGACGAAGAGATCGCCATCAAATTGATCAAACCAGAAATTGCTGCTGACAAACAGACCATCGAACGCTTCGGAAATGAACTGAAAATGGCCCGGAAGATCGCACACCGGAATGTATGCAAGATGTACTACTTGGGCGAGGAAAAGGGCGCCCACTTCATCACCATGGAGTATGTACCGGGAGAAGACCTGAAGAGCATGATCCGGATGTCGGGACAGTTGAGCACGGGCATGGCCATCAAGGTGGCTAAACAGGTTTGTGATGGCCTGACCGAAGCCCATCGTTTGGGTGTTATCCACCGGGACCTCAAACCCAACAACATCATGATCGACAAGGCCGGGGAAGCCCGGATCATGGATTTTGGGATCGCTCGCCTCCTCAAAGCCAAAGGAATAACCGGCGCCGGCATCATGATTGGCACGCCCGAGTATATGTCGCCGGAACAGGTGGAGGGCAAGGAAGTCGACCAGCGGTCGGATATCTATTCCCTCGGTGTGATCCTGTACGAGATGGTCACCGGGCAGGTTCCTTTCGAGGGAGACACGCCCTTCACCATCGGCATGAAACACAAAGGCGAGACACCTCAAGATCCCAAAAATCTTAACACGCAAATCCCCGAGGGCTTGAACAGCCTGATTCTCAAGTGCCTGGCAAAGGAAAAAGATCAGCGATACCAGAGTGCAGGGGAAGTGCGCTCGGAGTTGGAAAAGATCGAGCAGGGCCTTCCCACAACAGAAAGAATTGTCACCAAAAAAAGACCCGCCACGTCCAGAGAGATCACCGTCAAGTTCAGCCTGGACAAACATTTCAAGTGGGGATTGATTTTTGCAGCCGTTGTCCTCGTCGGGATCATTGTCTGGCAGGTTCTGCCAAAAAAAACACCCCTGCTTGCTCCGAAGATCGAAAACTCCCTCGCAGTCATCAGCTTCGAAAACCAGACCGGCGACCAAAACTATGACTACCTGCAAAAGGCCATCCCCAATCTTCTGATCTCCGGCTTGGAACAAACAGGGGGCTTTTACGTGGTCACCTGGGAGAGAATGCACGACCTTCTCGACCAGATGGGACAGAAGGATGCCGATGTCATCGACACAAATCTGGGCTTCGAAATCTGTAGGCGGGAAGGCATCGAGTCCATCGTGACCGGAAGTTTCGTCAAGGCCGGCGACACCTTCGTGACGGATGTGAAGGTCCTGGATGTGGAAACCAAAAAAATGCTCAAAAGCGCCACATCCAGGGGAACTGGGGAAAACAGCATTTTGGACACTCAAATCGATGAGCTTGGCCGGGAAATTTCTCTTGGCTTGGGAATCGCCCGGCAGGAACTGGAAGCCGCCCAGCGGCCCATCACCGAACTCACGACAACCTCGATGGAAGCCTACAAATATTACCTCCAGGGCAAAGAGGAGATTCAGAATCTCTCTTCGGTGAATGCCCGGCAATCCCTTGAAAAAGCTGTCGAGCTGGACCCCCAGTTTGCCATGGCCCATCTTTATCTCGGTGAAGCCCACTTTGAGCTGGGAGATCTGGAATCAGCTTTGGAGGCATACAAAAAAGCGGAATTCTTCTCAGAAAAAGCTACGGAAAAAGAAAGGCTTCATATCGAAACTTTATATGCCCGATGGGTGGAAAGAGATTCTGCCAAGCGTGTTCGCCTTTTGAAAGAATGGGTGGCAAAGTTTCCCAAGGAAAAAGACGCCCATTATGAATTTGGATCGTATTATTATAATACGCACAGATATGACGAAGCCGTCCAGGAATTCCAAAAGACGCTGCAGCTTGATCCCAACATGGGAGCGGCTTTGAACATGCTTGCCTACACTTACGCTGATATGGGGGATTACGAGAAGGCCCTCGAGGTGTTTCAAAGATACACAGAAGCGAAGCCCGGGGATCCCAATCCTGTGGACTCGATGGCAGAGCTGTATTTCAAAATGGGGAACCTGGATGAGGCGATAAAAAAATACGATGAAACGTTAGATATCGACCCGCTGTTTGGGTGCGAACCCAGGATCGCCTATATTCGTGCTTTGAAGCAAGATTATCCTGAAGCGATGCGGTTAATAGACCGGTACATTCAACGTGCCCCTTCGGCAGGTATAAAAGCCGAAGGGTACATCTGGTCAGCAGTTATCGAGTTCCTGTTGGGCAAAAAGGAAAAGGCGTTCGACGATCTGGACATGACCGCTGACTGGGCGGATAAAGCGGGGAATGAACTGCGCAAAGCCGCTGTGAACTACACGCGCGGGTGGATGTTTTACGAGCTGGGAGACCTGGAGCTTAGTGCAGAACATCTGCAAAAATGGGCTGATGTTCTGTTAGGTCTATATCCGGATTCCAAGAATTGGCAAATATGGCGCCATTTCTGTCTTGGTCTCGTGTATGTCAAGCAGGGGAAGATCGACGCGGCGAGGTCAATGCTGGATGAGATTAAGTCCATCCAAGCTCAGAGAGATGCATCGGATGTCGCGACATTGGCCAAGATGCGCCAAGACTGGCTGCGGACGGAAATATTGATGGCCGAAGATCTTTGGGATGAGGCCATCAGTGTTTACTCGGGTATTGAGTATCCCCCGATTCCACAGCTGCGGACCGACCCGATCATGATATACAACATGCCTTTTATCCAAGACACCCTTGCCCGGGCCTATCACGAAAATGGACAGTTGGACGAAGCCATCGCAGAATACGAGCAGAAGATAAACTTCGATCCACAAAGTGAAAACCGGCGCCTGATCCACCCAAAATACCATTACCTGCTGGCCAAGCTGTATGAAGAAAAGGGCGAAGTGGCCAAAGCCATCGAAAATTACGAGAAGTTCTTGGAGTTATGGAAGGACGCCGACCCCGGCCTCCCCGAACTCGAAGACGCCAAAAAACGGCTGGCTTCATTGAAGTACAATTAGAAATATTTCCAAGATCTCTATAGAGAGAAAAAATCTGGGTTCTTGCAGAAAGAGATTGAATTTATATGATTAAGGATATATAATTATATACAAATATATCCTCTGGAGTGAGAAAATATGAGACAGTTGCTCGTCAAACTATCTGAAGAGGACTATAAGATATTGGAAGAATATTGTAGAAAAACCGGCAGAACGAAAAGCACGGTAATCCGGCGTGAGATTGCGAAGTTGAAGGGGGAGACTTCCTACAACCTGTTGCGTCGTAAGATAAAACGAGTCTCCCCCGGAAAAGGAAAACTTGTTTCTGAACTCATCCGGGAGATGCGCGATTGAGGATCTTTCTCGATACTTCTGCTTTGGCCAAACGTTATGTGCAGGAACCCGGTTCGGAAGAATTGGAGGAGCTTTTTGCTTCGATCGCAACAGAAGTTTTTTTGTCCACACTGGCTTTTGTGGAGTTTGCCTCAGCTTTGGGCAGGAAATTGCGGGATAAAGAGATTACAAAGGCTAAAACCAGCGAAACCATCAAAGAATTGGAGGAAGATTGGTCCAGTGTATTTGAAAAGATTCCGTTGGAAGACATGTTGGCAGAAACAGCTGCGGCCATAGCTTTGGAGTATTCCCTGAAAGGTGCGGATGCTGTTCATTTGGCATCCGCTCAAGTGATAAGTGCAGAGCTGTTTGTCGCTTCGGATAACAAGCTCATTCGCGTGGCAAAAAAAATGGGGATAGATTCTTACAATCCTGAGTCCGGGCCCTATCGCTATTGACAAAGTATAACTTTAGTTATACCATAGGCGTATGAAAACGGCCATTTCCATTCCTGATCCCATTTTTAAAGCAGCAGAAAAGCTGGCCCGCCGCCTCGGCATGACACGAAGCCGTCTCTACACGAAAGCTGTTACCGAATACATCCAAAAGAACAAGAACGATAAAGTTTGTGAAAAGTTGAATGAGGTTTACGAGAAGGAGTCTTCTTCCTTAGATTCAGCCACACAGGCGATCCAATGGGCTTCGATCGATGAGGAAGAGTGGTGATGCAGAGAGGCGAGATTTGGTGGGCTGCCTTGTCTGCTCCATCTGGCTCTGAACCTGGCTACAAAAGGCCACTCCTGATTGTTCAATCCGATGATTTCAACAGAAGCCGAATCCGCACGGTTATTGCTGTAGTTGTCACCTCGAATCTCCGGCTGTCCGATGCTCCTGGCAATGTATACCTTCCGCGAAAAAGTTCAGGACTTTCCAAAGACTCTGTGGCCAATGTGTCTCAATTGGTAACGGTCGATAAATCTTTTTTGACCGAAAAAGCGGGGAAATTGCAGGCTACTGAATTGCTAGAAGTGGAAGCGGGAATACGGCTTGTCCTTTCTTTGTAAGAATAGATTGAATTTCGGGATCAGCTGAAAAGGTTTTAAAAATAAAGATTGCTATAAAATTGGAGATCGAGGAGGCAGGCATGATTTTTATAACTCGAAATTGGTTTTATTGGATTTTATTGAGTGTTTTTGCTCTATTATTTATTTTTAATCCGGCATCGGCATATGGGCAGCAGTCTGATCAGAATCAGGAAAGCGAGGAGCTGAGGTTGTTGCAAAGGGAGTTCGAGAGTCTTCAGCACCGGTTGGATGTCATGGAAAAGCTTGTCGACGATGTGCTCTGGTATCACCGTGTTGGAGATATCTGCCATGTGGACAAGGTGCGCATCATCGGCCCTCCCAATCCCCATGTGAAAAATCCCACAGCCATGGGCGCTAAAAATCCGATCAAGTTTTACAGCTACGTTTTTATCCCAAAAGATATCGACCGAAGCAAAAAGTATCCGTTGTTGATCCTTCCCCACGGAGGAGTGCATGCGGATTTCACCACCTACCACACCCACATCATCCGGGAACTGATGGCCCAGCACTATATCGTGATCGCTCCCGAATACCGTGGGAGCACGGGATACGGTCGTTCCACCTACGAAATGATCGACTACGGCGGGCTGGAGGTCGAAGACAACTATTACGCCCGCAATTACATGATCGAAAATTATTCTATCGTGGACAAAAACCGTGTCGGCATCATCGGTTGGAGCCACGGCGGCCTGATCGCTTTGATGAACATCTTCGACCATCCCGACGATTACCAGGTGGCCTTTGCAGGCGTTCCGGTCAGCGACCTCATCTCCCGTATGGGGTATTCCACGGATGACTACAGGGATCTTTACTCAGCCGATTATCACATCGGAAAGACCGCCAGCGAGGACGTGCAGGAATACCGCCGCCGCTCCCCTGCTTACCAAGTCCATAAATTCCAGAACACGCCTCTTCTCGTCCACACCAACACCAATGACGAGGATGTGAATGTCTTAGAGGTGGAACATCTCATCAAAGCCCTCAAGGCGGCAGACAAAAAGTTCGAGTACGAGATCTTCCAGGATGCTCCCGGAGGACACAGCTTCGATAGGATGGACCTGATGCTGGCTAAAAAAATCCGTGTCAAGATCTACAAGTTCCTGGCCAAATACCTGAATCCGGATAATCCCATCCAGACTATCGAGGCCTTGATGAAAGCAGGCTACAGGTGATAAAATAAAAACTTGGGCGGATGATAGCAGAAACAAAAATTATCAAGAAAATGGGTGATTTTTTCTCCCGCTTGTTTCAAAGCAAAAAAGAAAAAAGGGAACAGGATGTTACTCTTTTGCAGGAGGCCTATGATCTGCTGAAGGAGTTGAAACAGACTTGGGATAATCCTCCAGCCGAGAGGGTAGACCTTGTCGACTACACGAACCTGCTTCTCCAAAAGGCCCAGGAAATAAGAACGCGAAAAAACAAAGCCATGGCTCGGGAGCTACTGAGTTTTGCCGAAAGAAACTGTCTGGCTGGCGTGATTCCCGATTCCGAGATGGAAAGAGTGCACCAAGAGACCGTAGAGCTTCTGGAGAAATTTGATTTTTAGGATTCCCTTCGAAATAATCCACAGTTCAAAAGGGTCGTGAAAAAAGAAAAGGAAAATTGTATGAAAAAGATTTTTATATTTCTTGTGGCGATATTCTTATTTTATCCATTGGCATCATTGGCCCAGGGCGGTCAGAGGATGGTGCTGACATTCCGGTCGGAAGGATCCATGCAGATGCTGGGTCCTTATGGTCCGGCCGGAGTCAATGTGAAGTCCGAAGGATATGTATACCTGGTGCCTGGTTCGAAAGGAAAGTTTGCCGGGATCGGAAATATTTATGTGACCATGGTTTTCAGCCATCCGAAAACAGGAGTTGTCAGCATAACACCTCTTAAAGGGGAGGGACAGTTCGAGGTTGTGGGAGAAACGGAAGGGAAATTCCTGAGGTTTTATTTCAAGCACGGCAATATCCCCTGCAAGGGCGAGATAATCGTCAATGCGCCGGCTCCGATGGGGACTCAGAAGGAGCCCTACGAGGATAATTTCGATCCCCACGTTCTAGCACCTGGAGTGCAACCGGGGGCGAAAATAGAGCTGAAGGATGGAGCGACCGGGACATTCAATTTTGGCCCCGAGAGTTACGTTGGAGGTACCCAGACAGCTTCCTGGAAGACAGATTTCACGCTGGATGGCGCTGAGTTGTGGCGGGTTGCTGTCGAGGGGGAGGAGATCGATACCACCCAGTCTCCGATCAAGAATTCGAAGCTTAAGAATAAGAGCAAGGAATTGCCCATCGCCATGCAGTACAAATGGAAGTTGGTCGGCGAGTTTTCTATCATCGGAAAGGGGAGCGCCCGCCAGTATTATGAAGGCCAGGTTTTTTCTGCAAATATAGAGCCTGTGATGCAGTTCGAGCACGGGGACCTATACAGGGTCGAAGAAATAAAGCGCGAGGATAAATGGGACCCGGATGATTTGATCGGCCAAGCCATCGGGGGGAAAGTGAACGGAAATGCTGTGCAGCTCAAATGGCCGGAGTTTAATACATTGGAACGCTATGTGTGCATCCCGAGGATGACTTATTTGGGGAAGGTGCCTCACCGGCCCAATTTTGAATCTAAAGAATTCATCGGCTACATCTCGAGGGAAAAACTTCCTCTGGTGGACGGCCAGGTCGTCACAGGGAGCCAGTCGAACTGGCTGAAATACAAAATCACCCTTAAAAAACTCGATTAAATTGGGGACAGGATATGCATTCACCTATTTCTCTGACTCCTTGGTAAGATTGAATAGGGAAATGAACGAAATGAAAAAATATCTTAAATACAGATCATGCTTATTCATTATTGTAGGACTCGTTCTATGTTTGGGTTGCTCGCAAGCTCAAACAACGGATTCAAGGCTCACCCTCACGACCACTGAACATGACCTTCCGAGAGGCAAGATCTCTCGAGGATCCTATGCTGTTTTCGAAGACAGGGAAGCGAAAACAGGGCGGATGATCCATCTCGACCTTATCATCCTTCATGCCACAGGTCCAGATCCCAAATCCGATCCGCTGTTTTATCTTGCCGGCGGACCGGGCCAAGCCAATGTCGATGTGGCCAGAGGGTATGTCGAATCGTGGATTCGTCATGACAGGGACATCGTGTTGGTCAATGTGCGCGGAACAGGAGGTGACAATAATCTGCAGTGCGAGCTCCATGGTGGGGATGAGAACATCCAGGGCTATCTGGAAGATCCGTTCGATGTGGAGGAATTTCGAACCTGTCTGGAGAATTTGAAACAAAAGTTCGACCTGACAAAGTATTCCACACCCATTGCCATGGATGACCTGAATGATGTGCGTGAGGCACTTGGGTATAATAAGATCAACCTCATGGGAACATCGGGAGGCACCCGTTCCATCCTCGTCTACATGCGCCGTCATCCGGAGACGGTGCGCTCTGCCATTCTTATCGGGGTCGTTCCTCTTGCGTTCAGGAATCCTCTGTATCATCCCGGTGGAGCTCAGTTTGCCATCGACCTCCTTTTTAAGGAGTGTTTGGAAGACAGCGCCTGCAACGATGCCTTTCCCAACCTGGAAGAGGAATTCTGGACCGTGCTCGAGCGGCTCGATGACGGCCCGGTCCGAGTCAAAATCGCACATCCTGTCACAGATGAAATGATCGAGGTCAGGCTCTCGATTCATGCCTTCACAGAAGCGATCCGCTCGATGACTTACTCCATACGACGGAGCCGCCAGGTTCCGCAGTATATCCATCAGGCATTCCTGGGTAACTTCAGACCGATAACCGAGGAGGCCGTGATGCTGGAACGGGGAAGCCAGCAGGGACTCAGCTTGGGTTTGTTGCTGTGTGTCACCTGTGCGGAGGATGTCGCCCGCATCCGGCCGGAAGACATTCCGCGAGAAACGAAGGGGAGTTACAGAGGAGATGTGAGAGTGCGCTCCCAAATGGCCGTATGCGATATCTGGCCAAAAACCGAGCTCTCGGAAAATTATGGCGATCCGGTTAAAGTGGATATTCCGGTTTTGCTGTTTTCATGCACGATGGATCCGGTAACCCCTCCGCGGTGGGGGGAGGAGGCAGCCCGGCACCTTCCCAACAGCCTTCATGTAGTGGTCCCCGGTGCCCATGGTGTTTTCGGCAGTTGCACAGACAGCATCATGCGGGAATTCCTGACAAAAGGCTCGGTCAAAGTCATCGACACAACGTGTGTCAAATCGATGACGCTCCCGCCCTTCAAGGTCGAATAATAATTCGGTACCTGTCCCCTATTTATGGTATGTTATAGGGCATCATGGAAAAAACGAATCCTGAAGAAATTTATAAACAGCGAATCGACTCGTTTGAATCGCAGGTTCAGCGTTTGAGGCGGAAAGAGACGCTTCTGTCCGCGTTCAAGCTGCTGTTTGTTGTGGGCGGGATACTCCTGCTAATCAAACTTGCGACCAATTTCACCCTCATTCCCGTTTTGGCCATGGTCGCCATTGTTGTCCTTTTTGTGATCGCCGTTGCCATTCATGAAAACGTCATCAAAAAAAGAAAGTTTTATGAGGCCCTCAAACAGATAAATGAAAATGAAATCAAAGCGTTATGCGGTGAATTTCTCGATTTTGATACCGGGGAAGAATTCATTTCTACAGAGCATGAATACGCGTCGGATCTGGATATTTTCGGGAACAGAAGTGTTTTTCACTCTCTGAATCGAACCACAACCAGCATAGGAAAAAGATTCCTATCCACGTGGCTAAAAACCTTTCCGGAAAATTCGAGTACGAACAAGATAAAAGAAAAGCAGGAAGCCGTCCGAGAGTTGGCCGGAAAACTCGATCTCAGGCAAAACATCCAGGCCCACGGGAAATTCATCGAAGATTCCATGAAGCGGTTGGAATCGTTCCAGGATTTATTCGATGAACCTTTTGCTGTGCTTGGAAAAAAGCCGCTGATCGTGTTCATTCACCTTTTTCCTGTTGTTACCCTGGGAGCAGTTGTTTCGCTGTTCTTTCATGTATCGTGGGCGGTGCCTGTTGGGCTTATTTTGATCCAGGGAATCGTAAACCGATTTATGGGGAAAGCCCGGCTGCGCATTTACAATCTCTCTTCCCGCAATGCCAAAATCTTGACAGCCTACTCAAAGATCACAGCGGAGCTGGAAAAGGAAAATTTCGCAAGCGATAAACTCAAAAAGTATAGAATTGAATTATTCCTGGACGACAAGCCGGCATCTTCCCACATCAAAAAACTGTCCACCATTCTCGGTTATTTTGATTTGAGACTGAGCAAGGAATTCCATCTGTTGTTCAACAACATGTTTTTCTGGGACCTCCACTGTGTCTATAGGATAGAGAAATGGAAAAGGAGAGCCGGGCCAGTGATCCACAAATGGTTCGATGTCATCGGAAATTTCGAAACCCTTTCTAGTTTTGCCAATACCCTTTACAACAATCCCGATTGGACGATGCCCGAAGTAACAGGGGCGGAGTTTCAGCTCGAGGCTCGTTCCATCGGACACCCGCTTATTCCCAGAGCAGAAAACGTCCGCAACGACGTCAATATGCAAAACAAAGGCAATGTTTTGATCGTGACCGGCCCGAACATGTCGGGTAAAACCACGTTTTTGAAAACTTTGGGTGTGAACATCGTTCTTGCGATGGCTGGGGGACCTGTGTGTGCTAAGAAGTTTGTGCTTTCGCCGCTTAAACTTTACACGAGCATGAAGGTGACGGACTCGCTGGACAAAAAACTGTCTCTTTTTTATGCGGAGCTGCAAAGGCTGAAAATGATCATGGATGCCATATTGGACGAAGAGCCGGTGTTTTTTCTTATCGATGAGATGCTCAAAGGAACGAATGAGTCAGACCGCCAAAAAGGGGCGATCGCTTTGATAAAGCAGCTTGTGGGAAAAAAAGCCGATGGCATATTGGCAACGCACGATCTCGAATTGACCAAGCTGGAGAAAGATCACATCGAAGCCATATCGAACTATCATTTCGACGGCTACATCGAGGGGGATAAGCTTTTTTTTGACTATAAACTTAAGACTGGCGTTTGCCGGAGCTCCAATGCCCTCGAGCTGATGAAAAAAGTCGGCATCAAAGTATAATTAATTGGGGAAATTAATTGGGGAAAGCATATCCTGTCCCCAATTTCAAAACTATTTTAGGTAGGATTACGTATATAGTAATTAATATGATAACAATTATGTAATTATGATTGACGTAATGGAGAATTGTGTTACAATATGGAAAAGATTGGAATCTAAAAAAGGAGGGAATACATGACAGCCGTAAGAAAAATAATCGCATTGCTCATCATCGTTTTTGTCGGCCTCCCGATACTTTTTGGTGTCATTTGGGTCGTCGGTCTGACAAAAGCCACTGTGTCTTCTGAATTCATATCTGAGCTGCCCCAGGAAATTATCCGGGAAATCCCTGAAATCGCTGAAGAGATCTTCAACGAAGGTCAGGATGAAAAGGTGATTCGGGATGAAAACACGCGAGCCTGGTTCAAAGCGGCTGCAGAGGCGGGAGTGACGCCAAAGCAGCTAATGGCCGATATCGGCCTTCTGGATTGGTTGGAACATGAATTATCTGATTCGCTGGACGAAGTAGGAGAAATACTCAGAGGCGAAAGAAGAGCGAGACCTATAACGATCGATCTTCGCCCTCTGAAAGATATCTTGATGCGAGATGAGATCGATGACTACCTTATGCGCGTTCTGGACAAACTGCCTCCCTGTGATGAAGAAGGAGAGCGGCAGTGGATCCAGATCGGCCGCTGGGGATTGAATGACCGCGAGCTGCCGGCCTGCCGTCCGGACATGGAAGTTGCAAGGGAAGCCCTGACGGAATGGCGGATGGACGCTGTCACCGAGATGGACAATGAAGTCGAGATCTTCGAAGACGTCGAGTTCATTCCTTTTGGTTTATCCCGGGTAATTCCTATCCTCTCATCGTTCCTGTTCGTTTTCCCGGCCCTGTTCATCTTTCTTGGCTCCCTACTTGCGGCCACATCTCCGGCCAGTTTCTTCCGTTGGTGCGGCATTTCCACTTTCCTGGGTGCTCTGCCTGCTCTGCTTTTGGCCTTTTTTGTTAAATACATCTCCCTCTGGGGCTTGAAGTTCGGTCCGTTTTATTCTTCTGAATGGAACACTTGGTCTCCTGAGCTGCAAGATCTGGTTTTTGAAAAAGTGAGCTGGATCCCGATGAGGATCGTCGATCAGCTATTCTCGCCAGTGGTGACAGTAGCAGCGCTCGTGTGTGTTCTGGGAATCGTGCTGTTCGCAATTTCTTTGATGGTCCGGAACAAACCTAAAGGCAAGGTCCTAGCATCAGCCCAGGCCCCACTTCCTGTTGTCCCTGCACCTGATAAAACTACTGAGGAAGAAGCTCCCGTCAAAGCCGAAATCGCTGAGAAAGTCGAAGAAAAAGTGGAGGTAGTCGAAGAAAAAACTGAGGACGTTGAAGCCAAGGAAGATAAAACTGGATCTGAGGTTGAAGATCAGGAATTTGAAAAATCCGAGGAAGAAAAATCCGAGGAAACAGAGCCCGGCAAACCTAATAAAACCGATAAAAAATAGAATTGACGGCCCCGTCAGCCTGTGATATCAATGGGGAAAATTTCGGGAGGAATCGATATCGTGGCAGAAAAAGGGCTCATCGCCAAGCTGATCGCAAGGTTTGTCTTGGGGCTGATCGTTATCAGCGCCATCCTGTTCGGAACGGCCGGTACATTCAACTGGCCGGAAGCCTGGGTCTACTTGGTCATCCAATTCGGATGGTCGGCTGCCCTTACCTTTTATCTCTGGAGCCATGACCCAGAACTTCTTAAGGATAGACTGAAATTCACCAAAAAGTCGGCCAAAAAATGGGACAAAGTCCTGACTTTAGTCAGCACGCCTTTTTATATTTCGTATTTGATAATCCCGGGATTGGATGCGGTGAGATACCAGTGGTCTCACGTCCCTGTTTGGGCGAAGGTCGCATGTTTTATACTGCTGACCGCTTCGTTTATCTGGATTTCCTGGATCATGAAAGAAAACACCTACCTTTCCCGGTTTGTCGAGATTCAAGAGGACCGAGGGCACAAAGTCATCACCACAGGACCCTATCGTTTTGTTCGCCATCCGATGTACATCGGCGCCACGATACTCATGCTTGTGCTGCCTGTGGCGCTTGGTTCGCTATATGCCCTGATCCCTGCAGCCTTCTGTGTCATTTATGTGATTATTCGAACATATCTGGAGGACAAAACTCTGTACAAGGAACTGGATGGGTATGTGGAATATGCCCAAAAAACAAAATTCCGCCTGATCCCCGGTATTTGGTAAGTTATGGAAAAACAAAACCATCAGGAATTTTTGCGCGCTGTGTGGGCAAGTGGAAGTGAAAATTCTGCCTGGGACGGCCGATCCCCGAATTTTTTTTGGACATAGAATTAAGGTAAAAGGTATCCAGGTACGAACTTATTTACTATAATCGACAAAGGAGGGAATAAAATGAAAATGAAAATATTTTTTATCCTTGCAACCGTATTGTTTTTTCTGATGCCATGTTATGCCCAGGAGGAATCCGCAGCCCAGATGGAGATGATGGAAAAACTGATGAAACCGGGTGAATTCCATGAGCATCTGAAGGATTTTGTGGGGGTGTGGAGTGCCGATGCGAAAATGTGGATGGACCCGAACGCGCCTCCTGTCATATCCAAAGGCCAGGCCACCTTTAAACTGATCTTCGATGGTCGTTTCTTGTACGGTGACTTCGTTGCAGAATTCATGGGGATGCCTTTCAAAGGTATCAACATCATGGGTTATGACAATGGCAAAAAGGAATTCTTTTCCATCTGGTTGGATAACAGCAACACAGGAATAATCTCGGCTACGGGAACTTACGATCCGAAAGAAAAAAAATACCACTTTCACTCTGAGACCCTCGATCTCGCCACCGGACAGATTCTGGAAATGCGTGAGGAGGCCTATTTTGCCTCCAAAGATGAATATGTCTCTGTGACTTATGCAAAATTCAAAGACGGCGAAGAATTCAAAAACATGGAGATGAAGTACACGCGGATGAAATAGGGCGTGTGGGGTGTGCAAAAAATATTGAACCACACGGCAAAAATTTCCGTAATATTATAAAGACGGTTTAAGTGTATTAGGAGGTACCATGGTGAAAGTATCCAAAAACGTCGTTGTATCCTTGTTTGTAGGCTCGGCTTTTTTGCTGAGTTTAATGGCACTGCCGGCAGCAGCCCAAGATCTGGAAAAAAAGTATGAGCCGATCGTCGGGGATTACGAGTTCGACATGAGTGAATCTGGAATGGGAGTGATGACTGTCCAGTTTTACGTAGAAAATGGTTCCCTCTGGGCTTGGCCACAAGACGCGGGAGATCCTGGAGAAATGATTCCTGAAGAAGACAAAGAATTCGTTTTTTCTGTCGACAATGGGGACGGAACTTTCTGGATGGTGGAATTTTTGAAGGATGAGAGCGGAAAATTCACCAAATGCCATGCGGTGAATGAAGCGGCAGGAGTAGATATCACAGGGAAAAAGATTATAGAATAGCCGGCTATTTTTTTAATTCATACATCTTCGGGGACGAATATTCCAGGATAACTCTGTTTTCGTTTTCTGGATCCGGCTTTTCTCCCAGATAAAATTTAACGGTCAGCGTCAGGTTTTCTAGGTCGTACTGGGCATACCACAGGGTGCGGCCTGGGGCGAATTCGGGGTTGCCCGGTGCATTCGGCGGCACGGCGACTTGGGCATTGATTGCAGCGATTTCCTCGAGATTGAATTTTTCCCTGGCTCGAGTGGCCTCCTCCAGCATTTTGTACCTTCTCATGCTCCAGTCCAGGCCAGCTTCCGGATTTTCATCAATTTTTTGATGGTGATAAACCAGATGGTTGGTCACACACTGAGGGCCATCCCCATCGATGATGTAATTCCGGTTGCGGGTTGGAGAAAACTCGAAAATGAAAGATTTTCCGCTTCTATCTCCGACGATGTAGTGGCAGGGAATGAAAGAATAATAGTGTTTTAGAGAAAGCAATGCTTCTTTGGCTTCTTCCACGTTTTTGCAGTTGTCCAGGAGGAAGCGCATGCCCATCAATTCGTGCATTCCGACCTCGTTACCCGGCTCGCGGCCAACATTTTTTCCGGATTCCTCCTCAGCGAGGATGGCCACGACCAGACCTTCAGAATTGACGCCGTCCAGCACGCCCCCGAGATATTCGAATGCGCATAGGGATAAGGAGGAATAACCCTGGTCGGGATGGATCTCGAACAGGATGGGCCGGGCCATCATGGCTAATCGGCCTTTTTGCGGCTTTCTTCCGGTGATGTCACCCGTTGTAAAGTCGTAGTTCCGGCTCAAGATGTTGTGGCCGTTTTCAGTGGTGCTTGCTGGGTAAAACGTGACCGAGCATCCCGGCGCTGCCATTTGTTGCTGAAAAAGTCCGGTAAAATCATAAGAATTATCTTCGATGTCCAATCCGTAAGAAGCAGCCACCCCCTTCATGCGTTCGAACAGGATAGGATAATTTTTTGCCATGTACTCCCTTTTGGCCCTGTTCATGATGTGATCGTCCGAGGGTGTGAGGGGAGTGCCATCTTTTATAGCAATTTCTCCGATCTTTTTGCCTATGTCGAAGTTCGATCCCCTAAGGACGACATGCCGCACTTCTGCGAACTTGTCCGGACCTCCGGCGATGACCCTTTCCTTGTATTCCAGATTCTGTGCTTCGACCGACAATGCCATCACACTCAGCAAAAAAATCATTCCTACAAGTGTGGATACTACGGCGTTTTTGGATAATCTGATCATGCTGTCTCCTTTTTTATGGTCCAATATCCTCCATAGTGTAACACAATTCTTCGTTACGTTAAACATAATTACATATTATTAAACACGTCAATTACGATGAACATATCAATTTTAATAAATAGATATGGAAAAGAATTAAATTTCATTAATAAATACGAATTTGTTATAAAATTAGTTCGCATTAAACCTTTTGTTTCCTCACGCGTTATTTAAAATGAAAGGTGTCCAAAGGAGAAGATTATGAAAATATGCGGTTATAGACAGTTTTTACTCTCCATCATTATGTTTTTGTTTGCGGGCAGAGCCTTTTTGCTGGCTCAGGAGACGCCCCCTCTCAAGACCGATGCCGACAATCAGAATTTGATCGCTGAAATGGAGAGGCAAATTCCGGAATTGATGGAGAAGGCCGATATCCCGGGGATGTCGGTCGCCGTTATCAAGGACGGCAAGATCATCTGGACAAAAGAGGCCATCGCAATATTTAAGTTGAATGTGGACGCCTATCCCGGATCGGCTAATGTGTACGACAGCCTGGCTGAGGCCTACATGAATGATGGCGATATCGATCTAGCCATAAAATACTACAAAAAAACTCTGGAGATGATCCCCAAGGACACGAAGGCAGACAAAACACTTCTGGAGAATCTCAAGAAAGGCGCGACGGAAAATCTGACAAAGCTCGAGGAAAAAAAGAAAAAAAAGGAATAGATATAACTTTTGCGGGGATCGATCGGTCAGTCGCCGTGCATTCGTTTCCAGTCGGCAAGGAGGCGGTTGCGAATAACGTCCATGTTCGATTACCTGCCAGTATTATACATATTTCTTGCACACAGGAGCGAGGAGTTCTGCCGCTTTTTCGTGCATTTCAGGAGAGGGGTAATAAAAGTTGTGTGTCCAATGCCGGCCCTTCAAATCTTTTCTCGGATGGCCCGGATCGACCTTCGTGGGTTTACCCGTGAACCGGCTTATCAATCGTTGGGGAGTGCCACGATCTGTCACACATTGGACATATTCGTCCGCTTCATTTTTAATCTTTTCCAGCATTTCCCTGTTCACCAGATGGGGAAATCCTCCCAACAGAGTGCTCACGTGAATATAACGTTCCCTGTAATCCGGTTCACGTTTCGCAAACCAGAACAGCACCACGGGCACTTCGATCTTTGCGATCAGCGACTTGTAATTCCGCACCCAGGTCTCCCGTGTCTCGTCGATGATCCGTTTTAGATCCTTTCTTCCAAAGATCATTTTTCGCCGCAGGAGACTCTGGTAAGCTGCCCGGGCGCCCATTCGACGGCCGTCCGATCGTCTTGTTACGTATGCCAATCCCCCGGTGTCGAACACGGAATTGCTCTCGCTCCTACCCGACATGACTTGAATGACCGTGCATGCTGCCTTGTTAAGTGGTCCGAATATCTTTTCTTGCTGTAGAAAAAAGGAAGGGCCTGCTCCTCCGATGCCGTAATTGACGACCGGAATATTCAATGTTTCCTGCAGCAGTCTTGTGAACGGATTATCGCAGAAACACCCGAAAGTTTGCGCTCCTCCTAAACATGCGATATATCGGCCATCTTCCAGTCGCTCAGGTTGTGGTCCTCTAAGCCAGAGCCCGGTTTTTTCGTCGCAAAACAGTCGGTAATCGACGATTTCACGATCCCGCTCTTGATAGGCCAGTCCGGGGACCCACGCCTTATCGCTTCCGCTTTGAAAACACATTCTTTGATCTTTCATCACTTTTCATAGAGCAAACGGATATCGTCTCCAACGATATCTTGGATCATTGCTTCTTCCTGTGGGCTTATTTCGCTGCGCCATGCATCCTTCAAGGCGAGGCTGTTTCGCTTATAAGAGTGAAGTTTACCGTCTTTGGCATAGATCCGATCTCCCCTGGAAGTGTCCTCGATATATCGTTCCATGCGCGGGCCATAGGGGATGCCGAGGTGAACACAAATCCTTTTTATGGCTTTTACCGGGTCGACGCAGAGATCCTCATGACGGACGATGGATAATTCGGCAAAATCTTTTGCCTGTGAGGTTATCGCTCTTGCCATGATCTTCCACAGCAGAGCGACTCCTGCTAGATGATGGCTCATAGCCGATTCCCAGGTGCCGGCAGAAATATCCCCGGTATACCGGCCGAGACGTTTGCGTTGAGCGAATAGATCTTCGATGTGTCCTGTTTGTCCCCGTCTTTTCTGGCTGAGATAGAGGGCACAGGGATGCTTGGTCAGGCACACGGCTTTTGCGCTGCAGGATTGGATCAAGTGGCCGAGGGCGAATGTTGCAAACGGATCTTTAAAGCACACTGTCTGAATGGCTAATCCAAAGAACTTTTTCAACCGCAGCGCGGACCACTCAAGACCGCTTCGTCCTCCGTACACCCGCTTGCTCAACCGTGTTAGAAAGGGGTACTCCGGAGGAGAAGAATGTGTCCATCCCGCTTTGAGGTCGACAATACCCTGTATCAGCCTTTTTATATCTGAACTGTTGTCATGGTCTGTCCCATCTGCGTAAGCATACCATCGGGGAACACCTTTCACACCGAAGTCTTTGTTCAAAGGTTCATTGATGAGATGAACGCCTCTGGCCCTTGACAGGGTTTTCCCGACGTATGTCGTGCCGCTCCTTGCCAGACCGCAGATGACTGTCAGATTGTAAGCGTGATCCTTCATCTTTCCTGAACGATTCTCCGGCTGAAGGGCAATAAATACCGATTGAAACATAGTGTATCCGGATAGATGGAGAGTTTCAAGCGGTTTGTCCGAACCGGTTGTTGACCCGCCCGTTTAACCCGTGATAAGCTTTTTCCCTCATGCCTGTAGAGAAGAAACGCATATTCGTCATATCCCCCTACCCCGTGTACCCCGTCGCTGACGGCGCTGCGCGCAGGATCGACGGCATAAGCCGGCTTCTTGTGGATAAGGGCTGTGAGGTCTTTTTATTCGCACCCCCTCGAGCGCAGGAAACAGAAGCGAGAGAAGTTCTTCCCGATAGGAATATTCATCTGGTCCCCTACGCGAGAAAACGGAAATACAGTTATTTCATGAACAACGATTTGTCCCGTCTTCTCAAGAAACATTTGATCGAGAAACCGGATTTGATGATCTTGAATTTTCCCTATCTCTCCGGAGTTGTGTATCCTATTGCCCGGAAGCATAACATTCCGGTTCATCTCGACGCACACAATATCGAACATCAAAGGTTCAAAAACATGGGGCGGCCATTGGTCGCGATGCTCATCTATCTTGTGGAACGATACGCCGTTAAAAATGCGCAGTCTGTATCGGTGACCTCGAAGATCGATGCCGACACGATCGAAAAAAAGTTCGGACGGATAAGCACTGTCATGGAGAACTTCATCGACACCGAGAGATTTTTCCCGATAAGGGAAGAAGACAAGATCCTGCTAAAAAAATCGCTCGGGATGAATTTTCCGAAAATTGCATCCTACTTTGGAAATTTTGCCAACATCTCGACAAAACAGGCTTATGAGATCATCTGCGATATAATCGCTCCGCGCTTGATGCGGATAGACCCGCAGATCAAGATCGCGGTCATTGGGAAAGGCTTGAAGAAAGGAGACCCTCCGGTCGAAAATATGGTCATTGTCGGGGAAGTCGACAGAATCGAACAGTTCATTCAGGTGTCGGATGTGGTGATCGTACCCCTTGTTTCAGGAGGGGGAACGAGATACAAGATTCTCGAGGCGCTCGGATGCGGAATTCCCGTCTTATCGACTCCGAAAGGAACCGAGGGTTTGGATCTGAAACCGGAGGATGGCGTGATCCTATCGAATATCGATGAGTTCCCGGAAAAGATCGCTTTATTTTTCGACGACGAGTCGGGCCTTGTTAGATTGCGGCCGAACCGTGAAAACATCCTGAACAAATACAGCCTTTCCGGGATCGCACATAAGATAGACTTCCAGAAAACATTCGGATTAACAGGAATGAAAACATCATGAGAAAAACGAGAAAAGCTACCCTTGTCTTCGAAGGAATCGCCTCGATGGCGAGATGGGCATTCACGAGAAATTATCATTTTTCTTTCGATCGAGTTCCCTACACACTTGAAAATGTCCGCTTCAAAAAGGTTTTAAATACCTACATAACCGGCATGAACGCTTTATTCCCGAGGCCCAAGCCCTTCGGTTGGCCCGTTTATATCCAGATAGAACCGACAAACATATGCAACCTGAAATGCCCTCTCTGTCCCACAGGGTCGGGAGAATCCGAAAATAAATTACCGAAAGCGAACATGCCGATGGCCATGTTCAAAGGCATAATCGACGACCTTGGAGACACGCTTATCTTGATCATGTTGTGGGGAATCGGGGAACCGCTCATAAATCCCGAAACATTCGATATGATACGCTATGCCAAAAAAAAGAACATCATCGTTGTCCTTTCCACTCACGGTTTGCTCATCGACAAAAGGGACAACATCGATCAAATTTTGTCCTGTGGGCTGGATGAGTTGATCGTTGCCCTGGACGGCGGTTCGGAAGAGACATACAGCCAATACCGGATAGGCGGAGATTTTAACCACCTCCTCGACAACATCAAGCTGTTGACCGGTGAAAAGAAGCGCCGGGGGGTTAAGCTTCCAAGGATCGAGGCAAGGTTCATGGTCACAAAGGCGAATGAGCATGAGATCCCGAAGGTCAAAGAACTGGCCAAAGAATTGGGGGTCGATGTGCTTACTTTGAGATGTTGTGCTCCCCATGAACACGGCAGTATGCGGAAGAATATCTACTTGACCCCGAATGATCTCGATTTTTTGCCGAAAAATCCGAAATACCAGGTTTATGCCTACAACAAAAAGGGCCACCGCATCAACCGGCATGACTCCTATTTCTGCCACTTTCAGTACTGGCATCCGACTGTCCATGCCTCGGGGAATGTGACCCTGTGTGAGCAGGATTACTGGGGCAGCGCCTGCTACGGGAACCTGAAGGAAATCCCCTCTATAAAGAAGATCTGGAAATCCGACCGTGCCGTCGATCTGAGAAGGAAAAAAACGAAAAACAAATTTGCGGCGTTCGAGGTTTGCACCCGTTGTTTCAACGCTGACATGAAAGGCAACACATGGACGGCTGAACGGATCGACCTCATACCTTTTTCCGGAATAGGCTTGTGATGACGTCTTTTTCCTGGGAAGACAAACCTCCGAACAGGATCGAACCGGCAAAAAGAATGAAGAGGCCTGAAAATAAAGCCAGCCAGGTGTTGACATGCTGAAGGCCGAAAAATACCGCAATACTCATGAGGACAGCTATTCCCGGTTTGCCGATGGAAAAGGAGAGGCTGAGCTGACCTCTTTTTGCCATGTCCACGATCATGCTTCCCGTCCAGATGATCATCCCGCCGGCTAAAGAAATAAGAGTTCCAGGAACATCCAGGCGGGGGACAAAAATAAACATACCCAGAGTAAAAGCAGCAGCACCGATGGACGAGTGCCCCAAAGCTTTAAGGTCGCGTTTCTGCGCAAGATAGACGCTGAATAGGGTATATCCGCAGCCATAGGGGATCTGAAGCCATAATGAATATCCCAAAAGGCTTCCTGCCAGTGCATAATTCGATCCGAAAACGGCTGTTACCAGCCAGTGCCCCAGAACCAGGCCCACCAGTCCTGCGGCCGTGCCGAAAATCAGGTTTATCCGCAGCATCGTTTCTGCAAACAAACGGTCTCGGCCATCCTCCCTGGCCGCGGCGCGGCTCAGAACGGGAAGAGCGGCCACGCTGGTTGACTCAGGAATACGGAAAGCCACCCAGAATATCTGCAAGATAAGAGCGAGTTGTCCCAAACCGAAGTCCTTTCCCCCCAGGAACCGGTAGAGGATCACGACCCCGAACGGAGGCCAGAAGATCATGAATTGGTTTAAACAAATGACAAAACCCTGGGAAAGAATATTCATATGCGGCCGCCCTGACCATCGAATCTTTAGGGAGGTTATACGTTTGGCGATAAAGAGGAGTCCCCCAATTGCCTGAAGCCACCAGGAAATGGCGTGCACAGAAGCGACGGCCAGAATATTTCCTCCTGCGACAAGGACGAGTATTCCGGCAATGGTTTCCAGCGGGCGGAAAAAAGCCTGTTGAAAAAGATAATACTTGTTCGATTCATACGCGGTAAAAACTTCCTTTGTCCAGATCGCCAGAGAACGGCCGATCAGGGCCACGGAGAAAAGCAGAAGCAGGGATCTCACCCGGGGATCGCTTTCTGTAAAAAATCCGATGCATCCGGACACAGCGGCGACAAAAATCGATGTGAACAGACGGATGAGCAATGTCTGATCCACGACTTTCGATCGTCCCTCAAAATCTCTTCCCACCTCCCGGCTCAATACGGCTGCCAATCCCAGCGTGGCAAAAAGGAGAAAAGCCATGTACCAGGACAATCCGTAATTGTACAGCCCGTAGAGTTCCGGACCGAGCATACGCGCCAGCACGATGGCATATATTCCTTGGATGACTGTGGTGAGCCAGCGTCCCCCGAGCAGATAGAAAGTGTTTTTGGCTATCGATGAGACGCCGATACCGGATAAGTCCGATTTCGAAACATTCTGATTGTTCATCGCATGATTTTGACGAAAACTCCCAGGTATCTGCTGTCCTTTGTGGTTTTATCCAGCCGGTAGGGATAAAAGCCTGAGCCGTCGCTGATCGTGATCGTGTACAGATAATCTTTTCCCAGGCGGAAGCCCGTAGGATCAGGAAAAGAAACCTTTCCCTCAAAACCGTTCCTTTTATTGTGTGAGATTTTTTTCTCGGAAGGGCCGACTTGGATAGTTGTCGTGCCCTCGACCAAGCCATTCAGTGTCATCCGGATAGCCGCTACCTGTCGTTCCGAGGCAAGGATGATGCTGGTTTTCCTTCTGCCTTTTGTCCAGAATCCATCCAGTTCTTTTCCGAAGTTATTGCCGTCCTGAAAATAAAGGGCGTAAATCTGACCTTCATAGACTTCTTTTTTTTCGAGATGAATATCGAAAAAGACATAAGTCAAAAGAATGAGGGAAAGAAGAAACACGATAACTGTTTGGCTCCCCAGCTTTATCGAAACGGCCCGAGGTTCTTGTTTTTTGTCTTTTACGATATAAGCCGCGATGACAAGGATGATGAAGGTCGTCCAGAAGATCAAGGGGATCGAATTCACCCTATCGGTCCGAACGAAGGAGGGGACCCATTTTTGGAAATCGATGAATGTGTTGCTGATCGTCCGGAGGAGATTGCTGCCGATGGCCTTTCCACCGTAATCGGAAGAGATGTCTTCATGATACAAAATCCATGGATTCTTTATGGCCATCCAGACGACCAAAAAACTCAAGGCTGTGCTCACCCGTATGATGGAAGCGCGGACTCGAGTTCGATTTTCGCCGAGTGAGACAGATAAAAGAAGGGTCAACATCCAGAGGACCGGGATCAGAGGTCTTCCCGGAGGGCAGTAACCGCCCCAGTAATAATAGGCTGAGAACATCCCGTATGCAAAAAATATGGCCAGGAGCAGCAGAGATTCTTTCTTTTTCTTCCTGTAGGTAAAGAAAAAGCCGGCGATCCCGAGAATGAGAATGGGCGAGTAGACAAAGATCCCTACTCTCTGATCCAAAAAGTAGCCGGCCGCCCGTTTGAGGAAATCGATGAAGTCCGTCCTCATAATCGAAGATATTCCAGCTGGAAACCGTTCATTCATGGGAATGCTCCCGTACGCCGGTGCCGGTGAAAAACTTCCGTAAAGGGTCCAATAAAAGAAAAGGTACAAACAGGCGGAAACGACGATCGGGGTTAGTGTGAGAACGATCCTTTTCCCGTTTTGCGGGATTTTTTTGAATTTCAACAGGACGGCTGTCAACACGCAAAAAAGAAGGATGGAAAGAACGGTGTATTTGATCCCGAACCAGGGCAGTAGGGCTATGCCGGCTCCTATCAAGAAAAAGCGCGATGGGTGGCCTTCTTTTTTGAACACCAAGTCCCTGAGGATGAAAATGGTTAACAGGGCAACCGGGATTTCCGGATAGATCAGCTGTGAATAAAAGACCATAGGAGTCGTGAAGCAGAATATCGCCCACACCGAGATCGAAAGGGTTTTCCTTTTCGTGAGGTCGAACACGAGATGGAAAAAAACCAGTCCTAACCATGCCGTGAGAAAACAGAGAGGAAGACGGGAGAAAAAGATGATGACCGGCCTTGTGAACCGGGGGTCTTCTGCCCTTTTTGGGCTGAGCCGGATAATTTTTTCGCCGATCATGTAAACCGGCACCAGCAGCACGGGCAGAGCCGGAAAGTGTTTGGAATAAAGATAATCGTTCCCTTTTTTCCCGGGGTAAGCGTGAGGTCTCAACTTTCCGGGATAAAAATCGAGATAGTCCTGATCGGCATAATTATTTGCGAGGTTGATATCTCCGTCTTCGATGATGCTCTTGGTTACGAGAAGATAATGCGGTTCATCGCCCGTGAATGGCTGAGGAGGAAATAAGAGGCCTGAAGCCAAAAAGATGTAAACGGCCAGGGAGAGTGCAAAAAGCAGCAGCGTCAGTCGATCGAGAGAGAGCCGTTCCGGATTCCATTTTTGGAGAATTTCGGGTGAGGGAATAGTCTGAGGATATGCTCTTTTCAAGCGGGATGAGAAGGTGAGAAGGAGGTAAGCGGTACCTGCAAGCGAAACCGGAAGCAGATATCCCCTAATATCCTTGAGAAACACGATATATTGCAGGAAAATGAGATAAAGAAGAAAAAATGGCGAGAGAGAAAGGATGAGGGACCTGGAAAGATCTGAAACCGTCAGACCGGTTTTTGTGTGCAGATATCTGGCGGTCATTCGCAGAAGGCTTTTCAGAACCAGTGCGAATAGAAACAGGAAAACCAGGAGGATCAAAATAGGGAGGGCAAGCCGGTTTTTTCCCCATCCCGCAAAAGCAGCGACCGTTTGATGCCAGAAATACAAGGCTAAAGCCAGGATTTCGAGACCGAATAGCAGTTGAAGTGATTTGGGCTTTGCCATTGATTATCGGCCTTTTTCTTCCCAGAATGCCTCGATTGCCCCGACAAGGTGCTCCCAGGAGAATTTCTTGCTTTCTTTTTTGATCCACTCGACCATGGCATCCCTATCGCTTTCTCTAAAAAACTCCACGACAGCCTTTGCGATCTCGTCGGGATTTTCAGGCGAAACGAGAAATCCTGTTTTTTTATCGCACACAACTTCAGATAATGACCCGATCCTGGAAACCACAACCGGTTTATGGAAACCGAAGGCCAACTGGACCAGGCCGCTTCCGGTAACAGAGGTGTAGGGCAGGACCACAAGATCGGAAGCATAAAAAAAATAAGGCATCTCCTCGTTCGGGATATACCTGTCGACGATCGTGACCTTTGCATCGAGATCGAGAGTATTGATCATTTTCAAGTAAAGACTCTTGTCTTCCCAGAATTCTCCGGCGATGACCAGTCTGGCATCGATACGATTCAGGATGCCTGGCATCGCCTGGATCAGGTAGGTCAATCCCTTGTACTTGCGCACAAAACCGAAAAAAAGCAGGATATTCTCTCCGCCTATCTGCAGTTTTTCCTTCGCTTTGTCTCTGGGGATTATTCCAGAATTGAAAGTTTCGTACGTGGGATGGAAGTTTACCTTCACCAGGGTCTTTTTCGTGATCCCGATCAACCGCTTTTTTTCTTCCTCCGAGTGAACGATGAAATAATCTCCTCTGGAGAGTACGCACTTGGAAAGGACATACTTTATCCTATTCTTTTCATGTTCCAGGATGTTGTGACAGATGAAGAGTATTTTTGTTTTAGAAAAAAGCTTCAAGATCCAAATAATGGTGAGAAACTGCGGGCCCCAGAATGCCACCCACCAGGGAAAAATCGTTAAGTCCGGTTTATCGCGGATGATTTTTCTGGCGACATGGATCCATGTGAACGGGTTCATGGAGTCTAAACACGATTCGACTTCTGGATCTCTGAGGGGAATGCGGCTGCTGTCTTTATCTGTTTTTCCAGGATAGAGAATGCGGGGATACTGTCTCTTGAAAGAATAAAATTTAACCGTGTGTGTTTTTTTTAGATTCTTGAAAAGGAGGGTGGAGTAGTGACTTATCCCTCCTCTGAAGGGATAGGAAGGGCCGACTAAATCAATCTTCATCCTTTGTTCTATTTTTATCGTTCATTTCCAGTTTTCGAATTTTGTAGGTTATCATCTCTATCATTTTTCGATTGCTGCTTACCAGTTCGGCGATGATCCCCAACATGAGAATGAAGAATCCGCATATCACGAACACAGCGGAGAAAATCAATGATTGGATATGGCCTTCTCCTCCACTGGTGAAATAGAAATAAAGAAACCGGATAAAACCGAAAATTCCGGGAAGAGCGACGATAACGCCAAAGAACAGGAATACTCTGAACGCTTTATAAACGGTATACACCCTGAAAAGCGTCAAACTCTGGCGGGCGATGAAAGAAGGCGTATTTTTAATCAGGCGAGATTCCCGGAGTTTTTGGTTCACTTGGATAGGAACCGACATGATTTTGGCTTTTTCATTTCCCAGTTGGACAAGACTTTCTATGGTGTAGGAATACTCGGTTAAAGGATTGATCCTCATGGCGGCATCTTTGGAAAAAGCCCGGAAACCGCTTGTGGCATCCTTTATGGGGATTTTGGACAGTTTCCGGATGATAGCGCTCCCCAGCTTCTGCATCTTTTTTTTGAAAAAAGAAAAATGAGGGACTTCCTCTATTTGACGGGTGCCGATCACGACATCGGCTTCCCCCCTGATGATCGGCATGATTAATTTCGGGATGTCTTCTCCTTTGTACTGGTTATCCCCATCGGTATTGACGATGATATCCGCTCCTTGATCCAAACAGTATTCGATTCCTGCGGCAAAAGCTTTTGCCAGTCCTCTGTGCGTCTTCAATGCGACGATATGATCGACACCTAATTTTTGTGCAACCTCGATGGTTCCGTCTGTCGAACCGTCATCGATAATCATAGTCTCGATGACATCTACGCTTTGAATCTTTTTGGGCAGGTCGTTGATGACGGCTTCCAACGTTTTTTCTTCATTGTAGCAGGGGATCTGAATGATAAGTTTCATCGTATTTCAGCCTTCGGCACTTTTCAGATTTATATACCAGGAGGTAGCCGATGTCAAACGAAGCGAAGCGGGTTATTTTAGAAAATCAAGCTTGCGGAGAAGCTCGATCGTAGATGTCGAGGAGTCGATGTTTTTTATCTCTTTAGGGCCGAACCATCCGGCATCGCTGACATCATCTGCTGGGTGAGGTTCTCCGCTGATGTATTCGGCACGGAGGTCAACGACCACATAATGGAATATGACTTTCCCATTGGGGCCTCGTTCGATCAAGTCAAAAGTATGAATGGGCTCCTTGGCTTCGATGATCAATCCTGTTTCTTCCCTGATCTCCCGTTCCGCTGCGGCCTGCAACGATTCGCCAAGATTCACAGAACCGCCGGGGATGGCCCACTTTCCTTTTTTTGGGGGGTACTTCCGTTTGACCAGCAGAACTTTCCCCTCTTCAATGACAACAGCTCCGACCGCAGCTCTCGGTGCTGTAAAATTGGGGACAGGATATGCTTTCACTCAATTAATCATACCTCATTTACCACAATAACCTCAAATATCGCAGTATTAATTGGGGACAGGATATGTGTTTTCCTATTTGAAGTTGTGTTTATTGAATTAAGTGAAAGCATATCCTGTCCCCAATTTAATTTAGGGTGAACTTTTTGGGGGTTTGGGTCGTATTGTTTAATGGAAGGTAAAGATGTTTATAAAATTTCTATTATGGCTGCTATTGCTGCTGATCTGCTGGCCGGTGGCGATCCTGGCTTTGCTTCTTTTCCCGATCGTCTGGCTATTGATGCTTCCGTTGAGGTTGATAGGCATCACGTTGGATGCCTTTTTCCGGTTCATCAAGGCTTTGTTCACGCTTCCTGCCAGAGTGCTCGGCGGCTAATCCCTTATTCGTGTTTCAGGGCTTCGACGGGATTGGCTGAGGCAGCCCGTATGGCCTTGTAGATCACGGTCATCAGCCCGATGACCAGAGATGTTACCAGAGCTCCAATGAAAAAAACTGCCGGGATTTGTGTCCGGTAGGCAAAGTTGCCCAACCAGTCTTTAACGGCAAAATAAGCGACAGGCCAGGCGATAAGGTTGGCCAATCCGATAAGCACCAGGAATTCCCGGCACATGAGAGCCACGATCCCTTGAGCTGAAGCCCCTAAAACCTTGCGGATCCCGATCTCCCTGGTTCTCTGTTCGGCTGCATAGGAGGCGAGCCCGAAAAGCCCCAGGCAGGCCACCAGGATGGCCATGGCCGTGAAGATCTTGAGCAGCGTGCCCGTCCTTTCTTCCGACCTGTACATAGTGGCAAAATCCTCGTCCAAAAACTGGTAGCTGAACGGAATATCCACCAGGATTTTTTCCCAAGTTCCCTGGACAGTTCCTAAAGTTTTCGAAATTCCTTCTGGCGCTATCCGGAGGAACAGAAAATTCGTCCAGTCCAGCTGAGACCATCGTATGATGAGAGGCTCGATTTTTCTTCTCAGGGGTTGGAAATGGAAATTTTCGATTACACCCACTATCTTCCCTTTCTGATCCCAGAACGAGAAGGACTTTCCGATCGGGTCTTCATGACCCATAAGTTTTGCCATCTCTTCGTTGCACAGAAAACTCTCTTTTTTATCGGTCGGAAATTCTCTGGATAAATTTCGTCCCTGGATGATGTTCATCCCCATTGTGTCGACATAACCATCGTCCGCTTCCATGTAGGTCACATCCACCTTCAGGGACGGGTCTTTGCCTTCCCAATCGAACCCACTGGAGCTCCAGCTAGTAAAAGACGGCTTCTGCGTGGCGACGGCGACATTCAAAATCCCTGGGGTGTTGGCCAACTGCGCTTTAAGGGTTTCCAGGGATGTACGGCTGTAGGAGCGGATAGGAATGGCCACGACTTGCTCTTTACTCCACCCCAGATTTTTGTTCTTGATGAATGTCATCTGTTTGGAGACGACGCCTGTTCCGATGATGAGGGCAGCTGACAAGCAAAACTGGAGCACGACGAGGGTGCGGCGGAAAACGGCGGTTCCCTTCCCCGCTCTCAGTTTCCCCTTGAGGGTGTCGACAGGCCGGAATGATGCCAGGAAAAGCGCGGGATAGCTTCCAGCAACCAATCCTGTCAACAGGGCGATTCCAGCCAGTCCCAAAACCAGCACGCTGGCACCGGTTGCGTTCCAGGACATCTCCTTTCCGGCCAGATTCCCGAATGCCGGGAGAACGACAGAAACAGCCGCAATGGCAAGACCCAAGGCAATGAGGGCAAAAAGCAAAGATTCTCCATAAAACTGGCGGATGAGCTGCGACCGGAAGGCACCCACGACTTTCCTCAGGCCGACCTCTTTGGCCCGGTTTGCCGATCGGGCGGTGGACAGGTTCATGAAATTGATGCAGCCGATGAGGAGAACAAAAATGGCAATGATGGAGAAGAGGTACACGGACTGGACGGCGAAATTCTTTTCGTAACCGGAGTAGGTGTACAGGTGGACCTTTGTCAGAGGAAGGAGTTCCAGCACCATCCCGCTGCGGGGGACCTTTGTTCGGACAAAACCGCTAATTTTTGAACTGACCTCCTCTGGGTTTACGCCAGAATGCAATTGAACCCAGGTGTAGGTTTGGTTGTTGGTGAAGTTGTCATCTGTCTGGCCGATCGAATCGAGGTACTTATAGGGAATAAGAACATCGAACTGGAGAGAAGAATTTGTGGGGATGTCCTTTAATACGCCGGTGACCGTAAAATCGGCGGATTGAGCTAAGTTTATCACTTTTCCGATCGGATTTTCATCGCCGAAAAACTTTGTGGCCAAGCGTTCTGTCATCAGGAGGGAAAAGGTTCCAGAAAGAGCATTTTCAGGATTTCCCTGGATCATCGGGAAGGTGAACATTTCTAGGAAAGATTGATCCACACACCACACGTCGTACTCCTCGAAGGCCTTGTCCTCGTAGCGGAGCAGCTGTGCCCTCAAATTCTGAGCCCGGGTGGAGTCTTCGACCTCGGGAATTTCCGCTTTGAGCGCCGGTCCGAGGGGGTGGGGTGTCCAGTAGATATGGAGGGTTCTTCCGTTGAACTCCTGGTCGGATTCCACCCGGCAGATCGAAGACACATTTTCGTGAAAGCGGTCGTAGTTCAGTTCATCCAGGACCCAAAGTCCTATCAGGATGCAGCAAGCCATTCCGGTCGCCAAACCGAAAATGTTCAGAAACGCATAACCTTTGTGCCGGATTATATTCCGCATGGTGACTTTTAGGTGATGGATCCACATAGGCAAACCTCCAGATAGACCTTATGTCGTTCTTAGAGAAAGACGTTTCACTTGACCAAAAGGTTGCGCCTTGACATCAACGATAAACTTCCCGCCTATGTTCGATTTTATAGATGTGTACAGTCAACTCATCCTTCTCGATGGAAAAGGCTGTCCGATAGTCGCCATGGCGGATCCTGTATCGAACTATAACGTTATAACATCAAGACCTTATTCAAATTTTGTGAATTTATTCTGAAAAGGCGCGTATATATATTGGAGCAACAAAATGGCAAATATACTTTTAGCGCTATCTCTCATGTTCGTTGGTGTTTTCATTATCTTTTCTATCATGATCGTGAACGAAGTTTCCAAGCGGGGAGTCAAAATCAACTTCTTCTTGTTGAGACTGTATATCATCAAATACATCCACCAGTACAAAAAAATCACCAAGGAAGAAACCGGTAAGATCGGCCCGCTATATTATCCCTGTACCGTGTCGGTCACTTTGGCTTTAGTTTGCGCCATCGTGGGTCTTGTCTTGAAGTAACGCTTATGGTATAGACAGTACCATGGACGATGAAAAATCCATGGTCGACAAGACCATCAAACACTACAAAGTCGACGAACTCCTTGGCAGGGGAGGCATGGGTGTCGTGTACCGTGCCCAGGACACGAAACTTCACCGTCCGGTCGCGCTGAAAATGATCAAACCCGGCCTGACTGCCGACCCGGACAAGCGGAATAGGTTTCTCCAGGAAGCGCGCGCTGCTGCCTCCATCACCCATCCTGCGATCGCCCAGGTTTACGACATCGACACGATGGATGAAACCACCTTCATCGTCATGGAGTATGTCGAAGGGCAAACCGTCGGCAAATTGATCGCAAACAAAGAAATGGATTTGATCGGCTCCGTGGAGGTGGCGCTGCAAGTGGCCGAAGGCCTTGCCAAGGCCCACAAATCCAAGATCATCCACCGCGACATCAAATCCGAAAACATCATGGTCACACACGATGGGCATGCCAAGCTCCTGGATTTTGGACTGGCCAAGCTGCTGGAGCGTTCTTCAGATGCGGACGGAACCTTGACTTTGCTGGAAGAAGGAGCCCCCACCAAAACGATGCCCAAAACCACGGCCGCCGGGACCATCATGGGAACCACGTCCTACATGAGCCCGGAGCAGGCCCGAGGTCAACCCCTCAGCTATCCCTCCGACGTCTTTTCCCTGGGGATCGTCTTGTACGAGATGGTCACCGGCGAGCTGCCTTTCGAAGGAGAGAGCCCGATCGACACCATGCACGCCATCGCTTTCGAGGAGGCCCGTCCGGTCACGGTCATTCGCAAGAATCTACCGCCCGATCTTCACCGGATCATCGCCCGCTGTCTCCGCAAACGTCCTGAGGACAGATATCCGGATGCCGGAGCTTTGATCTCCGACCTCAAACACCTGAAAGCAGACATCGAGTCCGGTGTCCAGCGCTCGTTTTCGCCCGCTCAGAAGGTCGATGAACTCAAGTACTGGTTGACGACATTCATTCCCGTCGGCTTGCAGGGAGTTGCGATCGTGGCCCTGATTCTCCTGATTGTGGTCCTCCTCATCTTTACCGAACTCCAATGGGCCAATTTACTGTGGATCGGCGTTCTCGGCCTTTTGGTTTACAGACGCATCAAAAACCGGAAAAAACGCATGCTGAAACGTTTTGTCGCCCAGGCATCCAAAATTGAAACGGTGAAGGCTGTGTGCATACATGAGGATTCGATCACAGTTGTTTTGGACAAAGCCAAAGCCAGCCATTACATCCGGATCAACAGCATGGTGGATGAAATTAATAAAAAGCTCTTTATCGGCAAACATGTGGAAGCCGCCGTCCGGGATGATCTTTCCGATGAGGAATTCCAGCGTTTGTTGCGAGAGTCGGGTATCCAATATGCCCGCGACGACATCCTCCTCGAAGCCGGCACAAAAAACGACACCCCCTAAACCCTACCGGAAAAGTGGAAAATCCCATCGACAGAGACTTGCCCGCAAGTCCAATAAATCTCTTTTCTGTTCAAATACGGACATAAACTGTCTGCAGCCGGACATTAGATGTTTCCTTCTTTATCGGGAACCCAGGGGATAATATTGGTATATTTTTTGCTTGTAAAACGGAGGATTTGTTTATCCAAGGAGGTAAAATGCGCCGAAACAGCATAGCAATCGGGATAGGGATACTGGTCGGGAGCCTGTTCGCGATCGCCAGTCTATCATTTTCGGAAGGTATTCATGATTTCGCCCAGAATGGCGATTTGGAAGGTGTGAAAGCGTTGATCGAAAAGAACCCAGAATTGGTGAATGCCAGAGATAATGATAGGCGCACTCCGCTTCACTGGGCCTGCCGGGGCATTCATCTCGAGGTCATGAAGTTTCTGGTAGAGAATGGTGCGGATGTCGACGCGAAAGATTACGGGGGCAATACAGCGCTCCATTACGCTGCCATGTCCGATGCTGCGGATGCGGTGCTCATCCTCACAAAAGCGGGTGCGGATATCGAAAACCGGGAGAATTACAGCCGCACGCCGCTTATTTTGTGTGCCAGGGAAAGAGGAGGTCCCCGCACCATAAAGATTCTTCTGGATGCCGGTGCCGATGTCAACGCCAGGGACAAATTCCAGGACACGGCCCTCAATCTGGCATCCTGGCGGGGTAAAAAAGAGGTCGTCGATATTCTCCTGGATGCAGGAGCGGATATTCCCTCAAAAGGCGGCGATGTACGGTATCTTTTTTCCATGGCCGCATCCCAAGGCCTGAGCCGGCTATTTGACGCCGTCGCCAAGGCAGGAGGCGATCCCACGTTCAGTCATTCCGACGGCAGCACGCTGCTGCATGCGGCCGCAGCCGGAGGGTCTGCCCAGATCATTGCGATCCTGATCGAAAAGGGTTTGGATATTAACCTGAGGGACAACTACGGATGGACCCCCCTCCATTATGCCGCAAGAGACGGACGGATCGAAGCCGTGGAGGGACTGATTGCAAAGGGAGCGGACATAGAAACACGATCCGTTATGGGGCAGTCTCCTTTGAACGTTGCCGATGAAATGAAGCATGAGAATGTGCGCTCTTTCCTCATCGCCAAAGGCGCCGAAGACAAACCCATCCAATTTCCTGTGCTGGAAGGAGACTACATGGGCCAGACACCTCCCGGGGAGTCACCGGAGCTATTTGCGCCGGGAATTGTCTCTTCCATTTGGGGCCTTCATTCGGCCGCAGCCTTTTCGCCCGACGGAAACATGGCCATGTGGGCGCCCATGATCACCATCCCCGGAGAACTTTATTCCACGGGCGGGATTTTGATGTCCGAGCGTGTAAACGGACGGTGGACACCCCCCCGTTTCACTGCCTTCACCGGAGATAAGGAAGGGGATGTCCCATTTTTTTCGCCCGATGGAAAGCGTGTTTACTTTATGTCCATGATGGCGCCTCCCGACGATCCTAAATCGAGGAAAGAGCGCATCTGGTATGTGGACCGCACCGCAGAGCGTTGGTCTGCACCAAAGCTTGTGAATGCCGCTGTCAACGATTATCCCCATCACTGGCATTTTTCGGTAGATGCAAATCACACACTCTACTTTGGCTCCAGTGTGCCCGAGGGGCTGGGTGAAGGAGACATATACAGTGCCAAACTTGTGGACGGTGAATGGCAGAAGCCTGAAAACCTGGGTGCTCCCGTCAATTCCGAAAAAGGCGAGGGCATGCCTTTTATCGCACCCGACGGCAGCTATTTGATTTTCTCCCGGGCCTATGACCTGTACATCAGCTACCGCAAGGAGGACGGTGTGTGGACCGAGCCTGTAAACCTGGGCAAACCCATCAACTCACCCAGTATCGAGATCTGCCCGATGGTAAGCCCCGATGGAAAATACATGTTTTTTCTTAGTCAGAGGGGCGGAGAAAGCCATATTTGGTGGGTGGACGCCGGCTTCATCAAAAAGCTCAAACCTTAGGACCGCAACCCTGGCCTGCTTATCTAATTATTCTACCTTTTTTTGTCCGTTTCGGTTCAGGGTCTTCTTGTTCATCATCGGCATTTTCCGGATCCTTTACCGATCCATATTCATAGGCCCCGATGTCGTGACTGTTTCCCGCGGGCCGTATCATGCCTTCACAGTCTTCTAAAGGGGCATTCTCGGAGGTCCCTGAGTCGATGGCCGGGCTTAGTTCATCGAGATGGAGGTCGACATCCGGCCATCCATTCAAGAAGAGTGGATCGGATATGATGTTGCCCAGCCCATGACCCGAAGCCGCTGCCCAAGTCGCATCTGCGATCTCCGATCTTGAAAAATCAGGATCTCCCTGCACAAATTCTGCTGTGATCTCGCAATCGTCTCGACTCCAATAAACGTTGTTACCCTCCTCCACCAAGTTCACGCCTTTTCCCAAGTAAATTCCTGTGGGCGTCCCCACTTGAGGTCCTGTGTTGAAGGCGAAGATATTGTTCGACAGCAAAAGATCGATCTCTGGAGAAATGCCGTCGGAAGGATAAGAAGCGACAAGGGAATAATCCCGTCCGCTGTAGCTGGGATCCCACATATTGAAAGCGATGGTGTTATTGACGATTTCATAAGAACCCGGAAAGATCCCAATAACGAGGGGAGCTATGCCTGAACCCCACACGACATTGTTTTCTATACGGCCGCCTGCCCAGAGCTTGATGCCGCTGCGCTGCGTGCGGGCGACGATATTGCGCTTAACTTCGATTCCGGAGATATGGCCTGACGCGTCGCGCGAATTCAGGTCGATACCGTCTCCCTGCATGTCGTGGATGTAACAATCCTCCACAAGGATGTTATTCCCGCGCTCGACAGCGATGCCATCAGCCCCGAAGGAAGGCTCCCCATCCGTTTCAGGCCCGATTATTTCAAGATTGCGGAAAGTCAATCGCCTTCCTGGACCAGGAGTACAATCGACAGCGGTGTACACTTGGCCCCGGATCAGAGAATCTTCGAGAGTGATGTCAGAGACAGGACCGTCGATCGGAGGTTGTCCTGAATCTCCCCATGTGATGCGCACACCCGCTTCCCCTCCGATTATCATCAATCCTTCGAGCATGATGTGATGATTGTTCCCCCGGAGCCACACTCTCCAAATGGATCGTCCTTCAATCTTCAGGTCGGAGATGTTCATGTGGGCAGTCCCAACGGAAAATTCCAGGCCTTCGAGGGTGACCTTTTCATCCGGCGCTGCCGAGAATGTAATAGGAGCCTCGGCTGTGCCAGAGTATTTGAAGATTACCTCTTCTTTGTATGTGCCGTTGTGGATAAGGACGGTGTCGCCTGGGGCAACCGAATCAGCGGCGCGTTGGACAGTGCGCCAAGGATTAGATAAGGTACCCGGATCAGAATCGTTGCCGGAGGGAGCAACATGGTATTCAGTGGCCATTACCGATTTCGCATCCAGGAAAGTTGCACCTATGAAAGTTAAAAGAATCACAAAAACGGAAAGGATTTTTTTCATGGGATATTCCATTATTCTTTTAAAAGTCGGTCTATTTCAATAGCCTTTCGAGATGAATTGCAGGGTGGTTTTTATGATGGGTCGTTGTGAGCGATAACGCGGGCGACCTTCCAGGAACCGTCCGTTGGTTTTTTGCCCAGCTCGAATTTTCATTTATACACATTCATGATCTGAAGCGCAACTTCGAAAACATCTCCGAGTTTTAGCGGAAACGGATGGCGACTCCGCCGACGAGTCTTTCTCTATAGACCATCGTGCCACGCCTGTAGCGGCGGTAGGGCACACGGTCACGGGAATATTTGTCCTTGGTGATCACCACGGCATCTGCCCCCATACGGGCCGCCTTTTTACGAAGCTTTTTTTCGACAGAACGACGGCTCATCCGGGGATTGGATTTGATCCAGACCTCTCCCAAAACGATGTGGTTCCTTTGAGGACGGTGCGTGATGAGCATGACATGGCTGTGATGGTTTCTATTGAATCGGGGTGTTCGGGAATAAAACTCCAAACCGGCATAAGGACGACAGGAGGAAATCCCCGCTGCCAAGATGAAAAGGGAACAAGCGAGCGTCAGTTGTTTTCTCATTTTCGACCTCCTTCCCAAGTTATGTTTTCACTCCAGACATCTCTAAAGCAAAAAGCATACCAGAATTCGACAATCCGCATGAAATGTATAAGCGGTTGATATTAAATGAATTAGAAGTTCTTTGTGGGAGTAAGATATATCTTATCTGGTGTCCTCATTTAAGGACACATATCATTGTCACTCGTGTTTGAGGGCGTTCACCGGATCGGTGTTGGCGGCCTTGTAGGCTTGGTAGCTGGTGCTGAACCAGGCGATAAATAGTGTGATAAAGCCGGCAAGGATAAAAATGAACCAGCTGAGACCGATACGGGTGGAGAAATTCTGCAGCCACTTGTTCATGGCGAAATAGGCGACAGGCCAAGCCACCAGGTTGGCCAAGGCCACCCAGCGCAGGAGGTCCCGCGAAAGAAGCATCATGACCCCAGGCACGCTGGCGCCCAGCACGCGGCGGATCCCGATCTCCCGTGTTTTTTGCTCAGCAGCAAAAGATGCCAGCCCTAGAAGTCCCAGGCAGCCGATACCTATGGCCAGGGCCGCAAAAACCGAGAAGATCCGGCCGGTGCGCTCCTCATTCTGGTAGAGCTCGTCATAGTCTGAATCCAGGAACGAATACTCAAGGGGATGTCCCTTCATGAAATTCTCCCACACATTCCGGATGCGGCTCAGGGTGCGGGGGATGTCGCCCGGCTGGAGCCGGACCGAGATGTAATCTTCCTGAGCCCCCCATATTCCGGGCTGCGCCATCAATGCCCCCGGGCGCACCGAATGATGCAGGGATTCGTAGTGGTAGTCTTTGACGACGCCCACCACAGTGAAGGTTGAATCCTTATCGAAAGAAATGGTCTTGCCGATGGGATCCTCCCACCCAATGAGTTTGGCAGCGGCCTCATTGATGACGATAGCTTTATCATCGGTTAAGAATTCCCGGGAAAAAAACCGGCCCTGTGCCATTTCCAGCCCCATTGTTTCCCTAAATCCCTCATCGCAGACACACATGTTGAGGGTGATGCTTTCATCCAGGCCCTCGGCCTGGCATCCCCAGTTGCTGAACGACCGGCCGGGAGTCGTGTTGGATCCGGATACGGCACTGATCTCGGGAAAAGACAGAAGCTGGTCTTTGAACGCTTGGCTGCGGCTGCCCAAGGGAACAGGCGTTTTGAGAACGACGACGTGCTCCTTGTCGAAGCCCAGGTTCTGGGTGCGCATGTATTCGGTCTGCCGATGGACCACGAGGGTTCCCACCACAAGGAAAATCGAGATGGCGAACTGGACCAGGACAAGCACATTTCGCAGGCGGGAATCCCTGGATCCGCCCTGGTAGCGGCCGCGCAGCACTTTGATGGGCTGGACCGATGCCAGGAAAAATGCCGGGTAGGAGCCGGAAAAAACACCGAGCACAAGGCCCAGGCCCAGCAGGGCAGGGATAACCACAGGGTCATCCAGATATGGCATGGAGAGAAGCCGCCCAGTGAGTGCTCTGAAAGCCGGAAGCAGAAGGTGGACCATGGCGATAGCCAGAGTGAGAGCCAAAAAAGAGGCGGCCAGCGATTCGGACAGGAATTGGCGGAGCAAGGGACCGCGGGTGGAGCCCACGACTTTTCGGATGCCCACTTCGCGCTCGCGGCTGGCTGAGCGTGCCGTGGCCAAATTCATGTAGTTGACCGCGGCGATCAGCAGGATGAAAAGCGCGATCAGGAACGAGGCGGACACATAGGCCGCATTCCCGTTGGCCTCGAACTCTCCGTTCAGGTCGGAATGGAGGTGGATGTCGGTCAGGGGCTGGAGGTAATACTCCCAGTAGTTCCCCCTGGCCACCCAGCCATCGTAATCCTGGCCGGCGGTCGCGTAGTTGCGGACAATCTCAGGGAATTTGGCTTCGAGAGAGTCCGCCGAGGCTCCCTCGTGCAGCAGGAGGTATGTCTGATAATTGTTGTTGAACCAGTTGGTGTCCGCGAGCCTTTCGCTGTATGTGTTCAGCGACCGCAGCATATCGAAATGAAAATGGGAGTTTTTCGGGAAGTTGGCCATCACACCCGAGACGCGGAAATCAAGGCCGTCGATGTTCAAGGTTCGATTCAAGGCCTCCTCCCCATTGAAATATTTTTGGGCCATGGTTTCCGAAATCACCACGGTGTTGGGTTCCTGCAGCGCAGTTTCCGGGTCGCCGGCTGTCAGGGGGAATGTGAAGACTTCGAAAAAGTCGGCATCGGTGGAGCCTACCCAGTATTCATTGAACACCAGGTCGCCGTATTTGACGGTCACGCCCTCGAAGGAATCCTGGAAGCGGATGGAGCGCTCCACTTCGGGGTAATGTTCGAGCAAGGTCGGTGTGAGGATGGCCGGGGTGGATGTCTGCCGGATTTTGGTATTGCCGATCAGCGCGCGTACGGCGACGCGCTGGATGCGGTCGGCATTTTCGTGGAAGCGGTCATAGCTGCGTTCGTAACGCACGAACAGCAGGATCAGGACAGCGCTGGCCATGCCAAGTGCCAGGCCGAATATGTTGATGAACGAATAAGCTTTGTGTTTGAAAAGAATTCTGATGGCGACCTTTAAGTAGTTTTTGAACATCGCAGAGTTCTCCTTAAGAGGGCGTTTACTATTTAAGACGTAATTAGGGAAATAATAGTTTACTCATTTAAATAAATGTTGACAGGCCGGCAGAAATATTTTAGTATACACATATAGTTACACATGTATGGAAATCCATGAAAAGAACGAACATCATGCTCAGTGACGATCAGCATAAAAAGTTAAAACGCTATGCCCGGAGAGAGGGCCGGACACTCGGGGGACTGGTAAGAGATGCTCTCGATGTCGTTTACAAGAAAAAGGATAAGCTCGAACATCGAAGGCAGGTTGCCCTCAGCGCTTACAGCGAGGGATTCATCAGTTTGGGGAAACTGGCCGAGGTTTTGGGACTCGATCCGGTCAGCACCAGAAATTACCTGATGGACCAAGGAATCCACATCCAGTCTCAGGATCTGAAAAGTTTGACCCAAGACACAGAGAATGCCTGAGATTATCTTGGACTGCTGTTGCATCTCAAATTTTGCACTCTCCGATTCTCTTTTTATTTTAGAGAATCTTTACAGCCAATCCGCTTTCATCACTAATTTTGTATCGACCGAGATTATGAAAGGGATTCAGCAAGGACATATAGATTTAGTGAAAGTCTATGAAACTTTGCAAAAGGGTTGGCTTAAAGAAGCTGTTCTGAGCTCTAAAAAAGAGAAAGCTCTTTTTGAAACACTTTCGGTATCCTTCGGTCTTGGTGAGGCATCCAGCATTGCGGTGGCAAAATCCCGAGGATGTATCTTTGCCTGTGATGACAGGGCGGCGAGGAGGGAAGCCGGATTATTGGATGTGAAACTCGCAGGAACAATCGGCATCCTCAAGAAAGCTGTGAAGCATAGAACGATCAACCTGCGCGAAGGCAATCGCATCCTGACAAAAATGACAGAGACAGGATTTTATTCGCCTGTAAAATCTCTGAAAGAGATCTAAAATCGATTTATTCGTCCTCAAAATAATGTATACGAAAAGAGTTCCACTCTTTTTTCAGTGCCTTTGCTCAGGACGATCAGGGAAAGAGTATCATCCGTGTCACGGGAGAAAAGGAGCGTGCCGTGAAGGAATTTCTGAATCTGGTCCTCTGAAAGATTGTCGACCCTCTGTCCGTTTATTTCGATAACCGGATCGCCGATTTCGATCTCTTTTTTTTCGGCGCCTGACCCTCCATAGATCGATGCCACCCTCATCGCCCCATCGAAATGCCCGTAAGTCAGTCCGAAAGTCTGGATGTTGTGCTTCATTTCTCGACCCTCTATCGGTGTCAAGTAAAGCTGATTTTCCGGCCAATCGATGGTCACGATGAAATGTTTGATAAACTCTATGCCTATGTTCCCTCTTGTCGCATTTTTTTCATCATCTACTCTGTAGACCCCCACAGGAAGATCGTTGAAAGTTTTCTCTCCGATTTTAAGTGACTTCAATTTAGCGAGGTGATAGGTTTCGATATCTGTGTCCGGATTTTTTATGGGGCTGATGGAGCGTCTGTGAAGCGCTACGGCATCGCCCGAATCGACCAGGGCCAACAATGATGCAGAACTCAAAGTCAAAAAACCTTTATTTCCCGTGTCGAATTGCACCTCGATCCTGTCTTCGTCATTGAGAGCTATCTGGATATTCGGAGACTGCTGGACAGAGACCGGTTTGAAAGGAACCCGGATGGCATCGATCAGATGGTCCAACTTTTCTATTTTATCCGTTATGACTATTTTCATTTCCTGAAAGTTGAACTGCCATATGCAGCATTTCAAAAGGTTGGCTCCGATCAATCCATTCTCCAGCACTTGGACAAAGGGATTATCTTCATCTTCTCTCATCGCCATGGCTCCGATGTCTTTGAAAACCACCTCCCCTAAGCGGATTGTCTGGTATATCGGAAACAGAGGTTTCATCATCGAGCCTTCCAGCTGTTTTCCCATTTGTTCGGTAAGGTCTAAGGTATCCAGTGGAATGCTTTTAATCAGGCTTTCCCTGACCATGCAGGGAGCATAGGTATCGAGAATAAAGGAGTATTCTTTGTCGGAGTCGTTAATTCGCGACTTGATGCTTATGCGTCCGTCCACATAGGTGAATGGGATTTCTGCCCTGAAGTCTTTGTTCTGAACTGTCCCGCCGCTTAAACGTTCGATGAAATTCGGTATTTGCGCAGCCAGTGCAGAAAAAAACACAACGACACAAAGAAATACCCATGCAAATACGTTCCTATTTCGGATCATTCCCCATCTCCTTGTTGAATGGTTTTCCAGCCTCTGGTGACATGAGAGGAAAATATCATACCGTTTTTTGTTCTTCGTTGTCCACACCCCTGCTCTCTAACACGGGATTAGCTTGAAATAATTCCTTTAAGGGAATAATTTATGCCTATCATCCTTTCGGAGGGATCAGTATGAAAAAAAACGAAAAAAAGACAGTTATTTGTGATGTGTGTGAGCAACCAAAAAAAATGAGCGAGTTGTTTCCGCTAGAAATGGTGCATGAGCCCGTCATGGCGATTATCCAAAAAGAACATCCTGGCTTATCCAGGACAGGGTACATCTGCTCTGAGGATCTCAATAAATACCGCATCGAATTCATAAAAAAAGTGCTTGAAGAAGAAAAGGGCGAACTCTCCGCCCTTGAGCAGGAAGTCGTTAAAAGCATGAGGGAACAGGAAACCGTTGCGAAGGATATAAACGCCGAGTACGAACAGCGAATAAAGTTTTCAGACAAGCTATCCGACAAGCTTGCCGTGTTTGCCGGGAGCTGGAAGTTTATTATCGGTTTCGGTGTAACGCTGCTGGTGTGGATCGTTATTAATTCCGTAGTGATCCTCCTAAAAGCATTCGACCCGTACCCCTTCATCCTTCTGAACCTCGTTTTGTCATGCCTCGCGGCTATCCAGGCGCCCATCATCCTGATGAGCCAAAATCGCCAAGATTCAAAAGACAGGCTCAGGTCCGATTACGAATACCGTGTGAATTTGAAGGCCGAGCTTGAAATCCGTCATCTACACCAAAAACTGGATCATTTTCTCACTAGAGAATGGCAAACGTTGCTCGAGATTCAGCAAATACAGGTTGAGCTAATGAAAGAACTCTCCGAGAGTAATGAAAAAAAGAAATAATTTAGGACCCACTCCACTCATTCTTGACTTCCAGAGGTATCTAGCTTATAAGGGGAGGGGAGGATAAGTGGAATCATTCCATATCGAAGTCATCGATGACATTATGGTCGATATTTATAAACAGAAGTCGCCATTAGAGCGGCTCAAAATCGCTTTTGGGCTCTGGAATTCCACAAGAACACAGCTTTTTCACAATTTGCGCACTCTGTGGCCTGATTGGGATGAGCAGAAAATAAAGCGGGAAATAGCCAAAAGGATATCTCAATATCATTCATCCTGAATCCGGCCTCAAGGTCGATGTGATCATCATCAAAAAGCTGGAATATTTCAAACATGGGCGCTCGGAAAAGCATCTGCGGGATATTGCCAGCATGCTCAAAATTTCTTCTGACTTGATCGATCGCACTTATATTTCTTCCTGGGCAGAAAAGCTCTCTGTCGGCGGAATCTGGGCAGAACTACAAAAAAAAGTGTAACCCCGGAACGATTTCATATAACCCCCTGTAATAAAAAGCCAAAAACTGCGAATTATATGACTGGGTGTATGGCGGTAACAATTCTGGCCGCTAGGACTGTGATCAGTCCAGTGACACGCGTGTCGTGATGGGAAATGTCCCTTTTCATTTTCCTCCCGCTTATGTATAGTGGTTGACTTATGCAAATGGAAGAAGAAGGCATCATGGCCAGCGAAAAATTTATGACCAAAGGGGTCAAGATCCTATTGGGCGATCCCAAAAAAGCGATTTTGAAGCTTTCTTTGCCTATGATGTTGGCCATGTTCCTTCAGGCTTTGTACAACATCGCAGACGGCATCTGGGTGGCAGGATTAGGAGCCGACCAGCTGGCTGCCGTGGGCCTGTTTTTCCCTTTTTTTATCATCATCGTTGCACTCGGGGCAGGAATTGGCGTAGGCGGAAGTTCGGCGATTTCCCGCAGAATCGGGGAGGGAAATAAAAAGGTCGCAGAAAACACGGCGGCTCACACCATCGTTTTTGCCATAGGTGTTGCCCTGGTGATCAGCGTTGCCGCTCTTCCTTTTACGGGGAGTCTTTTCCGTTCATTGTCAGGAAACGGAGAAGTGGGCCGTATGGCCGCCGATTATGCCCGGATACTTTTTGCCGGAGCTGCCATACTGGTTTTTTCCCATATAGCCGGTGCGATTCTCAGAGGGGAAGGAGCGGCTAAAAAAGCGATGTATGGGTTGGCTTTCGGTTCCTGTTTGAACATCGTTCTCGATCCTTTATTTATCTACGGATTCAAGCTGGGAGTGGTGGGAGCTGCCTGGGCCACTCTGATTTCCATTACTATATCCGCAGTTTTGTTTTTCTACTGGTTTTTTATCCAAAAAAAGACTTATCTCCGCATCACTTTTAGGGAGTTCAAGCCGAATATAGGGATATTGAGAGAGATCCTCTCGGTCGGGTTTCCCTCTTCCCTGGCTCAGCTTAGCATGTCTGCAGCCATGATCGTCCTCAACATCGTGGTTATTCAAGCCGGGGGTACAGACGGAGTGGCGGTGTTCACCAGCGGATGGCGTATTGTCATGGTGGGGACTATCCCTCTTTTAGGAATGGCCACCGGAGTGGTTGCTGTGACCGGGGCGGCTTTTGGGGCGAAGAACAAGGAGAAACTCAAAACCGCTTTTTTGTACGCGATCAAAATCGGGGTTCTCATCGAACTGTCCGTGGGAATTCTGGTGGCCGTATTCGCCGGTCCGATAAGCTATATTTTCACCTATTCCAAAGAAGCTTCCCGTATCCAGCAGGACCTGGTCATGTTTCTCAGGATCACGGCCATATTTTACCCGGCGGTCCCTCTGGGCATGCTCACTTCCGCCATGTTCCGGGGCATTGGAAAGGGCATGCGTTCCCTGATAGTGACCATCCTGCGGACGATTATCCTGCAGGTGCCCATAAGCTATCTTTTGGGAATAACCTTCGGATTTGGCTTGAAAGGTGTGTGGACGGGAATAGTCATAGCCAATGTGTTAGCGGTGGCTGTCACTTTTTCGTGGGGGAAATACACGGTCGAGCATGTGATAGACGCTTGAGCTCAAAGCCGAGCTGCATGAAGATGCTGGTACGTTGTCCGAATCTTATTCTTCTTTTTTTGCGGGGGTGTAGGAAAGCTCCTTTTGGACCCAAGCCATTTTTTGTTCTTGTTTAGTCACGTATTTCATCATCTTTTGCTTGATCTCACCGGCTTCCTTTCCCAGGGCCTCCCATGCTTTCGCATTCTCTTCGTAAAATTCGCGCACGTTCTTTGCGGTCGCGGTCGACACCATGACCGGACCGTCAGTGCCCATCCAACCCCAATAGGCATACCAGCTCTGGAGGATCTCTTTGTCTGCCATATAAGCTTTAGATTCTTCGAATATTTTTTCTATTTCAGCATCATAGCCGGGTTTAAAATAGTAAAAGTCGAAGAAGACAAAATTCTCCTCTCCGGATTCTCCCTCTTCTTCTTCGGCGATCATCGAATACTCGAAATCCAGGGCGTAAACACTCATTCGAGAATTTTCGTAAGTTCCCTTAAAAGCCTCCAAGATTGCTTTGTATTCCTCCGGAAACTCCTCCAATATTTTACCGGACATCGCCATCATCTTGTCGATTTCGGCATAATTCTGTATGGGAATACTCCAGTAGACGTGGTTATCTCCCGTCCAATAAGTATTGATCGGATAGGTAAATTCGTGTTCTTTCATAAAGGCGATCCATTTCTTCCCGGCCTCGTAGTACTCTGCTTTCATGGATGGATAGACCAGCTCATCGATGACCATAAACATCTGATACCGCTTCTGCTGCTCAGGCTGCTGCCCAAACATGGCCAAGGGCAAAAGACCCAGAATAAGACACACCGCCAAAACCACTGAAATTTTGGATTTCATAAAATCCCTCCTTATAACAGTATTCGGAGATAAAAAGAGAAAAGTCATCCCGGCCGAATTATTGTTGTGAGTTTCCTCTAATTCCCCTGCATAAAAATTACCGAATCGCTGTCCCAATGTCAAGGGGAATCATCCACCGCCCTTTAGGAGTGGATCGCATGACTTTCCTGGTATGGATCGTCCTGCGGGGGATCGTTATGGAAGCAGAGGAGATTACGATTCAGGCTTTTTCGAGGAGACAGGCCAGCTCCAGGGCTCTGGATCGGATATCGAAACCGAGGGCGCATCTGACGGTGCAGGTGGAACAGTCCCTGCAGGCCAATCCGGCTGAGCCCCAGCCTCGCAGTGTTTCCAAAGCTTTGTGCGGTTTGTCGTGGCCGAAGGCATACATATAGGCCCGCATGAGAAGGGGAATTTCGAGGCCTGCCGGGCACTGGGGCTGGCACTGCCGGCACTGCTGGCAGTACAGCCCAGCAAGGCCAAGATCCGTTCCCAATTCGAGGTCGCGCCTTTCTTCCGGGGTCAAGGTCAGATCTTCCATTACCGAAAGGTCCTCATCCATCTCCTCGAAATTGGAATAGGCCGGGATGGTCGTGTGCACGTTTTCGTCCTGGAGCACCCATTTGAGAGCGGCCTTCATGTTGATCATATTACGCCGGGCTCTGTCCCAGTAGACTCCGGCCTGTGTTTTCATGGCCACCACTCCCAGGCCGGCTTCTGCGGCTTGGCGAATGGCCTGACGGACATCCTCACGGTGGGTTTGTCTGAAGTTGTATGCCGTAAGCACCACGTCCCAAAATCCGCTCTCGGCAGCGGTCCGGATGATTTCCGGCTCGTTGCTGTGTGTGCCGAGCCCGACAAATCGTGCTTTTCCGGATTTTTTGAGTTTTTCATAGGCGCGCATGTAGGGCTCGTGGCGTGCTGTTTCGACGCGGTCTATCGAGAGGAGCCAATAAATGTCGACATATTCGAGCTTGAGGCGCCGGAGGCTCCCTTCGATGGACTGGAGGATCAGGTCGGGATCGACATCCAATCCCAGATCCATGGACCGGTCGTGTCCCCCGTAAGGGTAAGGCAGGTCAGGACTTGTGCCGATAACAAAGGAATCCCGGGGACGGTTCTGGAACACCTCCCCCAGGATCCGCTCGTGGTTCCGTTCGGAGTAGCTGCTGGAGGTGTGGATGTAGGCGATCCCTTCGTCCAGAGCTCGGTGAACGATTTCGATCGCATAGGAGGATCCCATGCTGACAACAGGAAGGCGGAGGCCCGTCCGTCCCAGCGTGCGGTACACGATTTTTCGATCTTTTGATTGATTCTCCGGGTTCGTTTGATTGCTTGAGCACCTTGTCAGGATCGAAGCTCCGGCGATACCTGCCAAACCGGTCTTCAGGAATTCCCGTCTTGTTGTGTGGCGGTTCTTGAATTTTATCACAGTTCCTTACTTTACCATATATCATTCCAAATGGGCATGACAATAATCACTTGGACATCATCGATTGGGCGTCCTTAAGAAGTCAAACAATTTTGCGTGAAAGCAAAATTATTAGGAGCACTATGACGATAGAAATGGTGATAAAGTTAAGCTGAGCTTTAGATTTACATGCAATTCTAAAGTATAGTTTTCGTTTATCGTGATAATTTGACGTTTTGGTTCACATAATCCTAGTAAGGCGAAGCAGATTTGGTCTTTATCCATTCATTAACGCATCGCCTTAATTGCTTTGCCAGGGCAATCATTTCTCTTACTTCAAGCTCTGATACTTCACCGGCTCTCAAATAATCGCTGATATTCCGCTTTTTTCTGAACATATCGAACTGGAAAATCAGTTTATCATCGGCTTGAATCGTGTAAGCAAGAGAGTGAATCAGGCGGTAATGATGGGATTCCCGGGAAGCCCGATAGCCTGATGCTGCGAGAGCTGCCTTCGCACATTGGAGAGCCGCGTTGTAGGCGATATTCAGCCTCCAATCAGGACTCAGATTGGCTGCCTCGCAATCTTTGAGGTCACGATCCACGATCCGGAATAGGTCCTCTATCTCTTGGGGGCTAGTTTCGTGCTCAATCAGCCAGCCGTTTTTCAGCCATTCGTTTAAGCTCAATTTCATCCCCGATCAAATAGATAAGGTCACGTTTCAAGATAGAATTGAGAAAATGATGGCCTTTTCTGAGCTTGTCCTGGAATTCATCGGAGTTAAAAACCGCAGGATTAATTTCCCTTCCGAGAGTTTCTTGGGCAGGAGCCAATCTCTCGGCGGTTTCTGCAAAGGTCAGGTCGCCAACGACGAGAATATCGACATCGCTGTCTTTGGATTCTTTACCTTGAGCTACGGACCCGAAGAGTAGCGCGATATCGATGCGCTCTTCTATCGGCGCCAATTGGGCTCGGATGATATCGGCGACCCCCACTGTCTTGGTGATGATGTTTTTGAGCTCCAAAAAAATAGGACATTCGGAATCGGCTCGATAATAAACTTGATGTCCGCTGACCGTTCTTCGGATTATTCCAGATTCTGCAAGGCGTTTGAGTTCCCTTTGGCCAGCTCCTGGAGCGATGCCTGCAGTGCGAAGGATCTGACGCACATAGAAGGATTCGTCTGGATGAGAGTATAGTAGGGCGAGGATCGATCGTTTTGTCTTTCCGAAAAGGTTGGATAGAGCAGCATTGTTGGGATATATTGTACTCATATTGAGTACAATTGTACCTGATTTGGGAACATAATGCAATTCTTTTGCCATCATTATGTATGACGACTGGCTTGTTCATGAAATCTCATATCCTGGATTGAATGATTTGCTATTGACAAAAGGGTTCACTTAATCCTCGTTATGCGACGCAAAAAACGTCATTGCGAGCGAAGCGAAGCAATCTCACTACGGTTGTTATATTACCTCCTGTAATAAAATAACCGAAAATAGCGTTTTTTATGACTGGGAGTAAGATCTTAATCGCTTTTATTCCGTAATAAGTTTTTGTAAAATAATCTACATAAAATGAGTAAAAAGCCATCGAAATCCAAAAAAGACAAAGAAATCATCGGCCCGAACCAACGGACAATTGAAATCCTGCATAGGTTTGGTGAACAGAAGGCCATCCAGAAATTGAGCATTCCCTGGCGAAGGCCGTTCAAAAACGTCTATCAATTCAAGTGTACTTTGCTGGATACCAAGCCGCCGGTCTGGAGGAGGCTCCAAGTCCCGGAGAGCTACACGTTCTATGATCTTCATGTGGCTATCCAGGATGCCATGGACTGGCTGGACTACCATCTCCACTGCTTTATGATCCCAGGGATTGGCACACGTGAATATATCGCCCACATCGAATGCCCATGGGGAGAGCCGTGGGAAATGGAACCACATTGGCTTTTCACGACGGATGTTCCTATCAAGGAATATTTCAAGAAGCCCTCCGATAGGGCCATTTACAACTATGACTATGGCGACAACTGGGAAATGACGGTCACTCTCGAGAAGATCCTACCAAAAACAAAAAACGCCAGGTACCCCGTTTGTGTCGATGGAAAGCTTGCCGCTCCTCCTGAGGATTGCGGAAGCACTCATGGCTACTATCGCTGTATCGAGGCCTTTGAAGCTGGCAAAGAATTGGAGGAACGCCGCGACACAGAAGATAAAGATGAGCTGCTGGATCTTCTCGAATGGATCGGGGATTGGAATCCCTACGAGTTCGATCCGAAAAAAATCCGCTTCGAAAACCCTAGGGACCGCTTCATCATGGCCCTCGATTTGGAGTGAGTACCCCTAAACTGCACAAAAAAATCCCTCCTTTTTTCTTGATTATATGTACAGATGTACATATAATAAAAAAATGGAGATTGAATGGGATGGCAAAAAAGCTATTTCCAATCTCAAAAAACATGGAATAGATTTTGCAGATGCTGTATCTGTCTTAGAGGATGAAAGAGCTATCACTATAAATGATGACTATCCGAATGAAGAACGCTTTATTACCATCGGGGTGGACTCCTACAGCCGCATTCTTGTCGTTGTCTATACTTGGCGTGAAACCAGGATTCGAATTATTTCAGCAAGGAAAGCGACAACCAAGGAGATAAGGCAATATAAAGGTTAATTCAATGTATAAAGAATACGATTTTAGTAAAGGGAAAAGAGGCCCGGTGATAAAGACTCCTAAAGGAAAAACGCGTATCACCATCAGAATTGATGATGAAATCCTCGACTGGTTCCGACAGAAAGTGCACTCTGCAGGTGGTGGAAATTATCAGACCCTCATCAATATGGCTCTTAGGGATTATATGAGTTCAAAAAGAGAGCCGCTCGAAGACACTCTTCGGCATGTTATTCGTGAAGAATTATTGGCATATGGTAAGAAACCCAGGCGCTGATCCCTAATCTGGCTAAGCAGGGGTGAATCTTTATAAAATAAGAAGAGGAACTCCGAAAAGGAGGAGGACAAGGAGCCAGAACAGGGCCCACTTGATCAGCCACCGGAGGGCTCTTCGTTCATCTTTGGTCATGCTCATTGTAGCTAGCTCAATTCGATTTCGACCCATTTTTTGATGGAAGTGAAATACAGGCCGGTTTCCTTGATGGGTTGTTTGGTGAT
>CAZIDF010000022.1:4994-7893 GCA_964538085.1 uncultured Eubacteriales bacterium | reverse complement strand
CCCAGAATTCGCTCCTCATGATGGACTGGACCAGCCTCACGAGCTCGCTCTTCTTTTCCAGGCTCATCTCTTCTGCCACCAAAACATTCTTGGCCAGAAGGTCCAGATTCACATCTTTTCCATTGCCTCTCCCCACAATCTCGAGCATCTTGTGGACAGCTCTGCCCCAGGCCATGCCGTAACTTCCCCGCCTCCACTCGGGCACTTCCAGATCCTTCTTGGCAAGCGACGTCACGTTCTCTACGGCATAGCTGGGCACCGCCACCACATCCCGCCGCTCCTTTATCTTCTTCTTCGCCTCTGCCCATTCGCCCTTCTCGAGCTTCAGCTTCTCCCTCTCCTCCACAGCCCTCACGTCCGGAACCTCCATCTCGAGCTCTGGCTTTGCATGGATGTATTCATCCAGCGAACTCCACGCGCGCCTATCCCCGAGCGCCCCCTCATACGTGCTCACCACCATGCAGTCTTTGGCCCGGGTAGATGCCACATACATCAGCCGTTGCTCCTCAGCATCGGCATACCGCTTTTCCTCTTCCGCCTTATCCTCCCATCCTACAGGCTGAGACAATGCCGTCCATTGAAACATCCCGGTCTTTTTGCTGCACAGAAAATATCCCTCAGGGGTCATTCCCTCCCGGATGATGTGTTTGTCCGGATCGTGCCCCCTCACACCCACAGGATTGGCCAGAAAAACGAAGGAGGCCTCCAATCCCTTGGCCTTGTGAAGGTTCATCAGCCGCACGGCGTTTTTTCGTCCCGGGGTCAGGCTCATTTCTTCAATCTCGTATACCGAGACGAGCTGCTCCAGGTAGTCCACAAGCTCGGCAAAGGATGCTGCTCCTCCCATCTCCTGGTCGCGCAGGATCGCCAGGAGCTTGAAAAGATTCCCGGCCCGGCTGCTTCCCATCTCGGAGGATGCGGCATAGTTGACGATGCCCGAATCCTCGAAGATCATCTCCAGAGCCGTTGTGGCCGGATACTCCCTGATCCATCCCCCCCACTGCCTCAATCGGGAAAGCCCCGACGAAACCCTGTCCTTGCCATCCCGCACTCTGCCATCCTCCGCCTTTTTATCCTCACCCTTTAAAAAATTGAACCAGCCGCCGGTCCGCTTGTGCTCGTACAGTTCTTCGTCGCTGACACCGAAAAAGATCCCCCGTAGTACAGCCACCGTGTAGATCGGATTGTCGGGGTCGTTCAAAGCCCTGGCCAGGTTCAATATTTCTCTCGCTTCCTCCGACTCGGAAAAAGCGCCGCTCCCTGTGATCTCATAGGGGATTCCCCGCTTTTCCAGTGCCCGGGCATACACGGTCATGTTCTTTTTGTAACGGAACAGGATCATAAAATCCGAAGGTTCTCTCAAAGAACAGCTTATAAAATCGGCGATCTTTTCAGAATCGATATCGACGATCAGCCCCTCCTTGTTCCTCTCCTGTTTGGGGATGGTGATCTTGTAAACGCCGTGAAGCCTTTCCTCATCCTTCCTCACCGTGTTCATCGGGGCAAAGGCCGCCTGGTACCTGTCCGCCTCATTGGGAAACACATGCGCGAACACCCCGTTGTTCCATTCGGCCAGCTCATCCAGAGAGCGGAAATTCGTCGTCAGATGAAGCACCTCTCCGCCCCCCTTTTCGATCTGTTCCTTCACCAGGTTGTAGGTGTCGATATCGGCCCGCCGGAACCGGAAGATGGACTGCTTAGGATCGCCCACCAGAAACAGCGATCCGGGCCTCGGAACGAGCTTGTGCCAGTCCTTCTCCTCCACATCCGTCCCTGCCAAATAAAGCAGAACCTCTGCCTGGATGGGGTCTGTGTCCTGGAACTCATCGACCAGGATGTGGGAATACCGCCGGCTGAAATACTGCCTGACCTCGGGATTGTCCCTCAGGAGCTCTGAGGCCAACATCAACTGGTCCTGGAAGTTCAGTTTGGATTGGCTAAGCCGCCTCTCCTTGAAATAATCCAGCGCCGGCTCCAAAAACGCCAGGATCTTCGAATGGCGGAACTCCCGCCACTGCCTCAGCGCCTCCTTGACGACCTCGTCCCTGAAGGCATCGAACGACGCCTTAAACCCCAGCGCTTCCTCTTTGGACGGCCACCTGTTCTGTGTGACACCGGCGTTTTTGTCCAAAATCTCAAAAGTCTCCATCAGCACGCCGGGGTCTCTAAAATCGAGGTTCCCCTGACGCAGAAAACACCGGCGCATCAAATACTGGAGATTGTCCCATCCATTTTCGGGCCTCTCGGAAGGCACCCTCTTCCTGGCCATCTCCAGAAAACCCTCGAGTGCCTTCCTGTATGCCCCGTAATCCGGCTCCTCATCGCTCCCCCCCATAAACTCCACCTCAGGGTAAAGCGACAACGAATCAAAGGGTTCCTTGAGCTCTTCTGCCGTGAGGCCGGCCTTCTCCAGCGACACAAGAGCCTCATCGTCTTCGAGCCTGGCCTTCACCAGATACTCATGCCAGCAGTTCTCCCGGAAGATGGCGTTTTCGATCTCCTCAAGTTCTTTAAAATCGGGGTCGAGCGCGATCTCGATCGGCCTCTCCCTCAGGATCTTCGCACAGAAGGAGTGGATGGTCCCGATAAAGGCCTGCTCCAGGTAATGGAGGGCCTCTGACAGCCGGTCATGGATTTCCTTGTCCTCTTCCCTGTCCCGCACGGCCAGTACCTTCTTCTCGAGCTCTGTCTGGAACCGCCCCCGGAGCTCTGCCGCCGCCTTCCTCGTAAAAGTCACCGCCGCAAAGGTGTTGATCCGGGCCTTCCCCGATGCCAGAAGCGCCAGCATCCTGTCCACCAAACTGTGGGTCTTTCCCGAACCGGCCCCCGCCTCGACGAGCAGCGTCGTATCCAGCGCTGTCCGGATCTTGTCCCGCGCTTCCTTATCTTTGAGCGGCTT
>CAZIDF010000022.1:0-4894 GCA_964538085.1 uncultured Eubacteriales bacterium | reverse complement strand
ACCTCGAACATCAAGGGCTCCACCTTGTCTCCCAGCTTTTCCTCAGCCGCAAGGAACACATCGAGCGCCTGCATCACTTCGGCCCGTTCCTTGGCAAACACCCCTTCGGACGGCGGCGGGATCTCTTCCTTGTACCGGGCTATGATCTGCTCTGCGATCTCCTGGATCAATGCGAGGTGTTTTTTCGCCTCCACCTTTTCTTTCCTCTTTTTCACTGCGGACATGAACGCGCAGAATATCTCGTGGATCAGACTTCCCCGCTGCAAAGGATCGAGCCAAACCGAGGGGTCGAATGCCACCTCTTCCGGCTTGTATAGGCCGAGGATGTAGTTCAGGAAATAGGCGAACGGGCAGGAGGCCAGGAGTTCGAACCGCGATGACGACATGACGATATCTCGATTGAAGACCGGGTGGACATCGTCTTCCCTCACCTGGACCATGCCCTCATAGGGGCTCAATCGGGAAGCTTTCCTTGTATCGAGAGCCTCGATTCCTTTGCCGAGCTCCGGAAAACAGCCCTTCACCGCATCGATTCCGTCATAGAGCGTGCCGTCAGAGGTTAGCTTCCGCATCCACCAGTCGATCGTGTCGAAGGTCTTTTCCATCTTTTCAGGCAGAAATCCATGAGGTTCGGGAAGTTGCTCCAGAAGCGCTGAATAATCGAGCCTCGGGTCCCCTTCCACGAGGCGGAACGCCTGGAGCAAAAGCGATGAGGGAAAAGACGGCCGCTCATCCACGATGTCATAGGCCGAATAGCTCAAAATAGCCTTTCCCCGGAGGCTCGAGATGAGCGATGCCATCCCGTAAAGATTCTCCCTCAGGGTGTCCTCTGTGGTCTTGAGCGTGCCTGATATCCGCATCCTTTCCTCATCCAGAAGAAAAGGATCCTGGTACCCGGTCCCGGGGAAATGCTCCTGGTTGAGCCCCACGATAAAGGTCAGGGGTCGTCCCGAAAAGCCGCCGGAGCGGAAGCTCGAAAGATGGAGGTGCCCGGGCTGCGGCCCCGATGCGCCGACCCGGATGCCGTCGAGAAGGATTCGGAGCCTTTCTAAAGCATCCTCTTTGGCCAAAAGCGCTGTCTCGAGTTCTGCTGCTTCATCGAGCTTTGCCCGGATCCCCGCATAGGCCTCCCTGTCCGCATCGTTCCGTATCTTTGCGAATTCCTTCAAAAACCGAGCGATCCCTCGGCAGAGTTCCCCGAAATCCACAGCCTCCGTTTCCTCCCACACAGGAAAACAGTCGAGCATCGCTTTTATGAGCGTTTTGACCCGGCCGATATCCTTTATGATGGCATCGTATTCCGGTGCCCTCTCATCGACTTCTTCATCCGGCACCGTCGAAGCCCTGCTCTCGTAATTTTTCTTCAAATTCTCCAGCCGCTCCCCATACCGCTCCCTTCCCCAGCCGATTTTGGCTTTTTTCAGGTAGCGGCTTGTTTTCTGGACCGAGGGAGCGCCTTTTTCCTTGCCGAAAAGTCTCAGGTCTCCACCCTCGATCATCCGGCAGAGATCTGAACTCGGATAATTCCCCTCCATCCATTTCAGCGCGCCGCTGAATATCTTGCCCGGGGATGTGAATCCAGGTGGAATGCCCTCCCCGAAGGTCACTTTGAGCCCGGATTTTGCAGAAAGCACGTAAAAAATGGAGGGATAGGTGATCCCCGGAGGGTACACGACCTCCACATCATCCAGGGGGATTTTTTCGCTTGTAATCCGCCTTAGGATCTCCCGGCACTCGTTCGAGGGCCCTATGGCTCTGGTCAACTCCAATGTGCCGTCTTTGAACGGGGGAGGGGCCTTATAAGGCGCAAACAACCACGGGGTTCTCTCAAGATCCGATTTCATGTCATTGCGAGCCGCCGCAGGCGGCGAAGCAATCTCCACATAATGCCTTGGCCTCTCGATCCCCATCACCGCATCCTGCGGAACCAGAACCAGCCTTTCCCCCGCAATCTTCGTTAAAAATTCTTTCTCCAATTTATTCAGCGAACTGTTCTGAAGAATAAGAAAATATTTCTCCTGATTTGCTGGATGGTTTTCACTACTTTCAAGCGCCATAAAATAAAGCCCCGGCAGGTCTATGAACTTTCTACTCTCCAGCTCCTCTTCATAGCTCTTCAGGATGAGCTGGATTTCCTGCCCTTTTTTCTCGTTGATAAAATACTCGACCGCTAAATCGCTGCTCTTGATCCCATCCATCCTCAGTGCATATAGCGACTGGTGTAAAGCACGAATTATTCCCGGCGAGGGTTTGAGCGCCCCGAAATATTTGAGCCTCCCCTCATCCAGAAGCGCACTGAAAACCTTGTTCAAAACGATGATCGCCGACGATTCGGAAATCTGCCGCGAATCCCCTCCTGAAACTTCCATCCCAGCATATTCCTGAGCCAGAGAGGGCAGCGTCGCAAACCGCAGATTCACCCACGAATTCCCGCCCTTTGTCAGCAATTCCCCGATCTGATGCCCCACCTGATAGGACGGCACCACAAAGATCTTCTCCTCAAGCAGATGCCCCCCACAATATCCTGCCAAAAACCCTATCAGAGAATTCATATCCTCTTCTCACCTTCCCACAAAAACAGTCTACTTTAAAATAGACTCCTCTAAAGTAGACTAATTGTCAAGCAATAGGCTGACCACAACCGTCCTGCCGATCATCATCATTATTTTCAGGGTGATCTTAATTTCGGGAAATACCCAACAGTTCCCTCGTTCATGGTTTAATAAAATTGTTTGCTGAGGTTATTGTTTCATATTAAATCTAAGGCCTTTGCCCACAAATAAAAGCTATCCGGCGATATCTTTTTTAACTTACTCAAAATGATGTAGTTATCTGTTAAATTTATGGTTTTTATTATCTTCAGATCTTGTCTGTTTTTTCTTATTTCTTCGAAATCGATATCCAGCCGTCCTTCTCTCATCATAGATGTCAGATAGGAAACCTTTGAAGCATCGCTTTTTGCCTGTAAAATGGAATATTTCCCTCCCAAGACATGACTTTTAATCCGTTTTATCCCGGCATTAAGTTCCTTTGTTTCATCGTTATTAACACATCCTTTAAAACCGGATTGACAAATAAGATATGAAGTCGCCACCGAATCATCCAAAAAGGCCTCTATCGGCATCTTCAATTTTCTATATCCAGACTCAAGCTCAGCCGTATTCCTGTAGGAGTCATATACTTCTCTTAAATCAGATATGTGCTCGAACAAAATGCCAAGATCAAAAAGTTGTTTTATGATCTCCATCGATTTTCCTTTGCCATAAGGAATTCCAATAGTTTTGGGAGCAAAAGCAGTCAGCTTATCGCCGGCAATGCTGTTAACCGATGGAACGGTCACCTCTATTTCTTCCTCGATCTCGAAGATTGGATGCATAATTGGTTTTTTTATCACCGAAGGATAGATGTGAATGCTCTGTAATATATCCAAGAGAATATAAAGTTCGCTGCCTACAACCGGAGAGTCATAATAAAATTTGAAATGCCTTTTGGGAACTTCCTTGTTTGCGCTTCTCGTATCCTCATCCCATCTTTTAAAAAGACCCCGACTTGTTAGGTCTTTAAAGGAATTTTTCAAAGTTCTATCCTCTGCTTCAGTGACGATATCGATATCTATCGAAAGTCTCCTCAATTCAGGCATAAGGAGCATCAGGCTTGTGCCGCCTTTGAAAATCAGTGGAATTTTGCCTTTTATTAATAGGGAAAGAAGCTCGAAGGCGAAAATAACTCTTTCGACAAGAATGGGATCAGCGTTTATTTCTTGGCTCTTTTTTCTGATCCAGCTTTCTTTTAGGCAGGTTTTATTTATCATCAGGAAGGACTTTGTCCACCAATACCAAATTTATGTGTTATTTGGGATTAGTGGACAAAATTCGTAATTGTGTCTCTAATGCCTCTTCGTTCGGCATATTCGAGCATATCCGCTACATTAATGCGGAAGTTATCTAGAATGTTTGATACAACTCTTTTGTATTCTTCTCCGTCCATCAAATTTACTTTTTTGATTTCCATATGCAGATCTACAACTATTTTCTCTATTTTTGCAAAATGTCCATCCTTGGGTTCCCTTTTAGTAATTGATGGTCTTAATATGGCAGTTTGATCTTTGAAGTGAACAAATTTCTCAGCTTCGGATTTGAGTGGATTGATGAATACATTGTAATTATGATTTTCAAGACTGTCTCTCAATGATTCTAGATAATCTTTTTCGGAGGAAATGAATACGACAAATTGGGTTGGCAAGTGGTGAAAAAAGGCTTTCAGTTGTTCTGTCCCCCAGCATGAAAATTCAAGGATGGGAAAATCTCGACTAATCAGCTCAGTGATTTCCATAATTGGCTTTTTATCTAACTCAAACTCTTGCTTCAATGTAGAATACCAGCCTCTTCCTGCGCTGTATATGATTTCATCCTTTCTCATCCGGTAGAGTGACTTTTTTAAATTTTCATCTGAATATATAACGTTGATTTTTTTAAAATATTTCTTCAGATCTTTCACACTGAAATAAGATTTGTTGCTAGCATAGGTATAAATACGATTCTTGATAGAGTTTTTTCTCATTTCTTTTTTAAAATTTTTTCTCCTATATCGAATTGTTGATTTTAGGAGTTCATTTTATTTATAAGGCCTTCAAATCATTCAATCTGATGCCCTTTATCACTTTAGCATTATAAATATCTTTTTCCCAATTTAATTTCATTAAAATTCCCTGTTTCAGCGTTTGCTGAAATTAAATATATTTCTAAATCTTATACGCATGATCAGCAGTAATTATCCGGTCTTCTCCCAATTGATACGACGGCACCACAAAAATCTTCTCCTCAAGCAGATTCCCCCCACAAAATTTCCCCAAAAAAGCTATCAGTGAATTCATATCCCTCTTTTTAACTCATCC
>CAZIDF010000021.1:23265-63950 GCA_964538085.1 uncultured Eubacteriales bacterium | reverse complement strand
GGAAAAAAAGATTTCCCGAACTTGAAAAGAAGCTCTTAGATGAGTATTACAAACTCAAGGGGTGGAATGAAGAGGGAATTCCTACTGCAGAAGCTTTACATGAATTGGGTTTGGATTACGTGAGTGAAGACTTTATGCACAGGGGGATCTTGGAGGCTTCATCGAAAAAAGAGAAGAAATAAAACGAAGAGGTGCTACCCGTCATGGGTGAGAAAAAAAAGAAAATAGTCAAAATCATAAAAGTCGATCTCGATAAATGCAATGGTTGCCGGGCATGTGAGGTTGCGTGCTCCACCTTTCACGCTTCTCCAAAATACAGCAGCAATAATCCGGCGAGATCTCGCATCCGGGTGATCCATGAACCGCTCAGAGATGTTTATGTCCCGATACGTGCCGGTGATTATACTCCAGCCGAATGTACCGGTAGGCATACGTATACGATCAATGAAAAAGAATATGACGAGTGCAGCTTCTGCGGGGTTTCCTGCCCGGCCAGGGACGTTTTTAAAGAACCCGACTCCGGTCTTCCTTTGAAATGCGACATGTGTGAAAGCGATCCGCCTTTGGCAGAGCCGATGTGTGTTCAGTGGTGCTTAGCCGACGCCCTGACTTACGAAGAAAGGGAAGAAGAAGTCGAAGAAGTGGAAGAAGAAGAGAAGCGGGAGGAGATGGAGATCGCTTTGGAGTCGATGACAAAAAAATACGGATTACAGAAGATAATGGATACTATTGCCCGGATGTCGATATCGAAGAAGGGCCAAAAACAATAGGCGAAAGAAAAGGATAAAAAAAAGGATGGAAACTGTAGCCCCTTGCAAAGAGATCATCGACGTCATAAAAGAGAGCGGTGGAGAAGCCTTCAAATTATGCTATCAATGCGGGTTATGCGATACCGTTTGTCCGTGGAACAGGGTTAGACCCTTCAGCATGCGCAAGCTCGTCCGGCAGGCAACGTTCGGTTTGACCGAGATAGAAGCTGAAGATATGTGGCTTTGCACGACCTGCGGAATATGCCCCCAACTTTGCCCCAGGGACGTAAAACAGATAGAATCCGGTGTTTCCTTGCGCAGGATAGCCACAGAATACGGGGTATTTCCTGCTTCGGCCAAACCGGTTTCAGCCATAAGGGCAAGCCTCGCAGCCGAAGGCAATCCCTTGAATCAAGAGCGAAAAAAGAGGGCTGAATGGGCAGAAGGTCAATCAGTAAAAACCTTCACCGAGGGAACGGATTATTTATATTTCCCAGGCTGCTATCTCTGCTATGATCCGCGGCTAGTGAAGGTAGCCAAAGCCACTGCCAACATACTCAAGCTGGCTGAGACAGATTTTGGGATACTGGGCACTAAGGAGAATTGCTGTGGCGAAAGTATCCGCAAGACCGGCGACGAGGATTTATTCAAACGCCTGGCCAGGGAAAACATCAAAACCTTTATCGAAAACGGGGTGAAAAAAATCCTCGTATCCTCTCCTCACTGCTTTCACACGTTCAAAAACGAGTATCCCGAATTCATGGTGAACTTCGAGGTGGTCCATATCTCCCAGTATTTATTCGAGCTCATTTGCGGGGGAAAGCTTGACCTCACCAAGGAATACAGGAAAAAAGTGGCCTATCATGACCCATGTTACCTTGGTCGACACAACGGCATATATGACGAACCCCGGGAGGCTCTGAAGAAGATACCTGGGTTAGAACTGATCGAGATGGCTGATTCACGGGAGGACAGCCTCTGTTGCGGAGGGGGCGGAGGCAGGATCTGGATGGAAACTCCGAAGGGTGAAAGATTTTCAGACCTCAGAGTAGAACAAGCTGTGGCTGCCGGGGCTGAGGTGCTGGTCACTTCCTGCCCATACTGCATCACCAATTTCGAAGATAGCCGGTTGAACCTGAAGGATAGTGCAGTCATAGAGGTCAAAGACATCACGGAAGTTCTCCAGGAAGCGATGTGAGGATGAAGAAGCCAAACATGCGAGAACCGATGGACGAACTGGATCTGAAAGGCGTCTCACCGGACGTCGTCTTCCATCGCTTTTCGGACAAGGGATGGGACAGGATCTCGGTTCACCTGCCCAGCGAGATGGCGCTTACAATCTATGTAAATCGCCAGGAACTGGTCACCATCCTGTGCACTCCGACCAAGTTGAATTGCCTTGTCCTTGGATTCCTGTACGCAGAGGGAATCATCTCGGGCATCGGCGACGTGACGAGCATGCGGGTGTGTGAGGAGGAATCGCTGGCCGATGTGATGCTGAGCAACTCCGAGTATGAATTGCCAACGCAGAGGACACTCACCTCTGGGTGCGGCGGCGGTGCAACTTTCAAAACTCAGGGACAAAAGGTTGATTCGGATCTCGTTGTGACACCCGAGGAAGTGCTATCGCTGACGAGGCAGCTTCAAGAGCAGATGGTGCTGTATCGGTTATGTGGCGGCATGCACGCTTCAACCCTGTCCGATAGAAAGAACCTGCTGGTCGTGGCTGAGGATATCGGACGACATAACTCCTTGGACAAGATTCAGGGCGAATGTCTTATGCGAGGACTAACGACCAGAGATCGACTGCTGCTGAGCACCGGCCGCCTTTCGTCCGAGATGTTGCTCAAGGCAGCAAGGATGCAGGTCCCGGTAGTTATTTCGCGGCACTCGCCCACAGGGAGCGCTGTTTCGCTTGCGCATGATCTGGGCATTGCCCTGGTTGGCCATGCGCGTGGAAGCCGCCTATCGGTGTATTCCCACCCAGAGAGATTACGAGCCAAACAAACCCGATAAGGGCGGAAAGAAGTGGAAAAAGATCAAGTGGAAAAAGAACGAATCGAACAACTTTGCAAAAGTTTCGCCAACAGTCAATTTGGAGATGTATTGGTTGTCGGTGGAGGAATCAGCGGTATTCAGGCCTCTCTCGATCTTGCAACGGCAGGTTTTAAGGTTTACCTGGTTGACAAATCGCCCACCATCGGCGGCAAGATGGCCCAGCTCGATAAGACTTTTCCCACAAATGACTGTTCCATGTGCATCGAATCTCCCAAGTTCATCGAATGTGACAGGCATCCCAACATAGAGATCCTGACCTATACGGAGGTCGACAGTGCAGAAGGGGAAGCAGGAGATTTTACGGTAACGCTGATAAAAAAGCCCAGATATGTGATAGAGGAAAAATGCACGGGTTGTACTGTCTGTGTAGAGTATTGCCCGGTCAAGGTGCCCGATCCATTTAACCAGGACTTATCGTCCAATAAAGCTATCCATATATATTTCTCTCAAGCCGTTCCCCTTGTCACCTACATAGATGAAAACTGTCTTTACCTCAAAGACAAAAAATGCACGATCTGCCAGGGAGTATGTCAGAATGACGCCATAGATCTTCATCAAGAGGCGGAAAAGGTCAATGTAAAGGTAGGGGCGATCGTGCTGTCCCCGGGCTATGAGACTTTTGATCCTAAGCTCCGGAGCGACTTTGGTTATGGGAAGCTGGAAAATGTGGTCACCAGTCTCGATTTCGAACGGCTTTTATGTGCCACAGGGCCGCATGAAGGGGAGATACTGCGCCCTTCGGACAAAAAGCATCCGCATAAAATAGCTTGGATCCACTGCGTCGGTTCCAGGGAGGTTATCGCAGGCGGGAATAGCTATTGTTCCGCGGTGTGCTGCTCGTATATCCAGAAGCAGGTGATCCTGGCAAAAGACCATGACGCGGACACAGAGGCGGCCATTTTCCATAACGATATCCGGTCCTTTGGCAAGGATTTCGAACGATTCTACCAAAGAGCAGAGAAACTTCCCGGGGTTAGATTTATAAGAAGCTACGTTTCGATAGGAAAAGAGATCCCGGAAACAAAGAATGTAACCATACGATATGCGACGGATCAGGATGGGGTAAAGGAAGAAGAATTCGATCTAGTGGTCTTGGGCGTAGGATTGAACCCTCCAGCGGATGTGCAAAACCTGGCGGGGACGTTCGGCATCCAGCTCAATTCTCACGGATTCTGTAAAACCGATCCTCTTAATCCCATGGAAACCACCCGTAAAGGAATTTATGTGAGCGGAGCCTTCCAGGGCCCGATGGATATCCCAGAGTCGGTCGTGACCGCCAGCGGGGCCGGAGCCCTCTGTGGTCAGCTCCTCGATTACCGGCGGGGGAAACTGGCCAGGGACAGGATATATCCGCCGGAAAGGGATGTTGCGGAAGAAGAGGCCAGGGTGGGTGTGTTTGTGTGTCACTGCGGCGCCAATATCGGAAGAGTGGTCGATGTTCCTTCAGTAGTCGACTACTCCTCTACTTTGGATAATGTCGTTCACGCTGAAGAAGGACTCTTTGTGTGTTCTACCGATGCTGCCGAGCAAATAGCGAACACAATTCGGGAAAAAGGGCTCAATCGCGTGGTTGTCGCCGCCTGCACCCCCAGGACACATGAGCCCCTGTTCCGGGACACACTCCGGGAAGGAGGAATCAATCAATATTTCTTCGACATGGCTAACATCAGAGAACATTGCTCCTGGGTACACTCCAAACAAAAGGAAGAAGCCACCAAAAAGGCAAAGGATATCGTTCGTATGTCAGTTGCCCGGGCCATCCATTTGGAGCCCCTGCAGGAATTCGATCTGCCCGTCAACAAAACAGGCCTGGTGGTCGGAGGAGGCCTAGCCGGGATGACCAGCGCCCTGGCCTTAGCCAACCAGGAATTCGAGGTCCACCTAGTGGAGAAGGAAACAGAATTAGGGGGGATGGCGCGAAGAATTCATTTCACTCTGGAAGGCCTGGATGTACAGGCATATCTGAAGGATCTTATCGGCAAGGTTTATCAGCACCCTTTGATACATGTATCCCATGATGCGACTATAACGGATGTTTCCGGTTATGTGGGCAATTTCATCACAACCGTGAAATCTGAAGGAAGGGTCAAAGAGATCCGCCATGGAGCAGCCATCCTCGCCACGGGTGCCGAAGAATACTTGCCCACCGAATACCTTTATGGAAAAGATGACCGGGTAATGACATCGGTGGAGTTGGGAGAACAAATCGTTCAAACGGACAAAAGGCTGTCTGATTGCCAGAGTCTGGTGATGATCCAGTGTGTCGGTTGCAGACAGGAAGACAGAAATTACTGTAGCCGGGTATGTTGCAGTCATTCTGTAAAGAACGCCTTGAAACTGAAGGAGATATATCCAAAGATGGATATCACCATTCTCTTCCGGGATATAAGAACCTACGGATTCGCAGAGGATTATTATCGTAAGGCAGCGGAGAAGGATGTCAAGTTCATCCGCTGGGAACCGGATGACAAGCCCCAGGTGGAAGCCGTAAAAGAGGGTGGAGCAGATATTTTACGGGTAACCGTCACAGATTTCATTTTAGGTCAAAGGCTTGCCATAGATGCCGATCTGGTCGTTTTGGCCGCGGCTGTTATTCCATCGGCAGGAAGTATTGAAGCAGCCCGCTTGTTCAAGGTACCCTTGAATCCGGATGGTTTCTTCCAAGAAGCCCATGTGAAATTAAAGCCTGTCGACTTTGCAGCGGAGGGCGTTTATATGTGTGGCATTGCCCACTATCCCAAGCACATATCAGAAACGATCAGCCAGGCCTATGGAGCTGCCGGCCGGGCCGTCACCCTTCTCTCACAGGATACTGTTACAGTCTCCGGTTCAGTGTGTGAGGTGAAAGAGGATGATTGTGTATCCTGTGGGGCCTGTATCACAGCTTGTACGTATGGTGCCATAGAGTTTCACGAGACACCCAAAGGTAAAAAGGCGTACGTGAATCCTATTCTCTGCAAGGGCGATGGTCTCTGCAACGCAAAGTGTCCGACCAGTGCCATTATGTTGAAGCACTATACCGATGAAGAGGTCTTTTGCCAGATCGATGCAGCGGCTCCTCCCCTGGCAGAGGATCCGGCCGGCGAAGGAGCGGGTTGAGAATGGCTGCAGGGCATACATTCGAACCGAAGATTTTAGGATTTCTCTGCAACTGGTGTTGCTATGCCGGGGCGGACCTTGCCGGTGTTTCCCGGTTTCAATACCCTCCTAATATCCGGGTGATAAGGGTGATGTGTTCTGGTAGAGTTGACCCGGCACACATATTCCGGGCGTTTGCGACCGGTCAGGACGCTGTGTTTATCGGCGGTTGTCATCTCAATGATTGCCATTATGTCACCCATGGTAATTACGATGCACTGGGCATGGTTTATGTATGCAAAAAATTGCTAGAGCACATAGGGCTGAACCCGGAAAGGTTGAGACTTGAATGGGTATCCGCCGGTGAAGGGATCCGTTTTTCCAATATAATGAATGAAATTGGCCCCAAGATGGAGAAGTTGGGTCCCCTCGGTAAGGGAGAAGGCCTAGACGAACAGGAGCTAAAGGCCAAACTCGAGGCGGTCACGAAGCTCATCCCCTATATCAAGCTGGTGTTATCGGAAAGGCTCAGAGTGCCTGTCAGAAAAGAAGAAGCCTATACTGAATTTTTCACCGGTGAAGAATTCAACAGACTGTTCGATGAGTTAATTGCAGATAAGTTGGCAAAATATCCACATGTTTCAGCAAGAACTCAGGACGTTAAGAAAGAGACCGTGGATAACGCAAAAATCGATCGTATTATAAACAAACATAAGGGCGAAGCCCGTTCTCTGATTCAAGTATTGCTGGAGATTCAGAAGGAAAATCACTGGATTCCCGTTGAAGTGTTGGAAAAGGTCAGCAAGAAACTGGACGTGCCGCTGAGCCGGATCAAACACATCGTCACCTTTCACAAAACCTTCAGCTTGAATCCAAAGGGAAGTGATGAGTAAGGGAAGATTATGCCAAAATTAAATTCAGCCGCAGAACTGGAAAAATGGAGGAAGGGTGTTTTGTCCAGAAGAGATCCGGACAAACCCTCCATTGCCATTTGTGCAGGGATGGGCTGTTTCGGTCATGACAACGGAAAGATTTTCGCCGCCTTTGAAAAAGAAATCGATAAAAAAGATTTAAAGACAAAAGTATACTTGAGAGCGACCGGTTGCCATGGTTATTGTGAAAAAGGGCCCATGGTCATCATCTATCCTGATGAAATCTGTTATATGGGGGTAACACCCAAGGATGTCCCAGAGATTGTTTCAGAGAGCGTTCTCGGAAACAAAGTAATCGACCGCCTCGTTTATGCAGACCTGGATTCAGGTAAAAAAGCCGTCCATCCGTCTGAAATCCCCTTTTACAAAAACCAGATGCGGCACCTTATCGGCAGCAACACCAAGATCGATCCCCAAAGCATCGACGACTACCTCGCTGTGGGCGGGTATTCCGCTTTATCCAAAGCGCTTATGGACATGAGTCCTGAGGAAGTTCTGGAAGAAATCAAAAAGGCCGAGTTGCGTGGCCGGGGCGGTGGTGGATTCCCTGCAGGTTGGAAGTGGAAGACGGCCCGTGATGCCCCCGGGAAAGAAAAATACGTCATCGTCAACGCTCATGAAGGGGAGCTCGGGGCATTTATGGACAGGGCCATTTTTACCGGAAATCCGCATTGCGTGCTGGAAGGCTTGATCATCGGCGCCTATGCTATCGGCTCGCATCAGGGATTCATCTACACACGTCATGACGCATCTCGAATGAAGAACAATATCGATACGGCCGTGGCCAAAGCGGAGGAATACGGGCTATTGGGCGAAAACATCCTCGGCTCCAACTTCGACTTCCATATGGAGGTGCATCTGGATATCGGGATATTCGTATCCGGCGAGTCCAGCGCACTGATGAGGTCGATAGAGGGGAATATCCCGGAGCCAAGACCCAAATACATCCGCACTTCGGTGAGCGGCATTTGGGGAAAGCCCAGTGCCTTGAACAACGTGGAAACCTGGGCCAATGTGCCCCTGATAATCGATAAGGGTGCTGAATGGTATACCGCCACTGGCACAGAAGGGAGTAAAGGAACCAAGCTTGTATCCTTATCCGGTAACATCGTCAACACAGGTGTCGCAGAAGTGCCTTTCGGAACCACCATCAGAGAGATCGTGTACGGCATCGGTGGTGGAATTCCCAACGGAAAAAAACTCAAAGCGGTTCACTTCGGAGGACCGATGGGAGGCTGCATTCCTGAGAGCCTCATCGACACGCCTTTAGATTTCGATGAACTGGCTAAGCTGGGAGCTCCGATAGGTGCAGGCAGCATGCTGGTATTGGATGAAGATGCCGATATGGTCGATGTCACCAGATACTTTCTCGGTTTCCTCTCCAATGAGTCTTGCGGCAAGTGCGTCCCGTGCCGTGAAGGCATCCGGCAGATGCTCAAGATTTTGATCAATCTTTGCGATGGAAAGGGAAAGGAAAAGGACATCGAGCTTTTGGAGGAGATTTCCGAGGTAACCGGAGCTGCCTCCTTGTGTGCGCTGGGGAAAACGGCCGCCGACCCGCTTTTGAGCACACTGCGCTACTTCAGGGATGAGTACGAGGCAAAAATCGGTAAGGGGGAAAGCCCGGCAGAGAAGCGAGAATGATCATGGCGAAGCAAAAAAAAACAGGCGAGATCATCATTCAGATAGACGGGAAAAAAGTCAAAGCAGTAGAAGGGATGACCATTCTGCAGGCAGCTCAAAAAGCTGATATATTTATCCCTACGCTCTGCTACCACGAAAAATTGGAGCCTTATGGTGTATGCCGGATTTGCACAGTGGAAATAGACGTCAGCGGCTGGACAAAACTGGTGGCAGCCTGCCTTTACCCGGTGGAACAGGATCTGGTCGTCAAAACCAGGTCCGAGAAGGTGGATAAAATCCGCAAGACGATATTGGAGTTTCTGCTGGCCCATGCACCGAATTCACCCCAACTGCAGGAATTGGCTCAAGAGTATGGAGCGGACAAAGACCGTTTCGAAAAAGAGTCCTCGTTTTGCATTCTTTGTGGCCTCTGTGTGAGATACTGTGCCGAGGTCAAAAAGAAACACGCTGTCGGATATGTAGATTGCGGAGCAAGACGGGAGATAAGGTTCATCCCGGAAATAGCCGCCAAGGAGTGCCATAGCTGCAAGGAATGTTTTCCCCTCTGCCCAACATCTTATCTCCAGGCCGCTTTCGTCTTAACTCAAGCTGTTTCCTCACGATAAAAGTCAACCGCTGAAATCTTCACCTATGAGGTTTTCTCCCTGCTGAGATGAAATGACCTGGATTTTGTTGTTCTGCAAGGTCGTTCGACGATAGAAAAAATTTTTGGGCATCAAAGCAACCATTTTACGTGAAATACGTATTACTGTATGCGGAAGTAACGGAAAACCTGATTCAGGATTCTGATTTGAAATCGGGAAACTAATTCAAGAAATAAGCTATGAGAGAACTCACATTATTGGAACAGATGATATTGGCGGCCATAATCGCCCTCAAGGAAGATGCCTTTGGTGTTTCTATCAGAAAAAGAGTCGCAAAGATGACTGGAAAGCGCTTGATGTATGGAACATTGTACAATGCTCTCGACCAGCTTTTGCGCAAAGGTTATGTCACCAAGGCAAAGGGAACTACCTCATCGGCAAGAGGGGGAAGGCCGCGGATTTATTATGCCCTGTCAAAGGAGGGGATGAGAGCACTCCGGACATCCTATAATCTGCAGTGTGCCATCTGGAATAGTATCCCAGGATTCAGAGGAGATTGAGGATTATGGGCAGATTCAAGGGCCATCCGCCAAAACTGGGCCAGAAAGCGCTTGCCTTCCTGCGTCACTATGAATCGGAATTTTCTGTCTCCGGGGATTGTGGCGAGGAGTTCAGTGAGCGCGTGCAGGATGAGGGAAGGCTTCAGGCCCTCTTATGGTACTGGGGGCAGGTCGTCTATGCACTTACCGCCTATTCCAAAATATCTTTAGCGATAGGAGCTGCCATGATTAAAAACTATATGAAAATCACTTGGAGAAACATCCGGAATAACAAAATTTATTCCTTCATCAACATCATGGGCTTGGCGGTCGGGATGGCCTGCTGCATTCTTATCCTTTTGTGGGTCCAGGATGAGCTCAGCTTTGATAAATTCCACGGTAACTACAGCGACCTCTACAGGACCGTTCCCGAGCTTCAGGGTGCCAAGTATGCTTCCAATCCTCTGGCACTCGCCGGAGTTTTTAAAGAACAATACCCAGAAGTCCGACAGATGGCAAGATTTTGCCAAAGGTATTGGCTCATGAAATATGGGGATAGAATTTTCAACGAAAGTGGTGCCCTGGTGGATGATGATTTCTTAAAGATGTTCACCTTTCCTCTCGTCAAGGGAACTCCAGAGACAGTGCTTGCCAGCCAGGATTCTATCGTTTTAACAGAACGGGCTGCTGCCAAATATTTTGGTTCCCAGGATCCGATCGGAAAATCTTTATCGATCAACAACAACACTCAACTAATCGTGACTGGTATTTTGAAAGATATCCCCAAGAATTCACATCTGCAGTTTGACTTCCTCGCTTCGATGCGGCTCATGGGAGAGCGGGGAGAAATCAGTTGGTCCTATGAAGCTCTTACATACGCCCTTTTAGAAAAGAACATTTCCCTCCCTGACTTTGCAGATAAGATCTCTGGATTCGTCATGGAGCATGACAAAAGAACAAATCAGAAAGTCGTTCTTCATATACAACCTCTCTCCAAGGTCCATCTGTATTCTTTGAACGGCACGGACCCGATTATTTATATCTATATATTCTTGACGATCGCTATCGCCATCCTGATCATTGCCTGCATTAATTTTATAAACCTCACCACAGCCAGGTCGAACACCCGGGCCAAGGAGATCGGGATGAGGAAGGTCGTGGGGGCAAAGAAAACCGATCTCATCGGACAATTTATCGGGGAATCGCTCATTTTATCGGCAATAGCTCTTCTGGTGGCGCTGGGATTGGTTTATCTCTTTTTGCCGGCGTTCAATCGCATCGCAGAAAAACAGATGACATTGAACATTGCCGGCAACGTTTCGACTTTGCTCCTGTTGGTCGGGATCGTTCTCTTTACGGGTTTAGCATCCGGCAGTTATCCGGCATTTATGCTCTCTTCTTTTAAACCTGTAAACGTTCTCAAAAAAGGGAAGTTACGGTCGGGTACGGGCGGTCTTGTTTTAAGAAGGCTCCTGGTCGTCGGGCAATTCACCGCGACCATCGTGTTGATTACCGGGACCATCGTCATGTACAAGCAGCTCAACTATATAAGAAATAAAGATATCGGGTTGGACAGAGATCATGTGGTCACCATATCGATGAACAGGGAGTTAAGAGAGGCTTATCGGTCATTCAAGAACGAAATCAAACGATATCCGAATGTTGTAAACGTCACGGCGGCCCGGAGATTGCCGACAAATATCGGACATATGAATCCCGTTTATTGGGAAGGGAAGGGCCCTGAAGATTATGTGACCATGACGGATGCTTCCATAGATTACGACTATTTTGAAACTCTCGGTATGCAGATCATCCAGGGCAGAAGCTTTTCCGAAGAATATGCAACCGACGTGGAGAACTATGTACTTAATGAAGAAGCGGCAAGGATTACAGGGTTGGAATCGCCGATAGGCAAGATGTTTTCGTGCTGGGAGGATGAGGGGAAAATAATCGGCATCGCCAAGAATTTTCACGCCAGCTCGCTTCACAGTGAGATCGGGCCCGTTATTTTCACGTTATCCCAGCGACACGGTTCTCACAGCTACATTTTTGTCAAAATCAGACCTGACGACGTACCTGGAACTATCTCTTATTTGGAAAAAAAAGCGGCTGAATTTTCGCCCAATAATCTTTTTGAATATTCATTTCTGGATGATGAATTCAACAGACAGTATGGGAACGACCAGCGGAGAGGGGAAATTTATAGGTATTTCACGATTCTAGCCATATTCATCTCCTGTCTTGGCCTTTTCGGGATGGCTTCGTTCACCGCGGAACAGCGGACTAAAGAGATAGGGATTCGCAAAGTTCTCGGGGCATCGATAACGAATATTATATCCCTCATCTCCAAAGATTTTCTGGTGCTTCTATTGGTAGCCAATGTGATCGCATGGCCCCTCGCCTATTATCTCATGGATAAAATGCTGAACAATTACGCCTACAGGACCAGTATTGCGATATGGGTTTTTATCGTTTCGAGTATGATGGCGGTTTTAGTTGCGCTTCTAACCGTGTGTCTAAAAATCGTGAGGGTAGCCCATTCTAATCCCGTAGACAGCCTGAGATATGAATAAAATTATCTGCTTGATAAAAGCTATTCGCACGCCAAAGGGATTATTTGTTACTCCTAACTATGACCTCCCATCAAGTCATTTATCATAAATAAGCGAAATATTTCCCTCCTCCGATGCATAGTCTCTGCTTTTGTCTTTTGCCTTTGTTCCAGGATTTCTTTGCCCCTTCCAAAGAAACGGTCACTGGGAGTGACATTGTTGATGGCCTCATGGTAACAATGGTTATTGTAATGGTCGATCCATTCTGAGATACGTGCTTCCAGCTCAGTCGGCGAATAATAATTATCCAGCAAGAGCTCCTGATGGCAGCCGAGGAGAGCGGGGAGTCATTGACCTTGTCGTTTTAGATGTGATAATTTTATTTGATAAGGTAAGTGGGTGAATATAGAGGAAAATTCTTATCTTTCAGGAATATCTGGATCAGGACCCTGGTACCGGGGCCCGGATTATAGGCTGCGCCTTGAGATCAACCGCTTGAGGCACGCCCCCAGGCATGTGTCTGCGCAGCTCGATTTTATCGGAGGGAAACAAGATGAAACAATTTAAGGCTTTGTGTTTCGTGATTTTGATCCTCTCGGCCGGATCTATCGCGGCGGAAGAGGTGGAGACCCATCCTTTTTCCATCCACGACATGCTGGCCATGGACCGCATTTCCGATATCCAGGTGTCCCCCGACGGGGCCTGGATCCTCTTCAACCGCCGGGTGACCGATCTCGAGGCGAACCGGGGCCGGACCGACCTCTGGCTGGTGGGCGCTGACGGGAAGGGCCTCCGCCGCCTGACCACCCACCCAGCCTCCGACTACAACGCCCGCTGGTCCTCCTGCGGGAAGTGCGTGTTCTTCCTTTCCACGCGCTCCGGGTCCTCTCAGATCTGGCGGATCAAGGTGGACGGGGGAGAGGCTCTGCAGGTCTCGGACCTGCCCCTCGATGCGGGGAACCTCGTGGTGTCTCCCGACGGGGGCTTATTGGCCTTCACCATGGAGGTCTTTCCCGGAAAAACGCCGGAGGAGACGACCAAAAAGCTCGCCGCCCTCGAAGCCAGACCGGCCACAGGCAGGCTGTATGACCGGATCTTCATCCGGCACTGGGATACCTGGAAGGACGGCCGACGCTCTCATCTCTTCATTATGCCCAAAACGGGCGGAGAGGCTGTCGATCTGATGAAGGATATGGATGCCGATACGCCCAGCAAACCCTTCGGCGGGCCGGAAGAAATCACCTTCACACCGGATGGAAAAGGGCTGGTCTTCACCGCGAGGGATGTGGGCAGGGAGGAACCCTGGTCAACGGATTTCGACCTGTACTCTGCGGCCGCCGACGGGTCCGGCAAACCCCAGTGCCTGACCGAAGCCAACCAGGCCTGGGACACCGCCCCAGTCTTCTCCCCCGACGGCAGGACCATGGCCTATCTGGCCATGGCCCGGCCCCGCTACGAAGCGGATCGCTTCCGCATCCTGCTCCGGGACTGGGAGACGGGAAAAATGCTCCTACTGACGGAGCACTGGGATTTTTCTCCCGGTTCCATCGCCTGGTCTGAGGACGGATCATCCATCCTGGTCACCGCCGCCAACAGGGGACAGAACTCCCTTTTCGCTATCGACGTAAAAACCGGGAAAGCCAGGACCATCGTCGAGATGGGCACAGTTTCCGGATTCGCCCCGGCGAAGGGGCGAATCATTTTCAGCCGCCACACCCTGACATCCCCCACCGAGATTTTCTCGGTCGACACGGACGGGAAGGATGAACGGGCCGTTACTTCGATCAATACGGAGAGGCTGGCATCGGCCCGCATGGGAGAACCCGAGCAGTTCACCTTCAAGGGTTGGAACGACGAGACGGTCTACGGCTACATCGTCAGGCCTGCGGATTTCGAGCCGTCAGCGATATATCCTGTCGCCTTCCTCATCCACGGCGGCCCCCAGGGATCCTTCGGGAACGACTTCCACTACCGCTGGAACCCCCAGGCCTATGCCGGGGCTGGCTTCGCGGTCGTCATGGTGGACTTCCACGGCTCAGTAGGCTACGGGCAGGCTTTCTGTGACTCCATCCGCGGCGACTGGGGAGGGAAGCCCCTGGAGGACCTACAGAAGGGGCTGGCTGCCGCCCTCGACCGCTACCCATGGATGGACGGAGAACGGGTGGGCGCTCTTGGCGCTTCCTTCGGCGGATTCATGATCAACTGGATCGCCGGCAACTGGCCTGACCGCTTCCTCTGCCTGGTCAACCACGACGGCAACCTGGACGAGAGGATCGCCTACTACGACACCGAGGAACTGTGGTTCCCTGAGTGGGACCACATGGGCACTCCCTGGGACAACCCGGAGGGCTATGAGAAGCACAACCCCGTCAATTTCGTCAAAAACTGGAAGACACCCATGCTGGTCATCCACGGGGCGCAGGATTTCCGGGTTGTGGACACACAGGGCATCTCCACATTCAACGCCCTGCAGAGGCGGGGGATCCCCAGCAAGCTGCTCTATTTCCCTGACGAGAACCACTGGGTGCTGCAGCCCCGCAACTCTATCCTCTGGCACGAGACGGTCTTGGGATGGCTGGGCTACTGGCTGAAATCGAAATGATAGGCCTCCAATCCGCCTCCGCTCTTGCGCCGACTGCGGAGCAAGATGGGAGATACGGTTCATCCCGGAAATAGCCTTGAACGAGTGCGCTAACTGCAAGGAATGCTTTCCCCTCTGCCCCACATCCTATCTCCAGGCCGCCTTCGTTCTCACCGAAGCCTTTTCCGCACGGTAGAGTCACAGGTTCGAATCCTGAATCGTTCACCATTTTTTCTATTCTACTTTCTTTTGCCACTCAACTACGGGATTCAATCCACTCAATTTTTGGCTTCTTATGATTCATAGCACAGTCCTTCAGATATAGATTAATAAGCATCTGATAGGAGAATCCCGTTTCTCGAGCAAGCTCTTTGAAATATTCAATGGTGCCATCATCCAAGCGTATCGTTATCTGCTTTTTCAGAAGCTTTGCATAAGGGTTCTTTCTGCTTTTCATTTTTTTTAGATCGTACTCTTTTTTCATATCAGTCTCTCAAAATAGATCTTTTGTTCATTTTTTGTCGCTTTCCGCGAAGATATTATTCTAATAACATCCTCATTTTTTCTTTCCCTTACTGTATAACTCACAAGTAATATCCTCAATCTTGAGCTCAATCCTGCCATCAAGAAGCGGATTTCCTTCAAAGAATGATTTTCGTCATAGAATTCAATGGCATTTTCATCATAAAAAACAGTCTTTGCTTCATCGAATGGAACACCATGATTCCGAAAATTTGCTAAATCCTTTTTTCTGTCCCATTCAAAACGTACTTTATTCATAATTATTTTATATTTTTTTTATATTACAATGCAAGCATGAAATTAATTTTTGTCAGTTAAACACTCCAGCTGTAACTTTGACGATCTAGAAGTAGAGAAAATCTCACCCTGAATCTTTCCATTTACCGAAAAAATCAAAAAAAACAAATAGATACATACAAGAATGAAAATTCATGACGATATGATTTTTCAAAAACACAACCTTCCTCTTGAAATGAAAAAGGCAAGATATTTGACTGCGATGATCGGTCAAGCTAACTTTTAAAGCTGAACAGCCGCCTCCGTCTTATCATGTCCAACAGGAACTCCTGATGGCAGCCGAAGAGAGGGGGGGAGTATTTCAGAGGGCCTATATGGTTGTCTTCTACTGATTCAACAGCGCAGTCTTTTGTAAACTTGATGGTCTGGTGAAACTGTCGTTCCCCAACCAGTCTTCGAGAATTTTTAACTGAAGTGCATCTGGGTCGGACAAGGGCTTGATTCGAAAACTCCTCTCCCGCTTTCTCGTCAAAATGACCTCGATTTCTCGCTTCTGTCCACGGCGTAAAACCATAATCCGGAGATTGTCTCCAGGCATCTTAGAACTAAGGGTGTCTTGAAGGGACTGGCTGGTTGCTTTTTTTCCGTCCAAAGACAAAATTTCATCGCGGGCGCTAAGTCCTCCCTTACAGGCGGGAGAATCCCATTCAACGCTTGTAATCAAAAGACCTCCGTCTTGTTCGCGCGTCGAGGCTCCTAAAAAGACACCTGGCAACTCCTGATAGCTCGTATCGATCTCCAGTCCGGCGAGGGCAAAATATTTCGCATAGTCGATTTCCTGAACGGTCGGTACGAAGACGTCGAAAATTTCTGGGAGGGAACAGGCGGCGGCTCTTTCGCATTCGGCACGAAACTCTGCGTCTGTAAATCCTCTTTTCTTCTTCTTATAGTAGTCGAAATAGAGAGTCCGCATCACGTCGTCGAGAGACAGCCGATTATCCGTTTCATGACGGATTTTCAGATCCAGGAGAAGGCCCAGCGCAGCCCCTTTATCGTAGTAAGAGATGGTCGTATTGGCGCTGTTTTCGCTCCTGTTGAAAAATTTCAGCCAGGTATCGAAGCTCGACTCGCGAGCTGACTGGAAGAGACGGCCCGGACGGTTCTCGAAAGCGGAAATGAATCCCTGAACCCGATCGAAAAATTCTTCACGGGTCAAGAAACCGGCCCGCCTGAGAATGAGGTATTCATAATAGACGGTAAATCCTTCTGAAACCCAAAGCATGTTTGTGTAGTTTTCCCTGTCATAATCGAAAGGCCCGAGAGCGACGGGCCGGATCCTTTTAACATTGAAGAGATGGTAGTATTCGTGGGCGATGAAGGCCAGCCAGCGCTTGTATCCCGCTGAGTCTTTCCACCCGGAAGGATTGTAAAAAACGGCCATGGAATTCAGATGTTCCAGTCCTCCTCCGCCGCTCTCCATCATGATGAAGGTGTAGTGGCGGAAAGGGATCTCTCCGATGAGACGGATAGCGCCTTCACATACTTTTTGAATGTCTGCCGTGAACTTTTCCTTATCGAAATTGCCCAGATTCTCGATAGCGATTTTGTGGGGGATCCCCTGGATATCGAAAAGGAGAATCTCCTGGCTGCCGATCAAGACGGGACAGTCGTAAAGAATATCGAAGTTCGGGGCTGAGAAGGTGTTGAGTTCTTCCGCGACCGGATCGAGCCCGGTTGAAATAATATGGCTTGGATCATGGGGATGGAAAGCGACTAAAACGGGTTGATCCAGATGCCCCTCCACATGCATGAAAACTCCGGTCGGGCAGATGAACGCCCGGGCATCATCGAGGTAGCTGTCGGCCACCGAGCGGGAAAAAGCATAGATGTCATACCTGATGATGAGCGGATCGGCCTCTGTGGATTTGACCTGCCAGGTGTTTTTTTTCGTTTTGGCCCAATCCAGAGGATTCCCGGCGCCATCTTCGGCTTTGAAATTCAGCACATTCTTTGCATAATCCATAATCAGGTAATAGCCGGGTGTCCAGACAGGGAGTTTGAAATTCTGGGTTTCTCCTGTGAATCCCTGGCAGCGCAAGACCACATGATAGTAATGTGTGTGCGGATCTTCCATGGAGACGGTGAAGGCCATCGTTGTCTCCGCCGCCGCCAGGCTGCAAAACACAACCAGAAACAACACCATAACTAAAAGCAATGCCCGAGTCCTAACTTTCATCGCTTAACCTCCTTAAAAATTGGGGACGAACCCCCATTCTTTTCATCGGCTAGTAGATTCCTTTTTCTTTAAGGATTTGGACAACGCCCTTATTTTTCATCAGGGCTTCGATCTCGTCGATAGAGCGAGGAAGGCCGGCACTCAGGTTCTCGCAGCCGTTATCTGTGATCAGAACCGTGTCCTCGACCCTCACGCCCAGGTTTTCTTCCGGAAAGACAGCCAGAATGTCACAGGCAAAAACCATTCCCTGTTGAAGAGGAATATTGCGCGGCGATCCCCCGACATCGTGAACAGCCATCCCGACATAGTGGCTGCATCCGCCTCCTCCCCGGGTCATGATCTTGAAGGCATCCGTATTGAGGTCGAAGCCTTTCTGTTCGAGAATCTCTTTCATTCTGTCATTGACTTCCTGACAGGTGATGCCGGGTCTGTACAGGGAGACGCAGGCTTTCTCGATTTCGTAACAGGCTTCATAAATTTCTCTCTGTCGATGAGTGAATTTGCCGTTGGCCGGATAGGAAATCGAGATATCCACATCATAATATCCGACATCCGGTCCGGCGTCGACGACAAGGAAATCCCCCTCTTTCAAAAGCCTGTTGTACTTGTGATAATGCAGGTAAGGGTGGTTCTCCTCGGAACTGATAATGGGGATGTAGGCCTGATCTTTGACCCCCTCTTTTTTGCACATGTAATCATGAATAGCCGCCACTTCGTACTCGTACATCCCGGGACGGGTCGACTTCATCATCTCTGTCAAAGCCTGAACGCCGATTCTTCCGGCCTCCCGCATGAGCTCGATTTCAGCCGGAGATTTGATCATCCGCAGCTCCCAGATCAATGCCGAACAGTCTTTGATTTCGACCTCAGGAAAACGGCTCTTGAGGTGTTCGACAAACTGCAGTTCCCTGGTCAGCCGTCCGTCCCATTCGTTGAACATCATGTTCGACCTCAGCGTGCCTAGTTTTTCTGTCGACACCTCGCGCATTAATTCTTCCGGTTTAAAGGAGGTGTAGATCACCCCTGTGCGCCCGCTCAACCTGGCGATTTGGGAAGAAAAACCATCAAGGGGAGAAAACCTTTCCAAGCCGGTGTAATCCACCGGATTATGGACGAGTTCGAGGCTGATGTTTTCTCCGAGAGCTTCCCGGTCGGAGATTGAGAAAAACAGTGTGCTTTCCCTTCTGATTCCATCTATAATCAGGATGGAGTTGGGAATTTCAATCCCGCAAAAATACATGAAATCATTGTTCTGAAAAAACTCCTTATAACCGACCACACTTTGAGCCCCCAAAATAACAGCGAATCCATCCTGGATCTTGTCCATCAATTTGGCCCGCCGGGCCGCATATTCGGATTTTTCAAAAATAAGCTTGGCCGGCAACTCTGCTGCGAGAAATAGAAGCAAAACCAACACAAAAGATATCGATCGAAGAACGGCCTTCATGATGCCCTCCTTGAAGTCATTTTTGTGCCCCAATCATTTTTGTCTGAATATATCACCTTGAATAATTCCGGTCAATCGGCGCTCCCGCTGCCTTGCAGCACGACCTATCACAGCCTCAATTCTCGCTAATAATCTATCAATAAGCAAGACATGCGTTAGCGTCTGGACAAAATTGGTGGCGGCCTGCTTTAACCCTGTAGAACAGGATTTGATCATCAAAACCAGGTCCGGGAAGGTGGATAAAATCCGCAAGATGATTTTGGAGTTTCTGCTGGCTCATGCCCCGACTGTCTTTCCTGCCACTGAGGATTCAACTGCTTTTCGCAGATGGTAGCGATTGCGTGATCGTTGAACCGGTTGTTTATCTTATGATATACTCATTTTAAGATGACACGGGGTAAAATTACAGGAAATAATGTGAGCTTTTTATCAAGCTCAAAAAAGGAAATTTTATAAGGAAGATGCACTTTCGACTTTGGCAACTGGATCGCCATGGATAAAGCAGAGCAAGGGAGGATAGATCCAGTTCGCAGGATCCTAACAAGCTTGCTATCAAGCGTTTTTCTCCTCGCGATCCTCCTCTGCGCGAATTCCTGTTCCCTGGAAAAGATGGCCCTCAAAAAAGTGGCAGGGATGCTGTCCTCCTCGTCTTCGGGTACTGTCTTCACCGGTGACAACGACCCAGAACTCGTCGGCGACGCTCTGCCCTTCGCCCTCAAGCTCTACGAATCGCTTCTGGCCTCGATCCCAAAACACGACGGCCTCCGCCTGAGCACGGGGAGCCTTTACGTGATGTACGCCAACGCCTTCATCCAAACGCCTGCGGACATGACCCCGAGACATGAAGTCGAGGCAAAGGAAGCCCTGCTCCACAGAGCTAAGAATCTCTATTTCAGGGGACGGGACATCCTTCTTGTCGCCCTGGAGAGAAAAAACCCTGCCTTGCGCGACCAGCTCAAGGCCAGAAAATACAAAGACGCCGTCGCTCCTTTCGGTCCGAAGGACATTCCGTTCCTCTATTGGGCCGCGGTCGGATGGGTCGGAGCCTTTGCGGCCGATCCCTTCGACATGAAACAGCTGACGGCCCTTCCCGAGGCCGGCGCCCTAATGGAGCGTGTCGTCGAGCTGGATCCCGATTACGGCCAGGGAGCCATCGATGTCTTTTACATCCTGTACTACGGGTCCTTGCCAGATTACATGGGAGGAGACCTCGGCAAGGCCAGGACCCACTTCGAAAAGGCTTTGGCCACCGTTGCGGAGGGCGACACCTCTCCGCTTCTTGCGATGGCTACGACCGTCTGTGTCAAAGAACAGAAGTCCGATGAGTTCAGAGCCCTTCTCGAGAAAATCCTGAAAGTCGACACGGATAAATATCCAGATAACCGCCTGATCAACACCCTCAACCAGCGAAAAGCCCGATGGCTCCTCGAGAACATCGACGACTATTTCCTGACTATCGAGGAAAAGCCCGGAGCTCGAACGAAGGAAGGATTTCCATGAAAATAATCCGGACCATCGCTGTTTTGGCCCTGGCCTCCCTCCTCCAATCTCCCTTGGCGGGGGCGGGGACCGTGGTCATCAAAATCGGCAGCATAGCTCCCAGCCGTTCCCCATGGGACAAGGCTCTCCACGAAGTCGCCCGGGATTGGGAGAAAATCTCAAATGGAACAGTCCAGGTCAAGATCTACCCAGGTGGGATCGCAGGTGGTGAAGCGGACATGATCCGTAAAATGCGGCTCGGCATTCTCCAGGGTGGTGTTTTAACCAACATGGGACTCACCAAGGTCGAACGTTCTGTCCTCGCCCTTAACATACCGTTCCTCTTCGACTCCCAGGAAGAGTTCGAGGCGGTCTTCGAGAAAATGAAGCCTGAGTTCGAGGCCAAGATCGAGGAGCAGGGCTTCAAGGTCATCCTCTGGACGCTGGCTGGGTGGATCAACTTTTTCGCCAAGGAGCCGGTTATCTATCCCGACGACCTAAAGAAACACAAGGTCAGCGTCACCGCCAACGACCCAGAGCTCGAACAGGTATGGAAAAGGATGGGATTCCAGGTCGTCCCGGTGGACATGTCCGGGCTCATGGTCCAGCTCCAAAGCGGGATGGTGACAGCATCCTATCTACCGGCCCTCGTGGCGGGATCCGGGCAATACTTCGCCATCATCCCGCACATGCTATCCCTGACTTTGTCCCCTCTTGTGGGAGGCCTGGTTTTTTCCGACCGGGCTTGGCAGAGCATTCCCCAGGAATACAGGCAACCCATGCTCGAGGCGGTCACTAAGGCCTCCCGGGGTCTTTACGAGGAAACGATGATTCTCGAAAAAGACGCCCTGGAGACAATGAAGGAGCACGGGTTGATCATCCACGACCCGCCGCCAGACGCCATGGAGAAGTGGCGTGAAAGGGCTGCCGAAAGCGTCGATAATCTCGTCAGGACTGCTTTTTCGAAAGAAATCTACGACCAGATCCTGCGTCATATCCAGGAGTTCCGGAAAGATCGTGGGAAGTAGGCTCGCCGGGTTGGGACGGAAGCTCGAAAATTCTCTCGCCTACCTCTGTATAATCCTTCTGGTCCTGATCCTCATCATCGAGGTCATCGCCCGGAAGTTTTTCCATACCGGTGTCCCGAACTCAACCGCTTATGTTCAGCACCTGGTTCTGGCTGCGACCTTCATCGCGGCCTCGATCACTTCCCGGGAGAAAAAACATCTCTCCCTGGCCGCGGCAATTCCCCTCCGGGAGCCCCTCAAATCAGTTTCCGGGATCATTGTCGCCGCTCTCTCGTCGTCTCTCGTCTTAGCCTTCATGGTGGCCTCCTTCTCTTTCACGCTGATGGCCTTCGCTCCGGGCGAGAAAATAGCCTTCCTGCCCAAGAGGCTCCTCGGTCTGATCATGGTCTGGGGATTCCTGATGATGGGTCTCCGTTTCATCTTCCAGATGGAAAGAAAAAATCTCCGAGCCCCTGTCGCGGTTCTGTCCATCCTCCTTGGCGTGTTCTTCGCATTCGCCCCGTTGGCCCAGGTTCTGAGCCAGCTCAAGGCGTCATGGGCCCCCTTTCTCACATCGGCAGCGAGCGGGCTTCAGCCCATCGTGGCAAGCTTGACCGTACCCCTCATCGTCCTTTTGATCATGATGGCCTTTCTGGGAGTTCCCATCTTCATCGTCCTTGGAGGGATCGGCTTCTTTCTCTTTTTGCGGCTCGGACTCCCCCTTGAGATCATCCCCAACCAGGCCTACACCGTCCTCACGGGCAGCGCGATCCCGGCCATCCCGCTCTTCGCGATCGTGGGCTTTCTGCTCTCCGAATCCAAGGCCGGAGAGAGACTGGTCAAGTTCTTCCAGGCGGTATTCAGCTGGTTCCCGGGTGGTCTGACAGTGATGGCGGTCCTCGTTTGCGCTTTTTTCACGACCTTCACAGGAGCGTCCGGAGTCACCATCCTGGCCCTCGGCGGGCTCCTGTCGTTCATCCTCATGGACGCCGGCTACTCCAAGAAATTTTCCGTGGGCATCCTGACCGCCTCTGGGAGCGTTGGCCTCCTCTTCCCGCCGAGCCTACCCATCATTATTTATGGGGTTATCGCCCAGACGAGCATCAAAGACATGTTCATCGGAGGGCTCATTCCAGGCGCGGTCCTGGCCCTGGCCCTCGTTGCTGCCGGCGTCGTTTTTTCAGCGAAGCGGAAAGTTCCCCGCCATCCCTTCGAGCTCAAACAGGCTCTTTCTTTTTTCGGGAAGTCCATTTGGGAGCTCCTCCTCCCCGTGGTTATCCTGGTTTTCTATTTCGGGGGGATCACCAACCTCCAGGAGAGCGCGGCAGTGGCCGTCCTCTACGCTTTCGTCGTCGAAACGTTTATCAAGAGAGACCTGAAGATCCGGGATTTTCCGAAGGTCCTGGCCAAGTGCATCCCAGTCATAGGCGGGGTCCTGATCATCCTGGCCCTCGCCAACGGACTGTCCTACTACATCATCGACGCCCAGATCCCGACCAAGCTCGCTACCTGGGTAGAGGGAGCCATTTCCTCCAAGTATGTTTTTCTTCTCCTCCTCAATCTGGCCCTCCTCGTTGTCGGCTGCTTCATGGACATCTACTCGGCGATTCTCGTCGTTGTTCCCCTGATCATCCCCCTCGGGAACCTATACGGGATCCACCCTGTCCACTTGGGGATCATCTTTCTGGCCAACCTCGAACTCGGCTACCTCACTCCGCCCGTGGGCCTCAACCTGTTCCTGGCCTCTTACCGCTTCAATGAACCTATGCCAAAGCTTTACCGCGACGTCCTGATCTTCCTTGGAATCATGCTGGGGGCCGTCCTCCTCATCACCTACGTGCCTTTCCTGACGACAGCTCTCCTCAAATAGGGGCGTTGATTTAAAAGATACGATCAACCCCTGCCACAGAGAAACACTTCGTACAGAATGACGCTGACGATAGATCTCCGCTACAGCATAGTCAAAGATTCAAATTCGGTGTTACTCAATATCGAATTTATTCAAGTTTATCACTCTCTGCACGTATCGATCGAACTTCTTTTTTTCGCTGGAAAAGAGTCTTCTTGTCCATCCGAAAATCATTGAGTTCAAAGCTGAAGGGACAAGTTTTAACGCGCCTTTGATAAAAGGAAAGGATTGTTTCTTGAATTTCCAGAGGGCTTTAAAAACGTCGAAAACGCGGACACTGAGATATTTGTTCGCATACCTGTACCTTGCCGAAAAGAGCTGCTTCTCATCCAAAAATTTGGTCCTTATGATTGGATGGCCCCCATCATACATCTCGTAGTCGTCGGGATTCACCACAAGCCCGTTTTCCATTAACTTCTCTCTAATTTTGGTTTTGGGGTAAGGAATCAAAATCTGAACGGCAGAGAAATCGGTTTTCAGGCTCTTGGCGAACCTGTAAGTTTCCTCGATATCTTCATAATTATCCTCGGGAGTACCGATGATATATCCTCCTGCAACAAGGAATCCATTGTCTTTCAAATATTTTACAGCTCTCTTGCTCTTATCTAAGATATCTCCCTTATTCAATTCGGCAAGACTTTTCTTGGAGGGACTTTCGATACCCAAAAAAACATACTTGAACCCAGCCGCAGCCATTTTCTTCACCAGACTTTCCGAGGATGCGATCCCCGTTGAACTTGCCTGAACGCCATAAATCAAATCGTTGTGGCCATTTATGCAGATTTCGTCACAAAGATTCTCGAATTGCTCGACATCGATCGTGATGTTGTCATCGACGAAAAACAACATTTTCGTGCCTTTTTGTTTTGCTCGTTCGATGTCCTTTATCACTCTTTCCATTTTGTATGTTCTGAAGGATCTGCCGTACATATTTCGTATGTTACAGAAATTACAGGACATCAAACACCCTCGGGAATATTCAACCAGGTCCCAGGGGACATTCAAAAGCGTGAAATCATCCCACAGTCGCACGTTCCTGTCCGGTAATTTTATCCGGTCCAAATCTTCCAGTTCCCTCGGCCTGTTATGGATGAATTTGCCGTTCTTTTTGAAAGTCAGCCCATCCACTTCTTTTAAATCCGTTCCCTCTTCGAGAGCATTCACCGCTTCGTTGAAACTCAGATCACCTTCGCCGCGGAACAGAAAATCGAAATAGGCTCCGTCGGGGCTCCCCGCAATTTCCTCATACATCAGGGTTGCATGGTATCCCCCCAGGGCTATTTTAATCCCAGGGTTTTGCCCTTTGATATATGCCGCGACCTTCAACGCGGTCTTGTACTGAAAGGTCATAGCACTCAACCCGACAAGACTAGGTTCTGCCTCATCTAGAGCTTCCTGTATCGCTCCCTTCACACCATTCCGCTTCAACACGAGGTCTGCGATTCGTACACGATGCCTTTTATCTAAATTGGCAGCCAAGGAAGACAATCCAAGATTCGGCGTTGTGAGCATCTGGGTTGGATATCCGTTGCCGACATCGGGCATTCCGAATAACAGAATATTCAATGATGATTCCTTGTTCTCGGTTTTTTGGGGAAAGTTGCTGCAAAAAATTGTATCACACAGATGATCTGGATTCAATATTATGGGAGTCAGCTTAAAGATGGTAGACCCGGCTTTTTGGAAATCTCTTTAAATTCCTCTAATCATCTTTAACTTCTTTAGCTGTTCAAGGTCCCAAGTCAGGCTATGTTCTTGAAAAAGTTTTTCTGCTTTATCCAAGTACTGTTTTCCGTCGATCCCATTCAATCCGGTGTATCGACTTTTTTTCTCGAGCAATCTTTTCCCGATTTCCAGATAGGTTCTGGAAAGATCGATCGGGGTTTTTAATCGTTGAGCTTCCTTCAAGCTTTTGTCCCACCATTTCAACGCTTTCCTCTGCTTGTCGACAATCCAGAAATAAACGCCCATCAATCTATAAGCTTCTGTTCGGTCGTAGGCAACAGCGCGCGTATTCCTAACAGCTTTATGGCCGAACTTCCGGGCGCGTCTCCTGACGTCCTTCTGTCTCGACCTTGGGCTGTTTGCTGTTATCTTTTCGACCTCTAGGAGCAAAAGGAGAAATTGTGCGATGTAAAAAGTGCTGAAGTTGTAAGGGGTGACATCGAATTCAGATTTGTGTGTGATCAAATGCTTGAGAGTCTTTTCGGCTTCCTGAATTTCCCCGATCAAAATCTGGAGTCTTATCTTGTGAGAACAGTAATAACAGTAATCCCCTCCATATCCGGTTTTGCTCGTGAATCTGATATTGTCATCGACTGCCTGGAAAGCCTCAGGCAGTTTCATGTATTTGATTAGTTTATATGTTCGCAAATGTCGGGTGACCAAATTCGCGAAATCGTTTTCCAGCACAACAGAAATCTCATGGCAATCCTTGATCAGCTCCTGCGCCTTAACCTGATCCCCTCGCGCTACACTCGGTAAACCCAGCATGAACATCAAACTCACGGTATAAAAGAATTCCCCGACATTGATACATTTCTCAACCAAATTTTGATCGTATTCGTGTAGATTGTCCCAATCTCCGCTGAACGACTTGATCAGGGCATCGGCAACCCTGTCATACATCACGGCTTTCGGGTTGCTCTGATCCACCTTATCTTCTGCGTATCTTTGGATTTTTCGGCTTATTGCAAAGGATATGCCAGAATATGAAAAAGTCCCGCTGCTGATGGAAAGGATCCCAGTGCCATTCTCGATCTTTGTGATATCATACTGAAACAATTTTTTCAGCCAGTAAAAACTTTCGATCACCATCCTTTTGGGATCAGCCTGGATTAAAGCTGTGCCTTTTTTAAAAAACAGGTTGATATAGTCGCTGATTTCCTGCGAAGGAACCCTTTTCCTCTGAAGAATCGGAAAATTCAGTCTCAGCAAGAAATTGACAACTCCCCTTATAAACTTAAAGCCCTTTCCCAAAGAAGTTTTCGGGAATTTCTCTCCATAAAACGAAAGGACCCTTTCAAAGAACTCATCCGCTTCCCTAAACCGGCCTTTGTTGAACAGGGCCAGGGCGATGTTTTTCTCCAGCATGGCGATTTTCTCGGGATCCGCTTGGTCGCTGTACTTTTTTTGGTAAATGTTCAAAGCTTCCCTGTAGTAATTCAAGGCTTCACTCGATGCCGAAGATTTCAACGCTTCTTCTCCAGCTTTGAGCATGTATTCTTCTGCTTTGTCCATTTCCTCGGCTTTGCTGTAGTGCAAGGCCAACATGCCATAAAACTCCTTCAATCGGTCACAGAACACCTGTTCTATCGAATGGGCTATTTCCCTGTGCAGAATTTTTCTCTGCTTCAGCAGGATAGATTCGTATGTGGCTTCCTGGGCTAAAGCGTGCTTGAACAGGTATTCAAGCTCCTCCATACGCCACCGTTCTTTGATGAGCTGAACTTCTTTTAAATAAAGAAGCTTCCCGTCGATCTCCCCGACATTCTTCGCAACACATGCAAGAATCTTATAGAAAAAGTTCCTGCCTATGACCGATGCGATCTTGAGCAAAGACCTTGTGTCTTCATCCAGCTTATCAATTCTGTTCATTAAAACTTCGCTTAGTGTTTCTGGAATTTCTGCGGATTCGATCTTTTTCGTGAGGACGAATTGGCCTTTTTTTATCTCAACGATCCCTTCATCGATAAAATTGCGCACGATCTCTTCGATAAAATAAGGATTGCCACCAGCCCTGATGGTGATCAATTCCCTGACTTTATCAGGAATGGTTTTGATCTTCAAAAGGTTGTAAAGGAGTTGCTCGGAATGATTCTCATCCAGGGATTCCAACACGATCTCAGAATGGAATTTGTGATATCTCTCCTTAGCGGTCTTCAACAGACGCTCTGTGGTTTCTTCATAATCTGGCCGGAATACGGCAACAAACATGACCGGATTGGTCTCGGCTATGCGAAGAAGAGATTCTAAAAATTCGATAGAACTGAGGTCTGCCCAGTGAAGATCCTCCAAGATAATCAAGAGTGGTTTTTTTTCCGCGGTTTTGGTGACCCAATCCCGCAGGTTTTTGAGGATCAATTTCTCAAGAGCCTCTCCTTCTATACCTCTGATTCTTTTTTCATGCTCTCCCGTAAGTTTTATTCCCATCATCGTCGCGATAAAAGGGAAAATCTCTTCAACTCTATCCGGGGATATTTCCCGTATGGCGTCATGGACTTTCACTGCCGATACTTCCTGCGAATCCGACTCTTGAACACCGGACCAGGTCTTGATCATATCGATGATCGGGTGAAAACTCAGGTTTTTCCCGATGGATAGGGCCCTTCCTTCCAGAAGAATGATTTTTTCGATTCCTTCTGCGCGTTTAAATTCTGCAATCAACCGCGATTTTCCGATACCCGCTTCTCCGATTAAGCTCACGATCGAGCCCTCCCCCGCAATGGTTCGCGACAGGTGACCCATCAGCAGGTCCAGTTGTTTTTGGCGGCCGACCATTAGGGATTCGATCATTCGCTCATAACCCAGAGTGGGTCTGTATATTTTTTCGTGTGTGGAGAGAAGTTCAAAAGCCGAAGTTCCTTCTTTCTTACCCTTAACCAATAGGGATTTGAGTTTGTTATAATCGAAGTTATCTTGAGTGTAACGATGGGTCATTTCCCCGACAAGAATCTGTCCGGTTGCTGCACTCTCTCCCAAAGCGGAGGCCACGGTGACAGTGGTTCCTGTGACAGAAAACTCCTTACCCCCTCCTGAGCCGATCATTCCCGCAATGACCATGCCCGTGTTAATGCCGATACGGATTCCAAGATTCAACGGGAGTTTCCATTTTCTGTTCATGTCGTCGAGACCATTTCTGATTTCGATGGCCGCATTCACGGCTTTATTAGGGGCATCCTCTATGGCAATAGGCACGCCAAAATAGACCGTGAAGTTGCTGCCCGTAATCTTGTTTGTTCGTCCCCCGTACTTCCGGATCACAGACCAGGAGATTTTTGTGAATTCACCCAGATAAGAAGAAGCCTCTTCCGGATCCAAGCCTCCCATCAATCTCGAATATCCAAGAAGATTCACTTGCATGACGGTCGCCAACCGACGCTCTGTTTCTTCCCTCTCAAAAACTCTATCTTCAGGGAAAACAGGAGGGGGTTCTTCCAATTTCTTCCTGACCTCTATCAGGCTAGAAAAAAGGCTTTCGGCAGAACGGAACCGCGATTCGGGCCGTTTCTGAAGACACTTCAGGATGTTCTCTTCCAGTTCTATGGGGATATTGTGATTGAGTTCTCGCGGAAAAGGAGGGGATTTGTTAACGATCGCTTGGATCATGGACTGAACATTCTGTTCCATAAAAGGAAGCCTTCCTGTAAGCATCTCATAGAAAAGAACTCCGATAGACCAGACATCTGTTTCATAACCTGTGACCCTAGCTTGAGCCTGTTCCGGGGACATATAGGCTAATGTGCCGACAATCTCCATTGTCTCAGATGTATCGACCGTGTCCGCCAACTTTGCCAAGCCAAAATCAACGATTTTAATGATCCCTTCATCTGTTATGATGATATTCGCTGGTTTGATGTCTCGGTGTATAATGCCATTTTTGTGAGCGATCGACATGCCCTGAGCGATCTGAATCACGATATCCAGAGCCTCCTCAACGGATAGCGGGCTTTCTTTTATCCTTTCTTTCAGCGTCTCTCCCAGGTAATAAGTCATAGCGATAAACATCAGCCCATCGCTGGTTTGGTCGATTTCATGGATAGTGCAGATGTTTTGGTGATCGAGGATAGAGGCCGATTGGGCCTCTTTGACAAAGAGGCCGATAGCCTCTCGCTCCTGGGTGTACTTTGGTAAGAGGAACTTCAACGCCACATGGCGATTAAGTTTAATGTCCCTCGCCCTATAAACGACACCCATTCCCCCACTGCTGAGCTTTGCTATGATTTCGTACTTCCTGGCAAAAACGGTTCCCTCTTTGAATTCCCGGACAGCAGTCGTTGCCTTACCCGAAGGGATGAAAATGGTAGTTTCTGTAAAGGGGACAGAAGTCTCGCAAGCGGGACAGATCGTCGTATCTTCAGGAATCTCGGTCCTACAATTGGGGCATTTCATAAATGACATCCCTTATCGCTGAATAATATATACAATATCCCCGGATAAAAAAAAAGCCAAATATGGTAAGCCTAGTTTCGCAGCACAACTATCAAAGTGCAAAATCAAATTATCTTGATATGGAAAGGGCAACAAACATCCTAAACATATATGCTAGATTTGACGGTGCTGCGGATCAAGCGAAAGCTCCTCAATGATCTCTGTCTCTCCGCGGTGCGCACACTTATGAAATTTCAGCACACAAGCACATGCTTTGAGCTTATGCCTGGAGTGAAGGCCGTGATCCAGACTCCCGGTGATCGCTTCAACCTCCATCCCATATCAATGTATTGATCACCGAAGGAGGCACGGCTCCGGAACTGCAAATGGAACCGAAAGCAGATCACACGGGCAGATTGGGTGAAAGAGAAAAATTTTTTGAAGCCGATCCTGAAGTGCTCTGCAAATCTCAAAGTCCGCTTTGTTCAAAATGATAAAGGGGCCACAGAAAGAATGAAGGAGGAGGGAACTTCTTAATTATAATTTTTTTATGATGATCTGATATTCTTGATGAAGGACCTGCAGCTCGTTTTTGAATATCCTCAAGAAGGCCTCTATGGCTATTTTTGGTCTCTTTTGAGGAGGCAACTCCCATTCCCACATATAGTCATCGAAAATCATGATGCCGCCTTTTTTCAAAAGTTCCCAACTGAGGGCAGCATCGACCATCACATCCGGAGCATCGTGCGACCCGTCGATATACACGATATCATAAGAATCTAAAGGGAGCGATCTCAATGTTACTTGTGATCTACCTGTAATCAATGTGGCTTTTTCAGAAAGGCCCGACAGTTCCAGGTTAGACAAGAATCTTTCATAGATTTCCTTATTGTTGAAAGTATCTAAACCTGTGAATCTGGCAGTAGGATGAGTCAAAATGTTCTCCAACATCCATAAGGCCGACTCCCCTTCAGAAACGCCTATCTCCAAATAATGAATACCCGCTTTTCCCTGGAAAGGTTTCAAAATTTCAGTCCAGGTCGGGATCCTCATGGTGAACCAATCGTGTGTAAAATCATATTTTTTTTTGTAATATTCAACCTGTTCCCCGGGTGAACAGCTAAGGTTCAGAAAAAACAAGAAGATAAAGAGAGCGGCAATTTTATTTTTGTCCATGATTCTTTATTGCTATGTTAATCACTTCGCACTTTAAACGCAATGGCTGTAAAATCCTTTGTACTTGCTTCTATCGCAATTTTGTCCCTAACTTCATTTCCCGATCTGTTGCATTCGACTATTTTTTTCCGGTCTTCTGTCGGATTATTCTCAATATCGGTAGTGCGGTTTTCCTTCTATGGCAGATTGATGAAGGGGGATTCTCCCGAAGTTGTCCTTTAAGGATATTCTTGCTCCTTTTTCGATCAATAGTTGTGCGATTTTATCTTTTCCATCTCTGGAAGCAAGAAAAAGTAAAAACGTATCGCTAGTACCTTGGCCAGTCAGTAGGGGCGTTATGGCTATCGGCATATCATGGCCGTGCTGCGGCTTGAAGGCTGGCGTGTCAATCACAAGCGTGGTGAAAAAATCTTGAGACAAGAGGGGCTGAAGGTTCAGTCGAAACAGCCAAAAAAAGGATTGGAAAAGAACTGGCTTATCACATTTTAGAGAAATATTTCAGGAAATTATAGACGAAAAAGAACGATAGCAGGAAGAGAGCAATCCCCAGCCAATAATAGACCTTCTTCATGGCTTTTACCGGGATAAAGTGTTTGATTCGGTAAATCACCGCCGAAAGCGAAGCCAAGTACCCCCCAAGCCCTATTGCGCCTCCAGCGATGAAAAGGACCTTGTTGCCAATCGTAAACGGCGTGGCCAACCCGAAGCTCTTGGCAAGTGTCGCCCCATACAGCCAGGTCAGAATCATGACCGGATTGGTTATAGCCAGCGAGAATCCGGTCAGATACGCCCAAGGCTTGCTTTTCAGAGAATTCCCGTCCAGCCGTAGGGGAAGGAGTTTTTTACTCTCCCTGAACGTTAGGAAGGCCATTATCCAAAGGAGAACGGCCCCGGCAGCGCTGAAAACGGCCATGACCCAAGGAACTTCAAGGAAAGGGGCAATGCCGAAAAGTGCGGTAATGCCATATAGGATGTCGGAGGAAACGGAGCCGAAGACAACCATCCAGGCAGCCCACAGATCTCCGCTCATAGCCCTTTTCACAGCCTCGATCTGGGATCCGCCGACAGGGATCGCTGTGATGAAGCCTAAACCGACAGCCAACAAAAAAAGATAGAGACTGTTCATCAGCCGGACTCCATTCGTGAAGACTGGCGACTAGACAAAGTCCTCAGATAAACACTGAGCAGCCCGGCTATTCCCTCTTCATCGACCTCACTGAAGCACCGGATGGTGCGGCAGGTCTTGAAGGTTTTGTTTAAACATGTGATATTTCTGCAGGGATTTCTTGCCGTGTACGACCAGGACGGGGCATCTTGATTCGCGGGAAGATAGCCTGGCTGGAAGGAATCGTAGCCGGACATCCTGGCCGGAGTAGCACCGAAGAATGACAGCATGGCCGTTCGGTTGCGAAACTTGTACTGTCCTGACCGGGAAAACTTTCGCGCTGCGGCCAGATGCAAAGGACCGGTATCTCCGGTCAAAAAAACGTCACAGATGTCAACAAGGGCTGTAAAAGCCTCGAGGGACAGGCTGGCCGGCACAATCCTTGCCTTCGAACTAAAGGAGTGCGGAAGTGAAGCAATGAGACGTTTGCCGATATTTGCCTCGGTGTGTCCTTCAGCAATCAGAACCGAGGTGTTCAGTCTAGCAATGCGGGCCAACAGTCCTGCCTGTTTCTCGAAAGGCATACGTGTAAAAGGCGATGCCGCGTCGGGATTGAACAGGATGACAGGTAAGCCGCAAGTCAGATCCGCGCCCGCAGCAAACCGCTGTGCATCTTCCACAGCTTTATCTCCGAGTGTCAGGCGCAAACCCCTGAAATGTTCTGGGCGATGAGGCTCAGCTACTAGAGAGAGCAACTCCCAGGTGAACTGGTATGTCTGGAAAGCAAAATGATTGATCTTCGAGGGCCGTTTTTCATTTCGGACGATAGTCGGCGCATGAGTCAGAAAATTGAGTATTCTGGCTCCGTTGAGCCCTATATCCTTTTCATTGATGTAAGGACAGAAATTGAGAACTAGATCATATCGTCCGCGTTGAATCATATCTCGTAAATCCAATAGGTCTGCAGAGGAGGGGAAAGAACCGTTCGAGAAGAACGGCAGTACGTGTGTGGCTTCGGGATTGCCTTCGATCAGGGGGTATGCTATACGGTTAACGACATAGTCCACGCGGGCTTCAGGAAAAAAGTCCCGAAGGGCGGAAAGGGCCGACTGCGACATAACCGCATCTCCGATATGGATGTCGGGGACAACCAAGAAACTGCGAAAGGATTTCATATCCCTGACAATCCTACGATTGTGATGGGTGAAAAGCGCGGATAAAAAAGGATTGCCGGCCAGGGGCCGAATCGTCAAGTCGAGGAAGCGTGAGCCGGATCGCGGGAAATGATCGGTGAGCCGGCTGGATGCATTAAACAGCGTTTTCTGTATTTTGTTATAAAGTTTTCGTTCTCCTGGCAAATCCATTGATCTGGAGTGATCTTGGCCATTTGGTTTCGATGGAGGACGCTTTTGGTCGTGCTTGGCTAGAAAAGGACCATCTTCTGTGTTATTTTTTTGCAACTTTCTTCACCGATTATATATAATTCATTTACCGTGTCAAGTATGTTCGGGTAGCATTCCCCGCCGCAGCGGCTAGAGGCCATCTCCCCATTTTGTGCATGGACCTAGACACAAAGGATAGATATATTCACCTGGTTGCCAGGTGAATTGCAAAGCCTTGGTTTCTTTTTATGACTTGGATATCGAAACCTGACCGGCAATATGGGAGAGGTCTGAAATCGAAATCGAGGAACATTATAGATAACCTCGAATCGCGCGCAGTGTTCACCAACAATAAAGTATAGTATCCCTATAATTCCTATTGACACGCTACTACGGCCTTTCCTCCAGTGCCCATAGGGGCAAGATGTCCATTATCCCTTTTATCGAACAGCCGAAGACAATCGACAGGATCATCCGTCATCTCGAGCTGACCTTTGAAGCCAAAAGGCCACCTCCGGTTCGTATTCTCCTACAGGAGTTGCTGATGGCAGCAGAAAAGATGGAGGAGTCTTTGACCTAGGCGTTTTGGATGTGATAATCTTATTTTAGTAGGTAAGTGGGTGGATATCGAGGAAAATTATGAGGAATTTGGAGCAAGCCCCAAAAGGGAATTCTTATCTTTGAAAACAGTCTTGGAGAGTTGTACACCAGGCCGCTTGTTCGAAACCCTTCCAGCCCTTTACATCCGTTATTTTTCAAAGAAAAAATGAGGTCGCTAAAATGATCGTCTGTGAGATGATCCTTGCCCCCCGGAATATCGCGCCTCTTATCCGAGAAACTATCGCCGCGTATCCCACCGCACCGTCCAGCATGTTCCAGGCTGTCATCACCGGATGGCACAGCAAAGGCTTGATTTCCGAATCCGATCCTGTCCAGTTTATCTTCAATATTATACCCCTCTGCCTTTTTCCCATCATCGCTCAACCCATGGTGGAGGCGATCATGGATGTCAAAATCGCCGATGATAAAGAGTTCCTCGAAAAACGCATCCAGAGCATCACCCATCTTTTAAAAAGGGGAATGTTATCATGAAAAAAATTTGTCTTTTTGTGCTCGGAAATCTAATGCTCTTAGCTTTCTTCGTCTCCCTTGTTCCGGGTCAGCAAACATCGGAAAAAATCAGCCTCACAAAAGCTATCGAAGAGGGCTTGAAAAAAGATTTCGAGTACCTGAATGCCCTTCTTGACCAAGAGAGGGCTGATCTTCAGTATCGACTTTCCGCCAAAAATAGGCTGTTCCGCATCGATTTCGATGCTAATTATCTCTACAAGTCTGAGACTATGGTCATCGATTTCCCCTCCATCCAGATCCCGGGAGTCTTCACCATCCCCTCAAGGGAAATCGAAGCCGGTCTTTATCACAACTTCGACCTCAATATGGGTCTCTCACAGCCCTTATTCACAGGAGGGATACTCTCCAATTCCATCAAACTGGAAGAAGTCCGGAAGGCCATCCAAGCCAATCAAAAAATCCTCAAAAAGAACGAGATCGTCAGCATGATCAAGTCTTCCTTTTTCCAATATCTGATCCAGACTCATCGAAAACAATCCCTCCAGATTCTTGATGAGACTTTGAATCTTCACCGCCAGCGCATCGAAAATCTCCGCGCTGAAGGCCTGGCGAGGAAAACCGATTTGCTTGAAACCCTCTCTAAGATCGAAGAAATCCAGTCCAACATCAGCGATATCGACATGGCCATAGAATCGGAAAAAATCCTATTCCATAAACTCTGTGGCTATGATCCCGAAGAAATCGATGATACATACAGGGAGGAATCCATCACGCGGAACGACGCCATCTCTTTTTTCGAGTCTAACCACCCGGTGCTGAAAACTCTCCAGAACCAGCTCGATATTCTGAATCTTCAAAGAAAAATCGTTTCCGGAAAATATCTTCCCCAAATCAACGGGTTTGCCCAGCTTCACTATGGCAGGCCTGGGATTGATTTTTTTGCAAAAAAATGGTCCGTTTACTTCCAGGGAGGGATTGTCGTTACGGTTCCGGTTTTCGACTGGAATCGCCTCAGCACCGAAAAAAAACTCCTCGATTTCCAAAACAAGAAGCTGGACAACCAGAAGAATAAGTTTGTGCAGGACGTCACTGCGTCCCTTGCAACCTTGTATTCGTCATTGCAAAAGCTTGAAGACAAAAAAAACCATGTCAGCCAACTGTTGGAATACTCCAAGGAGGATGCCGACCTGAAGAAAGCCCTTTATGAGGAAAGGGAAATCCCGAATATCGACTATTTGGAGGCGCTCCTCAACCAGGAAAAAAACGCTTTGCTCATACAAGAAATCCAAATCCAGATCGAACGTGTCAAAGTGAATATCAACACCCTTATCGGGAAAAACAAGGAGGGCGTAGATGAGTAAAAAGATAATAATCTTGTCCATCAGTTTCTTAGCCCTGGCCGCCTGCTCTAAGAAACCCTCGAACTTCATCACTGCGGCTGGCGTGATCGATGGTGTGGTGATCACCGTTAAAACCCCTGTTGCAGGAAAGGTAACAATCTTCAACATCATTGAGGGGAATGATGTGGAAAAAGATGATATCCTGGTGGCTATCGATTCCGATAAAATCGCAAATCAGATTCAGGGCTTGGAAATCCAGGAAAAAGAGAACTCAGTTAACCGAAAAAAGCTCGACCTCAAAGTCCGACTGCTGGATGCCAATATTGTCTACTGGAAAGGGCAAGTGGAAAGTTTCCAGCGGTTGGAAGAAAAAGAATCGATTTCCGGCGACCAGCTGAAACTGGCCCGTCTGAAGCTTGAAGAAGTAGAGACCTCTCTTTACGATGCCCAGCAGTCCCTGCGTGCTCTTTCCATCCAATCCGAGAATACCCGGAATCGGAAGGAATACATGAACCTTCTGTTGGAGGACTATAACATTACTTCTCCGATCTCCGGTGTGGTCCTGGAGAAGTTCGTATCTGAAGGCGAGACAGTTTTTCCCGGAACACCGGTTGCCGACATTCTGGACAGGTCTAGCCTTTATGTGGAGACTTTTTTGGAGGAATCCGAGCTCTCCCGTTTGGAGCTTGGCCAGAAGGTGGACGTTCTGGTAGACGGCATAGAGAACAAGGTCTTTTCGGGAACGATTACTCACTTCGGTCAAAAGGCCGAATTTTCCCCTAAGTATATCGTTTCTGAAAAAGAGCGCCAATCCCTGCTTTATCAAGTGAAGGTGGGGTTATCAGGTGACTTGGAGGTATTCAAGCTTGGTATGCCAGTCACGGTAAGGATGGGGAATCTGTGATTCGAGTGAAGAACAGAAAGACATGGAATAGCCGATCGAGGAGAATAAATGCTGAAGGTCCATGAGCTTTCCAAATCCTACGGTGCTATCAAAGCGGTCGACAGCATCTCTTTCACCCTTAGCCCGGGAACCATCACGATCATGGCCGGGGCTGATGGCGCAGGAAAGTCCACCATCCTGAAGATCATTCTGGGCCTGGTTAAAAGAGATGCAGGCGAAATCTATCTCGACGGGAAGCTTGTAGGAAAACATTTTGATAGGATCACAGAAATCACTGGCTATATGCCGGAAAGATTTTCCCTCTATACCGATCTCAGCGTGGAGGAGAACCTGAACTTCTATTCCGATATCCGCCGGGTGCCCCGCCTCCGGCGAGAGGAAATGAAAAAACGGCTTTTAACTAAAACCGGAATGCTCCCGTTTAGGAAAAGAAGGGCGGGTGCTCTGTCGGGAGGGATGAAACAAAAGCTGGCCCTCTCCAGCATCCTCCTTGCTTCCCCCGAAATCATCATCCTCGACGAGCCGACAACCGGGGTGGACCCGCTTTCGCGAATCGAGTTCTTCAATATCATCGAGGAGCTCAAAGGAGAAGGAAAAACCATCGTTATGGCCACCCCTTATTTGGATGAGGCAGAGAAAGGAGACGAGGTCATTTTTGTCAAAGACGGAAAAATCCTCCAGAAAGGATCTATCACATCCCTCAAAGCGGCCTTTCCTGCAAAACTTTTCCGCATCCTGCCAGAAGGGAATATCCTGGAAATCATGCAAAGTCTCCAGAAAGACCCGGATGTCAAGCGTGATGTGTATGTCCGCGGTCGCTTCATCAGGTACCTCCAGAGGGAGGGAACGGCCTTCCCGGTACAGATCCCGGTCCGAGAAATCCAAGAGGAACCACCCACACTGGAAGACATTTATATCTATCATGAAAGGATTAGCCATGCCCCAAAGCCAATTTAATGATCGCCGGCAGGCCCGGGATATACAGGAGCCGATGATTCAGGTCCGCAGTCTTAGCAAAAATTTCGGGAATTTCACAGCCGTTGACCGCATCACCTTTGACATATCAAAAGGGGAGATTCTGGGATTTCTGGGGCCCAACGGAGCTGGCAAAACCACGACTCTTAAGATGATAATCGGGTTGTTGCGAATCACGTCCGGCGATGTATTCATCAACGGACTGAACGTCAAAAAAGATCTGAAGCGGATCAGAACGATCATCGGCTACATGTCCCAAAAATTTTCCCTCTACCCGCTTCTTAACTCCTATGAGAATATGGAGTTTTTTGGGGGAGTGTCCGGCCTGTCCCGCCATCAAATACGCAAGCACAAAGAGAAGATCTCGCGGGAGATCCCCGAAAAAATACTCCGCCAGAAAGTCCTGGATATTCCACCTGGTATTAAACAGAAAGTGGCCCTCATGACCTGTCTGATGCCCGATCCACAGATCGTTCTCCTGGACGAACCCACCTCAGGTGTAGACCCCGAGAATCGCAGGGATTTCTGGATGCAGATCTATGGATTGAAAAAAGCCGGAAAAACAGTCCTGGTGACCACTCACAACTTGGATGAGGCCGAATTTGCCGACAGGATCATCATTATCCACAGGGGAATCATTGTCCGAGAGGGCGAACCGTTTGCCCTTCTTGAAAGGGAAGGAGCCGACTCGATGGAAACCCTATTTAAAAAAGCGATAGAAACCCATGAAGCGTATTAGAGCTGTCGTCGTCAAGGAATTTTTTCACATCATCAGGGATCCCAAGAGTTTGCTCATCATTCTTGTGCTGCCTCTTCTCATGATTTATATTTTTGGGTCAGCTCTTTCCTTCGATGTAAAAAAAATCGAAACAGTGGTGATCGATTACGCATCGAGCAAGCTTTCGAAAGATCTGGTGAAGGTTTTTGCCAACAATCCTTATTATGTTTTAATCCCACTCGATACTGCCGGCGGGAAAGGAAGTGCTGTGGCCCGGGCTGAGGAGATGCTCCGCCGGGGCTCCATCAAGCAGTATCTCATCATCCCCGGGGATTTTTCCGTCAACCTCCGTAAAGACCGTCCGACTGAAGTCGCCGCGATTATAGACGGAAGCGATTCCAATATTGCCAACGTTGTCTATCAATACAACGAGATGGTCTTTCTCGATTTTCTTTCTAGAAAACAGAACTTAGAAGAATTCTTAAAAATCAGCACAAAGATGTATTTTAACCCGGAGGTCAAGAGTTCCACATTCATCATCCCCGGGCTTGTGGCTGTGATTATGATCATGGTTTCGGCCTTGCTGACATCCTTGAGTGTCGCGCGGGAAAAAGAGTCCGGATCCATAGCCCTTCTTTTTATATCCCCCCTTCGATCTCACGAAATCATCGTCGGCAAGACCGCTCCTTATGTTGTGGTGGCCCTCCTTGAGGGGGCCATAATCATGCTGGTCGCCCGGTTTGGATTCGGGATTCCGATCAGGGGAAATCTGCTGATTCTTCTATTGTTTTCCCTTGTTTATATCGTATCCGGGCTCTCGCTCGGAATCACCATTTCCACTGTTGCCAGCACCCAGAAGCTAGCCATGCTCGCTACTTTGCTGATTACACTTTTGCCCTCGATTCTGCTTTCCGGATTTATCTTTCCCCTAGATTCTCTAGATACCGTGCTTCGGTCCTTTTCCTATCTAGTGCCGGCGACTTATTTTCTGATGATCATCAGAGGCGTAGTCTTGAAAGGGGCCGCACTCCGGCATTTCATCCCTGAAGGGTTGATCCTTTTGGGTTTCAGTCTGCTTTTGATCAATGTGGCGTCTATCAAATTCTCGAGGAAAAGGCAGGCCAGCCGATGAGGATCCTTTACCTGTTGCGCAAGGAGTTGATAGAAATTTTCAGGCAGAGGGAGATGCTGTTCATCATTTTTATCGCCCCTGTTCTCCAGACCATTATCCTCGGGTATGTGGTCACAACCGACATCAGGAACGTCCCGGTGCAGATTGTAAATCTTTCGAAAAGCATAGATGCCTATAGGATTATTAACCGAGTAGAAAGCTCCTCACTTTTTAATGTCAAAAAGATTACCCGCAACCCTGAAGACTATGTCGAGGTATTCAAGAGGGGCATGGTGAGTTCCATCATCATCCTGAGGGATGGGTATGATGGGGAACGCAAGGTCCATCAATATCCGGAAATACAGATCCTGATGGACGGGATCGATTCCAACGTGGCATTGATCGCAGCCGGATATTTCAACGGAATCACCAAGAAGTACATCATCGATGATGTCAGCAGGAGGGGCATGCCGTTACCTTTGGAAAGTTGCGCTTTGATCAGGTTCAATCCCAACCTTAAAAGCATCAATTACATGGGGCCGGGAATCGTAGCGCTGCTGCTGACCATCATCTCCATGTTCCTCACTTCGATCGGGCTGGTCAGGGAGAAGGAACAGCAGACCATGGATACTTTGTTGATCAGCCGATTGACACCGATCGAGATTTACATCGGGAAGGCTTTGCCGATGGCCTTACTGGGATTGATCGAAATGGGGATCGGGATCGCGGTTGTCATCCTGGTTTTTGGCATTCCGTTGAGGGGAAACCTGTTATACCTTCTGATCGCTGCAGTGATTTTCTTGTTTGCGATCCTGTCCTATGCCCTCTTGATTTCTACCTTTTCATCCAGTCAGCAGCAGGCCCTCTTTTTTGGATGGTTTTCTATGGTCACATTCCTGCTGCTGTCAGGATTGTTCACTCCAGTGGAGAATATCCCGCCCGCTTTTCGCTGGCTGGCCGATATAAATCCGCTTCGCTATCTCATCCAGATCATCCGAGAAATCTTTCTTAAGGGGAATGGGATCGCTTATTTCGGCCGGGAACTAGCGATAATGGGTATCATCACGGTCCTTGTGCTTTCGTTCTCCCTCCTTAACTTCAAACGCTTCATCTCCAAGTAGGCAAGGGATGGCATTCCCTCTTGATCTCTGTACATATCTCCATGCCGCATTCGTTTAGGCCGGATCTCTCGCATTTTCGAGAGATTCTTCCTGGACCGCGTTAATAAAGGGATAGTCGCAATTTTATGAGAGAGCCGT
>CAZIDF010000021.1:0-23165 GCA_964538085.1 uncultured Eubacteriales bacterium | reverse complement strand
TGATAGCAGCCGAGAAGAGGGAAGAATCGTTGACCTCTGCGTTTTGCGTGTGATAACCTTATCCCGAAATGTCAACAGGCAGAAATCACAGAAAATTTTGAGGGATTGGATGCAAGATCAAAAAGGCAATACTAATCTTTTCAAGCTCGACTTCAATGTCTATTTCCAAAAAAGGATGGAACATTTATTGTCGGGGCTTTTGGATTGATTTTATTGGACAATTTTATCCTTTATTCAGCTATCTCTGTTTTTTTGTATATGTCATTTATTTTTATCCTCGCATGGATAATAAAAGACAACTCTATCGTGGACATAGCTTGGGGAATCGGTTTCATTTTGGTCGCCATTGTGACTTTTGTGCTGCAGCCCGTACGGGTGATTCGTCCTATTCTTGTCACCGCATTGATTCTTGTATGGGGAACTAGATTGGCAGCACACATCGCTATCCGGAAAAGAGGAAAAGGGGAAGATTTCCGGTATGCCAAATGGAGAAAGGATTGGGGAAAGTGGCTTCACGTTCGAAGCTTTATCCAGATATATATTCTTCAAGGACTGTTCCTTTTAATCATTGCCTATCCGGTGATGCTTATCAATCATTCTAAAGAAGCGGAAATCTTTTTTCTTGATATCGCAGGACTGATCATCTGGTTCGTCGGATTCTTTTTCGAGGCGGTGGGCGATTATCAGCTAACGAAATCCAAGAAAAAAGAAGAAAACAAGGGAAAAATCATCACGCAAGGTTTGTGGAAGTACACGCGTCATCCCAACTATTTCGGAGAGGTAGCCATGTGGTGGGGAATCTTTCTGATCGCTCTTTCTGTGGAAAACGGTTGGACAGCTATCGTGAGCCCGCTGTTAATCACGTTTCTCCTTTTAAAAGTTTCAGGCATTACGATGCTCGAAAAAAAATATGTTGGTAACAAAGAGTTCGAGGAATACGCCAAAAGCACAAGCGCTTTTTTCCCCTGGTTGCCAAAAAAAAAGTAAAACTTTTGTGAGCCTTAATATGGCATTTCTTTTTTTGGGAATCATATCTTCACGTAGAGAGTATCTCCTTCGAGTTCAGTCGGATAACCTTCTAAGGACTTATGAGCGTTTCCCTCCAATATTTTCCGCTAATATCAAACAACGAATGGCCGCTCACACACTGTAGCTTCCTTGCAGGATGGTCATGCTCCAGCTCTTTTCCCTTATGGGTGCAAGTATTGGCAAAAGCCAGATAAGTGGCACTTTCTGGATGGAGGAGGATAATCTTTGTTGTTGTTCCGTCATCCGGGTGGATAAATTCTAGTTTGACCGATCCGCCGATGGCTTTGAGGTCCAATGTTTTTTAAGAAACCTTTTCCTCTCGCAGAAGGGTTTTTTTCCCTTGCTGTAATGATATTCGCAGCAGATATCGCATTGCCCCCAGCGAAGGCAATCTGTTTTTTTGCAGTGGCAATCTTCTGCCTGTTGGTTGTTGTATTCCATCATGTTGAAACTCCTCACTTTTTGGACATTTTTAACAAGATAAATCGCTCTATCTGCGGAATCGGGAGTGCGAGCAAAAGCTTTCTCTGGCGATTCCCAGGAATTCCTGCGCGAATAGGTGAATTTTTTAGCTGTGAGTTTCTGTGCGTATTCCACAAGGTCCCATCCTGTGGTCCCTGATACCATGCAGGCACAGACAGCTTCTTCGAGTTTCGTGATCCCATCCACTGTTGTCGTTTTCTCTTTAGGGAGAAGGAGGAGACCTGGGACACAAGCCAAACCCACACAGAGAGTGTAGATAAGGACAAGTCCGGTGACAGCAAATAGGACCTTGCGAATCATGGTTCGGCTTGCATAAGAGAATCGTGCAGTTTTTTCAAAACGGGCGTAATGGAAACGATATCCTTTTTTTCGAGCTTGCCTGTGATCTCGATCACATAGCTCTCCATCCGTCTCATCGCTTTTTGGGTGAGAACTTTTCCACGTTCTGTGCGCACGATCAGGTTCTCCCTTCTGTCTTTCGGATTCGACTTGCGCTGAATGAGCTTTTTTTTCTCGAGCGAGTCGCAGATAACCATTGTATTCGTCGTGTCGATTCCAAAAAATTCGGCGAGTTTTCGCTGGGAAATATTTTCTTGCTTGCTGAGAGCGACGAGGATTCCGAACTGGGGGTAAGTGAGGTTGAGTTTTTTTAGGTTTTGATCGATGACTCTCTTCGAAAGAAAATGGATCCTCCAGATAAGTTCGATCATGTGTCCGGCCAGTGTTTCTTCAAAAAGCATAGAGCCTCCTATGAGATGCCGTCATAACGGCCCTCCCCCGTTCATCAGGCATCCGAATATAATCATAGTCTTTATTATCATATGTATTATAATATTGACTATTACTATTGTCAACAAAAAATTTACAAAATCCCCCATTCTGATATCCTGGGCAATAAAACGATTCAGGAAACCTAATACATCGATAAGTCTCTGCAATTCGGTCGCCGTCCACCGGGATGTGATGCTGCAACCAAGGTACTCGATCTTGTTTCATGCAGCCTTTTTTGGAGCTCTAGGGTATAATGATGTTGGAGATCTCGATTCTACGGATTGAAAAAATCATAAATTAGGGAAGCCGTACATTTCCAATGTCGCACGGTGTTTGTATCGGCAAAAAAGAGGCTATAAGGCTATTTTCGGATTCAAGCTTGACAAAATCTCAAAATGCAACTTCCCGCCACAAAACTGCTGCACCAATTCCATGAGTTCTTGACAGACTCCTTCAACTTCAGATTTTGTAACAGGAGGAAGAGCGTCGACGTTAAACTCAATCGCCGTCGTTGTCAGCAGAGTCAGTGTGTGAGTGGCCTGACGCCAGCTCCACCGCCGGGTCAGAACCGTATTGCCCTCTTTAAAAATGATCTCTCCAGGGACAGGATGTTCGACCTGCTTAGACCCGAAAGGCACAAACTCCTCATCTCCTGAGGCTCGACATAAAACGAGGTCGTGTGAAACGACATCGATGGCATGGGCGCCGGTCGGCAAAAGATGGCGCAACGAAAGTATGTTTCCGATGTCGACCAGCGTGTTGATCGACGGCAACTCTTGATGGCGAAGCACACGGCGCGTCATAGCCTCGATTGAAGCTCTAAACTCGCTGGGTTTTATCCCTGCCTTCCGAAACGCTTCCCGCCATGAGGCAATCTTTGGATGGGACGTGAGCTCCTCTAAGTTCAGCCGATCACGAACGGAAGCTTCTGCCGCTCGAAGCATCCCCACTAAGTTTTGGGGCGATTCTGCATTTGTCACTTCAAAAGCGAGAACAACACCACGTACATAATCTGGGAATAGAGAGAATATTTCATCGCGAATGGAGTAGAATAGGTCACTCACCCATGCCTCCATCGGACACAATTCCTTTAATGAATTTAACGAGATCATTCAAGTAATCTTTGTTCATCTCCTTCGTGTCAACATCTAAAATTGCATGCCCGCCTTGAGGATAAGTTTTGACTATAAAATGATCAAGACCGTTTTCTTTTATGCGTTTTTCACACGCCTCAACGGGAACATTTTTATCATTCTCCCCATATCCGATAAAAACAGGCACATCGATTCGTTTCCAGTACGGAATCGGATCAAATCCAACAAACGGAATAAAATATTCCCTTTTCTTTATTTGATTCGAGGTAATCGGAGCGATCATTTTTGCAATAAACTTATAGGTGTACGGTGCGATATTATTGATCTCTTCGTATACTAATTGCTCATCAGTCGTGACTGTAGCTCCCGACACACTGGCAATAAAAGAAATATCCTCGGTTTTTGTTGCGGCTACAGGAGCAATCCAACCGCCTTGACTCATGCCAATAAGCCCGATGTATGAATAGTTGAAATCAGTTTGATTCTTGATAAATTCTATTGCGCTGGTCGCATCGGTCGCCAGCTTCTCAAAATCGGCTCCCAACCATTCTCCTCCTGATTTTTCACATCCTCTTTTATCGGGCAGTAGAACGGCAATTCCATTGTCTTGTAAATGCTTTGCAACGGATAAATACCAAACGCTGTTTCTCCTGCTCGGGCCCGAACCATGAATCACGACAGCCGTTGGGAACGGCCCCTCACCTTCCGGTAAGAAAAGCATCCCTGCCAATTTGATATTTTCACTAGCATTATCAAAAAATATTTCAGAATATTCTAACTCGGATAAATCCGGACCAATCATGCTTACATAGCTTCTGTTATTGAATATCAATGGCAGCAGCAACAAAACCACAATTATCGCAACGATAAGCCATACTTTTTTCATATAAATTTCTCTTTTACGCCTAATTTTGTCAAAAACATCATAGAAAATATAATACCAGACTAGTAGAAATAATTCTTTATATATAATCTTATCGTTCCCTGAATTCACAGAAGAAAAGTGTGTTGAAAAGCACACGCTTAAAAATGGCTATGATTTTCGGAAGTCGGATATTCTAAACAATAATCGGCCTGAGAGGGAGAATAATATGAAGGCTGTCGTTTATAAAAAATATGGATCGCCGGATGTTCTTGAGCTGAAAGAAGTCGAAAAGCCCACTCCCGAAGACAATGAGGTGTTGATAAAGGTTTGTGTCACAACGGTAACTCCAATGGACTGGAGATTCCGTAATGGAAAAACGCTCATCGCCCGTTTCATGACCGGACTGCTAAAACCAAAGGCCAGTTATCGCGTTTTGGGAGTTAAGTTTCTGGGGAGGTAGAGGCGTCAGGTAAAGATGTCAGACGATTCAAACAAGGCGACCAGGTGTATGGAGGAGGTCCTCCTTCAGGGGCTCACGCCGATTTTGTATGTATGCCTGAAGAAAAGGTGGGAATGAAGCCAACCAACATGACCCATAAGGAAGCGGCCGCCGTTCCTTTTGCTGCTTGTACTGCACTCCTATTCCTCAGAGATTCTGGTCATATTCAGAAAGGACACAAAGTCCTTATCAATGGAGCCTCCGGAGGAGTGGGTACTTTTGCTGTGCAACTGGCTAAATACTTTGGTGCGGAAGTTACCGGAGTTTGCAGTACCACGAATCTCGAAATGGTGAGAGCTTTAGGAGCAGACAACGTCATAGATTATACCAGCGAGGATTTTTCAGAAAAAGGTCAGACTTACGATATTACCTTTGACGCGGTAGGCAAAAGATCATTCTCCCAATGCAAGAGATCGCTAAGCCAAAAGGGGATCTATCTTTCCACTGTTGCTACCATTCCCCTGCTTTTGCAGATGTTCAGAACATCAAAGTTTGCCAGAAAAAAAGCCATATTTGCGATGCAGATATTCAAGCCAGCAGATCTCATTTTTCTAAAAAGCGTTATCGAGGCAGGGGCAATAAAATCCGTGATCGACAGATGCTACCCTTTGAACCAAATCGCTGAAGCCCAAAGGTATGCCGAAAAAGGACATGCCAAAGGAAAAGTCGTGGTAACGCTCAATGAACCAAAAAAAGGAGAAGTAAGATGAATTTGCCGGACTACTGGTTTCCTTATGTCGTTACCCATATCGTGACTATCATATTGATTATCGTCTGTTACAAATGGCCCAAAATAGGCAAGATCGCTTGGGGGATCATCTTCATACTCGCCGGGATTTTCAATATATTCACGGTGATCAAAAATCCCGATGCCTATTTGAGTTATGGCAACCATGCGGTGGATTTTTATAAATTTTTCATCGACGGTGTCTTCAGTTCCTTCACGATATTTATAGTTTCATTGATCGGGACAGGTCAGATTCTGGCGGGCCTTTTCCTGCTGAGGAAAGGGAAGCTCTTTTTACTGGGGATTCTGGGGGGGATCATTTTCCTTTTCGCCATCGCTCCGCTCGGCATAGGATCGGCCTTCCCCTCCACGCTATTGATGGCATTCAGTTTGGTCTTGTTACATATTCGTTTTAAAAAAGCCTAAATTCAGGTTCTTGGCGTTAGAAAAGTTTTGAATACGCGATCTCCTTCTTTTTTTACCCAGGTCAGATATCCTTTTTCTTTGGCCGCATCTATCAATGGGGCAGGAAGAAAGGGAGTGATCAGCTCATAGATTTCCCCGGCTTTCAGGTTTTTGCATTCGGCAAAAACTTTATTTATCGGCTGTTCTCCCCTTTCGAGCATGGGCCGGGCATCCAGGCTCTGGACGATACGGGTTGATGAAAACCAGTCTGGGCTCTCCTTTGAAAGGGACGAGGACTTTTCATCCGACATGAATATTTCCTTCATTCCTGCTTCGCTTCGCAGTTTATTGATCATTTCGGATAGAGGAATCTTGGCAACAACAGATGCTTGTCTAAGCGATGTGACTCTGGCTATGGTTTTTCTCAATAGTGGATTGCGCAGTTTTTTAAACTCAGGTGCCATTTCCAAAAAAGTTTTTTCGAGATCCGGGAATTTATCCAGGAGTGAACCGATCTTCGTTTCAGGACTGATCTGAAAATCTGAATTCGATCCATTCATTTTATCCATTTTTCTTATCATATTGAAGGAGTCTTTGTTCACCCTTTAACTTCCGTTTCTCGGTTAAATCCTGGCTGACTTCCAATGTCCCCAAATATTCCCCACTTTCGTTCCTCAGGGCAAAATATTCGATGTGGATAAATCTATCACCCAGTGTGATCCAAAATGCGGTGTGATCCTCCTTTCCGGATTTGAAGTCATCCAAAATCTTCTCGACCACATGCAAACTGGAAGGAGGATGGCACTGCCGCACATTGCGACCGAGGATGGCTCGACTGCGCGCAAATATCCGTTCTCTCCCCTGCGTAAAATAACGCACGGTATCATCCTTATCGACAAAAGTCATATCGAATGGGATGGTGTTCAAAATGGCAGTCAATTCCTCCCCATCGAAGCGACCGCTGGGAAGCTGGATCTTATCTGTTTCATCGCTCACAACCCCTTCAAGTACAACTCCTTCCGGACTCCATTTCACTTTGGGATCATAAAGGCAGAAGCCATATTCCATACTCTGTTTTTCGATCTGCAGCCATTCCGCATCGCTCAGCGTATCCAGACACATCGGGAATAGGATTTCTTCCTCTTTGCCGATCATATCGTCGACAGCTTTGGATGCGGGCTCGAGAACCAGATCTATCACGGTCTTGGCCTCATCGAGCGTGATCCCCTCGGCGGCACCGAGTGATTCCACCGCACCTTTCAAGAGCGCGCGTGTTTCGTCATGTTTGCCCCACATAACGGTCGGAGGCCCGGTAATGCCGTGCTTTTCCAAAAAAGGAAAAAGGAGATTTTCTTTGCGCAAATAATGCTTCTCCACATCCATCAAAGCATTGAAATGCCTGTGAACTCCATCGAAGAGTCCGCCCAGTTTATCTTTGTCTTTCGCTTTTTTTACATCGTCATACAATTGGGTTAAGGTCTGGATTTCTTTGCGTAATGCCCTGTTTTCCTCCTTGAAGGTATGGACGGGATGACCTGGAGGTGCCGTTTTCGCCTCTGAATGCTCTAAAATCCCATCCAACGCCATCGTATGGATATCGCATAGCTTAAGAACTTCTTCCTGTGGCAAACCTTCATTGATCAATTCCTGCTCTACCTCCACAACATCGTTATAGGGCACCTTCCCTAGTAAGCGGATCAGTTGCTGTTTGACTGCTTCAGGCGCTGTTCCTTCATGGAGTTGAAGGATCATGTGCTTAAGAAGTTCTTTGCGTTTTTTTGCATTATTTATCAATTCACTCATTTCCACCTCCATATTCGATTTTTCATGTTTCATCCTAAAGATACCTCATACAAAACTTAAAAGCATTGACTTAGGTCAAAAGATATGAAGATTATTACAAAGATTTGAACCCGATTGTATCTCTTCTCTATTGGACGTAAAATGGCGTAAAATATGACATCATGAAACTTGAAGACTTGGGATTCGACGTTTGGTTCCGAGAGAGATGGATCGATCCTCCACAAAGAGAGCATCGCCTAGCTCGTGTTGTCGCCGTCAATAAAGACAATTACACCGTGAGAAACGAGGAAGCAGAGATCACTGCGGAGCTGACGGGCAAATTGATGTATGGAGCCCGGTCGAAGCTGGATCTACCGGCAGTCGGAGATTGGGTTTGTGTGGAGTGCTTCAATCAGAACACCCTGGCTATCATCCACAAGATTTTGCCAAGAAAATCACTATTGAAGAGGAAGGTGGCTGGTAAAAAAATCGAATTTCAACTGATCGCCTCCAATATCGATATCGCATTCATCATGCAATCGGCTGAATTCGATTTCAACTTACGAAGGCTGGAACGATATTTGATCATGGCCCATGAAGGCAATATCGTGCCTGTCATACTGTTGAGCAAACGTGATTTGATCTCTCCTGAAAATTTGGCAAAAGAGATCCTGTCGATAATAGATACAAATCCCAGCTATGAAATTATCGCCTTTAGCAATAAAACAGGCGAAGGATTGGTGGATATTCAAGAATTGCTCAAAAAAGGCAAAACATACTGTCTTCTGGGATCGTCTGGAGTCGGAAAAACAACGCTCATCAACAGACTTATCGGGGAAAATAAATATGCAACAAAGGCCATCCGCGAAAAAGACGGCAAAGGCAGACACGTCACCGCTCGCCGGCAAATGGTAATCCTCGACAAGGGTGGTTTGATCATCGATACCCCCGGCATGAGAGAGATGGGCAATATCAGCGTCGATACAGGACTCGGCAAAACGTTTATGGATATCGTCAGCCTGGCTCGGGATTGCCGTTTTAAAGATTGCACGCATGGGGATGAGCCTGGATGTGAGGTAAAACAAGCAGTCGAGAATGGAAAATTGTCTGCCAAAAGGTATCAAAATTATTTGAAAATCCGCAAAGAGTCGGAATTCCATGAGATGTCCTATTTGGAGAGGCGGAAAAAGGATAAAAAATTCGGGAAAATGTCTAAGGCGGTTATGAAAGACAAAAGAAAGGAGGGAATGGAATAAAGTGAGCAAAACAAAACCGCAGCTAATAATTATCGTCACACTTCTTTTATTAGCTGGATGGATAACGAACTGTACACAAAAATCTGCTCCTCAACCTTATGGAGCGATTCCCACAGAACGCCAACTGATTTGGCACAACATGAAGTACCATGCCTTTATCCATTTCGGACCGAATACTTTTACCGATATCGAATGGGGGCATGGGGACGAATCCCCGGATATATTCAATCCGACTGAACTGGATTGCCGGCAATGGGCCAAAGTCATCAAAGAGGCCGGCATGGAAGGGGCCATCATCACAGCCAAACACCATGATGGATTCTGTCTTTGGCCTTCTGAATATTCCACACACACTGTCCGTGAAAGCCGATGGCGAGACGGAAAAGGCGATGTCTTGAAGGATTTGTCAGAAGCCTGCAGAGAGTACGGGATAAAATTCGGCGTTTATGTCTCTCCGTGGGACAGGAATCACCCCACCTACTTCACTGATAAATACAACGGCGTGTTCAAAAAAATGCTGGAAGAAGTCCTGACAAATTACGGTGATGTGTATTATGTGTTTTTCGATGGGGCATTCAGCGTCGGTCCTGATGGAAAAAGACAGGAATACGACTGGGAAGGCTTTATCGAAGTCGTCCGACGATGCCAGCCCAATGCTGTGATATTCAGCGACGCCGGGCCGGATGTCCGCTGGATCGGAAACGAGCGAGGTTACGCCGCTGAGACGAACTGGTGCACGGTGAAAAAGGGCGCTTTTTACCCCGGCATCGGTGGCATAAACGATCAACTGCAAACCGGTCATGAAGATGGTGAACTGTGGATCCCCTCAGAGGTCAACACATCCATCCGGCCGGGCTGGTTTTACCACAAACAAGAGGATGACAAAGTCAAATCTCTGAGCAGTCTGATCGACAACTGGTATCATTCGGTCGGCATGAACGGCAACTTCCTTTTGAACCTTCCCCCAGACACACGAGGTCTGATCCATGAAAACGACATCGAAAGATTGACCGAACTGAAAAAATATCTGGATGTAGCTTTCAATACCGATCTCGCCGCGAAGGCATCCGCCAAAGCAACGAACATCCGAGGAAAATCATTCGATGCAAAAAAAGCGATCGATAGGGATCCTAGGACATATTGGGCTACGGATGATGATGTCCTGAGTGCATCGATCGAGCTTGATTTCGGGAATCCGATCGAAGTGAACGCTGTTATGATGCAGGAGTTTATTCAACTGGGTCAACGCGTTAGATCGTTTGCGATTGAGGCTTTTCTCGACAATGGTTTTACACAGATCAGGTCAGGAACGACCATCGGAAACCGAAGGATCATAAAATTCGAGCCGATCTCAACGGGAAAGCTAAAGATCAGCCTTGTGGCAAAAGCCTGCCCGTTGATCTCCAACATCGAAGTTTACAGGGTCCCGGATTCGATTGAAGGAAAAGCCCATGCCCATTAAAAAGTTTTTTGCTTGTGTTATCCCGATTTTACTCTGTTTCCTTTATTGCACCGCTCAGTCTGACGAGAAAGTATATCCTGGTGCCGACGAAAAAACACCTTCGCGAGCGCAGTACTTTTCCTGGATCAATAACACCAACGAGGGAGCCACTGAAGAACAGACCCTGATCAACTTAGAATTTTTCCGGTGGTTGTTCGGGGAATACGGTATGGCGCTGGACATCTATGCCTTCGATGCAGGAGCGATCGATGGAAAAGGTTTTTACGGGTCGATATACTCAGAAAGATTCAAACGGCAATTCCCCCATGGTTTTGATCCGGTCTATCAAAAAGCGAAAGAAATCGGAACACGGCTGGGTGTTTGGGGCGGCCCGGACGGCTTCGGCGAAACTCCGGAAGAAGAGAAGGCCCGCATCGATATGATGGTGAAGCTGTGCAGGGATTATGCGTTCATGCTTTTCAAGTTCGACGCTGTCAGCGGTTCGCTCAGGCCAGAGAAGCAGGACGCTTTTATCAAAATGATGATCGAATGCCGAAAACACAGCCCGGATCTCATCCTGCTCAATCACCGCCTTGAGCTTGGAAGAGGACTCCCCTACGCGACAACATCTTTGTGGGAGGGTGCCGAGACGTATATCGATGTTTTTATGTCCAACCGGATCACCGGAACACATCACAGAGTGGGCGCGCTTTCACGCGGACTTCCACCCGATCTCATCCGCTTGACCGAAGACCACGGCGTGTGTTTGTCGTCCTGTCTCGATTATTGGGAAGACGACCTCATCCTGCAAGCATTCAACCGGTGCCTGATACTGGCACCGGAGATTTACGCAAATCCCTGGCTTCTCCGGGATGATGAATTCCCGAAGCTTGCCCGGATCTTTAATCTTCACCAGCGGTACAGGGATATTCTCGTCAGCGGGAGGGTACTCCCAACCGATAAATACGGCCCTCATGCTGTAAGCCGGGGAGACGACAGCACAAGGTTTTTGACACTCCGGAATCTGACTTGGGAACCGGTTCGCTACAAAATCAAACTCAATGAGGAAATAGGTCTGAAAAACGCGAAAAACGTCGAAGTCCGGCAGTTTCATCCCACCGAAAAAATGCTCGGAACTTTCAATTTTGGAGAAACGATTGAAGTTGAAGTACTCCCGTTCCGTTCCTGTTTGATAGCGGCTGCTTCAGACGGCATCGATGAAATCGGGATCGAGGGGTGTGATTATGAGATCGTTCGTAACACCCAAAATAAGAATGTTGTAATCAAACTTCTCGGTATGCCCGGAGAGAGAGCTGAAATAAAGCTCAAATCGCAGGACAAAAAATTCAAGAGCGTTCGAATGGACGGCAAACAGCAAGATGGACTTGTCGATGGCAAATCTATGAAAATCGCATTCAGCGGAGATCCATACCAAAAAATGTGGCACAGAAAGCTAGGTGATCTGGAGGCATGCGAAGTTCCGGAAAACGCGAGAGCTTATTATGAGGCCACCTGTTTTGCAGCCGATAATAATGCGCTCGAGGTCCGGTCGCTATTGCGGTCAGGACCGACAGATATCCCGCAGGTGCAAAAAGCCCGTGATGCCTTTTTCAATCAGGAAGTGTTTGTCGAGAGAGGGACTTGGGATAAATACCTGTTCGATGGAGATATGGACACCTCTTTTTATGTCAACACACGTTTCGGGCGCGACCTGAGGATAAACGGAGGCTCGCTCAGGGTCGATTTTGGAGAATCGATCGAGATAGACAGATTGGTCATTCATGTCAAAGATGAGCAGTCGCTGCAACCATACAAACGTGATGAGATCGTGCGAACAGAAGTGTCAACCGATCTGGAAGAGTGGAAAAAAATATTTGTTCTGGCAGGCAAAACCATGGAAATGGATCTGTCAGGTGCCGGACCGGTCCGGTTTGTGCGTTTAGCAGGTTGTCCAAATCAAATCTTCGAGATCGAGGGGTTTCGGAATGGCCAACATCTGGAATCCAACAAATGGCGCGCATCCAATCTATTCAGTTCGTATGGAAGGTTCAGGGCCCATTATGCATGGTCATTCTCGTTCATTCTGGATGAAATCCCAACCGGAGGATATTTGGCGATCCCGATAAGCGGTGTTCATGGCATAGAAGGCGCCTACGCCGCGGCAAAAATCGACAGGAAGCTCGTGGGAGCCCCGGACAGAGCCGTCTCCTTCCCCAGCAACACATGGGAATATTACGTCCGAGAGTATGACAGAAATACCACCTATTATATCCCGCTCGATAAGTCTATGATCGGAAAACCCATAGAAGTCTATGTTCTGGGCATGAACGAGGATGCCGGAGAATTAAAACCCGAAGTCTGGCTTACGGCATATCCGATTCCCTTCGTTGAAAAGGAACTGGTGCTGAAAAACTGATAGCAGATTTCAGAGGATTTTATTTTTCGATAGGCTTGCGTGATGAGGGGTCTCTTTTGGCTTGCCATTTTTCTTCAAAATTCCGATTGCCCTCTATCTTGATAAATCCAACGATGTCGTGATTTTTGACAATCCCTTCGAAATGCATTTTTTCCGTACGGCCTCGGTCCTTTATTTCCAAAAATAACTCCAGCCTGTCTCCGTTTATCATGCCATTTTTTATATTCAGGGGTAGCGAAGCAGCTCCTTGGTATGCTTCTCCCTTGAGCATTTGAAAGTCTTGATCGAGCTCCATCCTATAAGGCGTATTGCCGGATAGTGTTGGGACGGTCCATGTCCAAGTACCCGACACATTGGCCGGAATGGTCCAAAAATAGACAGTGTGCTTATTCCAGTGATCATCGATAAAGCGGGTGTCCTGAAAAGGAACATAATCGACTTTCTCCTCTAGAACAGAACTTCTTTCCGGTTGCCATTCTCCCATGCTGAAATCATGGGAAACGATTCGAGTGCCTGGCCTCAGTTCTTGAAATAGCTTGGGGCGCAAACGGAGATTGACTCTGGATAAAAGATAAAGAGTCACCACCGTGGCCTCGCTGATATCAGCGTCGAAAAGATCCATTTGAAAAAACTCGACTTTATCTGTAACCCCCGCATTGCTGGCATTGATTTTGCTCTCTTGGATCCGTGCCGGATCGATATCGATCCCCACACCCCGACAACCGAACTCTTTGGCAGCTGTGATCACGATCCGGCCATCGCCACAGCCTAAGTCATAAAGAATGTCATCCTCCCCCACATTTGCCATTTTTAGCATTTCCGCGACAACATCCTCCGGGGTCGGCACATACGGGACCTCGGGTCTTTTTTGTTGAAGTCCCGTCTCCCCCCATATCACAAGACTGCATAAAAAGAGCAGGCTGAATAGGATTTTTTTTTCATATTTTTTGGTTGTTTCCATTCTATCGACTCCTTTGAACACAATTTACCTCAAATCAGGATTGTACCAATTTTAATCACAAAATTTAAACCATTACGCGATAATTGTTCGAATCCTAAGCGTAAGTATTTATTTACATATGTTGTATATTCCCTCTTTTTTTAGTTCATTACATGTTATTATTTGATATTCATGTTGACAATTGGATTATTTATATATATATTTTAGGACAATTAAACACATTTTAAGCATAATATTGAATAAAAACGGGAAAAACAAGAATGAATTGGTTGTAAAAGAGATGGAAGATGATGAATTGGAATGAATACCTGCTAAGCCGCGCACGCAAAAAAGCGACCAGAAACATTCAGAAATATGGACTGGAACCCCCCTCTTTGGTTGAAAGCATACTGGAACAGGAAAAAACAGCTTTGAATGTGCGTGCATCCTGCCAGTTGCTGGCATACACTCTTTTCAAATCTCCCCGGTACAGGTGGAAACTGTTGTGGAATCATCTGACCGACCGAGACACACCTGTACGATGGGCTCAGATCGATAGACTGGCCCAAGAGCTCAAATCCCAAATGAGCGAATCCTGCCGGGTGGCCCTGAGCTTTTTTGAACGGAGAAATTACAGCAGAGATCTGGCCAGGGTTCCACCCGTGATGGAAAAAATGCTGTTTCGCACGACCCCCCTCCTGGTCGTACAACCCAAGAATGAGCAAGATATTGCAGAGATCTTAACTTTCTGCAAATCCCGAGGTCTCGCGATTTTTCCGAGAGGTATAGGCTCTTTCGCATTTGGAGGTGCTGTCCCCACACGGAAAGGAATCGTGATAGACCTTTCACCGATGATGGACATTCTTGAGGTCGATCCCGAAGAGAATATCGTTCGCGTACAACCTGGGGCCAGGTGGGCCGATGTGGCGACAACACTCGAACCTTATGGTTTGATCCCAGTGACAACACCGACCAGCAGATTTTCTACGGTGGGCGGATGGATAGCCACGGGAGGAATGGGATTGGACAGCTACGCTTATGGAAACGTCAGCGAATCTGTGCTTGGAGTCCGCGTTGCCCGGCCGGATGGAACCATTGAGGAACTGAAGTCCTGCGACAAATCTCTCAAAGACCTTTTCGGAACAGAAGGTCAATTCGGAATCCTGACAGAAGTCACCTTGCGCGTCCGCTCGAAACCGCATTACAGCGGAGCCTTCTTGCTCACTTTCGACCGACCACAACCAGCTCTTGTTTTCGTGGCACAATTGTCCGAACACAATCATCAACCCACTCATGTTGCGTATTTCGACAAAGAATACATGAGGAAGGAAAATATCCTTTTTTCCGAATATTCGGGCTCAAAAGACTCCATCGTTCCTGAGCTTGATGCGGTCCTCCTCCATTTCGAGACCCAGGAAAGCGAGCGGAAATTTTTGTCTTCGTTGAACGGGAATCTGGAGCAAATCCAGGAAAACCGCTTAGCCGCCCGATATCTCTGGTCCGATCGTTATTTTCCGCTCAAAGCCCAACGGATCAGCCCTGGGCTTCTGGGAACAGAGGTGGTGATCCCTGGAGCAAATATATCCCGATACGTGAGGAAAATCCGGAAGTTGGGGAGGCATTTCAACATAAAACCAACGATAGAGGTGATCTTCTGCCGGGAAGAAAACCGCTTCTCCAACCTGGTCATCCTTTCTTTCGGCTGTGACTATTCCAAAAAACTTCATTATATTTTGTGTCTGCTGTTCATCCAGCTTCTGGTCAGGGCAGCTGTGCGCTGCCAAGGCTATCCCTATGGTATTGGCATATGGAACACTCCATTTGTGAGGAGCAAGTTTAAAAAAGAATTGCTGGATGAACTAAGAGAGAAGAAGCTCGCTGTCGATCCGGACGAAACTCTCAATCCACATAAATTTTTTGGGATCAAAGGGCGGTTTTTCAGCATCCCGGCATTTTTTATGCGTCCGCTTTCCTTCCGGGCGATTCTGGCCTTGTCCCATTTTTTTTCGCCATTGATCGGGATTGTTGCCCGGCTTTTAGGGCCCAAGCGATCTGGCAACTGGGATGTTCCTTCCAAAGAGGATAAAGAAGGCAAAACTCTTCTGCACCAAAGTGCACAGCGTTGCACGTCCTGCGGATCCTGTGTTTCTGTCTGCCCGGCCTATCACATCACCAGAGACGAGCTGGTTACCGGAAGGACCAAGCTGCGGATGGCTGAGGAGTTGATGAACGGAATGGAGCTGAAACAAACAGAGGTGTATTCTCCTTTTCAGTGTTTGCACTGTGGATTGTGCGAGGAAGTCTGCCAAACCCGCCTTCCGCTGCGCGAATGTTATCTAGTCCTCGAGGATTGGATCGAGGCCCGCTTCGGATCCCCTGTCGAAACTGTAAAAATATTTGTCGAAAAACTGGACAGCGAAAGGGAATATATCCAGGATATTTTCGGACTCGATCTACCGGAATGGTCCCCCAACGAAGAATTGTCCAGAGTCCCTGTTGCTGAACGGGCACCGGGGGGAGAAAAAGCATGATACACCTCAAGCGCCTTTCCCCGCGACCGACGCCTTCACGCTACCCCATCATCACTCCCTACAAGATTCTTCGCAGCGATCGTTGCATCAACTGCGGGACCTGTATCGAGGCCTGCATATATGACTGTCATTTCCGGGCTGAGGATGATCCCCGGATCATGGCCGACCCGAAGAAATATGGCTGCCGTAATTGTTTCGCCTGCATCAAACGCTGCCCGCGAGATGCACTCAGCATGCTGAAAAATGAGGAATATCTCGAACTGGGGGATAAAACATACACACCCGATCGTATCCTCTCCATTTTGGAACAGGCAGAACAGGGGAAGATCCCGGTCAGCGGATCCGGTTTCCGCGGCCATTTCGATGGCGATTACTATGACAATATCTGGACGGACATGTCTGAAATCGTGCGGCCTACGCGCGACGGGATTCATGGAAGAGAACACATTTCAACGACTGTCGCATTGGGAAGGATGGCGAGGGACCTGTGCGGGATGGTGTTCGATAAGAAAGGCAACCTTAAATCTCACATTCCGCTAAACCGAGAAATCCCGATTCCTGTCATATTCGGTCTGATGCCGTTTTTTCCAGGGCATACGGCTCTGTCTTCCCTCGCATTGGCCGCGAGCAAATTGACAACCTATTTAACAATTCCAGCACAAAATACTACCCCAGAGTTGAAGGAATATTACAGCCATCTTCTCATCCGATTGAACCCAAATGAAATAGACCGGTATAGGGACGTTATAGAATGGGCCACGATCATCGAGTTCGAACCGGACAGGGACCCGATCGCAGGAATCGCACAGGCAAGAGAGATCAATCCCAATGTGCTCACCGTTATCCATGCTCCTGTATCCAAAGGCACGGACAAAAAAATCCTCGAGCTGGCACAACACGGAGCAGAAACTGTGCATTTGAGTGCCGACATACATGGAAAAGGGACTGACGGTGTTACCTTGCTGGATACCCTTCATGCAGCCCACACCTTGCTTGTGGAGAAGGGGATGCGGGACAGAGTGACTTTGGTAGCCTCAGGAGGGATCGCAGCTGCTGAGCATGTTCCCAAAACCATCATCATGGGAGCCGACGCTGTTGTGGTGGATATCCCGTTATTGATCGCTATGGATGTAGCAAAATGGACAAAGGGAGAAAAAGAGACGCCAACCCTGCTCCCAAAGGGGATCGAAGAACTCGACCCAAGATGGGGAGCATCCCGTGTTATCAATCTGATGCTTTCTTGGAGAGATCAACTGTTGGAAGTGTTGGGAGCAATGGGGCTCCGGGATGTACGGCGCTTGCGGGGAGAAACCGGTCGGGCTATCTTTGCCGACAAGGAACGCCACAATTTTTGCGAAAGAATCAAAACCAAACCAGAAAAGGCCCCGAAGATCCCGCCAGCAGACCTCAAGAGTGACCTAGATGAAGCGCTGCCTCACATAAAACCGAAATTGGTTCCGGACAGGTTCGGGATCAAACAAGGGGAATGGCGCATCGTTGTGGACCGCGCGCGTTGCACGAATTGCAGCTTATGCGTTGTGTCATGTGAATATGACGTGCACCGTCGAATGGATGGCAAACGAAGCCTGGGCGAGCCGATCCACAGCCGATGCATAGGAGAGACCTGCAAAAAAAATGATTGGTGTTGTGTTCATGTTTGTCCGTGGGATGCGCTGGAAATTGTGAAAGATCCAGTGGATACGGTCCTGGGGGATCCCCGTTGGACGCCAGCTCTGCTTCGTGAAACTTATCGAATTTCGCGAGATGGCTCCCCTTCCAGGTTGAAACCTGAAGACCGTATCGGCAAATCAGGGGGTGGATTCGACAGCATGCGTCTGGTTTCCTCTATGCCCGGAACGTCTCCCCTAAAGGGACCGGTCGAACTCTCCATTCCGCTGAATAGACGCAAAACTGGCCCAAAAGCTGTCATCTCCTTACCGATCTATGGGGGCGGAATGTCCTATGGATCGATTTCTTTGAATGTCATGCTGGGGCGCGCAATGGCAGCCAAGAAAATCGGGTCTTTTACTTGCACAGGAGAGGGCGGATATCCGGAGGTGCTCGTCCCCTATTCGGATTTTATTATCACCCAGGTCGCGACAGGTCTTTTTGGCGTGCGCGAAGAAACCATCATGCGAGCCCGCATGATCGAGTTCAAGTATGCCCAAGGCGCCAAACCGGGCCTGGGAGGCCATCTGCTGGGCGAGAAAAACACGCCGGAAGTGGCTTCCATGCGTGAGGCAGTCACAGGGACGAACTTGTTTTCGCCATTCCCTTTTCACAGTGTGTATTCGGTGGAAGATCACAAAAAGCATGTGGATTGGATCCGGTCCATCCATCCCGACGTGCTGGTTTCGGTCAAGGTCTCTACTCCGGCGGATGTGGATATGGTGGCCGTGGGAAGTTACTACGCTGGTGCGAATGTCATCCATTTAGATGGAGCATACGGAGGAACGGGCGCAGCCCCCGATATAGCCAAAAAAAATATAGCCATGCCGATCGAGTACGCCACAGCCCAGACACACGAGTTTTTAGTGAAAGAAGGCATTCGCGACGAGGTCGTCCTTATCGCGAGCGGAGGTATCCGCACCAGTGAAGACATACTCAAAGCCATAGCTTTGGGCGCCGATGGTGTCGTCATCGGCACGGCAGAATTGGTGGCCATCGACTGTGTCCGATGCGGAAACTGCGAAAGAGACAGAGGCTGTCCGATCGGCATCGCCACGACAGACCCTGATCTGGCGCCACAAATGACAGCAGAATGGGTATGCGATAGGATCTGTAACCTGTACAAGAGCTTTGCCGTCGATATGGAAAAGCGTCTACGCAGCCTGGGCATGAACGATATCGGGCAATTACGGGGACGCTGGGACCTCTTGAATTATCCAACCGATAAGGTGGACCGAACATGTACATAAGAGATAACGCCGAAGAGATCGCCCGGTCGATTGCCCGGTCGCGCATGAACAATGTGAAGGGGAGGACATTCATAAAAAAGCGATCGCTGGAGGGAGGGTGTGGAGTTATCGGTCTCATCGGCAGTGAAAAACTCAAAGGCAATTGTATCATCCGGCCCTGTGAACAAATGCGTAACCGGGGAAACGGGAAAGGCGGCGGTGTGGCGGCTGTCGGATTGTTCGACGAATACAAAGATCTTTATGCTCTGCACATTTCTTTCCTGGACGAAAGCTCCAGAGGCCCGATCGAAAAAAAATTCATACATCCCGTATTTCAAGTTTCCCATGCCGAAAAACAAATAAGCGTGGACGATCATAGGGAAACCGGATTGGTGGTCAAACCTCCTGAAGTGTGGAGATATTTTGTGCGGGTCAAACCGGAAAAACTGGAACGGTTTGCCGAGAAAAACGAAATCGCAGACATCCCGGCAGCAGAAGATGAATTCGTTTTTCAGAACAGTTTTCGTCTAAATGAAGAATATTACGAGAACCGGCAAAATCCTCGAGCTTTTGTCCTGTCACATGGAAGGGATCTCATGATCCTGAAAGGTGTGGGGTATGCCGAGGAGATAGCCCGATATTACCGCCTGGAAGAAACCCAGGCTCATCTTTGGATCGGGCACCAGCGATATCCGACCAGAGGCCGTGTTTGGCACCCCGGAGGCGCCCATCCGTTTGTCGGCTTGAATGAAGCGCTTGTCCATAACGGAGATTTCGCCAATTACCACGCTGTTTGTGAATACCTCCGCCAATGGGGGCTCGTCCCTCAATTTACAACCGATACCGAGGTGTCCGTGCTGCTATTCGATCTATATTCTCGCGTACTCGGTTACCCGCTGGAATTCGTGTTCGAAGCATTGGCCCCGACGCCAGAGGGGGATTTTGAACGTTTATCCAAACGTCGACAGCGAATCTATCGTGCTATCCAATCGGCTCATCTGCATGGTTCTCCCGACGGACCCTGGTTTTTTATCGTAGCCAGAGCTGAGCCTGAAACCGGAGTACCTCAGCTAATCGGGATCACAGATGTCTCCATGCTCAGACCGCAAGTGTTCTGTTTGTATGAAGGGGAAAAAAGTTATGGAGCGATTGCCAGCGAAAAACAAGCCCTCGATGCTTTTTTCGAAGAGGTTGCGTCAAAAGATTCCTCTGTGCCTTCCAAAGCAGATCGATACTGGGCAGCGCGCGGAGGTAGCTACACGGATGGCGGCGCCTTCGTGTACACCTTGAAGAAAGAAAATGGCATGACTGTCCTCGATGTCCGTGATAAATTCGGCCACCGCATCAACGGAATATCCTCTCCGGGAATGCGAAAAGAAAAACCATCTTTGCCCCTTCGATTGGAATGCAGGACAAATAGCAAAAAAAATGAATCGAGTCGGGAAAAATTAGAGAAGACCCTCCTTCAAGGCCCGTTGGAAGAGCTGAAGAAGGACCTCCAACAGAATCTGTATGAAAAATTCGACAGGAGAACAAAACAACTTATCGAACAAAAAGGAATAAAAGAAACCCTCGAGAAATTGACCCTGCTCCTTGATAGACGCTGGGATCCAGCCGCGGGGAGGCGGACCTTTCAGACCGCTTCCATTGAACGATCGATCCAGGCCATCTTGGACTCTATCCCATCACCTGGGAAAAAATCTCAAACAGGAATGATTAGGCTCGAGGAGAGCGACGTTCTGGAAAGGCCTCTTCCCAAACCCGATAAATCTACCGATACCTTGGTCATCAATGCGCGAAAACTGCCGAACGATGGACCGGAAGCCACATCGAGAGTAATCGCTAACACGCACGCCCGAGGTTGGAGAAATTTTATCGTTTATCGCTGCCGGGGAGACCGTTTTATCGGATGCGGGCTGGGCCCAAATACCGATGACGTCCGTATCGATGTTTACGGCTCCAGCGGTGATTACCTCGGCAGCGGTTTGGACGGAGCTCAACTGTACGTCCATGGCGATGCGCAGGACCAGGTAGGACAGATCCTCAAGTCGGGAAAAATCGTGATCTTCGGGAACGTAGGCCAAACATTCCTTTACGGAGCCAAGGGCGGGGAAGCTTTTGTTATGGGATCTGCGGCAGGTCGCCCCCTGATCAACGCGGTTGGTCGTATCCGGACCATCATCAACGGCACTTGCCTCGATTATTGTGCGGAAAGTTTTATGGCCGGTCAACAGACCGGCGGAGGATTCGTGATCATCAATGGTTTGACCTATGACACACGCGGGGAGGTTATCGGATTGGAAATGAAATATCCCGGGAACAACCTGTTCTCCCTGGCATCCGGTGGAGCCTGCTACCTGAACGATCCTTACCAAACCGTCACAGAGAGCCAGCTCAACGGCGCAGAGTTCATATCCTTCCGTCGAGAGGACTGGAACACTATCCTTCCCTACCTGGAAGAAAACCAACGCCTCTTCGGGATCAACATACGGCAAGACTTGCTTATGGTAGACGGAGTTCTCAAATGGCCCGAAGAGGTCTTTCGTAAGATCATCGCCAGCAGAGAAACCCAAGAACTCGACTGGACATCCTTGGATTAAACCGCCCAAATATATTAAAATAAGCCTTCGTTCCCAGATTATTCATCGCACAAAGGTGAAAGAATGAAAACGACATTTATGTTTTTTCTAACCTGTATTATTTTTGTGTTGTTGTTTTTATATTCAGGTACCGTTTCATCGGAAACATCCGAAAAAAATCCCGGTTCTCAGAAGACGACCCAAGAGGGCAGGACGGAAAACTGGCCACAGTTTCGCGGGCACAATGCATCGGGAATAGCCGTCGGGCAAGACCTGCCTTTGAATTGGGATGTCAAAACAGGAAACAACATCCTCTGGAAAACTCCGATCCCGGGATTGGGGCATTCCTCACCCGTCGTTTGGGAAGACTGCGTTTTCGTGACCACCGCCGTGGGGGAAGGCAAAGAAGCATATTTGAAGGTCGGCCGGTACGGAGAAAGCCCGGAAAATCCAGAGGATTTTATCCATCACTACAAGGTCTATTGTCTTAACAGGAAAACCGGAGAAATTATTTGGGAAAAGACGGCCTACAGCGGGAAACCCAAAGTGGCACGGCACATCAAATCAAGCCACGCAAATTGCACTCCAGCCACGGACGGAAAACATCTCCTGGTTTTTTTCGGATCTCAAGGACTGTATTGTTATGATCTCGATGGAAAACTTCTTTGGACAAGAGACCTGGGTTATCTCGATGCCGGAGCTTTCGATGTACCGGAGATCCAATGGGGATTCGGAAGCTCCCCGATCATATACGAGGACAAAGTTATCGTGTTATGCGATGTGAACAACCAGTCCTTCATCACAGCCCTGGAATTGGAAACAGGAAAAGACATCTGGCGCACACTGCGGGATGAAAACCCGACTTGGGGAACACCTACGGTTTATGAATCGGAGAGCCGGACCCAAGTGATCGTCAATGGATACAAACACTTGGGTGCCTATGAGGTCGAGTCCGGCAAAGCGATATGGTGGATGCACGGGGGTGGAGATATCCCCTGCCCGACTCCGGTGGTGTCCAACGGCCTTGTTTTCATCACCAATGCTCACGGCCGCATGCGCCCCATCTATGCTATCGATCTCAAAGCAGAAGGGGATATCTCCCTATCTGGTAATGAAAAGTCCAACCGATACATCCCCTGGTTTTATCCGCGGCGTGGGGCATACCAACCGACCCCCCTGGTTCTTGACGATCTCCTGTATGTCGCAGACAACGGAGGAATCCTGACCTGCTATGTGGCTGAAACCGGGGAGGAGATGTACCGGAATCCCATTGGAGGTGAAATAAGCTCGTACTCAGCCTCTCCTGTGGCCGCCGACGGAAACCTGTATTTTTCCGACGAATACGGGAACATCCACGTCGTGAAAGCCGGGCCGAAATACGAACATCTGGCCGTCAACAAGATGGATGAAATTTGCATGGCATCCCCCGCCATTTCCGGGAGGACACTGT
>CAZIDF010000020.1:36563-64562 GCA_964538085.1 uncultured Eubacteriales bacterium | reverse complement strand
GGGGCAGGTGACGGGCAAAGGGGATATCATCGGGTATGTGTACGGTCCGGGCAGCACCACTCCTGTGGAAGGGGCCGTTGTCAAGATCAAAAACGTTTCTACCGGATCTTTGTACGAAAGTCCGGCCTCGGATGATCAAGGTATGGTGACCTTCCAGAGTGTGGACAAAGGCCTGTACATGGTCGGGATAAGCACGGCTGAAGGAGACTTCAACATCGGAAACCTGATCGGCGTGAAAACCAGGAGGACGTCAAAAGTTGCGTTTGCTCTGAAACCGCTCGGTCAGGAGGGCGAAGCCATAAAAGCCAGTAAACGGTGTCCGAAAGGGGATTGGTATGTGCCGGAGATCCAGGGGCAGTGCGACGAAAACTACGAGTGGAACGCCGGGACCGGAAGGTGCGAGTGCAAAAAGCGCAATCCTCTGGCCTTTTTCCTGACTCCGCTGGGTGCCGGACTTATCGTGGCTGCCAGTGCGGGTGTTGTGGCTTTTTCGCTCGCTGGTGGACCCGAAACCCCCTCTTCCCCCTTTAAATAATCCTACCCTCATAGAATCCATCCCGCCTTTCTTTTTCCCTCCCCACCCTTTTTCTCAAATACCCCTCATCTTCAATTCCCCTTAGCTGTTTTATATTATAAAACAGTAGAAATATTTTCAGAATAGAGGACATGGATACATCGTTTATTCATACCTCAGAGAATCTGCTGGATTGGCCCGTACCGCGCGCAAGGCCTGGAAGCCGACGGTCAAAGCGGCGGTCACCAGGGTGAGTACTCCTGAGAGAACGAAGATCGACACGACCATTCCCTTTTTGGTGCTGTATTCACGAAGCAGCGTGTTCCCCAGAGCATATCCCAGGGGCCAGGCGATTAGGTTAGCCAGCAACACCCACTGGATAAATTCTTTGGTTAATTTAAGGACGATACCGCCTTCGCTTGCACCGAGGATCTTTCGGATCCCGATCTCCTTTGTCCGGCGTTCGGCCATGAAGGCCGCCAGTCCCAACAATCCCAGACAGGAAATGAAAACTGCAAACCCTGTGAAGATGTTGAGGAGGATCAGCATACGCTTTTCCTTTTGATACAGCATGGCGTAGGTATCGTCGAGAAAATGGTATTCAAAGGGTGAGATGGGATTGAACGATATCCAGATATTCCGAATGTCCTGCAGCACTTCTTCCATGGGACCGGGCCCGATTTTGACCAGGATCAATCCCATATCCTCAGCATCGGATAGATCGGCGACGTAAAAAAGGCGTGGTTCGGTCTTGAAGTGAAACGAGCGGAAAAGGACATCACTCACCACTCCGATGATGATCCGCCTGTCCTCCTTGGAGGTGGAAAACCATTTTCCGACCGGATTATCGATGCCCATGGCCTCGACGGCACTTTGATTGAGGATGACGGCTTCTTTTTCGTCTGACGCATAATCTTGGGAAAAAACTCGGCCCTCAACCATCTCGATTTCCATTGTCTTGAAAAAATCGTAGTCCACGCCGGCGTAGACCATATCCAGATCATCCCTCGCTTCCCTTCCTTCCCAGTCAAAGTTGCCGGCGCTGCGCCAGGTTAGCTCGGCAAAAGGATAGCGCTCGGCCGTAACGGATTGTACCCGCGGGTGCCTCAGGAGTTCTTCCTTGAAAGCCTGATATCTGGGGCCAAGATTCTCCTTGATCGGAATCTGGATGATGTTGTCCCGGTTGAATCCCAAATCCGCGTGGGAAACATATCGAAGCTGGCGGAAAACGACCGCCGTACCTATCAGAAGGACAATGGTCAGAGAAAATTGGAGGACGACGAGAATCCGGCGAAGGAAAACCCCACCTCCCCGCTTTTGTTGCCGGAGGTTCTGAATGGGAGGGAAGCCGGAGAGATACAGGGCAGGATACCATCCCGATAAAAATCCGGTCAAAACGAAGAGACCGGCTAAAAGCAAAATTTGGCCGGGATCGTCCGGGCGTAGCGCGAGCGGCTTCTCGCTCAACCGCGAATAAAGGGGGGAAAAGAGCAGAATCAGGGCCAGGGCCGAAATGAAGGCCAGTCCGGTCAGGATGAACGATTCTCCCAGGAACTGGCGAACGATTTGAAAACGTCCCGCCCCGACCGTTTTCCGCAGTCCGACCTCCTTTGCCCGAAGGGACGAGCGGGCAGTGGCCAGGTTGACATAATTGACACAGGAGATGAGGAGAATAAAGGCGGCGATCATGGAGAAAAGGAGCAGAGTTCTCCTGTCTCCAAGGGAAACCACATCTCTCTTGTAGGGCCGGGCGTCCAGATGAACGGAGGAAAGGGGCTGGAGCCGAAAACTCGCCCCGTCCTTGACTTGCGGGCAATCGTAGTCCAGGGCCAGGGAGGTGATTTTCGAACCTACGTCCCTAGGATTTGCCTCAAGATGCAGAAGAACGAAGGTGTTGAAGTTGAGGGCGCCCCAGTGCAGCCCGTAGTTGGCCAGCTCCTTGATGAATTCGAAAGAACTCATGAAGTCGAAACGCAGGGTGGAGTTTTGCGGGATGTCTGCGATCACTCCCGTGACAGTTGCCGGACGGCCTTCCACCTGGACCGTTTTTCCCAGGGGATCTTCGTCGCCGAAATATTTGCGAGCCAGGCTCTCCGTGATCACGAGGTCGGAAGGGGAGGAGAAGGCCGTCTCCGCTGCCCCCTCCAGGAACTTGAAGGTAAAGATGCGAAAGAGGGACGGGTCGGCGATGAGGCCTCGGCTTTCATAAAAAGCCTTGTCTTTGTAGCGGAAGACCAGCCGGCTGTGCGGGGCGAACCTCACCATATCCAGGACCCCGGGAATCTGCTCTACGACCAGCGGGCCGAGAGGTTGAGGGGTGGCGTCGACACCCTCCCAGCCGTTTTTCGGCCAGTCGGCGACAATGCGGTAAATGGCGTCGAAATTTTTATGAAAGCGGTCGAAGCTCCGCTCGTCTTTGATCCACATCACGATCATGATGCAACAGGCCAGTCCCAGTGCCAGACCGAAGATGTTGATGAAGGCATGGCTCTTGTGTTTTTTGATGCCGCGCAGAGCGGTTTTGATTGAAGTGTTCATGGTTGTTTTTTGATGACTTTGGCGCCGGACGGATCGTCGGTCGGGACTTCGATCTCGGAGCCGTAGACAATCTCGCCGTCCGAATTGATCAGAGCGGCCTGCCGGGCGAGGAACGTTCTCTCCTTCTCGAGAAGCATGATGTGACCGGTCAGGATCCACTCCCTGCCGTCATGGGTGCGCTCGGCCTGGGCAAGGCTGTAGTCGCTCTTGCTCCCTATGCTGGGAGGTGGACTGGAGTGAAGTGTCGTCAGCACTTCCCATCCTTGGACACCGTTGATCTGACAGGGATAGTAATAGCGGGTGTTTCTCTCATCCGCCTGTTCGATGATTTCCTTCTTTGTCCAAGTTTTTCCGGAAAGCACCTTGTAAGCCGCCGGGTCGTCAAGGGGGACGGTGATCAAACCTTGAGCCTTCACTTCCCGATCTGGATCGATGACAAGGGCGCCGAATCCGATGAGTCGATTTTGGCTTTTGATCCAGAAGATGTCCCCCAGCAGCGTCCACATTCGACTGGATTTCTTTTCAGGAAGCCGCGCTCTTGAGCGTCCGAATTCGATCAGATTCCGATTGAATTCTTCCGTATTGAAATACTTGCGATCCGTCTGGATCTCGAGATTCGGTTTGATTCGAAAGACGGCTTGTGCCTCCAAGGGGCCGTAATCGGGGATCTCACCCGTCGTTGATTCGACGACCCCGGTCCCTTTCACCTGAAAATCTGCAGGGTTTTCTACCGGCACGATGATCTCGTCGCCATCGGCCACCTTTTTCCCATTAGGATCCATAAGAATGGCCTTGCGTCCGATGAATCGTTTTTCCTTTATCAGCAGGATGAGGTTCCCGACGAGTTTCCAGCCTTCCGGATCGGAAGAAACCGCCTCGGCTTGACCCAGGTCGTACTTGCCGGTTTTTCCGGCGAGGTCTTCTAGGGACCAGCTTTCACGGGCGGAACCGACCGTCCATCCCAAAACATTGAATATAGTCTGGCTAGAGCCTTTATTTGCTAGAGGGAAAGACACCTCTGGGATAGCAGTCGTATTCTGAGCTTCATCCATCCACTGAATGACCATAAGGGAGATTGTGTTCCCGCTGCGGGTGGTGAGGAGCTTCGTTTCTCCTCTGTTCAGCATAAAGGGGACGTCCGTTTTTTTATTCGTCTGGCGGTGGCGGAATTCGACCACTCCGGTGATCCGGTCTTCGGTCACATCGAGTTTATCCGGCTTGACCCAAAGCTGGTAATCCGCTGCCCGGTTGGTAACGGTCATGATACGGTCTCCAAAATAAAAACCGGGATAGGGGATCACGCCATCGGCTGAACTCAGCATAGAGGATAGCTTGCCGTTAAATATCGGGCGGATTAGATCCGGTATATCCCTTGTTTTGACAGCTCCTTTAGTAGCGAGGGGAATAGTCCGGAATTCACCTTCGGGGAATTCGTTATAAAGGGAATCGTCCAGAAGCCGGCTGCCGTAGATGTTATATTTTATAGAGACCGGAATGCGGTTCTGGTTGATGCGGTCGACCCAGGATTTCGCTTCTTTTTGGATCTCATTGTCCTGGTCTTCTGTAGCCAGTTCCTGTAACAGGTCGAGAGAACTATCGGAAAAATGCTGTCCGAGGAGCTGCACGCATCGCTTCCGGATATCCCGGTCCGTGTCCGTTTTCAGGATGTTTTGGAGCAATGGCCGGACGTAATCAGCGTCAAGGTCGACGATGGAGTTGAGCGCCAAAATCCTGAGTTGGCGGGCATCTTTTTTTTGCGTCTGGACGGCTTCGTCGATGATTCGCGTGTAGCCTTCCTGTCCCATCAGGATGAGCTGCGAGGCGATCTCGATGCGGAGCGCCATCCCGTCGTCCCGCCACAGGCTTTTTGGATGATTGTCGATCAACTCGTTTATCCGGACAATGGCCGCCTCCTTGAGTGCGACGATTTTTCCTTTTGTCCTTTCCCTCTTAGATAACATGTTCAGGGTGCTGGCCAGCCAGTAGAGGCCCTCATCGCGAAGGCGCCCTTGCGGGAAATCCTCAAGGTAGGACTCGAATCCGCGGCGTGCTTTTTCCCAGTTTTTTTTGAAGACGTGTTCTTTGGCCTTGAAAAACCGGTCCATCTCCTTGTCTGAGCTCTCAGCGGGCGCTACAAAGAATGCTGAAGCGGGGCGCGGCTCGTGTGCAAGAGCGGCATGCAGGAGTGTGTTCTGTCCCATTGTCAGTCCCCATAATATCATCCATCCCCAGATGATGGTGCGTCGTAAGGTATTCATGTGATCCTCCGTTTTCAGAGTGTGGATTGGGTTCTGATGAGCTGGTGCAGCCGGAATGAAACATCTATGTCCCTGATCAACCCAACCAGATGGCGGGCGGCGTCCCTGTCACCGGCTTCCAGATTGTCCATGGCCGTCAGGATGAACTCCAGATCCTGAAAGAGTTCCTGCAGGACAGGGCTTCCGTCTTCTGGAATGAGGCTTTTCAGCAGCCGTGTCCGGTCCAGAAGATCGGAGATGATTCGCCGCTCCAACTGTCTCATGGACTCGGGGTCCCGCACGCCGTTTTGGTTGAGAAAGTTGACGAGAACGGGCTGCAGGTAATCGGCATAGGATTCGAGCGATGCCGCTGAAAGATCCAGGGGCGACTGGATCATCGCTGCAGGCGGGGCAAAAAACATACGGCGCCCGAAAAAGAAGCCGGCTGCAAAAACGAGCAGAAGGACGGCCACGGCCGGGGCCCACTGCCAGCTTCGCCCTCGAACGGGCGGGCGGCTCCGTTTCGAGAGACGGTCGGATATGACGGTCCAGAGGCGATCCGGATCGGGAACAGTAAATGAGGTAGTTTTTCTGGTCTTTTTCCGGAGATGCGCAGTTTGTTCCCAGCGCCTCGCGCATTTACGACAGCGGGAGATATGCTCTTTCAGGGCTGTCTCCTCCTCTTCTTTCAGGGTGGCATACACGGCGACGATCATTGCATTTTCGGCCTGATGACAGTTCATGGTTTCCCCCAGATAGGTTCCAGCGTTTTCCGCAGCTTTCGCAGCAAACGGAAAATTTGGGTTTTGATGTTACTTGTGCTGCACCGCAGGCACTGGGCGATTTCCCGAATGTCCAGTTGCTGGTTAAATCGCATGTCGAAGATGATCCTCTGGCGCGGGGAGAGAAATTGGAGTGATTCCTGAATTTTTCTCTCTGCCTGTTTTTCTTCAACTTCTTGATCGGGTGACGGATTGGATGAGGCCGGTTCCACGGGAAGATCTCCGAACGAGAGGTGCTTGTCACGCTGCTTGCGTTTCCAGTGGCGAAAAAAATCCATGGTGCAGTTGAAACAGATGGTATTCAGCCAGGCGTCGAAGGATGCAGAGCGATGGAACTTGTAGGTATGCATTTTTTCAAAGGCCCGGATAAAGGTTTCTTGAACGATGTCCTCGGCATCGGTCACTGAGCCAGTGTACCGGAGGGCGATTCGCCAGATCCGCTCCCAATGGTCCTGATAAATCCGGTGGAACGCGTCCAGGCTGCCTTCCCTGGCTTGGATAATCGTTTGCTCTTCGTTCATCATTTGCGGTGCTTTCAGCTCATCTTTCATAGCTTGGAACGTTTTTTCATCGCGCCGGGTCTACAAGGGAGGAAAAAAACAGGAAGGAACTGGGATGGTGACACTAATGACATTTATTCTATTCATAAATTTTTTGTTGAGTAATTATCCTCAAAAGCAACATAACATGTTTTGCTTTTTTCTCCTATAATACATTAAGTGCTTGAAATAACAGACGATATTATGTAATGTATTAAACTTATTTACCATAATTATTCATCTGGATAACGGGAGATGACATGATGACGGATGGCCTGAAGACAGATCAAGACATCAAACGGGCACTGCGGAACTTCATCACGGAATCCTTTCTTCCCTCGGCAGGATTGGAAAGCTTCGTGGACGATGATTCTTTCATGGAAACGGGGATAATCGATTCCACCGGCGTTTTGGAACTTCTGGAATTCATCGAGGAAACCTTCACGATCAAAATAGAGGACGAGGAGGTTATTCCCGCGAACCTGGATTCCCTGAACAGCCTTTCTTCCTTTATCCAGAGGAAAAAAGCCGATGTTAGTCCATGAGTTTTTAGAGCAGAGCACGGAAAAACATCCGGACAAAACCGCTTTTATCTGCAATAACAAAAGATTCACATTTTCCGATATCGAAGGCTCTGCCAACCGTCTGGCCCACGCCATCCAAGATTCCGGGCTGGCCAAACACGACAGGGTGGCCGTGTATCTGGATCCTTCGGTCGAAGCGGCGACCTCGGTTTTTGCCTCGCTAAAAGCCGGGGGCGTATTTATTGTCATCAACCCTCAAGTCAAGGCCAACAAGGCCTCCTACATCCTGAACGACTGCCAGGTCAAGGTTCTGGTCACCAATGCCAGCCATTTACGAGAGATTTCCGGGGAATTGCCGGGGTGCCCTCATTTGGAAACCGTCATCCTGACCGACTATGAGAAAGCATCGGATGGATCTCTGCAAGGCGCCGGTATCGCCTATTTATCCTACAAGGAGATCATGGACGGTTTTGCCGGCAGCCGGCCGGACAGCCGCTGCATCGACATCGACCTGGCCAGCCTGATCTACACGTCCGGTTCCACGGCCCAGCCCAAAGGTGTTATGCTCACCCATCTGAACATGGTGACAGCGGCCTCGTCTATCATCCAATACCTGGAGAACAGGCCGGATGACATCATCCTGAATGTTTTGCCGCTGTCGTTCGATTACGGCCTGTACCAGCTGCTGATGGCCGTGAAGTTCGGCGGAACGCTGGTCCAGGAGCGGTCCTTTCTTTATCCCTACGAAACCATCGACCTGCTGATCAAAGAGAAGATAACCGGATTTCCCATCGTGCCCACGGTTGCGGCTATTTTATTCAAACTCAAGAACTTAGAGGATTATGCATTTCTCTCCCTCCGGTACATCAGCAACACGGCCCAGGCCCTGCCTGCCCAGTACATCGAAGAGCTCCGGAGGATATTCCCGGCGGCCAGAATCTACAGCATGTACGGGCTGACAGAATGCAAGAGGGTGTCCTATCTGCCCCCGGAAGAGCTGGAGCGAAGGCCCACCTCGGTCGGAAAGGCCATGCCCAACTGCGAGACCTATATCGTGGACGACCAAGGGAACAAGGTGGAAGAGGCCGGCAAGACCGGCGAGCTGGTGGTCCGGGGTGCCAACGTGATGAAGGGGTACTGGAACCTGCCGGAAGATACCGACCGGGTGTTGAAGCCGGGGCCTCTTCCCGGAGAGAAAGTCCTGTACACGGGCGATCTTTTCAAGATGGATGAGGACGGCTTTTTGTATTTTGTCTCCCGGAAGGACGACATCATGAAAGTGGCAGGCGAAAGGATCAGCCCCAAGGAGATAGAGGCTGTGCTCCACGGGATCGATGGCGTGAGCGAAGCGGCCGTTATCGGGGTGGACGACGAGATCCTGGGCCAGGCCATCAAGGCCTTTGTCGTGCTGGACAAAGGGGCGACACTGACAGAAAAAGACATCACCAAGTACTGCTCACGGCACATGGAACATTTTATGGTTCCCAAGTATGTGGAGATGCGAGATTCGCTGCCGCGCAGCAGTCATGGGAAGGTCGATAAAAAAAAGCTGAAGGCCGAAGGATAAGGTCAAAAAATGAATTTCGACAAAAATGTCCTAAAAATTGATTGCGACAAGGAAACACAACGGGTATGCGCTTTTATCGAGGAGCAGGCGCTGTCGTGGCGCCGGAAGGGTGCGGTTATCGGCATAAGCGGAGGCATCGATTCGGCTGTTTGTGCCGAACTCTGTGTCCAAGCCCTTGGGAAAGACAGGGTTTACGGATTGATCCTTCCCGAAAAAGAGAGCAGCCCCAAAAGTGTCGCCTTTGCGACCAAACAGGCACAGAAACTGGGGATACGGTTCGAAACCATCGACATAACCCCGACACTGGAAGCCTTCGGCACATATGCCAAGCGGGACGAGGTCATCAAATGTATCTTTCCCGATTATGACGAAAACTTCCGGTCCAAGATCACGCTGCCGTCCGACATCCTGTCCAAGGAGGCCATGAGTTTTTTCAAGCTGACCGTCGTTGACGGAAAAGGGAACGTGAAGTCGGCCCGGCTGAAAACAGAAGCCCTGAACGGCATCGTGGCCGCCACGGATTCCAAGCAGCGGACGCGGATGATGAACCTATACTATTACGCCGAAAAGATGAACTATTTTGTGTGCGGGACCACGAACCGGAGCGAGATCCTCCAGGGCTTTTTTGTAAAATTCGGGGATGGCGGAGTGGACATCGAACCCATCGCCCATCTGTATAAGATGCAGGTGTTCCAGATGGCAGAGCATCTGGGAGTCGTCGATGAGATAAGGGAAAGGGCTCCCAGCCCGGATACCTTCAGCTTTGAAGTGACGGACGAAGAATTTTTCTTCCGGATGCCTTTCCATAAGCTCGATCTTTTGCTCTATGCCTGGGAAAACGAGGTGCCGGTAGAGAAAGTCTGCGCGGTCATGGAACTCAAAGAGGATCAGGTGAAGAGAGCCTTCCGGGATTTTAAGAGCAAATATAAAGCGACCGAACACCTGCGGGTGTTGCCTCCGTCGCTTCTGTGAACAAAATGAAACGGTGTCGAATATGTGTGCTTCCGGAGACATTCCCCGGGATCACGTTCGATGATGCGGGCGTCTGCCAGTACTGCCAGAAATTCAAGGGGAAGAAAAACCTGGAAGACAAAAAGGCCCGCTACAAAAAAAAGTTCGAGGAGCTGGTCGAAAAGCACAAAGGGCAGAGCGGCTACGATGCCCTGATGTGTTACAGCGGGGGCAAGGACAGCACGCACACCCTCGCACTCCTGACCAGAAATTACGGCCTGAAGTTCCTGGCCGTGACGTATGACAACGGGTTTTTACCCGCCCAGACCCTGCGCAATATCCACAAGGTATCGGATGAGCTGGGGCTGGACCACATCCTGTACCGGCCCGGTTTTTCTCTCCTGAAGAGGATCTTTTCCGGCTGTGCCGCAGAGGATATCTACCCGCCCCAAACCCTGATGAGGGCAAGCACCATCTGCACCTCTTGCATGGCCATCGTCAAATTCAGCGCGCTGCGTTTGGCCGTAGAGAAGGACATCCCGTTTGTGGTTTTCGGATGGTCGCCCGGTCAGATCCCGGTAGCCTCGGCCATCATGAAGAACAATCCTGAGATCATCCGGGTGATGCAGAAGGCCTCGTTCGATCCGCTTTTTTCACTGGCAGGGGAGGGGATCCGTCCGTATTTTCTGGAAGAGCGACACTTCGACGGCTCCTTCCGTTTTCCTTACAACATCAGCCCGCTGGCCTTCCTGGATTACGATGAGAAGAATATCCTGTCCGAGGTCGCCAAGCTGGGCTGGGAAAGGCCCGAGGACATCGACGCAAACACCACCAACTGCCTCCTGAATTCCTTTGCCAACGTGACCCACAGGGATAAACACGGATTCCACCCGTATGTGTTCGAGATGGCGAAGCTGGTGAGGGAAGGTTACATGGAGCGTTCCGAGGCTCTGGCCAAGATCACAGAGAAGGAAAATCCCGCCGTTGTGGAATCGGTCAAAAAAAAGCTGGGTCTGTAGAATAAAAGAGGGTTTCTCTACCTAATAGAGAAAGTCAAGCTGGGACCTATCTCGTACCAAGACACATTCCACGCCAAACCCCACGCTGTCTCGGTCGTGAAAACAGGGAGACAGGGCGTGGGAATCCCCACACCGATGGATGCCCAGTGGATCCGTCTGTTTTGATTCACCGGCACGAGGATCACCAGAAATATTTCCCCGCAGGCAGGAATATAACCTTCGCCTTCGGCCTCGGCGGCATCCAGGATTTCTTGGACTCTCCATATGCTCCAGGGGCCATTGGTGTAGTTGGTGGCGCGGCCTTCCAGCAGGGTCCAAATGCAGTGCTGAACATCGCCGAAAGTGAAGGTCTCGCCGTTTTGGGCGATCTTCCCCACAAAGTCTTTGTTGAGGATCCAGTTGACAAGGTCAAGGTTTTCGGGAAATTCCATGATATTACGCGGGAGTTTATCGTAGGGGGTGTACACCTCGGCCGTCAGCCATCTTGTGAAGTTTGGGCGGTTAATATCGACATCCCAGCCGTGGTGGAAACCATCCATCATTCCTGACTCCAGGATCGTGAGCTCGTAGTATGCATTATTATCCGGGGAGGGCTGAGTTGCGTGCACCCTAACGGTCTCCGGCAGTGATTCTAGCAGGCCATCTATATCGGATGTATAACCCTGGATGGCGAGGACTTCGGCCTTGGCGGCAACACGGAATTGGGTGCCCGGTGGCCATGCGTTTGGGATTTCATAGGTGTATTCCATTTCCCCCATATGAGCCTGCTCCATTTCCAGCCGGAAAGGCTCGATGTTCTCCCCGATGGGAGCGAAACTCTGATTTCTGGCTGAGACATATATGTGGGTTGAACTCAAGCGCCAGTCTGCGTTTGTGATCACATATTTGATGTACAGATAGTCGGAATCTTCCCATATACGCACATCGCCGATAGGGATGAGTTTAGGGCTGTCTCCTCTGGTTGCCAACAGTTTCACCGTATGGGGAGTATCCGAGCGGACATCGATATCGGCAGCGGGGAGAAGTGCAGGGAGCAATAGGAATACAAAAATACATGTCAACGTCTGAATTCGGCTCATGATTATCCTGTTCAGAGATATCTTGGCTTTTAGTTTATTTAGTATGAATAATATAGCCAAAAAATTTGTCCATGTCAAGAGGTCTCAGACAATCGCCATCAGGTCCTTCAAGCTGCCGATAAACAGCTGGATTCCTAAAAATATGGCCAGAGCTTGGGAGATCAGGAAAAAAATCCATGGTCCCAGTGCTTTGAGGAAAGATGTCTTGTAGATCCATTTGAGAATGAAAAAGGACAGGAAAAGCCCGAAACCGAGACCGTAAAGGGTTATTCCGGGGGGACCGGCCATCAGGGCTGCAAGGGCTATCAGGTAGGTCGTTACAGAGGTGATAAGGGCAGCGCAAAGGGACCGCCAGAAATTGGCTTTTCCGATTCCAGAAAGGCCTGCTCCGTACCACATCAGGAACAAAGAGATAAGTGCTCCCAGAAAAACGAGGATAATAACGAATCCTATCCACGCGTAAAATGTTTCCATCATGACAGTCCTCCCTGCTCATTTATTGAGGAACGGAGAATCGAGGATGAGGATATCTTCGAAATTCTCCCGTCTGCGGACTTCTTCCATTTCCCCGGTTTCACGGACCAAAACTGCATTTGCCCGAGGGGTGATAAACTGCCGGGACTGGGAAATGTTGTACGCCCCTACATCCTTTATGGCGATGATATCCCCAAGACGGATGGGCGCGATTTTGGCGGAATTGCTGAGGATGTCTCCTCCGTGACATAGCGGTCCGGCCAGGATGACGTTTTCTTTTTCCTCAGAATCGTTGCTGATGTTCAACACGTGGTGTGCCTGCGTCTCGGTAGAGCCGGCCAGGTTTGTGCCGCCGTCCACCATCACCCACTTTTCTTCATAGTCTTTGATGTCCAGCACCTTGGTCAGCAGGGTCACCGCGCTGCTCACGATGTACCTTCCCGGTTCGAGAATGAGTTTTAGAGGCGGGAGACCGTATTGTTTCGTCTTTTGTCTCAACGCCGAACCGATTTTCTTCCCGTATGTCTCTATCTCGTGAGGAGGCTTGAATTCGGCGTCATAGTTTTTGTAGCGCGAGATCATCTTTGCGATTTTTCCCATTTTCAGTTTCTGAAAATTTACCGCAAGGATGCTGACCATCAGGTTTTTGAACGGATTACCCCACCGCCCCAGTCCAGGAACGGGATAGCCCCCTCCCATGTCGATAAACTCGAAAGTGATGCCCTGTGAATGGAGCCCGTGCATCAAACCCATGATTTTTTCCAGGACAGTCACATAGATGGCGGGATCCACGTTGGCCCCGATATGGGCATGGATACCGCGGATCGCGATGTTCTCGTTTTTCGAGGCCTTCTGGATGGCTTCGGCGGCATGCTCTATAGGAATCCCGAATTTCTTCCAGGCTTCCTCGGTGTTGATCCTTAAGCCCACCCCCACTTTTTTGCCATGCTGTTTTCCGGCCCGGTCGATCCTGTCCAGCTCTGCGGCACTGTCGGCGTTGATGTGGTCGACGCCATTTTTGAGGGCAAAGTCGATGGCGCCGTCCATCTTGCACGGCCCGTTGAAGATGATATCCTTTCCCGGGATCCCTGTTTTCAGGGCCAGATAGAGCTCGAATTCGGAGACGACTTCGATTTTCGCTCCGATGGAGTGCATTTTGTGGACGATGGCGGGCAGATAGTTGGTTTTCACAGAATAGGAGACTTCGACATTTTCCCAATGTTGCTCGAATGCGGAGCGAAAGCGGTCAAAACTCTTCTTGAGATGGGCTTCATGGATCATGTAGACGGGCGTTCCGAACTGTTCGGCCACTTTGATTGCGTCGTGCTTCATTTTTCCCTGATCTTTTATTTATCACCCGGTTTCATGAAAGTCAAATCACCCGGCTTCTGCTCGTTTGTGATTCCCTGATCATCTCCCAAAACAAAAATTCATTGTACAGGACGATCCTATCCCTCCAGAGAGCGGAAAAAAAATCCGATTTTTTCCTGAAGCCCTGTTTCATGTTATCCACTGCCATATCCATGGATGAGATTTTGAACATGTGTCTGACTTTGTCGACGGCCTCTTTCTGAGCGGGGGAATCGGTCAGAATATGGACTTCGCCACCTTCTGTCCATTCTCCCCGGGCCGCAGGTCCGTGTAGAACGACGATGCGGACTTTATCTCCGGAAAGTTTTCTCAAAATTTGCATGTATTTAAGGAGTCTTTGGGCAAGGACGATGTTGCTGGCAAAAAATTCATCTCTCCTCCTGAGCTCGAACAGCTCGAATAGTTTAAATACGGGGGCATTTTTGGGATTGAGCCGGTACAAGTCAAATTGAGGCGATTCGCTTTTCAACAACAATCCCTCCTGGACAAACTCTTGCAGGTATTTGTGAGCATTTTGTGGATTCACCTCGGCTCTTCGGGCGACCCCTCTCAGATGAATATGCAACCAAGGCCGGTCGAAATAAAGCCGCAATATTTTTTCCCGAGTGCTGGTGATAAACATGCTGTTTTATATTATAAAACAGCAGAAAGATTTTTTCAACGGGAATGGGAAACATCTCCAAAATCGTTATGCCGTTGTGGGTTGTGAGTGAAAGAGCTGGGTGGCCAGGGCGAGGAGCATCCAGGCTTGAGCCCAGCGGAAATAGGCGATCCGGTTGGTGTACAGCGGCCATTTTTGGTAGTAGAAGAACCCTTTCTTTTTGTTCCACATATTGTCCATGGTCCACCGGGCGATCCGTTCGGACGTTTGGATGCTGCCGGGAAGGAATTCCTCCAGTTTTGCAAAGGTGATGATGCCCTGGGCCTGGTTGTGGATATCGGCAGGCCACATCTTGGGCGCCCGCCAATAACTCATCCCATGCTCTGTGAATTGGGATTTGTAAAACTCCGCCCCCTTGATCAGCGCTTTTTTGTACCTTTCATCCGCAGGATCGGCAGCACTTATGAACCACATCAAACTATCCAGGATGAATCCTTGGTGCCAGTCGGTTTGGACCCTCACATGCCCTGTTTCCGGGTAAATGCTGTAGGCCCAGAGTCCGTTTTCTTGCTGGTGATGGAGGGTGAAATCGAAAGACTTTTTTGCCCATTCCAAAAGCGTTTTTTCTTGGGTGTACGAGGAAACACGTGCCAGCAAAGATGCCCCGAGAGCGTTGGCGTTGTGGACCATGTTATTCTCGACAGGGGAGTAGCTGAAGCAGATCCCTTCTTTTGTCTCCCGGATGTTCAGATCCTTCAGGAAGAATTCGCACGAACTGCGCGCGACTTCCAGCGCTTTTTGATTTCCCGACCGGTCGTAATAGTCGAGGATGCCGTGTCCGATGAAAGAGGTGTTGACGATCGTGGGTATGCCCCTCTCCAAAAGGCGGTCCCGGGATTGCCAGGGAAAGTTGTATCCCCAGCCGTTCCCGCTGTACCCGGCGGCAGCGTTTTGGCAAAGCCAGTCGAAGATCCTGTCGGCATTTTCGAGCGACGGGACAATCTTCATCCGGTGGAGAAGGGAATAGGAGCTGAGCAGTAGCCCCATGGCTTTGGGGTTGATCCCCTTTTTGACAAAGAACAGTTTTCTGAAGTTGATGGGGGAGAGACGGAAAAAAACGGTGGGAGCCACGCGCAGCCACTTGTTCGGCAGCTTCAGCAAAGGAAGGGAATTGAGGGCATCGTAGGGATCATAGCCTTCCCATCCTTTATGATCGATGTAGTCAAGCAGACGGCGAAGGGTGTGGATTGTCACCTTTTCCATGAAGGGATCTATCGTATAATCTTTTTCTGTTTCTTTTTGCCGGTATCAGAGGACTTGGGAATGATTTGCACTCTCACCCGCAAGGGCTTGCTGATGTATGTGCCGTCGCTGTAGGCAAAATGGAACTCATATGTCCCGTGGAACCCGGGTGTCGGGATCCAGCAGAAGACTCCCTCATCCTGCTTCAGTGTGGTCCCCAGGGGGAGGGTCTCCCATTCATTCTCTCCCCATCCGAAATAACTTCCCGTATCTACGACATTCGTCTTGAATTTGATCTCTATGGGTTCCATTTCCTCGACTTCGAACGCGACACTGTCCTGACCGTCCGGTTGTATATCCGGGTTGGGTTCCAGAGCGTAGCCCATCCTGATCTCTTCGATCTGGAGGTCCACATTCCCGGATGTATCCTGTTGATAAATGTTCTTCAGTTCCAGGTATCGGGGTTGGATAGAGGGCAAATCCGGGTTAAAGACCAGGAAATACCTGCCGTCGATGGCATCCGCGTCTCCGGCTTCGTCCGTTGCACTCCAGACCATCGTGTGCGGCCCATCTTTGAGCATACTGGGATTGAAAGAATAGAGTCCGCCGGCGCCTTGCGCATTGTGATACTCCGGAAATAGGGCCGCGATATCTTCGCGGTACTGGTTATATACCGGATTTTTTATCCTTTTTCCATCCAACCAAACCCAGATCGTGCTTCCATCTGTCGGTATGAAATTGGGCGGAGGAGTCAGGACCCATCCTTGAGCTTTGTACTCCGCACCGGAGATCTGTTCGCCGCTTTCCGGTGTGTCGATGGAGCCGAAGGGCAGGGTGCGGCCCGCGTTGTTGGCGATGACCGTCCTGGTGCCCAGCTCCGAGGCCTGTCCGCTCGAATCGTAGGCGATGGCATGAAGGGTGACAGATCCATTTCCCATGTTGGGCAGTTGGTAGCTCTGAAGGACAAATCCCCAACCGGCTAAGTTGGTCAGCGGGTGATCGGGATAAGTTTTCGGGATATCTTGCCGCACGTCTTCGCAAAAAAACGCATCTCCGAGGTGGACCAGCCCATCCGGTCCGATATTGGCGGCGATGTCGTTTGGATGAGCCTCTCTTTTGATCGCGACGTTCGTGACGCATATGTCGTCCAATGCCCAGCCGGACAGCGGAAAATTCCCTGAGACAACCGTTCCCTCTTGGGGGGAGTCTATCGAACCGATCGGAGAGGAATCCTGATTATACACGTTGAGAATGATATTGACATATTGAGGGGACACCGGGGCATTGGGCGCGGTTATCCTGATCGCTCCCAGATGTTCTCCTGGAGCGAGTCCTGCTGGATCGATATTCACGCTGACCCTTCCGCTTCCTGTTCCCGATTTCGGTGAGCAGGAGAGCCATTCTCGGTCTGTCGTTATGCTCCAGTTCAGATGCCCGAGGGCTTTGTCCAGGATGTGGAAGTGTTGAGCCGGCGTTTTATCGCCGGTGCTGGCGGCACCAGATACGAGACGGCTAGGAGTGCAAGCAAAATCGGCGGGAAGATTTGCATCGCTGACTTTGATGTTGATCGTTTTGACAGCCTTGAAGTTGTGGCCATCTGTCACGGTCAAGGTCACTCCGAAAGTCCCGCTTTGGGCGAAGGAATGGGTCGGACTTTGGTGAGTGGAAGAGTTCCCATCCCCGAAGTTCCAGGAGAATGTGTAGGGAGAGGCTCCGCCTGTCGCCGTTGCCGTAAATTTAACGGTCAGGGGGGCCAATCCTGAAGTTTTGGAAGCGGAAAGGACCGCCTTAAGGGGATCTTGAGATATGTCGTATACCTGGATGCTTATGTTGTCGCTGTCGCTTTTGTTTTGACTGTCTGTCACGGTGAGCGTGACGGTGTAGGTTCCGATCTGTTCGAAGGTGTGGGTGGGATTTTGTTCTGTGGAGGTTGCCCCGTCACTGGACTGCCAGCGGTAGCTGTAAGGCGGGGCTCCGCCCGATGCAGATCCCTGGAATCTGACAGTCAACGGGACTTCGCCCGATGCGGGCGAGGCGCTGATTTTTGCTTGGATAGAGATGGGCGGTGGAGGAGGAGGGGTTCCGCTTCCGTATTCCATGGCGCCGACATCGGGAGCGATTCCCTGTGGTATGGGAGTCCCTTCATAGTCCCGAAGGACACCGACGTTCGTTCCTGCATCCCTGCAAGGGGAAGTGGAAAGCAGGTGGAAATCGCTGCCGCTCAGGCTATTAAAACGAGGATCTGCCCACTGGCCGTGGGTATCCTGCCCTGAGGATTGCCAGGCTGCAAAGCTTCTGTTTGCACCCCCCGCATACCATAAGGAGCTGCTGTTGTCGTCCCGTCTCCAGTAGACATTGTAATCGAAATGGCTGCCGGAGCTTGCAGGGGAGGCCCCATCCATGAATCGGACATAGGTATTGGGGAAGCTGTACTGTGTGGAAGCGAAGATATTGTTTTTGGCCGTGATATTGCGTGCCCGGGGGCTGATGTTCAGGATGATTCGCGTGCTGTTCGGGCCGGCGACGATGGTGTTGTGATAAATGTTGATGCCGGATACATCCCTGTAAGGCTCGATCAGTATCTGGTCTTGTCCGTTGGAGTAGATAAGATTGCTCTCAAGGGTGACATTGCTAGCACCGACGTGTATCCCGACGTGGCCGTTATAGAATTTACTCCGGCGTACCGTGCAATTATCCGATTCGATGATGATCCCTGCATAGTCATCCTCGTAGGACACACAACCCAGGATAACGACATTCGTACCGGAGTTGATGTCGATCCCTTCTTCGGCATTCCGGTAGGTCCTGCAGCTGGTGATGCGGTGATTGGACCCGCACGGCTCGCCGTAGTCGCCCTTATGGATTCCGATCCCATCGTTTTGGATGGTGTCGTACGATACACAGCCGCGGATCACGCCGTTTTTGATCGGATAATTGGAGCCGTACGCATAAATATTCCCGTTATACGAACCATAAACAATACAATCCTCCACCAGGTAGCCATCGACCGAAAGGAGAATGATGCCGCAATTGCCGGCGCCGTGAACATAACAGTTCGTGATCTTGATTTCGTACTGCCATCCGTTTCTTTTATAAAAAGCGATCCCATCGCTGTTCGCGTTGGCGACCTCGAAATTGTCGATGGTGATGTACCCGTATCCGTGATCGCACAGGATAGCTCTCGAGTTGAACTTGGGGCGTCCGGTGCCGTAAGAGCCGAAGGTTATCGGAGTGCCCGATGTGCCCTGACAGGTTATGAAGAGGTTGGCGTCTGAAAACGAGCTTCCGCCCCTGAATAAAATGAAGTCACCAGGCTTAAAGCCCGACATGGAATTGTTGACTTTGCTGACCGTCCTCCAGGGTGTGCTTGTGGAAAGGCCGTTGTTCGAGTCGCTGCCTGTTAACGGGTTGACATAATAAGTCGTTGCTGAGAGGGGTATGACCGCTATGACGAACAGGAAGGCGACATAGATTCCAAGGATGGGTTTTTTCATTTTATTTGGCGCCACGAATCTCGCTTCAATTATCTATTAAACTAGATTGTGTATCTTTTTGCAAGCTTTCCGGCGGATAATATTTTATGTCACTCAAAGTGTACCGGAACACGTCGGCCAGGGCCGCGGTTTTGAGAAGGTTTTTGAGCGGGGCGAACCTGTCGTGAAGACGAAAATAAAGCTTGCCGGCCGCCCGGTGGATCATCGGCAAGATACTTTTTTCTTTTTTCAGTAGGAAAAAATAATACTTGGTCCTGTTTTGTTTGTGTGCCGCTGCTTCCCTTCCTCTTATGAAATTTCCTTTGGCTATCTGGAGCGCCTGTTCTTCGATCGTATTTTGATGGGCTTCGGCCAGGTCGATAAGTTTTGCCAGTTTGATTTCATAGGTTTTGGTCATGATGTGCATCACATCTTTTTGTTCGAATCCTCTGTTAAAAAGCTGGCCGCCCAGTATTCCTCCTCCGGTAGTGACGAACTCCGGGATGTAAACGATGCCCGATGACTGCAGGATTTCTGCTGCTTCCCTGGTGACGGGTATATTGGCCGCAGGGATCACGGCCTTGGCGCGGATCTTTGCTGCGTTTTCTCTATGGATGGACCAGGCTCTAGCTCCGGGGATGAGGATTTTGGCATCCACGGTGAAAAGATCCTCTTTTTCGATCTTTTCCGCGTTTTCATATTTTTCGACCGCCGAGTCGCCCCATTCGTCTGCCAGCGTCTCCAACCTGTCGATGTCCAGTCCTGCTGCTGAGTGGAGGCCGCCGCGGATCGTGGAAAGTGCGACGATTTTGCATCCTTCTCGGTCGAAAAAGCGGGCGAGATGTCTGCCCACGTTCCCGTACCCTTCCAAGGCGATCGAGCAACCGGACAAAATACCGATCCGTTTTTCTGCCAGGATCTTGGCTGAAAGAAAAACACCGAACGCCGTGGAGAATCCTCCTTTGTACATTCCGGGGGATTTTGTTATGTGCAGGCCTGCCCCGCGTTTCACGTGGTCCAGATCGTCAGGGCCTACGCCGATGTCTCCTCCCGGGCTATACAGCCTTTTCATGATCGGGCTCAGCCTTTGCCCGAATAGCTCCAGAGCCTCTGTTTTTTGGTCCGGTGTGACCTCGGGAGAGAGCAGGATACCTGCTTTGGCTCCGCCGATAAAAGAATTCTTGAAGGCAAATTTATGGGTCATGGCTCTGGCGAGGTGGGTGACCTCCTCGACCGTGACATCGGTTGCCATGCGGATCCCTCCCGAACAGATACCCGGTATCAGCGTGTCTATGACCAAAAATCCCAGCGGACCGCCTGACCGGTCTTTCACCGAGATAGTCAGAAACGGATCGGGACTGTCCAAGGAGAAAATCTCCTCTTCGTTCGCCTCTGGCTGTGTTTTTTGTTCAAAGTTTTGCACATACTCCCTCAAACTGACGCTGTCTATTTTCATATAGCTTTACCTCTTTAAAATTTAAAAAGGGGTTTGCCGATAATATTATTGATCACGGCCTGCTCGCCTGCCGTGAAAATTTTATGCAAAAAGCAGGTGCCAAAATACAACGAGGCCCCCAGAGCCACCACAAGGACAAACACGAACACGTTGGTGATGGAATCTTTTATAAAATACAGAAGCGCGGCCATCGGTATGGAATTGAGCGCGACAGAAATCAGCGGACGGAAAGACAGGGAAAACCCCGCCTCCCTCTTGATCGCAAAGTACAAAAAGATATCCTGGAACAGGATGGCACTGCCTGTCACGAGGGCGACTCCGGTGATCCCCCATCGCTGCACCACGATGAGGTCCAAGATCAGGTTGTAGATCGAAAAAACCTTGCTGTAGAACAAGAAATTGACTTTTTCAAGAGACTGGAGTATCAGGCCCAAGGGACCTTGAAAATGACGGATTGTCAGGAACGAGACCACGATCCACAGGACCTGCAGGCTGTCGAGATACTTGGGATCGAACAGCAAAACGATGATTCTTTCCCCGAGGATGATGACCGCGAATGTGGCGGGGATGGCAAAAAAGGCGATGATCTTGATCAAAAGATCGCCCATTTTTTTCAGGGCATTGTCGCTGTCGGAGTCCACGTATTTGATGATGAAGGACGGGCGTATGACCTCCTGTAATAGGGAGTGCGGCAGCATACGGGCGATCATACCGGTCAGCTTGTTGGCGAACGCGTAGATCCCGACTGCAACGGGTCCCAAAAAGGCGCTGATGATAAAAACATCGGTGGAAACATCCAGGACCATGACACCCATCTCGTTGAAGTAGCTGAGCGCTCCGTACCGGGCCAGTCGTTTGACGGGGAATTCTGTCTCGTCGGCCTCTTTTTCATGCCGGGTCTTGCGGACAAAACGTGCGTGATAAAAAAATATAAGCATGGCGAGGAATATGCCGAACATCACCACTTCGCCCAACAGCAATCCCTTTAGTTTCAATCCTCGATTCAACAAATAATAAAGGAGCGCAGCTCTGATGAGTATGTAGACGATGTTGGAAATAACATAGTACTTGTGAAGGAACAGGGAGGTGAGTGCGAGGCTGATCAGATCGGTTTCCAGGAAAAACAGGATGGCCAGCGCAAACAGTTGAAAATAACCCATCCAATCGTCGATCTGAAACAAACGTCCGGACAGGTCGGAGAAGAGGAGGATGATCCCGATGAGTAAGGCGGCCAGCACCGTCCGGTAGATAGAGCCACGAATGACCAGTTTCCTTATTTTGGCGAAATGCCCTTTGGTGTGGAATTCGGGGATGTATCGCTGAAAAATGCTGGGCAATCCCAGGGAAGAGAGAAGACCGATATAATACATCGCTCCCAGCAAAACATTATAGATCCCGTATTCCCCGACCGACAGCTTGCGAACGATGTAAATGGTGATCAGGAAGGTGACGATGGGTGTGATGGTTTTCCCCAGAACGGAGTACAAGCCGCTTTTCCTGATCTGGGAATAGGAAGCTACTTGAGTGTTTTTTTCGGCCATTTTTTCCCCGTTATTACCGCTCCATATCCGAAGACATCGGGGTCAAATACCAGTTTTTCGGTTTCATTAGGTCTTTTTCGATTTCAATGTATTTAGCAGGAGACGCGACGAAGGCTCCGCCTTTGGTCCTCACAAAAAAACCGTTTTTGATCAGTGCGCTCCGGTAGAACGCACACTTCGGGGGAATAGCGTAGGAAGCGATGTCCACTCCTTGGGCTCTGAAATACTCGAGAGCCCTGGCGATCAAACAGTGCAGGGCCTTTTTATCGCTTTTCCTGGTGAAAACGTCGGTGATCGTTCCGTATTTTTTGTTGTCGTCGACTTTGGTTTTTAGCACGATGTAACCCAAGATTTTTCCGTTTTTTTCCGCTGCGAATATGGCGTAATCCCGGTCCGGTTTTTTGAAAAATCTCCAATTCAGGAAATCTTTGTCCCGGGCCATGCAGATTGTATAATCTTTCGAGGCCTGTTGCCACAGCTCATCGAACCTGTCATCGAACCCGGAAACTTCGGAAACTGCGATGTGTTTATCTTTGAGAGGGATGTTGAAAAGAGAAAGAAAACCGGTGACTGACTTGATGAGTAGCGAAATCAAAAACACAAAGGCTTTGCCTTTAGATTTTTTCCGGAAAAAGCTTTGGGGATTCAAGATATTCTTGAAGATCGAGAACGAAAACACGGGGAGATACCGCATTTTTTTGTAAAATTCGTAGGGGCGTCCGGCGATAACGATCCCGAATTGCAGGTCGGATTCGTTTTCTTTTCTTGCCCAATTCAGGATACGGAAGCCTCCGCCGCGAAAATCGGGATGGACCGCAAAATCGATGGCCCAAATCACGGGCAATGTCCTGTCTTTCACTTTGGCAAAATCCGGTAGCAGTCCGAGCATACCGATGATTCGGCCGTCACGCTCCAAAACACAGGATTTGTTGCCTTCGGGAGGATCGTGGGGATTTGTTTTGTATTTCCATTCCCACATCTCGTCCAATTTGTCGGCGAGTTCTTTTGTCCAGACTTCCTCGAACAGGGCAAGCATCTCCCCTTTATCTTCGTCCCGGAACTTTCTCACTTCATATCGGCTCATATTTATGTCTCTCTCGATTTACCTAGATTATAGTGATAAATCGACGGAAATCAATTCAAGTTTTTTGCCAGGCGCCGGGACAGCGCCAGGATTGTCAAAAGAGGCGGCAGGCCTGTGGACGAAGGCAAAACGCTGGCATCGGCCACAAAACAGTTTTTAATTTCCGTTTCCATTCGTTCATCGACGATATGGCCTATCGCCGCTGTTCCTCCGGGATGGAGGGCTGCATGGAAGCGGACTTTTATCTTACTCTTATTCACCCCGGTCTTGCCCAGGATTTCTTTGGCGACAGAAATGCTCTTACGCGAGTTCTTCAACAATTCCGGCGTGAATCCTTTTTTAAATGCGCCGGAAGAAAAGATCTTCCCATCTGGCTCATCTTTTGTTTTGATGATGATGCCCAGTTCTCCAGCAACAGCGTCGTTAGCCAGGGTAAAGCCAAATTCATCCAAAAATTGTTTGCAGAAAATGGCCCGTGATTCTCTCTCTATGGTTCGACCGGGAACGGGTCCGTGAACGACATGAAAAGGATGACAGAACATCCGGTCTCCCGCAGAGCCCAAGCCTGAGTTTTGAAGCAGCACCGGCGTTGCCATGGCACCGGCGGCGATGACCACTTTGTCCGCCTCTACCGTGACCTCATTTCCGTCGGGACCGATGGCTTTTATCCCCACTGCCCTGCCGTTGGATGAGATGATCTTTGAGGCTGCAGTATCCTGTATCAAGGTTGCGTGGTTGTCGACGGCATTTTGGACAAACCATTCGGCTGTCCATTTGGCGTTATTCGGGCACTTTTGGTTGCAATGCCCGCAGCCAACACATCGGGTGATGTCAATCATTTTAGGGATGGATTCCATCGTGATCCCCAGGGAATCCGCCGCTTTCCATAACGTATGGGCTCCGATGCCGATCAGGTGATCGGGCAAAGGAGTGATGTTCAGAATTTTTTCCAGTTCCTCGAATTCGGGCTCTATGTCGATGCCGTGAGAAAACAGTTCAGTTTCCCACCCTCTGACAGCATTCGCTGAGGCCACCACTGATGCGCCTCCCACGCCTATCCATGATCTGACTGAGATATGCCGGGAGTAGGGTTGAATGCCCATCCCTTTCCTGATCATTTTGAGACCGGTTGAGAAAGGACCTGCTCTGTTCCGGTGCAAGATGGAATGGCCGCTAAAATTTCCCTTTTCCAGGATGCAAACATCCTTGCCTTTTGCGGCCAGTTCTTTGGCAACGGTGGCTCCTCCCGGCCCGGACCCCACGATGACGACTTCTGTTTGAATGTTCCTCGGCAATGAACCTCCCAGCGCTGCACTTATACCACAAAACGCTGATAAGGGTCAAACCAGGACTATTTGAGGTAAGCATTTCCAAATCCGTGATAAAGAAACAGTCAGGCAAGCTGAAACGTCAGCCCGCTGAATTTCCCCAGCGAGGAAATTCCGCTTAGTTCCTCGGCTCGCTCTCCTCTACGAGGAACCATGCCCGCTCGCCTCCGGATGACTTCCTCTTCAGCTTCCCTGACCATATTAAAATTATCACGGATTTGGAAATGCTTCCCTATTTGAGATAGGTGAATTTTGTCGTCACAGTCGACGGAATCAAGTTTTGTATATCGTCGATATAGTTTTTGATCCGAACGGTCGTTTGCTGGTTGGTGGATGAGCTGGAAATGACCTTGAGTTTGACGATAAAGATACTCCCGATGCTGGAGATCGGGATGGGATTGGCGGCTCCGGCGAATCCTCCCACCCTAACGGTTCCGGCGCTGATTTCGTTTCCATCCACAGCGGTCCAGCCACCGGTGAGGGTTCCCCTCACGATGCTGTTCAATTCAAAAATACTTGTGTCGAAAGTCAGATCCAGTCCAAAAACCTCTATCTCTTTGATATTCCCCGTTATGGTGACCGGGAAGCTCACGATGGTGTTCTTTTTTCCCGAGCTGGGGTTACAAGAAATGGATATCGCGTTGTCGGTGGGAGGATTTGTGACTGACAAGGTGACGATTATCTGCTGGGGCGTGTTCGACGCATTGGGATCGGAGACCACGATCCGGCCCTGGTAGCTTCCGGCACTCAGTCCGCCTGTGTTGAGGGTCACGGTGTGGTTCCGCTCCGCTCCGTTGGATTCTCCGCTGCTCGGACTCACCACTAACCAGACCGCATCCCAATCGATCGAATAATGCAACACATTCCCGCCGGCATTACGCACGGAGAAAATTTTGGATGGAGGATCGGCTCCACCCTGTATTGCCGTGAATGCCAGGGAGCTGGTGGACAGCCAGATCCTGGGAGGTGCGGTCTTGTTGATGTTCAGTGTCACATTGACGGTTTGGGGACTGTTGGTGGCGTTGTTATCTTTGACCGTGATCTTTCCGGTATAAGTCCCCGAGACGAGGCCGGCTGTTTGGACAAGGATCTGATGCGCTTTGATGCTGGCTGTGATCGATCCCGAGGGAGGATCGACATTAAGCCATGGGACATCTGTGCTCAGCTGGTAGTTCAGGATTCCTGTCCCTTCGTTTTTTATCCGGAGGTTTTGGGCAGAAGGATTCGATCCGCCTTCTTGAGAGCTAAAGATGAAATTTTGGGATTCGATCCAAATTTTTGGGGGCATTTCCTTAGCGATGGTTAGATTCACGGTAACCAGTTGGGGATTGTTGTATGCGGTGGCGCATTTGATGGTGAGAGTGGCCACATGTCCACCCTCTTTGGCTGCCAGACCTGTTTTATTGATACTGATCTTGTGCTCATTCACCTGACCGGCGGATGTACCTGTCGGTGGAGAGACTTCCACCCATCCTGCGTCTGCTTCGATGGCGTACTCCAACGTACCGGGGCCGGCGTTTTTTATCTCGATAGTTTGACTGGCCGGATTGCCTCCGGTGAGGGTCGCGGTGAAGAACACCTCTGTTTGATTCAGCCATATAACCGGGAGAGTTGTCTCGTCGAACTGAGGGGACGTCGGTGTTTTTTTGCACGCGCAGAGAAGTCCGACGGCCAGAATCAGCGTGATGGCAACGATGGATCGTATGGGTTTATTATCTGCGTACATAGTTTGTAGCCTTTTGGGTTCCGTGGGCTTCTTCCGGCTGAATATAATAGGCGTTTTCCACGTCGTCGAAGGTTTGTTTGATGTATATTTCCTTTGAGCCATTGACTCCCTTTCTTTTCAATTTGAAGATGAGCAACAACAATTCTCCTCCGCCGGATTCGCTGCCGATGGCCTCGACGGAATATCCGCCAACTCGCACCAGCCCTTCTTCCGTCATGTTGCCTTCCACTTGGTAAAAATCTTTGACCAGCTCGGTCTTGGCTACGCCGACGAATTCCAAGAAATCAGGGGGGTACACGAGGTCGAATCCGAAGGCATCGATACCCCGCGGATCGTTGATCATGACCGGAAGGTGAACTTCTGTCTCGGAAACCCTCCGGAGCTCGTCCAGGCCGAGATGGATATCTTGTGCCGGGCGCTCCAGGGTTGCGGTGTTTGCCAAACCGATGGGGATCAAACCAAAAGGCGTCAGGAAAGCGGCTGTCCTTACGCTGTAGGAACAGTTGCAGGGAAGACTTTTTATGCCGAGGTATTTCACGAAAATGGACTGTGCGTCGGCGGGTGAAATGTTCGGCACTGTCCGTGTCCCGTCACCATTGACATCCCCGTTTTCTTTTTGACACAGAGTCGGATTTTTGTTTTTCCCTAAAAATATGTCGAACACGGCCTGGGAGTCGAGAGGACTGACGCGCTTATCTCCGTTCACATCTCCGCAGAGGGAGCAGAACAGCGCTTGGATCGTTTTATTGATGTACATTCTGACGGATGTTGTCGGATTGCCAGCTGTCTCTGCGCTGATTTCCCCGATCCATCTGGCGAACCGGAAGTTTGCGTTAGGCTTGGCTTTGAGCTGAACAAGTGAATTTCTGTCATAGGTGTATTTGCCAGGAGAAGGAGTTATGGTTCCGCCCTGCCCCGATGAAGGCTTTCCGGTATTCATCGAGAGGCTGAGCGTGACCACCGGTGACGTTGTCTCGACCTCGATATTCACGACGGCTGCTGCCTGCTGGCCAGGTCCATCTTCGACTGTGAAAGTCGCGGTGTAGAAACCGGATTCGGAATAGGTGTGGGAGGGATTCTGAAGCGTGGAGGACCCCCCGTCTCCGAACGTCCATGCATATTTGAACGGAGAAATGCCTCCCGAAACAGTCCCGGTAAAATTAACGGTGAGCGGAGCAGTCCCTGTCAATGGGGATGCACCGGCTGAGGCCGTTAGCTGCGCTGTCGGTGTGCTTACGCTGATGGTCAAAGAGTCGGAATCCTGGCTGTTGCTGCTATCGGTTGCCGTGAATGTCACGGTGAAGTTACCGGGATGGGTGTAGGTGTGGGAGGGATTATTTGCAGTGGAGGACCCGCCATCGCCGAATGTCCACAGATAGGTGTAAGGAGAATTTCCTCCTGAAACAGTGCCTGTGAAATCCACGCTGAGAGGAAAATTACCGCTCAATGGGGATGCCGCTGCGGAAACCGAAATCTTTGATGTCGGTGCAAGGGCAACGATGGATATGGATGCGGAATCTTGGTTGCTCTGGCTGTCGGTGACAGAGAGCGTTACGGAATAGGTGCCGGGTTGTGTGAATGTGTGTGAAGGATTTTGTTGTGTGGTCGAGTTTCCGTCACTGCAAGTCCAGTGATATGAATAAGGAGGATATCCTCCTGATGCGGTTCCTGTGAAAGACACGGCCAGCGGTGCATTTCCCGATGTCGGAGAGGCCACGATTCCGGCTGAAAGAGCGGGGCCTGCAGCGCTCACGCTGATGGTCACCGTATCCGTGGCCTGCTGGTCTTCGTTGTCCGTGACAGTGAGCGTTGCGGTGTAGGTGCCCGGTTGGGAATAGGCGTGGGAGGGATTTATTGCAGTGGAGGACCCGCCATCGCCGAATGTCCAACGGTAGGCATAAGGAGAATTTCCGCCCCATGCATCACCGCTGAAGCTGGTTGTCAGCGGGGCTT
>CAZIDF010000020.1:0-36463 GCA_964538085.1 uncultured Eubacteriales bacterium | reverse complement strand
TAAGGAGAATTTCCGCCCCATGCATCACCGCTGAAGCTGGTTGTCAGCGGGGCTTGCCCCGAACTCGGGCTCCCGGTTGCGCTGGCATATAGGATCGGAGTTCCTCCTCCGTCCTGTTCATACGCGCCGATATCGTATCCTCCGCCTTGGGGGCGAGAGCCTCCACCGAAAGCGGTGTTGTTTCCGACATTCGTACCGGCATCGATACACGGGGAAGAATTGATGAGAGTGTAATTATTTTGGGATTGATTGGTGACATAAGGATTGGTGAACATGCTGTGATTCTCATGGTTGTATGCCGATTGCCATGATGAAAAACTGTAGGTCGAAGACCCGACCACAAACCTTCCTGAAGATCCTCCAGGATGGTAATAACAATTGTAGTCCATGATGATGTTTGCGCTGGATGGACTGTACCCGGAGCCAAAAGCGACCAAACGGGTAGGATATGTAGACTGTTTTGTCATGATGATGTTGTTTTTGATATTCATGTTGGAAAAATTGTTCCAGGCCTGAATAACCGGTCCGCTGTTGCCCGAGGCAGGATGGACCAAAACATTGTTATAAATATTTATCCCGGAAATGACCTTATAGGGTTCGACTAGGATCTGGTAGTAGTTATTATCGTATATGAGAGAGTTTTTTATCGTTACATTGCTGCCGCCGATATGGATACCATGGTGACCGTTCCTGGCAATGCAGCCATCTATCGTCACCGAATTCTGACCTTCCAGGATAAAACCCGCATAGACATCCCCGTAAGCGACACAGTTACGGATGGTGACATTCGATCCATCGCTGATGTCGTATCCTTCTTCGGCATTGCCGTGCACCGTGCAGTTGACGATCAGATGATTGGGCCCGCAGGGTTCGAGGCGGTCTCCTTCATGGACACAGATGCCGTCATTTTGGATGGCGTCATAGGATGTGCAACCTCGGATCACGCCGTTTCTGATCGGATAATTGGAGCCATAAGCATAAATATTTCCGTTATAGCTATCGTGGACTGTACAATTCTGTATGAGATAGCCATCGATGGACATAATGATGATTCCCACATTGCCCGCGTTGTGCACATAACAGTTGGTGATGCTGATTTCGTATTGCCAGCCGTTGGATTTGTAGAAAGAGATCCCATCGCCTCCCGTGTTGTAGATCTCGAGGTTATCCACGGTAATATACCCGTTGCCGTTGCCGCACTGAACGGCACGCGAGCTGAACTTGGGGCGACCGGTTCCGTAGGACCCGAAGGTTATCGGATTCCCGGGAGAGCCTTGGCAGTTGATGCTTAAGTTGGAATCGCTGAATGTATCGCCCCCCTTAAAATAGATGTTGTCACCCGGATTGAAACTTCCCATCGAGCTGTTGACTTTGCCGATCGTCCTCCATGCGGCCTGTTGTGAGCGGCCGTTGCTGCTATCGCTGCCCGAGTTGGACACGAAGTAGTCGGTGGCGGCCAAATTTTGTGCCGACCATATAAACAAGACCAGAAAAAGATAAATCCCAATTTTTCTCATCGAATCCTCCCACGCGCTTCCTTAGCCATAAAGTCGATCCTCGTTTATCCAATTTCTTTAGTCGGCCCATCGTGGAATGTCGACCGGGGGATTTTTCGGGCGTGATATCACCCTTACAGGCTAGTCATCCTTTTGTGCCGGAAAGGATAGAAAAATCGGGTAGACGGAAATGCGGAAAAAAAAAGGGAAGATTTACGAGAGGGCGTTTGCGTCTTCGGAGAGGATTTTTGTCATTCGACAGATCAAACAAGCCCGGAATCCCAGGGTATTCAAGTCGAGAGTGCGCATCAATGTACTGGAATATTTCCACTTCCTCACGATTTTCGGGGTCATAGGCTTGAGGATCCTGAGCAGGAGGGGACGTTTTGTGGATATGCTGGCCGTTGAAGTTTTTATGTTTTGGAGAACAAAATCGATAAGGGCTTCGGGAAGGAGCGTTTTTGCATAATCCGAGGAGAGTTCCTCTCTGATGAACTCGACGACTTCCGGGTATTTCAGGCAGTCTCGGGTGAATCCTATGGCCCTGTGTTGGGCATAAGGTATACGGGGAGTCAAGGAGGCCACGATTTTTTTAAAAAGTTTTTTGTCGGTCCTCAAGTTTTCGGGCAGGCGGCGGACTTGCTGCACGATGCTCCGGGACAGAAATGGATTGACCACTTCTACAAACGAAAGCTTGATGTCATTCAGCGGCGCTATCAGAACCGGAATCTCGAATTCCGCATTCAATCTGTCCCGCCAATCTTCGAGGTCTTCATGCTCTTGCTGTTCCAGCCGGGCAGGGCGTTCCTGATGGAAATGTTCGATCGTTCCCGCGATCGGCGCCAGGTTTTCGAAATCGGACAGGATGTACAGACCCACATTCCTGATAACTTCCTTGGGTGTGGCCGTCGCGTGATTACCGAAAGCAATGTCACCGCGCAAAATGCCTTGATATCTGGATTCGAACAGATATTTCCAGATCCTGAATCCGTCCATGTAGCCGGCAATGTTGTCGGTGCGGCCTTCGCCTGTGATCAAAAACCTGCCGAGGATGGACTCGAAGGGTTCATCGGAGAGGTCGGTTTCAAAGTATTCGTGTTCCAGTCCAAAGTGTTGTGTGATCCTTCGTGCGATGTAGGCATCGTTTTTTTTATCCTGCATGGATGATTTCAAGCCCCATGTCATGCATTTGAGGTTTTCGTGATTTTTCAAAAACAGAAGGATAGCCCGGCTATCGATTCCTCCGCTCAGCGTTAAAATCCACCGGGAGAAATCCAGGCCGAGGTTTTCGAAAACATGTCCGATGGCCTTTTGGAGCTTGTCCTCATGATCCTCGTCGGAAATTTCTTGGGGTGTGAACGCGACAGGTTCTCGATGTGCCGTGGTTTTCCATGTCGAACGGTCGAGGACAAGGCGCATGTTCCCTGCCAGGGGTTTGATCCGCGAATCCCAGGAGAAACCGGGACCCAGGGTGCCCGAGGATAACATCCATTTGAATGCTTCTTCGTTCGGCTCGAATCCCCGGAGGAAGTAAAGGATGGCACGCTGGGAAGTGGAAGCGAAAAACTTGTGTTCGGTTTGAAAAAACCAGATAGTCCGTGTGGCGAGCATGTCGCTGGCTATCTCGACCGTGTCCCGGTCTCCGCGAAATAGGGCATACGTTCCGTCAGGGATTTCGGCGCGAGGTTTCCACCAGTCTTCTTGAGGCTGGATGAGGTTTCCCAAGCAGACACTTTGATTTTCGATCGGCAAGCTGGTGCAGGGATTGAAAACGCCTATATCGATGCCATTGCCTTGGATGATCTGGGCAGGGGGAGGGGAGATGTTGTCCGGGGTCAGCCTTTCACACAGAGCTTGGAAGTTTTTGGGGAACGAGGGATCTTGGCTGCCATCTCTGGAACAAATAAATATGATTTTTGCCATTGATTCGAGATCCACTCAGGAACGACTGTTCAAGGCCTCTCTGACCGTGGTGAAGCACACGTCATGGTTTTCGGAGATGTATTTCAAGAACCTTTCGACATGATTGAAGTATGTTCCGTTTATCAGAAAGTCAGAGCTGAAAAATCTTCTTAAAGATCCCATAGCGATTTTTTTCATTTTCCCGTACTTTTGTCCACGGACGGATTTCCTGATCTTGAAAGAAAGCCCTTCCCAACTGTGGGTCAGCGCCACGATGAACTCATACTTTTTTTGTTCCAGAAAATAGTCGAACAGGATCACGTCTTTGGTCCTGCAGGTCAAAACGCCGCCCCAGAATTCCATCGGGTGCTTGTCATACCGGTTTATGGGCAATTCGAGGATCTGTGCCTCCCCGGGCTGGGTGTGGTCCTGGTAGGATGGGTTATAAGGTTCTCTAGGAGCGCCGCTGTGGTTGCATCTCTCGGTGCCGTCTTGAAATACTTCCCTGAGGCCAGGCACCACGGAGGAATCATATTTGATCTTGTTCTTTTCGAGGATTTTAAGAAGAGGACCATTCATGTGGAATCGTCCACCTCTGTAAGAGACAGGATCGAGGCCCAATTCCCTCAGCGTGCCGATCCCGCGGCTGATGATGGCATCTTTCTGTTCAGGTGAGCATCCGATGATGCCATGGGCGTGATGCCCGATCTCGTGCCCCTGTTTTTCGCACGATCTCCACAATTCGGGAAATAGAGATCCGGCGTTACAGGCGTCATCTTCCTGAACAAAAAAGGTTGCTTTGACGCCGTACTTTTGCAAAAGATCCAACAATCTGGGGATGGAGACCTGGATTCCCAAATAGGTCGAATTGGGATTGTCTGCGGCATCCGCTTCTGTGTCGATCGTGATGCAGACTTTAGTCTTTTTTTCCATTAAATAAGTGGCTTCCTTTCCTATTGAATATTCAACGTCAAAATTGTATCAGATTTTTTTCTGTTTTGCCACGTCACCTTTAGAGATGAGGAAAAAAAATGGAATTTAACCCCTTGATTCATCTGCGCAAGTGATTTACTTTTTCGTTATAAGGTGGATAATGATAGTGAAAATTTAAGGAGAGAGGTATATATATTTGAACGTCGGTCGCGTGTCTGTAAAAAGGATGTACGCATGAGAAAAACACAAGTAATTCTGATCATTTTTTTGATGGCGGGTGGATTTTTTGCCGATTTGAAAGGGGAAACCGAGATGGATCGAAAACATGTGGTTCTTTTGGGTGCGTCGGTTGGGAGAGCTTGGAGCATCGAATCCCTCCCTGAAAGAGTGGACAACCAAGATTATGATTTCGAATATGTGGGATTCAGCGGATTCGACAAAACAGAGGCCTTGACTGAGATCATCTCGCGGAAAGAAAACAAACCCGGTATCGTGTTTCTCAAGGAGTGCGCCGCCTATTTCCCCGGGGATTTCGATTTTTACAAAGAACGGATGAAACAGTGGATAACGATGTGCCGGAAGGAGGATATCGTTCCGGTCCCCACCACGATTGTCCCGGTGACCAGACTCCACGCGCTCAAAAAGTTCATGATCGATATCGTGAAAGGGAGGAATCCCTTCAAGCAGGGAAATCCGCTGGGACACAAAAGGAATGTTTCAATTCTTGCGTACAACGATTGGATCAAGGATTATGCTCAAGAACAAGGCTTGGCTGTTCTCGATCTGGAAGCTGCGGTTCGTTACAGCGAAACCAACCGGTTCCTGAAGGAGAATTTAGCCAGGTTGGACGGCTTGCACCTCAACTCAGTCGCTTACGATTATTTGGACAAGATCGTTATTCCCACACTGCAAAAAACCGGAGAACTGTGATGGGTTTGAGGAGCCGCTTGAAATTGATCATGTCCAGGAGAAGTTCCCGGGCATTTATCGCCGACATGCGGTCCAAGGGAATTTCCATCGGAAACAACGTCAAGTTTTTTGGCAACCTGAAGATGGTTAGCATCGACACCACCCGGCCATCGTTGGTGAGCATCGGGAATGATGTCCAGATCGTGTCGCCGTTCACAATTCTCACACATGGTTTCGAATGGACGGTTTTCCGGAACAAATACAAAGAGATCATCGGGTCGTCGGGTAAAGTGGAGATCGGCAGCAATGTCTATATCGGAAAGGAAACGTGCATCCTCAAAGGAGTACGGATCGGGGACAATGTCATCATCGGAGCCAAATCTCTGGTGAACAAGGATATCCCTTCCGATTGTGTCGCCGCCGGTGTTCCCGCAAAAAAAATCCTCGATCTCGATGAGTATTTCGAAAAGCGGAAGGGAGAATACCTGGAAGAGGCCAAGGAATATGCCTATTCCATCTACGAAGTTTTTAAAAGATTACCGGAAGAGGAAGATTTTTATGAATTTTTTCCGCTCTTTTTGGCAAGGGATGAAAAATCGATCGCGACTTTCAACGAAAAATTGGGCTTGAAGATGAAAAAAGAGGGCCGGGGAAAACGGAGTCTGCACACGCAGCTCGGATCAGCTTACGAAAGCTTTTTACGGTCACAGCCCCGGTATGCATCGTTTGAAGAATTTTTGAGGGATGCGGGAATCCCAGAGGAAGAAATCCAAAAAAAGTGAAAATTACAGTTTTGCTCCAGGCATCCAGCACCTTTGTCAAGGGTGGTTCGGAACTGCAAGCCGACCTTATCATGAAAGAGCTGGTGAAAGCCGGACATAAGGTTACCTGTGTATCAGACATGTTGGGGGAACCGGGCCCAGGCCTGGATGGCGTGGAGTACATCTATCTGAAGAGCCGGGGCAGGAAATTTGCGGTGTGGAATTTTTTCCCGCTGATAAAAATCCTCAACCGGATCGCTCCCGACATCATCTATCAGCGTTTTCGTGTCTCGTACACAGGAATGGCCGCTTGGTATGCCAAAAAGCACAGGAGCAAGATGGTCTTCAACATGGCCAATGTGAAAGATCCAAGAAGAAACAAAGTGGGCAAGAACCAGCTGATTTTTTTCAATTTTATTAACGAACATCTGGGCCGGTACGGGATCAGAAATGTGGATGAGATAGTCGCCCAGACTTATGAACAGCGCGAAGCTCTCAAGCAGGATTTTGGGAGGGATTGTGTAGTGATCCGGAATGGCCACCCCATTCCCGAACCTCCGTTCGAAAAAAAACACCCGCCCATCGTTCTCTGGGTATCCAATGTAAAACCCATTAAACGCCTGGAATTGTTTTTGGGCCTGGCTCAGGAGCTGAGGGAAACGGAGGCCAGGTTTGTGTATGTCGGCCGTCCAGGAAACAACAGACAAAACACCGCGCTTGAAGGGAAAAACGACAATTCCGGCAACGTGGAGTATCTCGGTGAATTGTCTTATGAGGAAACGAATGAGCTTATAGCCCAAGCTTCGGTTCTTGTGAACACCAGCGTGAGCGAAGGATTCCCGAACACTTTTATTCAAGCCTGGCTCCGGGAAACGCCGGTCGTTTCTCTGGATGTCGACCCCGATAATCTGCTGGAAACGGAAGGGATCGGGTATCGCTCCGGGAGCTTCGAAAAACTGGCGGAGGATGTGAAGTCTCTGTTGGATGATGAACGGAAACGGAGGTCCATCGGGGAAAAAGCGAGGCAGTATGCGGTGGAAAATCACGACATTATCAAGATAGGGAAAAGCTATATGGATCTTTTCGAGAGGCTACTGGGATAAAAATGAACGAGCGGTACTTTTTCAATATCTTCCTCGTCCTGTTTTCCTCTATATTGTATGCCACAGGATTATTGCATCTGCTGTTGAAGATCCTCGTGAAAAATGGCCTATATATCTTTAATTATCACAGTTTCAACACGTTGGAAAATGATTATTGGAAGTTCGGCAGCCTTTTTTCTTCGAATTATCAAAAAAATTTTGCCAAACAGGTCCAGTTTTTCGAAAGATACATGAATCCTATCCCCAACTTCCGGCTGGATTCGGTCCCTCTCGATAAGCCGAATTATATGCTCACATTCGATGACGGATACAAGGATAATTATCAGGTTGCCTTTCCCGTGTTGAAGCGGTTTTCTGTGCCCGCGATCTTTTTTGTCGCGACTAAACCTATCGGCACAGAAACAATCCTCTGGTATGACGCCGTGAGATATTTTTATGAGACCAAATACCTGGAGGAGGGTTCTCGTCCGGTTTTGATCAAAAAAGAATTAAAATCGATGTTGATAAAACTTAAAAAAATGGGTAGAGCCGAACGGGAAGATCGCATCAAGAAGATGGAAAAAAAATCCAAAAAACACCAGGCCCTGATGATGGACTGGAGCGAGATCCAAAAAGCCCATGCCGGAGGAATCCAGATCGGCTCCCACTCTCACTCCCATCCCATTTTAACCCACCTCGATCGTGATGGCCAGATAAAGGAAATACAGACATCTTTGGAAATGATCCGGGAAAAGGTGAATGTTAAAACCCAAATGTTTTCCTATCCCGAGGGTGACGAAGGATCGTTCAACCAAGATACCATCCAAATCCTGAAGAGTTCCGGCATCCGGTATGCCTTCACGACAACCAACGGTGTGAACCACGATATGGAATCTCCGTTTAATTTGAAGAGAGTAGGCATCAAGGCGAGCGACACGATTCCGGTAACGGCTCTTAGGATTATTCGGGCTTCCCTATATAATAAAGGTAGTGCTGAGCCTGGTCAGGAGGTTTCGGCATGATCTATCTCGTAGCCGGTGCCCGTCCCAACTTCATGAAGATCGCCCCGATCGCAAAAAGCCTGCAGAACCGGGGGCTGATCCATAAGGTCATCCACACCGGTCAACATTATGACGAGGACATGTCCGGAACTTTTTTCCAGGACCTGGGTTTGCCGGTTCCTGACGTCCATCTGGGAGTCGGTTCCGGAACCCATGCCGAACAGACGGGCAAGATAATGACAGAGTTTGAGAAAGTGTGTTTTCAGGAAAATCCCGACCTTGTCGTTGTGGTGGGAGATGTAAACTCCACAATAGCTTGCGCTCTAGTGGCAGCAAAGCTCTGCATTCCCGTTGCCCATGTGGAAGCCGGTTTGAGAAGTTTTGACCGGACAATGCCTGAGGAGATCAATCGCGTGCTCACAGACCGGCTCTCCGATTATTTATTCACCACTTGTGAGGATGCCAACGTAAATTTGAAACGGGAAGGAATCCCCGAAGATAGGGTCTTTTTTGTCGGGAATGTGATGATCGATTCACTCTACGAACACAAAACAATGGCGGACGGTTCCGGTATTCATCAAAAGCTGGGATTAAAAGGGAATAACGGCGTGGTCGATTATGCCGTGTTGACGCTCCACCGCCCTTCGAATGTGGACGAGCCGAACAGTCTCAGAGATCTTCTGAAAGGCTTGAATAAAGTCCACCAAAAAATTCCCATCGTGTTTCCCGCTCACCCCCGTACGATCAAACAACTCAAAAGATTTGACCTAATGAGTTGGGTGAGCTTTTTCGAAAATATCACCGAAGTAGACCCCGGTGCATCCTATCCGAACATCCTGACCATTCCTCCTTTGGGTTACCTGGATTTTCTCGCTCTCCTGTCCGGTGCGAGTCTGGTCCTGACAGATTCTGGCGGGATTCAGGAGGAAACGACCATTTTGGGCATCCCCTGTTTGACGCTTCGTCACAACACGGAAAGGCCGATCACCATCAAAGAGGGGACCAACAAACTGGTAGGAAACGATCCTGAATTGATATTCCAGGAAGCCATGGGAACGATGCGCACAAAAAATTACGGAAAAAAAATGCCGAAGTTTTGGGATGGGAAAGCGGCAGACAGGATCGTAGAGGTCTTATCTAAGAGATTTGGAGATTAATGCTTGTGGAGACCAGATTTATGAGTATAATATGGGGTTCTTTGGATCCTGAAGGAAGGAATAGCTGATGCATGACGTTATCGTAGTCGGGGCTGGTCCAAGCGGGCTGAGTGCCGCAAAAGTATTGACCGAAAAAGGTCTGGATGTCCTTGTCCTTGAAAAAAAGAAAGAATTGGGTGAGCACATCATCTGCGCCGGGATTGTGGGGGAAGAAGTTTTTTCTAAATTCGACATACCCGAGGAGTCCATTTTAAAAAAGATTAAAGAGATCAAGATCATATCTCCCCGATCCAACGTTATTAAATATGAACATCCGGAGCCCTTCGCTTATGTCGTGGATCGGGAACGGTTCGACAAGTCCATTGCTTCGAACTCAGGGAAGAAGGATATCCCGATTCATTGCAGCTCCCAGGTGCGAGATATCGAGGTGGATAAGGATTTCGTTCGAGTGGAAACCGGTGCCAACGGCAAGCGGCACAAAAAATACATTGCTCGGGCCGTGCTGATAGCAACGGGCGTCAATTACAATCTGCACAAAAAACTCGACCTTGGGCATCCCCGGGATTTTCTGCATGGTGTCCAAGCCGAGCTGGATCTTGGGAATGTGGATTGCACTCACGTATATCTGGGGAATAACATCGCATCGGGCGCTTTCGCCTGGCTTGTGCCCATGGGACAGGACATCGTAAGAATCGGTTTGATCACAGAAACCGATCCCGACGGATGTTTCCACCGACTGATCGAACAACAGTTTCCCTCTCGGGCGAAAAGCATAGACAGGACCCGTATTCATTTCAAACCGATCGCACAAGGCCTTTTATCCCGCACATACGGAGACAGGGTGTTGGCGTTGGGAGAAGCGGCCGGACAGGTGAAAACGACCACAGGCGGAGGAATATATTTCGGCCTCCTTTGTGCGGAAATCGCTGCCCAAGTGTTGTTGAAAGGATTCCACAAAGGAGATCTATCGAAAAACATCTTGTCAGAATATGAAAAATTATGGAAAAAAGCGCTCCAAAAGGAGATCCGTTTCGGCTACATGATAAGGAAGATCTGTGCGAAACTCAGCGACAACCAGATCGAAAAAATCTTCAGATTCATTCAAACCGACGGTATTATTCCTATCGTACAGGAAAGGGGAAATTTCGATTGGCACAGCGATCTCCTTATGCTTTTGATGAAACGTATCCCTTTTTTCCAAATCTTTAAAAGCCGGTCTGGAGCAAAAAACACTCTCGAAAGTGAGCGGCACAATTGAAATGAGATTAATCAAGGTTTTGGCCACCGGTGCCCTGTTCTTGAGTTTTGTGTTGGTTTTTTCTCCATGCTCAGCTTGGAGCCAGGAATATCAGACCTTTCGATGGGAAAGGGAAAGCATCGAAAACAGGACTAGGTGGCAAGTAGGTCCATTCCGGCTCGTTCCAGTAATCCGGTTCCGGGACATCGGGTACGATAACAATGTTTACCGACAGAGGGGTCCGGACGAACCGATAGCAGATTTCACCGCAACCCTATCTCCTGAGATCGAAATTTCTGTCCTTTACAAGAATTGGCTCATCCTAAAGCTCAGGGAAAATCCCGAATACGTCTATTTTGCCAAAGAAGCGAGGGAAAGATCTCTGAATAACAGGTTTTCTCTCGGTTATAAAATCCATCTTTTCAACCGGTTTGTGTTTGGAGGGGATTTCTTCTTCAACCGCACTCGGGTTCGTGCAACCAGTGAATTCGATGTGAGGGCCAACCAGGTGTTAATTCGTTATGAGGGGAGTTTGTTTTATGAAACGCCCCGCGAGACTTCCATCGGTATTAAATCATCCATCCAGGGTTACAACTATGAGGATGAATTGATACCGGGAGAGCCTGTGTATTACTCCCGCACTCTGAATCGAACGGAAGTCGATATTCGAGGAGAGTTTTACTACAGGCTTCGCCCTGATACATTTTTCTTCGCTAATGTGGGATACACCAATTATGAGTTCAAATATCCCGAATCGAAGGTAAAGGATTCCTATTCATTGGAATCGATGGCAGGCGTGAGGTTTCCGATCATAGGAAACCTCAGAGGAAGTTTGGGTATGGGTTTTAAACAACTCACACCAAGGTCTGGCAATCAAGAACACTTTTTCGGATTGGTCGGGAATGCCACACTGGAGGCACGCATAAAACGCATCAATCTTCGGGCGAACTTAAGCAAAGATGTGGAATTTTCTTATTGGACAAACAACATTTTTTTTGTAGAATATAGATACGGAGGCGGGCTGTCCTTTTATTTATCCCGTTTTGTTCGTTTGGACTATGATTATTCCAACGGGGACAACCGCTATCCTGAGGAGACAGAAATTAGGCTGCCCGACGAAACTTATGAGGTCATTCAACGAAGCGACAGATACACAAGCCATCAGGTTGGAGTGATATTCAGGATTATCAGGAACACGGGGCTGGGATTGACGCTTAGTTCATGGAAAAGGTCCTCGAATGATTACAGATATGGAAGTAGGCAATCGTTGTTTTTTGGTGGATACATCACTTATGATTTCTAGCGATCGGCGGGATAGGCCTAAGGGAAGTGGAGATATAAAATGAACAAGGTAGCCAAAAAGACAGAAATCGACTTAGAAGAATCTTGGCGAATAATCCTCAAAAGAAAATGGGTTGTGATCATTTTTACAGCGGCCCTTTTCTTTTTTACGGCTCTTTTCACGTTTTTGGCGACTCCGATGTATAGATCGACGGCAACCGTGATGATAGAGGAAGAAACGTCCCGAATGTTGAGCATCGAAGATACGTTTGGATACCAGACGCCTGTGACGCGTGACTTGAGAGGCTTCAACACTCAGCTGAAACTTCTGAAGAGTAAGTCGCTCGCTGAAAGAGTTGTCCAGCAGGCCAATTTGCTGACAAGAGAGGATTTTCAACTGGCAAATAAAACGAAGAGGGGTTTGTTCGGAACGGTCGGATACATCATTACACTGGGCTGGCTCAGGTCTGGGAAGCGTCCTAATGAGCAAGATCCAAACTCACCCTATGCTGCGAATCCGTATTCTGACGATGCTTTGGGCATACAGAAAAAACTGAACATAAAATCGATTCGGGATACAAAACTGGTCGAACTGAGCTATACTTCTTCGTCTCCCTATTTGGCTGCCGAGATCGTGAACACGGTGGCCAGGGAATTCGAGAAATTTTCAGTGGATATGCGGCTCCAAACGACCCAGCAGGCATCGAATTTTTTGAGCGATCAGATCGCTTCGCTCAGTCTGGAATTGGATGAGAAGAACCAGGAGCTCCAGAGATACAGCAAAGATAAAGACATTTTTTTGCTCAATCCCACTGAGAGCACGGCCATCAATGAACTGGCTCAGGTGAGGACGGCTTACACAAATGCCAGGCTGGAAAGGATTTCCAAACAGACTGTGTTTCAAGAACTCCAGGATTTGGACGCGAACACCATTCCTCAGTTCGTGGACAATCCGGCGATCCAACAGCAAAAAGCCGATTACATCAGGGCCAAAAACGAGTATGAGGATGTCCAGAAGGAATACGGACCGAGCCATCCTCGGAACATACAAGCTAAATCGCGGCTCGACGGCCTCCGGGGGGATCTCGAAAAAGCTGTCGATGTCGCTGAATCGGATTATAAAACTGCCCTCCAAAGGGAGAATAGATATTTGGCTGATCTTGAAAAGCAGAAAGAAAATGTGGTGAGGACAGATTCCAATGCCATACAGTACAGGGTTCTAAGAGATGAGGTGGAACAAATCAGCAAACTTGTCAGTTCACTCAGAGAAAAACAACAGACAGCCCTGGTTTCGGCAAAATTGGGAGGTTTGGAGACAAGCAATATCAGCATAATCGACCAGGGGGAAATTCCGGTAAGACCCATTTCCCCGAAAAAAGGATTGAATCTATTTCTGGCCATCGTTTTTGGCCTTCTCGGAGGAGTCGGGTTGTGTTTTGTGATGGAGTACATGGATAACTCGGTTAAAGGGCCGGAAGATGTGGAAAAATTGACAAACCTTCCTTCGATGGGAGTTATCCCACACGTTCCGATTGGCGAAAATAAGAAAAAGAAGAAGATCCAAATGGCATCTAGACTTGAATACTCGAGCGAAAAACAGGATCAGTCCCATCTGGAAATAGGCCAATTCGAATTGATCAACTTTCATTATCCAAAGATCTCCATCGCTGAGGACTACAGGTCGATCAGGACCTCTATTTTGCTTTCCTTTGCTGACAATCCCCCAAGGACTATTATGACAACCAGCGCTTTGCCAAAGGAAGGGAAAAGCGTAACGGTGGCCAATCTGGCCACAGCTTTTTCCCAGTTGGGAGAGAGGGTTCTCATCGTTGACACTGATTTAAGGAAGCCTCGGCTCCATCAGATATTCAGGATCGAAGGGCGGGAAGGATTGAGCAACTTTCTGACTGGAAGCATCGCCATGAGGGATGCCATTCAAAAAACCAATGTCGAGAATATTTTTCTGATCCCCAGCGGACCGATCCCTCCCAACCCCTCGGAGCTGTTGAATTCTAAAAAGATGAAGCAGTTGATGACTGAGAGCAAAGAAGGATTCGATTACATCTTTTTCGACACTCCTCCGGTACTGGCTGTAATCGATCCATTGATCGTTGCGGCGCTGACCGATGCGACGATGTTCGTCATCAAAGCAGGAAGCACAGCACGTAAACCTTTTCTGAATGCTATCGGGGAATTGAGAAAGGCAAAAGCGAATATTATGGGTGTCTTGTTCAACGGATTGAAAGTGAAACTCGGAGACTTGAGTTTTATGGATTATTACCAATACTATCGTTATGAGTATTATGGCGATGGGGAAGATAGCTCGAATAGAGTGTAAAGATAGATCGATTTGATCAAAGGGGAGTTGACGAGGTGTTGAATCGTGGTGAGCTAGATCAAAAGATTGTCGAGTTCGGCTTAATCGGCCTTATCGTTTTTTCCCCTTTACCCTCTGCATCGGTACATAACTGGGCAGTTTTTGTGATTCAGCTGACCGTTCTCGTACTGGTGATGGTTTACTTTTTGTTTTCGGAAACGGGCCATCCATCGATTCAGAAGAAAAACGCATGGGGGAGGGGCAAATATTTATTTATCGGATTCTGGGGTTATGTCCTGTTCCAATGTCTCCCCCTCCCGAAGTCGCTGGTAAAATTATTATCTCCCGGCACCCATGAATTTTTAAAGCAGTGCACACCAGATTTTTCCTCGACGAAATTCATCAGTTTTTCGTTGGCCCCCTCTGTCAGCTTTAAATCCGCCCTGGCGCTTTTGCCATATTTTTTGATCGGATTTCTGATCGTCAAAACCATAAAAAGACGATCTCAAATTGTCCGTTTGTTTTTTGTCCTATTCCTCATGGGAGTTTTTGAAGCTGTTTACGGTTTGTCCGGTCTTTTCGGCGATTTGAATTTTGTATCCGGAACGTTTGTCAACCGTAATCATTTTGCCGGATACTTGGAAATGATGATCCCCATAGGCCTTGGTTTGATACTTTCGCGGGAGGAACTGGTGAAAAAATCGATTGCCAGCACTCTCGGACTTTCTGCGGGGGTCATTGTGATGTCTCTGGCTCTCCTTTTTTCCCGTTCTCGTTCTGGTGTTTTTATCCTGGTTTTCGTTTTTGCGGTTTTTTTTGTATTTTTCCATAAAAAACGGGATAAACAGGGGCGGGGTATCAAAGTATTATTGGTTTCCGTTTTTGTCATCATCATTATCCTTTCTCTTTATATTGGAGTGGATTCGACCTTGAAAAGATTTTCTTGGGATTATCTACTTAAGGAGAGCCGGATCGACATATGGGGCGAGACATGGGAAGTGTTCACGGATTTTCCGTTGTTTGGTTCGGGATTGGGAACATTTGCGACACTTTACCCCTTGACAGAAGCCGACGGGGAGCTGATAAAAACCTCCCATGCTCATAACGATTATCTGGAGTTTTTATCGGAGCTGGGTATAATCGGCATGAGTCTGCTGGTGGGGGCGATCGCTTTTATGTTCGTGTTTTGCCTTTCCCAGTGGAGAAAAGAAGAAAATCCGCTGCGGAGGGGATTGGGTTTTGGAGGTATCGTTTCGGTCCTGGCATTGTCGCTCCATGGGTTCACGGATTTTAATCTTCAGATTCCATCGAACATCCTCTTGTTCTCTGTCGTTCTCTCGCTTGCCTGTGCAACCGTGAGACATTGGCCATCACAAGAATAAAGACTCATGAATAATATAAAAAGACTGTTGTTGATCTTGGCGCTGGTGGCCGTGGGCGTTGTCGATTTCCTCGTGTACCGCAGCAGCGATTTATGCGGGAAGGCACGGGATACTGGGGATTTAGGGATCCAAATCCAGATGCTCCAGAAAGCCAAGGGGATATTTCCTTGGAGTGACCAAATCTGTTATGAACTGGGAAAGGCTCACTTTGAACTGGGAATGCAGGGTTTGAACGAGGGTTTGGATGCCGTTTCCCATGTGAAGCAGTCAGTCAAGAACCTGGAACGCGCCGTCAAGATGAATCCAGCCTCTCCGTTTAGCCATTTCGCATATGCGCAGTCGCTCCAGTACGAAAGCCTATTGACAGGATCATCGAGCGATCGAATTTATGCGGAATATCAGATCGCAGGAAAACTCGCGGGAGAGGATCGAGAGCTATTGTTCGATGTGGGCAAAAAACTCCTGGCCCGCTGGAAGTATTTGGAAAAAGAAGAGAGGGATTTTGTCGGGGAGACACTGAGGACAGCTTTGCAATGGAAACCGCTGGATAAGTTTCCCGCCCTGCTGAATCTCTGGCATTTGAATGTCGGGGATGTGAGCGTCATGGAGAGCATCTTGCCGGAGGACCCGCGCATTTATCGGATGTTCGGGAATTATCTCGGGGAAAAATCTGTGGATTTGGGAAACAGGCACAGGATTTTATCCAAGGCGGACTATTTGGAATTCGAAATACAGAAAAACCTTTTGGACGCGGCACAAAGGGAATCGGTTCGTTCGAACTGGAGCGAAGCGGGTAAGTTTTTTGGCTGGTGCTTGGGTAATCTCCCGAAAATCCGCTTTTTTCACAAAATATCCGGCTATTACCCGCTCTCGGATTCCGGATTCCAGCACGTTTATGCTTATGCGAATCTAGGTTTGGCACGGAGCATTTTAGAGTCGGGCGGCAGGATCGAGGATGTCCGTGAAAACCTGCTGGAATATTTGGAAAACGAAAACGATGGGAATTCATTAAAGAAGTTTGAAACCGATTTGACGAGATACAGGTTGTCAGATCCCGATATCCTGTTTTTCCTGTATCACAAACTGGGACGTTACCAGGATATCGTGGATGCCGCAGGAAAAGTGCAGAGTTTAGACCTTTCAGCAAAGACGCTTTATCTGATCGGATCTGCTCATTATAAAATTGGGAATCCTCGAGACGCCGCCTTTTATTTTGATCGATCGCTGGAAACAGATGCAACGAACTTGAAAACTCTTTTGCCGATACGAGAATTTTACAGAAATATGAATAATCGTGGTGAAGTGTTTAAAATCGATGGTATTATAGAGGCTGCCGTGGTTTCCAAGGAGAAAAATTTATCTGATTTGGTCATCGATAAACACAAACACTATTCGTGGCAGCTTCCTTTAGCGGGGGGTGAGATCGAAGTCGATCTTTATTTCCAGCGGAAGTTCGGGGATCGGGCCCCGTTGATCACAGTGGAATTCAATCAGGAGGTAGTCTGGGACGATTTTTTGGAAGGAAAAAGTTTATCCGTTTCTGTGAATGCCGTTACAGGGAAAAATATTCTGCGTATTTCGGCAGTCGATTACCCTGTCGTTTTAGAGAAAATGGCATACAGAAGCCGTTGAAAGGACTCTTTTTCTCACCCCTTGGGATGATATTGGGTGCACTAAAATCACCCCTTAAATCCCCTAAATAGGCGATTTTCAAAAGAAACAGTTTTGGCATAATTAGAACGTGAGTGAATAACATGAAAGCCCTTTTTCTGAAAAGACCGTTCGACATTTTTCTGTCTTTTGTGGGAATGGTTTTGTCTTCTCCACTCTGGATTTTGTTTTCATTGTTAATCTGGTTAGAGGACAGAGGGCCTGTTTTTTACAAACAAGAGAGAATCGGAAAAGATGGAAAAGTTTTCAACGCGCTCAAGTTCCGGTCGATGATCAAGGATGCAGAAAAGGAGCATGGCCCGGTCCAGGCAAAGGAACACGATACGAGAGTCACAAAGATCGGGAAGTTTTTACGAGCCACGGCCATGGATGAGCTTCCCCAGCTTACGAACATTTTCAGGGGAGACATGAGTTTTGTGGGACCCAGGGCATTGAGGCCATCCGAGATCGAGAACCATGGAACCAGCAACAGAACGTCGTTGCAAGACTTTCCCGAATTTTCAAAAAGGCATTCCATAAGACCAGGATTGACAGGATTGACACAAGTTTACCTCCCGAAGGATTTTCCGATCAAAAAGAAATTTCGGTATGATTTGCTTTACATCAAAAACCAGACATTCTGGATGGATTTAAGGCTTATATTTCTTTCTTTTTGGATTACATTCAGGGCAAAGTGGGAAGTACGAAACAAAAAATTGTAAGTTTCCAATGGTTAACGTTTGACTATCCTTTCATCCAATGTTTATAATGATATTAGATGCAAAAATGAGGGAAGAGCGCATGATTTACAGGAGACGAAATTGAAACGCAAATCGATGATAATGGGAACTATCTGCCTGCTTTTTGCCGTACAAAGTGTGTTTGTGCAGGAAGCTTCAATGGACTATAAAATCGGCCCCAAGGACCTGCTCGTGATAAGGGTGATCGGCCACGAGGATGCCAGTGCGACTGTGCGTGTTACCGAAGATGGAAAGATCACCATGCCGTATCTAGGGGAAGTCCCTGCAACCGGATTGACCAAGGCGGATTTGGAGAAAAAACTTGTCGGACTTCTGTCGGATAACGGAATTTTGCATAGTCCTCAGGTTACTGTTTTTATAGAAGAATACAAAAGCAATATGGTCAGCATCATCGGTGCGGTCAAAAATCCAGGAGAGTATGAACTTATCGGGCGTCTTACCTTGATGGATCTGATTGCCAAAGCCGGAGGGCCCACAGGAGAGGAAGCGAAAGAAATCATCATATATCGCCGTTTGAACGGGAGCAGCGATTCCTTGAAGATCTCGAGAGATAGCCTGCTGGATGATGGAGATCCAGATTTGAATATTCCTTTGCAGCCTGGGGATGTTATCAATGTCCCGATCGATAGGGTCGTTTATATTTATGTGCGAGGCCAAGTGAGGAATCCAGGGAAGTTGGAGGTCAAAAAATCCGAGCTTCCCCATTTTACGGTCACGAGAGCCATCGCGCAAGCGGGAGGGTTTTCAGAAAGGGCAGCCAAAGGCTCTGTCAAAATATTGCGGATAAATGCCGAGGGCCAAGAGGAAATCATCAAGGTGAATGTCAAGTCCATCGAAAAGGGCAAACGTCAGGATTTCAAACTCTTGGAAGGAGATGTCATCATTGTCCCGGAAGGCATCTTCTAATCCCGGATGATCGATTTACATTGTCACATACTTCCTGGTTTGGATGATGGTGCAAAAACCATGGATCATGCCCTCGAAATGGGAAGATTTGCCTGGGATGACGGGATCGAAAAAATCGTGGCGACCCCACATCTATTTCGCGAAGATCTGAGCCAGACCGATATCACGGCAATCCAACAGAAAAGGGAAGAGCTCGGAAGAGCTTTTCATGAGAACGATATTCCTGTCGAATTATTGGCCGGGGCGGAAGTTCACATCTCGCATGATTTGATCGATGAGATCAGGAAAAACCGTCAACATCTGGTGATAAACGAGGGGTCTTACATGTTTGTGGAATTTCCCCAGGACCATGTTTTTTTCGGTGCGAAAGACCTCTTTTTCGATTTGATGAGTGAGGGGATCACTCCGATCATCGCCCACCCTGAGAGGAATTCGGTATTCATGCAAAATCTTGCGCTTCTGTATGAACTCGTCCAGATGGGAGCTTTTGTCCAATCCAACAGTGGCAGTTTTCTCGGGAGATACGGGAGACAAGCGGAAGAGTGTGTTTTTTCCTTTCTTCGAAACAGGTTGATTCACTTCGTTGCCAGCGACGGCCATGGTGTGCGTTCGATTCCGCCAAAACTGTCCGATGCTGTGAGGGCTATTAGACCGGTGATCGAAGAGGAATATGCCCATGCCCTGGTGCATGAAAATCCCGAGGCCGTTTTGAACGATCAAAGATTACCGTTCGTTCCTGACCCGGTCGATCCCAAAGCAAAAAAGAAGTCTTTTGTGTTGAAGAGACCTAAGTTCTTCAAACATTTTTTTTGTTTTGTATGTTTGCTTCTGCTGCTGAACTTTCCCTGTTTATCGCAGCAGGCGCCTCTGCCTCGTTTGGATCTTAAAGGATTTGTTTTCCAAAGCGATGGGACAAGTCCTGTCGAACAGGCCACGATGTTTGCTAAGAGGCTTCCTGACGGAGAAGTGTTGATGAGTGTCCCTTCTGATCGGATGGGGATGTTTGAGATAAAAGACATCGAAATGGGGATTTATGTTTTGGGCGTGAGGACACTGCGAGGGAATTTCAACGCGCAAAAAGTGCTGGGAATTAGAGAGGAGCCCGATGGAATCGCGCATATTTATGTGGCCTTGTCTCCTGTTTCTGAATCGGAGCGGAGGGGAACTCTCCCGGCAGTTTTGCCGGATCCTATCGGTCAGGCCATTGTGATTGCAGGAAATGCGGCTGTTGTCATGGGGATTTCTGAGATCGATGATGAACCCAGAGAGGCCGGTCCCTTTAGGATCAGGCGTGGACGGAAGTAAATGAGGCGTAGAATAAAGATCCACCATGTGTTCGTGATTCTGTGCCTGACTGTAATTTGTTCCGGATTGCAAGATTATTCCATCCAAGACGCACAAAAAGTTCTCGATATCATCGACAAGATCCAGAGAGAACAGTCGGTCGAAGGGACGGGTGTTGCCCGGTCTGTCGTTGTGACAGAAAACGAGTTCAATTCTTATATTGCTCATAGGTTAGTGATCGAAAATGAAGAGGTGTTGAAGGAACTTCGGTTCAAGCTTTTCGACAAAAACAGGATCGAAGTCATGGCCATGGTCGACCTGAGAGGGCAGAAACTGCCTAAAATTCTTAAACCGGAAATGACCTTTTATTTTGGTGGCATACTGGAAGTGCAAGATGGGGGAATAAGACTGAACTTGAAGGACTTATTCCTCGGAGATCAGCGCATTCAACCGATGGTTTTGGACCTGGTTATATTTATCGCTTCGAAGATTCAGAACACAGAACCGTCGAGTATTGAAGACTGGTACGAACTGCCCTACGGAATAAAAGATATCCAAACTCAGGCTGGTCGCGCGACTTTTTATTATTGAGGCCTTTTATCGGAGTGGAGACTGAATTTGATGCGAAAAAAGGGATGCCCTAAAAAAATCTTTGTTATCGTTGGGCTTGTGATGCTTTTTTCGTCATCCTGGTTAGTGGCGCAGGAGAGCAAGGTGAAAGTGGTTGTCGAGAGCGCAAGAATTTATGCTGAAGCCTCGACAGACAGTTATAGGATAGAGACGATAAAAAAAGGGACAGTTCTTACGCTTTTTGGGGCCAATCAAACGAATGAAAACTGGCTTTACGTGTATTATCAATCGCCGAGATGGGAATCCAAGGTGACCGGTTTTATTCAGGTTGAGATGGTCGAAAAGGTTCCGGTGGCCCAGGAACCTGAATCGGAGCTTGAAGAACAGAAGAAGGAGAGGCCTGCAGAGAAATCCGAGAAGAAACCAGAAAAGAAGCCTGGGGAAAAGCTGGAAGTGAAACCGAAAACGGAGCAGAAAGAGAAGCAGGAACAGAAACAGGTTTATCGCGAGCTAGAACCCACCGCGCTGCCTGTGCAGAATCCTTTGCCATTTCCATTGTCTTTTGCGGTCGGTGAAACCCCGAGGATTTATGAAATGGTGGAGCCGCCCCAGCCAAAGATTGTGATCTCCGAAGAAGAACCGGTAACGGAGGCGCTTCCGGAAAAGGAAAAACCTGTCGTCAAGCCAAAAGAAGAGGTCATCATACCAGAAAGGGCAGAAGCGCCAAAAAAATCGTTGTTCACATTCAGTCTTGGATATGGGCCTTCGATGGGTGGGTTTGGCGGATTCCTCCAGCTGAACACATCTGGCAACTTCTCTGTCCACTGGGGAATCGGATACCATCCTACCTCGATGTTTTATCCAGACTATGATTGGGTTGAGGGCAAAGCTTTGTACAGTGTGGGTTTGAAATATTATTTACCATGGAGAACAGATCAAATTCGTCCTTATCTTGACCTGCAATACGGGGGGATCAGTGTGGAGGCCATCCGTGTCGTCACGGGGATTTGGTACTACACCTATTTATATGAGGATATTCAAAAAACGCTTTGGGGGCCATCGCTCTTGGCTGGGTTAGAAATACGAATCGGGTCTTTCGGACTTAGTGGAGCGGTGGGTGCGTCCTATGTCGTCACAGAATGGGAATACTGGGATCAGCCCTTGTTTTTTACCGCCGATATCGGATTTCTCCTTTACTTTTAATTGGGGACAGGATACCCTGTCACTTATTTCCCCAGACATAACTATGGTATATTATCCCAAGAAATTAGTGACAGGGTATCCTGTCCCCAATTAAATAAGATGATTCGAGTGATAGGCGGCTTGTACAAAGGCAAGCGCTTGAAGCGCGTCCCCTCTGCCCAAGTGCGGCCGATGCCCGATAAGCTCAAAGAAGCCTTGTTCAGCATTCTACAGGATGATGTCAAAGAGAGTTTTGTTCTGGATGGATTTTCTGGCACGGGGTCTATCGGAATCGAAGCCCTGAGCAGGCGAGCAAAATTAGTCGTTTTTGTCGACGAATATTATCCTGCTGTCAAGGTGATCAAAGCCAATCTTGCCAAGTGTGGAGCAGAAGACAAGGCGCGCGTGATGCACAGGGAATTCAACCGTGCCGTTATCCAACTTTCCAAGGAAGGCGTTAAGTTCGATCTAATAATATTGGATCCTCCCTACAAATTGTTGGACGAAAGGAATCCGTTGAAGGTCATCAAAAAAAGAGAAATTCTTGCAGAACAAGGAAGGATCGTTCTCAGGCATTTCTATAAGACACAATTCGACGGCAAATATTTCGACCTCGAACGGCGTGTCCATCTCGGTGACGATACCCTCTTATTTTTTAGATAAAAAGTTAGCAAAAGTTAGTAAAAGTCAGCAAAACTCTGTCCACAAAACATTGAATTCCCTCCCGCGTTGGACTACAATCTAACATTCTATCTTCGATCAGGAGCATAATGAGAAATATTTTGTCGAAAAACAAAATCCGCTCCAAGGATTCCTTTTTGCTTCAGGAAGAAGACATCCTCTCCGATCTCACCGGAGATAAAGGATCCTGTCTTTTCCTCGGAAGGTATGCACTTTCCGAAGTGGAAGCGGTTTTAAGAAAAAGGAATTTCTACAAAGACGCCCAGAAAAAAGAATTGTGGCCTCTGAAATTACATTTGGATTGTTCCGAGTTCCCGATTCAAAGGCTCCAGATATTTTGCCAAGAAGAAATTCCCCAAAATCTTGTGGTGGACTTAAAAATAAGAGAAGGAACATTTCAACCCAAAGAAAAATTGTCTTCTTTGATTTCCCTTCCCAAATTTCAATTTTTGATGCTGGAGTGGCTCACTCTCCAAAATCCCCTCCAAGAATTTTCAGGAGAAAGAATCCCATTGCCCGGTCAAGAACATCCGGGTCTCAGTTTGGGAAAAAAGGTGTTGGACATCTTTGTGTACCTCGCCCGGGTCACCAAGGTCGATGGGCTCTTGGCCTACCCCGCCTACTACCACAACGCCCTTCTTTTCGGCCGCTATTTCCAATTCCTCAATCCCCAAAAAAAGGCGGAAGTCCTGGCCATCCAGAAGACATTCAGAAAAATTTCCTTCAAGGAGTTGGCCTGGATCGTGCATCTCGATTGTCTAAAGGATCAAGCGGGCACCCCTTACAAATGGGAAGCGGAGGAACAGGTGTTTCCTCTTATTAAATCCTTGAAGATATACTTGGGTTCCAGAGACTACGATAAAAAGGTCAAACAAAACTTGAATAAAATGCAATTCACGATAGACTGGGATTGTTACAAAAAAAGGAAGAATGTCCAAAATCAGATCCCTTAAGCCGTTTATTCCTGCCTATGTTTTTACCCTCCTGATCCTTATCGGCTCCTCCATTCCCACGTATAAATTGGTTCGGCTCCAGAGGCAGAGCTCTATCTTGAAGATCTTGCTATCCGATTTCGTCATTCATTTCGTGGCCTTTGCGATCCTGACTGTCCTTTTGAGCCTCGGCTATATCGCGTCCAAAAAGTCTAAAATATGGTGGCTCAAAGCAGCTTTTCTATCTCAGTTTGTCGGAGTTCTCGTCGAGGTGATCCAAATTTTTCTTCCTTACAGGACCTTTTCGACAAAGGATCTGGGCGTCGATTTTGGGGGCATCGTCACGGCGCTAATCCTGTTCACGATCTGGAAGAAAATAAACAAAAAATAGAACCGTCCCCTTTTTTTTGCTATAATAAGTCTCCGACAAGGAGTGCTGAAAATGAAGAAAGACATTCACCCTGAATATGTGGAATGCACCGTGATGTGTGCCTGTGGCAACACGTTCAAGACTAAGTCTACGAAAAAAGAAATCCGTGTGGAAATTTGCTCCGAATGCCATCCTTTTTTCACCGGAAAACAGAAATTTATCGATAGCGCTGGTCGCGTGGAGAAATTCAGGAAGAAATACGGTGAATTCAAAAAATAAACAAGATGCACCAAGAGCTGGAGAATATCGAGGAGAAATTCCGCAAACTCACCCTGTCTTTGTCTGATCCCGCCTTAGTCTCCGACCCCAAAAAGATTCGAACGATTGCCAAACAGCGGGCAGAATTGGAGCCCGTGGTCAAAAAGTTCGAGGTGTACAAAAAAATTCTCAAAGCTATCGAAGAATCCGAGGAAATCCTCTCCGATTCCAGTGCTGAGCCAGATTTGAAGGAGTTGGCAGAGGCGGAGATAAGGGAACTCAGCGAGAAAAAAGAAATTCTCTACGGAGAACTCCAAATATTGATGTTGCCCAAGGACCCGAATGATGAAAAAGATGTCATCATGGAGATACGGGCAGGGGCAGGTGGGGACGAGGCCTCTCTTTTCGCTCAAGATCTCTTCCGCATGTATTCCCGTTACGCCGAAAATAAAGGCTGGAAAACCGAAGTTTTGAGTACCAGTATCTCTCCGATAGGTGGCTTCAAGGAGATCATCTTTAACATCAGTGGAGATAGAGTATATTCCCAGCTCAAGTTCGAAAGTGGCGTTCACCGGGTCCAGCGCGTTCCCCAAACAGAAGCCAGCGGCCGGATTCACACGTCGACGGTCACGGTTGCCGTTCTCCCAGAAGCCGGCGAAGTGGACATCCAGTTAGATCCCAAGGATCTAAAAATCGAGGCTTTCGGGGCCTCAGGTCCTGGAGGCCAGAGCGTAAACCGAAATTACACAGCCATCCGCATCACACACAAACCCTCAAAGATGGTCGTATCCTGTCAGGATGAAAAATCCCAACACCGCAACAAGGATAAAGCCCTGAAAATACTCCGATCTAGGTTGCTGAACAAAGCTCAGCAGGAACAAAATGAGCGGATCGCCCATGATAGAAAATTGCAGGTAGGCACTGGGGAGAGAAGCGAAAAGATCAGGACCTACAATTTTCCTCAATCCCGCATTACCGACCACCGACTCAATCTGTCCTTGCATAGGCTCGAAAGTGTTCTCGATGGGGCCTTGGATGAAATCATCCATGCTTTGACCGTCCGCTACCAAACCCAGAGCATGGGAACTCATTTGCAAACATCCTGACCTAGGAACGGCCATCGATGACCATCCAAGAAATTTACACAAAGGGGAAGTTTCTCCTTAAAGATTTTCCAGATGCTTCTGTCGAATCGAAAGTCTTGGTACTCAAGAGTTTGGATGTATCCGATGAGGTTTTTTATACGTATCCCGACCGGCGTATTTCAAAAACAGAAGAGCGGCGGTTCTTTCGACTTGTGTCCGAAAGACAAAAAGGAATACCTCTGGCTTATGTAGCCGGAGAAAAAGAATTTTGGAGTCTGCTGTTCAAAGTATCTCCCGGGGTGTTGATCCCCCGACCTGAAACAGAGCTTCTGGTCGCTATGGTTGTCGAACTCTCTTCCGGAACCCAAGAGCTCCTTATCGACATCGGAACCGGTGCCGGTAATATCGCCGTTTCTTTGGCCAAGGAGCTCCCCGAGGTCCGAATACTGGCCACCGATATTTCACCCATAGCGCTAAAAACAGCTCGATCGAATGCCTCCCTCCACAAAGCGGCCAATGTCGATTTTAAAAAAGGGGATCTATTTTGTCCGCTGAAGGAACTCGATCTGAAGGGGCAATGTGATTTTATCCTTTCGAATCCTCCGTATGTGCCGGAAAATCAATGGGAGAATCTCCAGGAGGAGATACGACTCTATGAACCCAGGCAAGCGCTTGTACCTGGGAAGACGGGGTTGGAGATCATAGAAAAGCTCGTTTCCGGCGCTCCTGATTTCCTCAAACCAGGAGGATTCCTGTGCATGGAGATCGGTTACGGTCAGAAGGAAGACGTTTTGACCCTTTTCGGCGAGTGGTGGACAGTAGTCGATTGTTTCGAGGATTTAAGCGGGATTCCCCGCCTCATCCTCGCCAAATTCGGCAAATAAATTGGGGACAGGATACCCTGACCCCATTTTATTGGGGTCAGGGTATCCTGTCCCCAATTTATGTGAGTTTGCGGTACATGTCAAAGGACGGTAACAAATGCGTCGTCTCGAAACGGATCTTTTCCCATGTGTCGAGATCCAATGAACAAAAAGCATCCACCACTCGGGGATCGAACTGCTTGCCATTATTGGCCTCGATCTCCTCTTTTGCCGTTTTAAAATCTCTTCGTTCCCTATAGGGCCTGAAGGAAGTTATGGCGTCCAAAGCATCAGCCAGGGCAAATATACGAGCCTCCAGTGGGATTTCCTCTTTTTTCAATCCGCTGGGATAGCCTGCGCCGTCATATCGTTCATGGTGGCACAGGATGATGTTTCCCACTTCTTCCAGCATCTTGATCTCTTTTACCAATCCATAGCCGAGGGTCGGGTGGAGTTTTATTTTTTCCCATTCATCCGGGTCGAGAGGACTGGGTTTTTTCAGAATGGAATCGGGAATCGCGATTTTCCCCACATCGTGGAGCAAAGCTCCCTTTCTGATGTTGTCCAAGGACGGTTTGTCGACGATGTCGAGGAGCTTTGCCAGCATCTGGCTGTATTTGGCCACGGTTCGAGAATGCCCGAATGTCTCCACATCCCGGAGGTCGAGTGCGGTCATCAGGTTTTCCAGCGTCGAATCGTAAATCTCTTCCAGGTCCATGGCCCGCTTCAGGTTCTTCTCCTGTTCTGATTTGAGTTTTCGCAGGTTCCTCGAATAGGACTCGATCCTGCCGCGAATCTCCCTTTTCCGGAATTCGTTGTAGATAGCCGAAAGAACGGCCGGCAGATTGTCCAGGCTGGAAATCTGGTCGACGATTCCCTGTTCGAGGAGTAAGATGGCCAATTTGGGGTTTTCCCTCGAGGTCAACAGGATAATCCCTAATTGGGGATTGGCTGCTCTTATGTTTCGCAAAAAATCTATCTTCGCGGTCTCAAGCGGATAAAACGCAAAAACACCAACAGAAAAGTCATGAGCTCGAAGAAGCCGGTCTGCCGTTTCATGCAGAGTTTTGGCATCGAATATTTCCAGGGCATGCCCCGACAAAAAACGCTTCAGGTTGACTCTTTGCTTGATGTTTTCCCCGAGTAGAAATATCTTGTCCTGCCCCGTCATGTGCGCTCTCCTTCCTTGGCCAAAATAAATACCTTTCCTCAGCATTTTTATACACTATTGGCATACACCTTTCAAGATTTTTCTTTTTTGACGATATCACCCCTATAGGTGAGGAAATTTAGAAAAAATTCCCCCTTTGAATCGTCTCTAAAGGCTATTGAACCGATATTCCCCATCTGGCATTATTATCTTGCCTAAACAGAGGAAAAGAATGGTACTATTGAAGACAAGCTTATCGGCGAAGGAGTTTCAAAATGGCTAAGAAAATCGATAAAGACAAGGGTTCTTCTTCCATCGTTGACGAGATCGAACTGCAACTGGAAGAAGCACTTTCCAGGAGAAAAGAAGAGGTAGAAAGAGAACTCGAGGAGAAGATCAAGAAAAATAGGGAAGAAGCACAAAAAAGGATCGAAGAGATCGACAAGGAACTAGCCGAGGAAAAAGATACACTAACGAATTTTAAAACATTGCTCACAGAGTTCGAGACGAACAAAGAGGATCTGAAAAAACAGATCAAGGAACATATAAATAAGGCCATTCAATTCCAGACTGATATCGAGGCCTTGACGGGACAAACTTTGGTCGAACTAAAGAAAGTAAGAGAATTGAATCAAAAATTCGAAGAATTGCAGCAGGATACGGGACAAAAAGTGAAAGACATGAAAGACAAGCTCGAAGAGAAGTTCGGGATAGTGGCCGAAGTTCCCGAAACCGAATTGGATGAATCCGAGATCAACCTCGATCAGGAGCTTACCAAGTTGAAAAAGATCAAGGAACTCTTGAATAACAAGACCCCAGTTGAGTTTGAACCCGATCAAGAATCTGGATCAGGAACACCTGATGAAGAATTCCAGGAGGCCGTACCTGAAGATGTTGAAGAGAAACCGGAAGACAAGGACGCGGGAGAAACCGAGGAAGACGAGCAGCCTGTAGAAGAAACGAACGAAGCACAGGCGGAAGAATCTAAAGAAGAGCTAGGAGCGGAAACCACAGAAGATGTGAAACCTGAATTTCTCGAAGTAGATTTCGGCGCCCAACAACAGGCACAGGAAACAGAGGGAGAATCTGAAGAAGCGAAAGAAGACGCAGCAGAAGAAAAAGCGGAAGAAGGGGAAAGAACTTTTCAGGACACCTTCGAAAAATTGGAAAGCTTCCGCAAGGGCACCCGCAACGAAAACGACGGAGAAGTGTCTTATTTCGAATACAACGACAGGATCGTCCTCGACGGGGAATGTTTGGTCGCCACACTCAACAACAACTTCGAAGAAGCAAAAAAAATGTACATCAAGCTGTCCCAGACCGAATCCCCCAAGGATCAGTTCTTTATCAAACAGGAAATCATCAAACAGCAGGAAACCCTCAGAAAAGTCATGTTGCGCAGCATCAGACTTTGTGAGCAGGATAACTGCACACTTCCCGATTTCACCAAAGAAATCCTGAACCTCGACGTTCTCAAAACGATTCTCGAAAAAGTCAGCATGGAAAACTGGAGCAATCAGGACGACTTTGCTGCTTTCGACAACTATTCCAAAGAGCTCAAAGAGGCCTTTTACACACGCATCACACCGCCCGCTGATTATCTTGAATCTATTATGAAACAGTTAGAAATCTAGCGTCCTGAATTATTTAAATCTTGGCCCGTGAATAATCCGGGACTAATGGGGCAGAGGTTTTGTGTTGAAATTCAAGGAAGAAAAGTAATCCTCCAAGATTTTCTTTTCCTTGAAGGCCATGTCTTTGAACCGGATCCCGGTAAAATAGTGAAAATAATCTTCCCCAGCGATTTCTGAATACATCACATCGCCCTTCAGTTGGCAGGCATTATTGCCCAGAATAAGAACAAGATCCAGAGTTTTTTCAGGATCCAACTGGGCTTCCGTCGGAATTTTGGCTCCACTCAAGCTTAAATTGATAGTCTTGGTTACCTTGTGAAAATCCTTCTCTTTATAGATCAGGATAGTCGATGTGTAAAACCTTTGAAATTTCCGCCTCTCTTTGACAAAGGTTTCCATATACTCCTTGAGGTTTTCGGGCTTTTTGGGTAATTCTGTCTTTCCCTTGTCGAACACACAAACGCGATTTTTGAGCAAAAGCTCGTCTTTTATGCCCCTTTTCTCGATTCCAGTCATTCTTTTGCCTTTGGCTTCAGCCAAGGCAGAATCCGCCTCATTCGCCAGCCTCTTGAGGTTGTTTTTATTGATGTCTTCCCAGGATCTTATTCGTCCTTTGGAAAAAAAGGTGAGACCGAAACTCATAGTGACATTATTGTGTGGCTGTGTTTCTTGATACTCGAAATAGTGCTCCTCGATATTTTTCCTTATCCTTTCGGTGAATCCGCCGGCTTCGTCTTCGCTATTCAACCCGGATAGAAAAAACAGGAATTCTTCTCCGCCATAACGACAGAGGAGATCCTCATCTCGGATGGACAACTTCAGGACACCGGACAGTTCTCGAAGCAGCTTATTTCCGGCTTCGTGTCCATGACGATCGTTATAGTTTTTAAACCAATCCACATCACCCATGACCATGGCATAGGATGATCCTTCCTGGTGTCTCTTCCTCTCGAGATTCAGTTTCTGGACAACCTTCTCGAAAAAGGGATCCGGCCGCAACAAACCCGTTAATGCATCATACTGGATGAGATTTAGTTTTGTAATGGCGATCGAGATGTGTTCGGAAAACCGGCGCATGGCCTTTTGATCTTCGGCTGAAAATCCGCTTGAGCCACCATCTTTTTGGGCGATCTTGTTGTAGACTTCGATTACTCCGATCACTTTCTCGTCCTGTTTGATAGGAACACATAGGATGTTTTTAAGGGGAGTTCTCAGCTGTTCTACGTACCTTCGGGAGAAACGCTCGTCGGAGTTAATGACAGCAGAATTAATTTCTTCTCCCATCTTCGTGGCATAAGCGGCAAAATCTCCCGAGTCGATGAGAACGAAATGTTTGGAAAATTCTGGATGAGATAAAAAGGCATCGTCCCACACCAATGGTTTCAGGTATTGTCCCAGCGTCTCATTTTCGTCGAGGATGTATAAGGATATCCCTTCGGCTTGGAGGATGTCTTTGATGTCGTAAACGATATCCAGCAGACTTGTGACATCGTTTGCGATGTAGAGTTTTTTCAACGTTTCTTCGATCTTCTGCTTTTCTTTTTTGATCCCCAAATATTTTTCTTCGACAGATACCCTCTTTTCGATCTCTTTGACGATGTTGTTGCTGATAAAGCTTTTGATCTCGTTTATCTGGGAATAGGCATCCTGCAGCCTGAATTCGTGTTTTTCTCTGTCTTTTTTGAGTTTTTCCAGTTGTTTCCTCAACAACGAATGCTCGAACGCGATGGTGATCGTGCGAAGGAAGCTATTATTTTCCCATTTTTCTTTTGGCGTAATGCGAAAATCCACATAATAACTCAACGGCCAGGAACTGACGGCCGTTTTGAGTTTTTGTTCGTCGTTCCCTGTGATAATGATACTGGTAGAGATCATGAAAAAACCCTTGAGCTGGGAATAATGCGCAAAAGGACAATCCACCACGATAACTTGGAATTTTATGTTTTCGATGTATTCGATCGTTTTTTCAAGATCGGTTGCCACAAAAACCGTGCCGAGGCGTTTGCAAATATTTTCCAGGAGTTCGACTTCATCTGGATTTGTGTTCAGAATGAGAATATTTTGTTCACTCATAGTATTATGGATTCAAACCTCGGCTCTCCTCTATATATAAGGAATGAATTCCGTTTTCTAATCCCGGCAATAGACCCAACTAAATCCTATAATATTCTTTTCTTGAGAGTCAACTCTTTTTTTCATAATTATAAACAATTTTTCAGCGGATAGGTTTCGATTTTTACATATCTTTACATATGCAGGTTTACTGATTAAACTGTAAGGCATGGTTCGCGTGAGATTTGCACCCAGTCCCACAGGATATCTCCATATCGGGGCAGCCAGAACCTGCTTTTTCAATTGGCTGTATGCCCGCAATCAAAAAGGGGATTTTATTCTGCGTATCGAAGACACCGACTCAGCCCGTTCTTCTAAGGAAATGACCGGAGGAATCATCCAGGGGCTCCGATGGCTGGGCCTCGATTGGGATGAAGGCCCCATCTTTCAATCTGAACGGGTACCCCTCTACCAGCAAAAAGCGAAGGAGTTGGTCGAAAAAGGCCTTGCCTATCCCTGTTACTGCACGCCAGAAGAGATCCAAAACAGAATAAAAAAAACGGCAGAATCTGGGGATTTTTGGGGTTACGACCGGCACTGTCTGGAACTTTCGGAGCAACAGCGCATGCAATTCGAATCCCAGGGAAAGGCAAAGGCATTGAGGTTCCTCGTCCCTGAGGGAGAAATCCGGTACACAGATCGCATCCACGGGGACATCGCTGTCGACAGCACAAACGTAGAAGATTTCGTTTTGTTGCGGAGCGACGGGCTCCCCACCTATCATCTCTCCGTTGTCGTGGATGATATAGAGTCGCAAATCACCCATGTCATTCGAGGAGACGATCATATCTCCAATACACCGAAACAGGTGTTGCTCTACCATGCCTTCGGAGCCAAACTCCCTAAATTCGCTCACCTGGCATTGATTTTGGGTCCGGACAAGAAAAAATTAAGCAAACGTCATGGGGTGACCTCTGTGTTGGAGTTTAGGGATCAAGGTTATTTGCCTCTTGCATTTCTCAATTTTTTGGCCCTGATGAGCTGGTCTCCCGGAGAGGAGAGGATCTATTCGACGGGCGAGTTGATAGAAAAATTTTTGTTGAACAAGGTGAGCAAGGGAAGTCCTGTTTTCGACATGAACAAACTGGAGTGGCTGAACGGTCGGTTGATCTCGAACATGAGCGCTGAAGAACTGACTCCCTTGATCAAGAAGGAGTTGCAGGCAGAAAACCTTTGGCGGGATGAATTCGCAGGGGAACGAAAAGCCTGGTTCGGAAAGCTGATCGATCTATTGAAAGAGAGGAGCCGGACGATCAGGGCATTTCCCAGGGCAGCCAAACCATTCCTCGTCGATGAGATCGAATATGATAGGGAGGGGATCGAAAAACACTTGATGGACGAAAGTCTGGACGATTTGTTTCCCATGCTGGCGAAGGATTTTTTGGGCTTGGAGGAGTTTTCGGCTCCTGAGATCGAACGCAAGCTCCGCCAAAGAGCGGAGCTGGAGGGAGTCAAAGCAGCGCTTTTGATCCACGCTCTGAGAATGGTGGTTGTGGGAGAGCCTGTGAGTCCGGGGATTTTTGAAGTTCTGGAATTGGCCGGGAGAGAAAAAACGATAAAAAGAATGAAAGCGCTTTCTGAAATAAGAGGTTTGGCAGATAAAAAAGGAGGGTAACCATGTATGAGTATAAAGAAGTGAGAGCCCCGAGGGGGAAACAATTGAACACCAAAGGCTGGGCACAGGAAGGAGCTTTGCGGATGTTGATGAATAATCTCGATCCCGATGTGGCAGAAAAACCCCAAGAGCTCATCGTGTATGGCGGGACCGGAAAAGCGGCCAGGAATTGGGATTGTTATGCTGCGATCGTCGAAAGCCTGAAAAACCTGGAAAATGACGAAACTCTGGCCGTCCAATCCGGCAAGCCTGTGGCTGTGTTCAAAACCCATCCTGAGGCCCCCCGTGTCGTGATCGCCAATTCCCTGATCGTGCCCAAATGGGCCACTTGGGATGAATTTCGACGTCTCGAAGCAAAGGGCCTCACCATGTATGGACAGATGACAGCGGGAAGCTGGATCTATATCGGTACGCAGGGGATCCTCCAAGGGACCTATGAAACTCTGGCTTCTGTGGCCAAAAAACATTTTGGCGGCACTCTGAAGGGCAAGCTTGTGATGACCGCCGGTTTGGGGGGCATGGGAGGGGCGCAACCTTTGGCTGTGACCATGAATGAGGGAGTGGCCATCGTGGTGGAAGTGGACAGGGAAAGAATCCAGAGGAGATTGGACACCCGGTATGTGGATGTCGTGGTCGACGATCTGGATGAAGCTTTGACCGTTGCGTTGGAAGCCAGAGAAAGGGGGGCGGCCCTTTCGGTAGCTCTTCTTGGGAATGTGGCTGATGTTCTTCCCGAATTCGTGAGGAGGGGGGTCACGCCGGATGTGTTGACCGATCAGACATCGGCCCATGATGAGCTGAACGGCTATGTTCCCCACGGAATTCCCTATGAGGAGGCATTGCGGCTGAGGGAGGCAAACCCCGAGGATTACATAAAACGCGCGTATGAATCCATGGTCATTCACGTACAAGCCATGCTCGAGCTCCAGAAAAGAGGAGCCAAGTCATTCGATTATGGGAATAATATCCGGGGTCAGGCCCAGAAGGCCGGCTTGGAAAATGCCTTCGATATCCCTGGATTCGTCCCCGAATATATCCGGCCGCTTTTCTGTGAAGGAAAAGGCCCGTTCCGGTGGGCAGCCCTATCGGGTGATCCCCAGGATATCTTTGTGACGGATGAGGCGGTGCTCTCGGAATTTCCAGAGGACCAGGCGTTGGCGAGGTGGATCAGGAAAGCCCAGGAGCAGGTGGCATTCCAAGGGCTTCCGTCACGGATCTGCTGGCTGGGTTACGGGGAGAGGGCGCGGTTCGGGGTACTGATCAATGACCTGGTAAAAAGGGGGAAAATAAGCGCACCGGTCGTCATCGGCCGCGACCACTTGGACACGGGATCGGTGGCCTCCCCGAACAGGGAAACAGAAGGGATGAAAGATGGCTCGGATGCCATCGCCGATTGGCCCATCCTCAACGCTTTGTTGAATGCGGTATGCGGGGCATCCTGGGTATCGGTCCATCATGGAGGCGGGGTGGGAATCGGCCTATCCATCCATGCGGGGATGGTGATCGTCGCCGACGGAGAGGAGAGCACGGCGAAAAGGCTGGAGCGAGTCCTGACCGTGGATCCTGGCCTGGGCGTTGCCCGCCACGCCGATGCAGGCTATCCCAAAGCGATCCAGTGCGCCAAAGAGCGCGGCATCAAAATCCCGATGCTTTAATTGGTGCCTGGATATGTTTTCACTAATTTTATTCTTGAATTAAGGTAAAGGATATCCAGGTACCGATTTGTGTTTCTGGTCGTTTACAGTTCTGTAAACGGCAGTAGAATATAAACCTTGAGCCCGTCTTATTTTGGCGGGCCTTTTTTTGTCTTTTCCTGGGGGAATACAGTTTATTGATCCAAGCTTATCAGCTGGTATGGTTTTTGCTATTCACGGGGGAAGGAGGTCAAAAATGAAAATTTTAGTTTTTGGATTGATCGTGTGTTTTTGTTTCTTTTTGGTATCTTCTGCAGATGCATCAGAGGATGTGTGCAAAAAAGCTTTATCCAAATGTACGGTTGACGCCATTGAGGTGGGTTTATCCAGCGGACCGCAGTCTTTTTTTCTTTATTTCTCGGGCTGTTTTATGGGCTATTCGTGGTGTCAAAAATATTATGACTCCTAGAACTGAGGGAAAGGAGGTTTTTCCGATGAAACGAACAAGCAAATGTATGAAGGGAATAACCATCGGTCTGGTGATCGTGGTCTTTTTTCTCTGTATCGGCATGAGCGATCTTCACTCCGGTGAATGCGAGAAAGCTTTTATGAGGTGTACCGAGGATCCTTTTTGGCGTGCGACTCCGTTCGGAGTCGTTTACTGTATCACAGGATATGTCTTCTGTAAAAAATACATAGAAGGCTAAAATGCGTCTTTTTTTCGCCCTTTTTATGTTGTTAGTGCCTTTTTGTTCTGCTCAAGGAACTCATCTTGAAAAAATTGTGTTGGAGGAAGTCTTGACCATCGGAAATTTCGACGACGATTCTCTGTTTCAGTGGGTGGGTGTTGCGGTGGATTCTGAAGGGACCATCTATGTTACCGATGCGATGGATTATTCTCTCAAGAAATTCGATGCATCCGGGAGCCTGTTGGCGAAAACCGGCCGCAGGGGGCAAGGACCAGGGGAATTTTCCGCCCCTCGGCTCCTGGATTGTTCGAAGCAATTTCTTTTTGTGACAGAACAGTATCAGCCTGTTATAAAAGTTTTCGACAAAAAATTGCGATACCAATTCCATATTCCTTTGGTGGGGCCGGCAGGGGATTTGAAGGTCCTTGAGGATGGTCTTGTGGCAGTGGTGGTGCTGTCAGCCAATGGGCAAAGCCACTTAGAATTTTACGATCGGGAAGGCAAGATCGTAAGAAAGGTTCATTTTTCGGAAAGGCCTTCCTCCTTGCTGCTGGATATGGTGAGCTTCGACCTGGATAGCCAGGGGAATGTTTATCTGGCATATAACTTTGTGGATAAGATCGTGAAGTTCGATGACCGGGGGAAAAAGCTGTGGTCTAAGAATCTGCTGGGTATCAAACAAGTGAAAAGCGAAAAAATATCTTCTTATTTGGTCCCGACAGAAATAGTCTACAAAGATGTCGCTTTGGATCGATCAGGTAATCTGTATGTCTTGGGAGGGAAATTTTCCGCAAATCGGAGCCGAGATGTCTATGTTTTAAGCCCGGACGGGGAACTCCTATCGACTTTGACTCTGCCGGACACCAGCCATTGCATTTACATCGATGGGGAAAACTTCCTGTACTCCAGGGCCAATGAAGGCGTCACCCTGAAAAAATACAGAATGGTGTATAAGTGACGCTGAAATCCGGAGATTGGATTATCCTATTGCTTTTTGGCTGCTTGGTCTTCTTGTACTTTCGAGGGATCGATTTGGCCGCCGGAAGAGATTCTCCCCTTGAAGATGTTTTCGAAAAGAAGCTTCTCCTGTTTATCCTCGATTTTCAAGATTTTTCGTGCATGACATGTCTCGATTCATTCCTCGGGCTTTACCGTCAACTTCCTTTGCGCATAAAAACTTCCAATGCATGGGGTATACTGGTCATAAACGCTCCAGAAAAAGAAGAGAATAAACGGGTGTGGATCGCTGAAAAGAAACTCAGGGGTTTTATCCAAGCCAATCAGATCGTTTCCCCGATCCTGGTGGACAGATTGGATTTTTTGGGGGGATTGGCAGAGGAAGGATCCGGAGTCTTGTTGTTCGATGGGAGTCGAAACAGTGTTCACCGGTTTAATTTCCCTTTGGCAGGTTATCAATTTGAAGAAATTTTCGAGATTCTGAACAAATAAAAAAGGCAATTTTTTTATTTGTAGATTCATTTCAAAAAATATATACTATTATTTCGTCTTTCCCCATCCGCCATTTGGAGGATAATAAAAGCCGGGAAAGAGAAAAGGAAGTTTACGGGGAAGCCCCTTTTTCTTGTTCAGGCACCCCTCACTTTTTAGGAGATTTAGTGTTGAGTTTTC
>CAZIDF010000019.1:0-67620 GCA_964538085.1 uncultured Eubacteriales bacterium | reverse complement strand
GAGAAGTATCTGGACTGCGGCAATCCGATGTGTGGCTTTGCCCGCATCAGGTGTCCCGACTGTGGGGAAGAGCGCCTGTTGATGTTTTTCTGCAAGACACGCGGATTCTGTCCATCGTGTCACTACTTTGCCCTACATGTGGAGGCCGGATGTCGATTATCTCTTTTATAGAGGAGCCGAAGACAATCGACAGGATCATCCATCATCTCGAGCTGACATTTGAGGCCGAACGGCCACCGCCGCCTCATCATGTCCAACAGGAGCTCCTGATGGCAGCCGAGGAGAAAGGAGAATATTTCTGAGGGCCTCTGTGGCTGCTTTTTGTCGATTCGAGGACGGAGTCTAGCTAAAACTTGGTGGTTTGAAGATTTGAGGGAATTTATCCCGCTTTTTGAGTCATTGACCTCGCCGGTTTCGGTGTGATACTCTCTTTCTAGGATGTCAGTTGGTGGAAATCGGGAAAAATTACGAGAGATTTGTCACAAGCACAAAAACGAAATTCCTATTTTTAGAAACTACTTGTTTGGAAAGGTATCATTACCTCATCCAAGTATAAAAGGTATGCCACATTTTGAACCGGGCGATTATTTATATTAAGATAATGATACAGTTCACTGATACCGGGATGTTGAACGGAAACAACGTGATGAGATGAGCCTAAAATGTTTATCATGAAAAATTTCCATCGTCTTCAAACTCGTCCCACAATATGAATAAAATCCTTGTGCAGCCGTCCAGGAATATCCGAGCCAAAACTTCTCTGTTTGTCCTTTTCTTGCTGATTGTGACGATCGGTTCTTCTTATTTGATCACTGTGCAGATTTTACGCGAGAGAATCTTGAACGAGGTCGTGAAGCGTGGAGAGTCCCTTTGCAGAAGCATCGCTTCAACAGCAGGGTATAGCTTCATCAACCAAGACATCCTCGGCCTCGATACCCTTGTATTCAAAGTCAACGATTCAAATCCGGACATCGAAAATATTGCCATCATCGATAACAACAATGAGATACGTGTCCATAGCGATATCAACCTAACAGGAGAGACCTATACCCCTCCCGACGGTAAGATATTCGAGTCTTTTGCGGATGGCACAATCATAAAGGAAAGTGGTCGTAAACATCAACAAATCCGTTCTCACCAGCGCCCAAAAAAAAATGCGCCAAAAAATCACCTTGGCGTTTTTAATCATTCTGCTGATAGGAACGGCAAGCACAGTTTTTCTCTCTTCATTTTTAACCCGCTCGGTAAAAGAACTTTCCAAAGGAGTCAGAGAACTAAAAGAGGGGAAGGAATCCAGGCCGTTAAGGATCTATTCCAAAGATGAACTCGGGAGACTCACAGAAAGCTTCAACGAGATGTCGGCCTTGATTACGGATCAGAAAAACAGGTTGGGAAAATATGCCCAGGATCTCGAAGAATCCTATATCGCAACGGTCGAAGTCCTGGCAGCCGCCATCGATGCCCGAGATCATTATACTTTGGGGCATTCAACTCAGGTCGCGAGTCTATCTGTAGAGTTGGGAGAAAAATCCGGGCTCTCCAAAGAAGAATTGGAAGAGCTGGAGATTGCATGTTTATTCCACGATGTGGGCAAGATAAAAATCCCTGATATCATCCTCTTAAAAGAGGGAAAACTCGAAGAGAAAGAAATGGCCGAAATGAGACGCCACCCCGAATACGGAGCCGAAATTCTCATCAAAGCGCCTTCCCTTCTCAAATATATTCCGGTGGTCAAGCATCACCATGAATGGTATGATGGAAGTGGTTATCCTGACGGATTGCGCGGGGAAGAGATTCCCTTAACCGTGGCCATTGCATCTGTGGCGGATGTTTTTGATGCCATGATATCTGACCGGATCTATAGGCAGGCCCTTTCCAAGGAAGAGGCCCTGCGGAAAATACAGGAGTTATCGGGAAAACAATTTTTTCCTGAACTGGTTAAGATATTCGTAAAAATGCTAAGGAAGAAATGAAAAAATCTTTGTTGATTTTGAACCTTTCATTATTTTTGATTCTCTCTTTTTGTGTCTCGCGAAAAAAAGAAATCTCTACTCAACCCAATTTCGAGGCGGCACAGCAATATTTTGTGCAAGGCGATTTTCAAAAGGCTATCGAATCCTACAGCATCGCACAACAAAAATATCCCGATGACGAAACTGTCTTGAAAGGTTACATCCGGATCCTGGAAGAGATCAAAATATCCGCCGATAAGGCTTTTGAAGAAAAAAAATATGGCCAAGCAGAAAAGCATTATTCTGTTCTTCTGAAAAACTATCCGCGGTTCAAACGGTTCCAACAATCCCTGTCCTTCAATACCAAAACCCTCGGACTCAAAATAAGAGAGTGTCTGGTAGCAGGGACGAGAATCCTGGCCCAGGAAGCCATACAAGAAGGTGATTATTCGAGAGCCATCAGCGAATACAAGACAGCGTTCCAGGCCTATCCAGGCGGGAATTTTTTAAAAAATGACCTCATTCAAACAGTCACTGAGATTCACAGCCGGGCAGAGAATGCTTTGGAGGGGAAGGATCACGTAGCAGCTGGAAAAGCATTTTTCTCGCTTTTAAAAGATTACACTTGGTTAAATAATTCGGTGCCACTTTTGCCCTTTTCCAGAACATCATTGGAAGACGGAATAAAAAATTGCAGAACCCAACTCACCAAGGAAGGGCTTAAACAATATCGTGAGGGGAGGCTCAAAGAGGCTATCGTCATTTGGAATGACATTATGGAATTCGATCCGGAAAACGCTGAGATCAAAAAGGTAATCGCTAATGCCAAGGAACAGTTGAAAAAAATCAAAAAATGGACTTAATCATGTAGTCTATTCCATCCTAAGGAACACATTACTCAATTTGTATTATTCTTAGACCGCTAATTAGGAATACTCATTCTCTCTGTTCGGCTTATAATACACAGGACAAGAAATTAGTGAATGAGTTTCCTGTCCCTAATTATTTCTACCCTTTTCTCATCCCCGATTCATGTTAATTTCGGGAAAAGAGGCTTCTCGCATATGAGATGGAAAAGAATCAGTCTTGATCGCACCCTCTGAGCTTGGAGGAAGACATCATGACGCCCCTTGTCTTGAACAATCTCCCCAAGGAGGCCATCAACCAAAAAGTCAAGAAAGTTCTGGATTGGGTGAAGCTTGGAGACCGCAAAAGGTCTCTCCCCAAACATCTCTCGGGCGGAGAACAGCAGCGGGTGACTAATGTGCGCAGTTCATAGCCGCCGAGAAGGACGACGAGGAAATGGCTGCATAAAATAGGAAGAGTAGTGGAGAGCTATTTTTGACTGGCAAGGCCACCAGCAAGCTCACCCCCATCGATCACAAAAGCCTGTCCTGTGATAAAGGCAGCTTCGTCGGAGGCGAGGAAAGCGAATAAAGCCGCCACCTCCTCCGGTTTTCCCGGTCTTCCTAGAGGAGTTTTTTTCCTGAAAGCATCGAGCATTTCCTCTGTATATTCCGCCTCCTGCATGGGTGTCAGGATGAAGCCCGGACAAACGGCATTGACCCTAATCTTCGGTGCCAGTTCCAGGGCCATGGAGCGTGTCAATTCTATAACGCCTGCTTTCGAAGCATTGTAGGAGGCATAATAATGATAGCCGGTCAGGGCATTGGTCGACCCCATGTTCAGGATCACACCCCCCTCCCCTTTCCACATTCTCTGCGCGGCCTGCTGGGCCACATAGAAGACCCCATTCAGGTTGATGTCCATCACCTCTAACCACTGCTCTGCAGTCATATCCAGGAATGAATTCCGGAAACTGATCCCGGCATTGTTGATCAGGATATCTACACCATTCCACAGGAAGTCCAGTCGATCGAATACCTCGGCCACCTGTTCAGGCTTTGAGACATCGGCAATGATCGCTTCTTTCAGCCCTGGCATCGCATTTCTAAGCTCCGTACAAGCTTTTTCATCTCTGTCGAAAACCGCAACCCGGGATCCTTCCTCAAGAAATCTCTGGGCCGTGGATTTCCCGATGCCGCTAGCTCCGCCGGTGATCAAAACGCGTTTATCTTTTAATCCCTTCACTCATCCCTCCATTGATATGGCGATGATCAGCAGAAATCAGAATGTGTATTTGTAATAGTCGGACTCACAGGGATTGCCCCTTGCCAGAAACATTGTCTTCGTTGTCAAATCGATGATGACGGACAAAGTGGTTTTCACTCCTTTTCCGTGGCGGCAGATGGATCCTGGGCGATTGGCATGGTCCTGCAGAAACGATTTCAGCAGGTCCACGGAAATTCGACCTTTATTGTTTTTCATCAAACGGTTTGCCCGGTTGTACCTGAATATGGAGGTCGTGATATCCTGACGATCCAGCTCATACTTCCACATCCTCGGAGCAATGAAGTGGTTGGTGTGGACTAGGTAACCCTCCTCTGCATAAATAGCTTCATAATCCGTGGCAGAGCTTTCGATGCTGTAGATCTCACCGTTGGCATCGGTTATAACCTGATTGTAATTCGACGCCCTGGGTTGAAATATGGCCGCATCGATCGCCTCACCGATCGTCCGGGCGGCTAAAATCTTGCGCACGAGCAGCATTCGCGGAACTCCCATTTTCATATCATTCATGCTCAGCTCATTGCCTGTCAGGCTGATGCCCGCGGAATTATATCCGAAGCTTATGCCCAATCCGCCGTAGCCGACAGCCAAAATCTCTGGCTCACCTTCCACTTCGTAGTGAACGACCACGGCATATTTTTCGATCTCAGGGGATGTGTCGTTGTTGTGGGCCGCAAGAACAGAACCATCGGCCGTGACATCTCCGGAAGCGATCAAATCGCTGCAGCCTTTCATATAATTTTTGGAAAAAATCTCCTCGCACATGTCGCTGAAAAGATCCACCAGGTCGATCCCGGATGCATCCGCTGCCCCCCGAATTTCCTCCACGTATTCCGGCATATACTTTTTGCTGAATTCCAAAAAGATCTGCGACTGAGCCCGGATGTCTTCCCAGCTTACATCCATGTTTTTATCAACGTACTCTTTGCTGTGCTGTATTAGTTCATTGAGCTGAACTTTCATGTGTGTGCCGATCTGGTATCCCACCTCATAGTGAGTTCCTTTTACGTGAATGACAGGCACTTTTGTATCGGCCGAAAAAACGGGAACGCTAAATAAAACAATCAAGCAAAAAAGAGGGATGAATGTTTTTGTTTTTACGAGAAGCTGCATTTTTCCTCCTCCAAGAAACGAAAGTTAACTGGAGAATCCGTTTTAGTAAGGATCGAGGCTCTCCGTCATGACGATGCCTCTTTTTTTGATTTCTGCCATAAACTCAACAGGATCGACAGCTGTTTCCAAACCGTGGACTCCTTTTTGAGATCTGTCCTGTACAGCCATTTCCAGCATGATGGCGGCATGCCAGCCTGTCAGCCGCTGCATGGACGTAAACCCTGTTTTTTTATCGTATCTGTCCACGATATCCGCTTTGAATTCATGCGGTTTTTCGTCTTTTATCCCTTGGACGAGAACTCTGAGCAGACAAATATCCTGAAAGGTCTCATCGGCCCTGATTTTCGGTTCAAGAAGGGTATGGAAAAAATCTCTCGGAGCCATTTTTGTCCCATCCAGAGATAGAGGATCCTGATCGAAAAGCCCCAAAAGTTTGAATGCGCTGAATTGGGCAAAATGACCTGGATAACGGAGGGTCTTGTTCTGGTATGTGCGCAGCTTCCCCTTATAGGTAAGGATGGCCGTGGACGTCCCACCGGATGTCACGAAAGCTTCCAGCTCACCAAAAGGAGGGAAATTCATGGTTTCGTATTCTGTAAAGGTGGGCAGATTGATCACCTGCCCCTCCCTAATGAAGGTGGCCTCTCCATCGTATTCATTGGTCAGGCCATTGATATGGAACGTGACTTGATAATTCCATGGAGGACTGGGGTTTTGAGGCAATCCACCGTCCCAGATGTATACATCCTGGGCTTCATCCAGAAGATGGATGCCGTATGCAGCCAAGCTCCCTGTCAATCCTGGCCCCATTCCACAGTCAGGGATAATGGAAATCCCAGCCTTTTTTGCCTCTCGGCTCAGGGCCAGTTGATTGCGAACCACCTGTTCATTTCCCCCCAGGTCGGTCATGTGGGTCTTCGTTTTGATGGCCGATTCAGAAATTTCCAGGTTGTGATAATAGGGGACAGCACTTATGCATCCATCCGTATCCTTCAGTACCTTCTCCACCTCTTTCTTATCCTTGACATCGATCTCGCGTCCCACAGCCACACGAGATCCTGTTAGCTCATTAACCTTGTTTGCAGCAGACTTAGCGGCATCCTCATCTTTGTCCAGCAGCGTCACAAGAGATGCATCCCCGTGGACAATCAGCTCATAAGCCGAAGCTGTACCCTGTCTTCCTGCGCCGAAAATTGCATAACGTTTACTCATTTTAACTTCCTTTCAAATAGAGCCATTTATTATATCATGAGATTCGCCATCTGCAGCAATCTTCATGAAAAATTCCAAAGATACAAGAAACTTCCCTTATCATGAAGGTTTCTGAGCGATGGGATTTTCACAAACCTTTTAAAGAAGATTTGACAAAAAAAGTCCCATGCTGATAGGCTAGACTTGGATTTAATACCATGATTTCACCGGAAAGCGCCCTGAGGATTTCTCCATGAGGTCAGTATGAAGCCAAAAAATAACTTAATAAAGCCGCTTGTATTCTTGGTTCCGATGATAATGTTTATGGTCTGTTCACCTTCGGCAAATCAAGCTCGAGAGGCCAAGGACAAGTTGAAGCAAATGAGGATAGAGTTCGATGAACAAAGCTTTTTTTTCCATGTCGTTCAGAACCAGCCTGAAGTAGTGGATTTGTTCATAAAAGGCGGGATGGACCCAAATGTAGGCGAGGATGACATGCCCGTCTTACTGGAAGCATGCAGGAGGGGATATACAGAGGTCGGTCTAGCCTTGATCGAGGCAGGAGCCGATGTCAACGCTAAGGACTCATACGGGGTTTCGTGTCTGATGTTTTCGGCCATAACAGGTTCGAACGACCTAATCCTTGGATTGATCGAAAAAGGAGCTGATGTCAACGCACGGGACAATTATGGAAGGTCGACATTGATAGAAGCCTTAACCACGGAAAATGATATTCCACTGGAAACATACAAGGCTTTGATCGATGCGGGCGCTGATGTCAATATCCGAATCGCAGGCGGGCTGACGCCGATCATGCTAGCCGCAGACGGCAATGCCGAGATCCTTCGCCTCCTGATCGATGCCGGAGCCGATCTAAGCATAAGCGACGATAACGGGATAACCGTTTTGCAAAGAGCGAAACCTGATCCGGAAAACTATGAGATCCTAAAAAAGGCAGGAGCCAAAGAATAATCATCAAGAATGATCGCCATGAGAGATTGCACATGAAAAATAAGAATGACTTTTTGAAAAGAAGAGATTTTCTCCAGATGGTGGGATGCACAACTCTCGCCCTAATGCTTCCGCCAAAAATGGCTTCTGGCCGCCAAACCGTTTCAAAGACTTCTCTTGTGTCCCATCCAATCTATCTGAAACACGACACAGGCGAATTTCATCCAGAAAATCCCAAACGGCTTCAAGCTATTTTGACTGGCCTTGAAGAGGCCGATCTTCTCTCCTCTCTGCACTCCGTTACTCCCCAGGAAGCAGCCATGCACTGGATAGAAAAGGTGCACCAGATGGACTACTTAGAGACCGTCCGCCAGGATGTGATGAGCGGAGCGCATTTCCTCTCCACAAAATCAGGAAACACAGCCATCTGCCCTCAATCTTTCGAGGTTGCCTTATGGGCAGTGGGCGGCGTGCTAGGGGCCTGTGATGCTGTAATGTCCGGGGAAGCAAAGAATGCCTTTTGTGCTATACGCCCCCCCGGCCACCACGCCACGCCCAACCGTGGGATGGGTTTTTGTCTTTTCAATAATGTGGCCATCGCAGCCAGATATCTACAAGAAAAACATAACCTGGAAAAAATACTGATCGTGGATTGGGATGTCCACCATGGAAACGGGACGCAGGATGTTTTTTATGAGGATGGAAGCGTGTTCTTCTTCAGCACCCATCAGTGGCCATGGTACCCCTGGTCGGGAAGTGCCGATGAAACAGGTGCAGGCCAGGGGAAAGGAGCCACGCTCAATGCACCCTTGCCTGCCGGTTCAGGCGATAAAGAAATCATCGAGGCCTTCGAGAAAAAGTTATGGCCGAGGGTAAACCAGTTCAAACCGAATTTTGTTCTCATCTCGGCTGGATTCGACTCCCGGAATACAGATCCTCTAGGTCGATTTAGGGTTACGGATGCAGGATTTAAAAAACTGACCCGCATTATGAAACAGATGGCCGATGAGCATGCAGAAGGCCGCCTGGTCTCTATGCTGGAAGGAGGCTATAGTCTTGAAGGCTTATCCCAGGCTGTCCCCGCCCATGTCAGCGAACTCATGAATGACTGAAAATTTTCTCCACAGCCGAGTTTTAAAAAAGCTTATGCTGCTCAATCTGTCAAGGAGGAGGAAATTCTGCAATAAACATGAATTTGTAGATCTAAGTTAACATATTTAATATATGATATAATGCATTGCAATTGAGCTAAACAGCAGAGTAGCGGTTGGATCTAATTATTATCTGAATAACATTTTACATATGAAGCCGTAAAAAATAACATAACTGCTCTTCCTAATAGATGAGGAATGAAATAACAAAATGGGACAAAAAAGTAACAAAGTCACGGACGCCGCAGTACCCAAATTAGAAGAGGATCAGACTTATGCCATGCCCCTCATCGAGATGGAGAAGCATCTTGGCACTTCTCCGGATGGTCTTAGCCAGGGAGAAGCCCTGCAACGACTCGGTCAATATGGTTATAATGAACTTCGCGAGGAAAAAGTCAATCCAATCCTGAGATTCCTCTCCTACTTCTGGGGACCAATTGCTTGGATGATCGAGATAGCCGCACTCCTGTCGGGAGTTGTACAGCACTGGGAGGATTTTGGCATCATTCTAACATTGCTATTGGCGAATGGTATTGTCGGCTTCTGGGAAGAACATAAGGCAAGCAACACCATTGCCGCACTTAAAAAAACACTGGCACCTGAGTCCAGGGTTAAACGAAACAACAAATGGACGACAATCCCTTCACGGGAATTGGTTCCCGGAGACATCATTCGTCTCCATATAGGTGCCATTGTGCCAGCGGACGCCAAACTTCTCGAAGGGGATGGTATAGAAGTGGATCAATCTGCTCTTACAGGTGAGTCCCTCCCTGTCACGAAAAAACAAGAAGACAAGGTGTTTTCGTCATCGATCATTCGACAGGGAGAAAATGATGCTCTGGTATATGCCACTGGTCAAGACACTTATCTTGGTAGGACTGCCCACCTATTGGAGACTACCCACACTGTCAGTCATTTCCAACGTGCTGTTTTGAAAATTGGCAACTACCTCATCATCGCTGCCGCGTTTCTGATGATTCTAATCCTGGCTGTGGCGCTTTTCCGGGGGAACAAGATGATCACTACCCTGGAATTCGCGCTGGTCTTGACAGTGGCAGCAATTCCTGTGGCCATGCCAACAGTATTGTCAGTCACATTAGCGGTAGGAGCACGATTTCTGGCCCTAAAGCAGGCCATTGTTAGCCGGCTGACTTCTATTGAAGAAATGGCTGGAATCGATGTTTTGTGCTCAGACAAAACGGGAACGTTAACTCAAAACAAACTGACCCTGGGAGAACCCACCCCTATAGGAAAGACAGAGCCTGGAAAACTGATCCTCAATGCTGCTTTAGCTTCCAATGCTGAAGATCAGGATCCAATCGATATGGCAGTGCTCAGCAGCTTAAAAGATGTCCATCAACTGGATTCGTACCATATTGTCCATTTCCTGCCCTTTGATCCTGTTCACAAACGCACAGAAGCCACGATAAAAGGATCTGACGGAAATATCTTTAAGGTAACAAAAGGTGCACCGCAAGTTATTCTGGATCTGTCCGCCAATGCATCCTCTATTCGATCTCAAGTCGAGGAAGCGGTAAACAAGTTCGCTTCTCGAGGTTTCCGCACATTGGGTGTAGCCCAAACCGATGGGAAAGAGTCTTGGCAATTTCAGGGCGTAATCCCCCTTTATGATCCTCCCAGAGAAGACTCTAGAGCTACCATCGAAACAGCGGAACAAATGGGCATTAAGGTGAAGATGCTCACCGGAGACAACATCGCTATAGCCAAGGAAATTTCCTCTCAGCTGCAATTGGGCAAAAATATTACAGATGCAAATATTTTCAGTGAAACACAACACTACCAAGCCGGCCAGCTTTCTGAAATCATCGAGAATACCGACGGCTTCGCTCAAGTCTTCCCTGAGCACAAATACCATATCGTACAAACACTTCAACAACGAGGCCATATTGTGGGCATGACTGGCGATGGTGTCAACGACGCTCCCGCTCTGAAAAAAGCAGATGTTGGCATTGCTGTCTCTGGGGCAACAGACGCAGCCCGGTCAGCTGCAGACATCGTCCTGCTAACTCCCGGCCTCTCTGTAATCATCGATGCCATCAAAGAAAGCCGCAAGATATTTCAACGTATGAACCACTATGCCACTTATCGTATAGCTGAGACCATTCGGGTGTTGCTATTTATGACCCTATCTATATTGGTATTCAATTTTTACCCTGTAACAGCAGTGATGATCGTCCTCCTAGCTCTGTTGAACGATGGAGCTATTTTATCGATTGCCTATGACCGCACCCGTTATTCTGATAAGCCAGAAAAGTGGAACATGCACTTTGTATTGGGCCTAGCAACGCTGTTGGGAATAACTGGGGTGTTTGCATCCTTTGGCCTTTTCTACCTGGGGGAACGTGTCTTTCACCTCAGCAGGGAGATGATCCAGACCCTGATGTATCTGAAGTTATCGGTGGCAGGACACCTAACCATTTTCATTACCCGTACGCGGGGGCCCTTCTGGACTTATAGGCCAGCACCAATCCTTCTGGCAGCTGTTTTTGGCACACAAATGCTGGCTACTTTAATTTCTGTCTTTGGTCTGTTCATGGCTCCTTTAGGATGGAAATGGGCGCTGCTGGTTTGGGGATATGCTCTGGCCTGGTTCATAGTTAATGATCAAGTCAAATTGGTGGCACTTCGGATATTTGACCCTCACCATCCGGGCTTATTGGCCAAAAAAAGATAATCAATCTTTTCTCAGGATTTGCCGAATCGCTCTATCAGTTGTGGTTAGGCAAACCGTATCTAAAATCTGAGGTTTTCTAACTATCACTCTTAATGTCTATGGTGGAGGTAGCCCAGAATAATGACAATACCAAACGCAAGGCATAGAATCAAAAAGGATATCCCAATTATAAGTTCAACTGATTCTTCTTCCTGACGGATTTCCTTTTCGAGAGCTCTGGGAAAACGAGAAGAAAACGATGCTAATACTTCCAATACCAGAGCAAAAATCAGGCCAGCTACAAAAAAGGATATCCAATACACCCCCAAAAAAGTAGGCCCGACAGGAGTAATCCATATCCCACCAGCCCAAGCCGCAAAAAATACGATAAGAAAAAAAATAAGCACCTGGCGTAAAGAGCGGGATTTGCGACTCAGCACGGCAAAAACAACTGTAATAAATAAAGCAGCTCCCAGGGCGAAGATTAGATCTGCCAAAATCATGATTGATGCCTTTCCATGTTTAGTTTTTCCCAGAAAAGATCTGGATTCATTATATCACGATAAAATTATTTTAAAATCAAGCATAACAATTTAGCTCCTGTGGCTGTTGAACCTCCATTCCTGGACCAAAATGAACTTCATTTAGCTACACTTGTTCGAACCTCAAAAAGAAATGATTATAATCATCCACTTTCTCAATCGGTTAATCCTAAGCCTTTATTGTGAAGGATGGGTCTAAATCACCAATAAATTTAATAACCTCCTGCCTTTTTTCTTCCAGAATTTTTGAATCTTTCGCTTCTAAATTCAACCGCATGAGCGGTTCTGTATTTGACGCTCTCAGGTTAAACCACCAGGAATCATATTCCACTGTCAAGCCATCCAGGTGATCTTCTCGAGAGTCATGATATTTGGCTCCAAGAGCAGAAAAAACAGCCTCCCTTTTTTCTACCCGCATATTGATTTCTCCTGTTGAACAATACTTTTTAAGAGGCTGTATCAAACGGGAAAGAGGGATATCCTTCAAAGACAAAAAGTTTAACATTTGAATCATGGTAAAGATGCCATTGTCGGTAAATCCCATATCCCTGTAGTAATAATGTCCGGATAGTTCACCGGCAAAAATGGCATTCTCTGTTCTCATCTTATCCTTGATAAAGGCATGTCCGACTCGACTGCGTATGGCTTTCCCTCCCCAATCAGAAATGACCTCAGGTACAACTCGGCTGGAACGAAGATCGTAAAGGATAGTCGATCCGGGCTCATTTTTTAGAAGGAATTCGGCAATAAGACCAGTAACAAGGTCTTCCGGGATTCTTTCTCCTTTTTCATCGATAAATCCACAGCGGTCTGCATCTCCATCAAAGGCCACTCCTAAATCCGCTTTTTCTTTTAAAACTAAGGCCTGTAAATCCCTTGTGGCCGATGGTATAAGAGGATTGGCAATATGATGAGGAAAGCTTCCATCTGGCTCCATATACATGGGGACCAATTTCCAGGCTGGAAATCTTTTAAGCAGAAGAAGAACTTCAGGGCCGGCCATGCCATTTCCTGCATCAACGACAATTTTCAGTGGCTTTGGTTCAAGGACAAAATCGACCAGCCTATCTATGTACTTATCCATGAAATCAATTTTCTGGTAAGCACCTTCCTTAAATGAGTGTTTTTGGGCAGGTGTTTTTTTTCTGACTAACCGCTCCAATGCAGGCAGACCATGGTCCCCACTCAACGGGATCGCATCTTCTCGGCAAAGCTTAAAACCATTCATTCCACCGGGGAGATGGGAAGCTGTAACCATTGCTCCGCCCTCAAATTTCCCTTCAATGATGGCATAGTAGAGCAAAGGAGTGGAGACTATCCCAATATCTGTAACCGAAGCCCCTGCAGAGACAGCTCCTTGTATTAATGCTTTGGCAAGAGATGAAGCAGAAAGTCGCATATCGCGTCCGACCACAATCCTGCTGGCTTTCAACATATGAACAAAACACGCCCCGATCTTTTCAGCAGTTATCTCGTTCAGTTCATCGGGATAGGAGCCTCTGATATCATAAGCCTTAAATATTCCCCCCATTTTTTTATCTCCTATGCCTTTTTTAAAGCATCTGTATAAAATTTCTTTATATATTCTTTAACCATTCGTTGGGCAGAAAACCTCGGCCCATTGCTTTTCATAGACTCCTTCATCACCTTTACCCATCCATGAGGGATGCCATCGTCTGAAACTTGATAATAAAGGGGTATAATTTCGTTCTCTAAAATCTGATAGATGGCTTCTGCATCAGCTTGATCCCTGTTGCCCCCCTCCTCATGCTCACCGAAGGCCCATCCATTCTTCCCGTTATATCCTTCTATCCACCAACCGTCCATAATGCTCAGGTGTGGCACACCATTCAAGGCTGCCTTCATGCCGCTTGTGCCACAGGCTTCCATAGGCGGCAGAGGATTGTTAAGCCAGACCTCCACCCCATGTACGAGATATTGTGCAAATTGCTCCCCATAGTCTTCTAAAAAAGCTATGCGCCCACCCAGCTCGGGATTTCTAGCCATATTGAACACTTTTTGAATCAGGCGTTTCCCAGGGTCATCAGCGGGGTGAGCTTTGCCAGCAAAGATGATTTGAAGAGGGCGCCAACGGTGATTCAAAATTTTTTTCAACCTCTCCAAGTCATAGAAAAGGAGATCTGCCCGCTTATAAGTAGCAAAACGCCGGGCAAAGCCGAGTGTCAATACCGAAGGATCGAGAAAAGATCCCCCAGTTATGGAAAGAGAAGGGCTGACACGATCATTCGTCCAGCGCTGTCGGGATTTCTCGCGAATAGCATCGATCAGTTTGATTTTCAACCAGTAGTGGGTTTTCCACAGTTCTTCATCCGGAATATCGTCTAATAACTTCCATACAGCAGGATCGTCATGGTTTTCAAGCCAATCAGGACCTAAATATTTATCAAGAAGCAGCTTGATTTTGGGGCACAACCAGGTTGGCACATGGACACCATTCGTCACATAATCAATTGGAATTTTTTCATCAGGAGTATCAGGCCATAGAGATTTCCACATCGACCGGGCAACTTCTCCGTGTCTCTTACTCACTGCGTTACGATATCCCGACATCCTGAGGGAGAAGGCTGTCATATTAAAACCCGCATTAGGATCAACAGGATGGATTCCCAGCTGAAAAAATTTCTCGCGATTCAGACCAAATGCCGGCCAGTATGAATAAAAATACTTTTCCATGAGTTCAAATGGAAACACATCAAGCCCAGCAGAGACTGGTGTGTGTGTGGTGAAAACAGATGTCTCACGGACTTGCTGAACAGCCTCCTCATAGCTCATCCCATCCCCCAATCGTTCTCTGATACGTTCCAACAAAGCAAACGCTGCATGGCCCTCATTCAAGTGGCAGATAGAATGCTTGATTCCAAGGGTATCAAGAACTTGGGATCCTCCAATGCCCAACACAATTTCCTGCCGCAATCTCTGCTCGATATCGCTAACATAAAGATACTGAGATATCCTCCGGTTCCAAGGATCGTTGATCTCAATATCCGTATCCAATAGGTAGAGTGGTATGCGGCCAACCGCAATATTCCATACCGCCACGTGAATAGCGGGCTGAATGAGGGGCACTTCTATCACAATTTGATTTCCATTATTGTCCAAAACTCTAGAGATTGAGGCAGTCTCCCGGTCCAGGGTTTGATCCACATTCTCTTGCCAACCATCTTCCCGAATTCGCTGATGGACATAGCCTTCTGGATACATAAAACCTACGGCCACCAAAGGTATTTTTAGATCACTGCTTTCTTTGAGAAAATCACCGGCAAGGAATCCCAGTCCACCGGCATAAAAAGGCAAGGAATGATGCAGGCCATATTCTGCTGAAAAGAATGCGCATGAATAATGTTTCGGATCAATATTATCTTCTAAAAATCGCCCACCTGTCGTATCCATATCTCTCCGAAAGAGAGCTTGTACCAAACCATAGTGACGCAGATATTCTGGGTCATTCGATGCGTTTTCAAAATCCTCCTTGGATAATTGGCGGAGCAATATAACAGGATTATGGCCACTTTCTTTCCAAGCCTGACGGTTAAGCATTTTAAAAAGCATTCTGGCTGACGGGTGCCAGCTCCACCAGAGATTGTTAGCTAGATCGCTAAGTCCGAAAAGTTTTTTTGGCAGATTTGGGAATTCTTTCTGAGCAATATCCATCTCTCTTTTAGTTGAATCTCCTTATTCTTGATTCTGTGAGCCCAAGTTGATAATCTCCATTCTGTTGTTTGTTTTGGGATATCTAGTCGAAGGGCCCTCTGTGAGTATAACAAGATTTCCTGCTATGTCGTAGGCGTCAAGCCAGCTTCTGGCATAATCATTCCAGTTTTCTGGCAAACTGGATTCATGCATGGGATAAATTCCGTATGAGAATTGTAGCTTTTGGCAGGTTGATTCCCTCGAGCTAACGGCAGTTATCCAGACAGAAGGCCTGAACCTGGCTATACTTCTAGCAGTCATGCCGCTGAGCGTGGGAACGATGACAGCAGCTGGAGATATGCGCCTTATCGTCATCTCAACGTTTAAAACAATCATATCTCTAAGAGTTATCTTGCTTCCGAGGTTGACTTTTTCCAATATCTCCGAGGAGCGATAACCGGACATGTGAGGTTCGATAGTCGCTGCAATTTTCGTCATCATGTCTGTAGACTCAACAGGATAGTTTCCTGTAGCAGATTCTTCCGAGAGCATAACGCAGTCTGTGCCGTCGAGTATCGCATTGGAAACATCTGTGACTTCTGCGCGAGTAGGGCGCAAATTTTTTGTCATCGATTCCAGCATCTGTGTCGCTGTGATAACCGGTTTTCCCTGAAGATTTGCCTTATACATGAGCTGTTTCTGTTCCACGGCAATCTGCTCGATCGGCATTTCAACTCCAAGGTCTCCTCGAGCGATCATTATTCCATCGGCTAATTCAAGAATTTCGTCTATATGCTCAAGAGCCTTCGATCGCTCGATCTTAGCAATAATGAAGGGATTGTAATCCAGATTTGCAGCCGCTTTTCTGACAGCAGCAATATCGGCTCCTGACTCCACAAAAGACTGACTGATTGCATCGATCTCCAGTTCCTTTGCGAACCGCAGCCACTGGAGATCTTGCTCGGTGAAGGCGCAGTTGCCCAGGCTAATGCCAGGCAAATTTACTCCCTTGCGTGACCGCAGTTCCCCCCCCACCAGAACTCGACACCGGACGTCCTTTCCTGCTATTTTGATTACTTCAAGATGGATAAAACCATCATTCAGAAAAATAGAATCACCTGGACTTAACACCTGATGGAGGCGGTCAAAGGTCACCGAAACTCGGCTGTTATCCCCGATGATATCCTCGGGTGTAAGGATCAAGATGTCTCCGACCTTCAACTCTACCAATTCCGTGGCCAGGTTCCCAATGCGCAGCTTTGGACCGGGGAGATCGCCTAAAATAGCCACTCTTCGCCCAACCTTTTGGGCAGCAGAACGAACCGTTTCTATAGCTTTCCTATGTCCTTTATGATCCCCATGAGCAAAGTTGAGCCTGGCCACGTTCATGCCTGCTCGTATCAAACTTTGCATCACTTCACGAGTTTGCGATGCAGGTCCGATGGTGCAAATAATCTTCGTTTTATTGGACGGGAGTTTCATCTGAAATTCCTTTCAGGCTAAAAACGGTCTCATTGACTTTATGAATATATAATACAAAAGCTTGAAAATCCATTTTTATAAAAATTATAAAAAGGCGTCTTCCTTTTGGTCGGCTTTCCTCTCTTTTTTTCTGTTTCATTCTTCAGAAGAAAATGCAGTGATTGTTGAAGTGTTGAAAACTTGTACGGCGGGAAAAATGGAGTGTATCTGTCTAAAAAAAATCTATCTCACAACCGAAGTAAGAGCTGAATAGAATTCCTCGGGCTTCTGGGTTCCCACGAGCAACTGTTTTCCATCCTGAAACTCAAACTGGATTCCTTTGTTTCCGTACACATTATAGGCTTTACCTTTCGTTCCATACCGAATTCCGTAGCCGCCATACTCTTTGAGAGACGAATATTGGCGTATCTCGTAGTTTTTTACCTCTGGATAAGAGATTTTATGGGAATGGAATTGTAGGGGGAAAAATCTTATGTACAGACCATCATAACGTACCTCTGTGACCAATTTTATGGAATAAAACAACACAGGAAAGAATAATCCGAATATGACCCAGATCATGATCATCACGGGATCCGGAGCAGGATTGTTTCCAAAGGGTTTCTTCAACACGATCTGTTGAATAAATCCATACCAGGAAACTCCAGCAACCAGCAAAACCAAAAGCCATACCCACCATTGTCGGAATCTCTGGACTTCAGTAAAAATGGAATAATTCGTGTTCAATTCAGTCCTCCATGTATGCTCGGTTTCGTTCGATAAACTTGGCCACAACGATACCCGTATGGGCCAAATCTACATTATATCTTTCAATCTCCTCTAGTCCGTTTTGTTCAAGAAAAAATCGCAAACCTCCATCTGATAAAAAGCGTCTTCCGTTTCTGAAGTGGTCCTTACCTGCCATCCGTTCTATCCCATAGATATACAGACTTGCCATCCTGGATATTCGATTCCAGGGACATTCGAAGTCGACAAACAGGACCTTGCCTACAGGATATAATATGCGTTTGACTTCTTGGAGAATTCTGGTGCGCATTTCCGGAGATTTATCATGGATTGCATAGGAGAGGATCGCTCCTTTAACACTGGAATCCTTGACAGGAATGCTTGCCGCATCGGCACACAGGAATGGGATGCGGGGATATTTTGACGATGCATAGTGTATCATTCTGTCATCAAGGTCCAATCCGAATACACCTAGGTTTTCGATCAATCGGTTGCACTGCACTCCAGAACCGCAACAGATATCGATCACAGGATAAAGGTCGTACCGGGAAACGAACTGAGCCACTTTTTTTTTTATATTGCCGAGGGAGGGTTCCAAAATCCAATCGTATAATAAACCCCCTAAATAGAACCTTCTCAACGGATTATTATCCCTACTTTTTCGCTTCGGTATAAAAAAAAGCATCTCCATCATCGGGTTCTTTCGGATCATGGACTGGTTCCCATGCAATATACACAGGCTTTTCGTTCCGAAGCAGGTACATCACATCGACAAATTGATCGCTCGCTGCAAAATAATAGATTTTTTCTTCTTTTAAATAGGGCTCGAGCACTTCTTGTCCGGGTTTGGCAAACACGGCTTGAGCGATCTCTTTCCCCTCAGAAAACAGCTGGATGCACCTGTCTCCCCATCTAGTTCTACTTCCTTTGCTGTCATTTCCGAATATTTTCACAGCATAGTTGTCGATTTTATAGCTCGTTTTAACCATAAGCGATTCTCCTGTTAAAGGCGGCGAAATCTTCTCTCATGATTCAGTAGCCATTCCTTTTTCCACAGTCCCCCGCCATAACCGCCCAGCGTTCCATCATAAGCGATAACACGATGGCAAGGGATGATAATGGCGATATTGTTTCTTCCGTTGGCCGAACCCACAGCACGCACGGCTTTTTCATTTCCTATGGCTCTGGCGATATCTTTATAGGAAACCGTTTTCCCGTATGGAATTTTCATCAACTGATTCCACACCTTTTTTTGGAAGTTCGTTCCCTCCAACTGCAATTTTAATGAAAAATCCATCCGATTTCCTACAAAATACTCATACAACTGCCTGCAGCAATCTTTCAACGGCAAGGGAATGGCCGGGTCTGGATCGGTTTTTTTCTCGGTAAAATGAACCGCAGATATTCCATTTTCGGTCCCCGATATTTCTAATATGCCTATCGGTGAATCGTAATATGTGACGTATCGCATTTTATGCTGCTTATAGCATAGCCCATGGGCGGAAATCAAATTAGTCCTATGTTGATTGTCCTATTCTGGGTTCTACGATGATCTAAAAAGCTTGGCTGTATCCTCCTGGAGCAGAACCCAAAGCTCATAAATACCGATCAATGTACCAATGGGGATGAGCATGAGATCCAGAACAGCGATAACCAACACGAGAACTCTTGCCCAGGGCTTACGTTTGAGGAGTCCGAATCCTCCGATGATTTCGGGAATGCTTGTCAGAATTAAAAAACTGGCGACCGCGATACCTACGATCGTAGTAATCGTCATCGCCTGAGGATCATGGGAAATGATCCCGGCTCCAATCAGAACGATTAAAAGCACTAGACCGATAAAAATTCCCAAAAAGCCGAAAGCAATGTTAATGACCGCGACAAAAGTGACATGTTTTTCCATATTCATCCCTTCCTCCTCTCTCATTCAAAGAAAACAAGTACAGTTAAATTATCCTATCGCCATAAGTCTGTCAATGAAGCCACATACCAAATTTCGATACCTGACCGGATTTATTTGCACCTGTCAAAATTTTAATGAAAATTCTTTTAGGCTCACTCGTAGCGGAGAGTGTCGGCGGGATGGGCGGTAGCGGCTTTTATGGATTGATAGCTCACGCTGGCCAGCGCTACGAACAGAGCAAGGGCACCCGCCAGCATAAATATTCCAATACCGATATCGATACGGTAAGCAAAATTCTGGAGCCATTTATGCATTACCAGGTAAGCCACCGGCCAGGCTATAACATTGGCCATGATGGCCCATATAGCAAATTCCTTGGAAAGCATCCCCGCAATCCCCGAGACAGAAGCCCCCAGGACCTTGCGAATGCCTATCTCTTTTGTCCGCTGTTCGGTGATGAAAAAGGCCAGCCCGAATAACCCAAGAGATGAAATAATTATCGCCAACAATGTGAAATACCCGATGGTTTTCCCAAAATTTTCTTCCGTGCGGTAGAGATTCTCGAAATAATCGTCGAAGAAAAAATACTCGAATGGCGTTTGAGGAGTGAATTTCTGAAATATATTTCCGATTCCGGCAAGAGTCTGCGGGATGTTTTGCGTGGAAAGCCTGATCGAGCTGAAAAGGAATGGGTCTCCAGAATTTCTTAAGGTCAAAGGACTGATCTCCACGTGGAGGGTTTGGAAATTGAAGTCCTTAACTACCCCTATAACGGTCCTTGGCCTTCCGAATATCGTCAATTCCCTGCCGATGGGATTTTGCCAGTTGAGCATTTTGACCGCGGTCTCGTTCAGGATGATCGAGTCCTCTGAATCGGAGGGGAAATCATCGGAAAAATTCCTCCCCTGCAGGATTTTGATCTCATACAGAGAAAGGAAGTCTTCATCAACGGTCGTATTGGTCATTTCGAAGACTATCCGGTCTCCGCCAATATCCAGATCCATGGTGGTGGATCGTTGAATTTTATTCGGCAGAGCCGCAGAAAAACTGACGCCGGTTATTCCGGGAAGCCGGATCAGTTCCTGCTTGATGGTTTTATTTCTTTCTCTCGCCTCATCGTCTTTTACGGGAACCACCAAGACCTGCTCTTTGACATAGCCCAGATCTTTTCCTTTTAAGTAGCGGATCTGCTGATAAATCAACCCGATACTGATCAACAAGCAGATAGTGATCGCAAACTGAAAGACAACAAAACTGCTCCTGATGCCCCTTCCCCGTCCTGTAGGGGAAACCGCGTCTTTTATCATGCTCATCGGATGAAATGCCGAGAAAAAAAGTGCCGGATAAGTTCCGCTGAGCAGCGCGGCTGACAGGCCGATGAAAAACATAAAAAGTAACAAGGGATATTTGCTGAAATAATCCGAGGAGATGTTGTATCCGAAGATGTTATTGACGACAGGCGCTAAAAGGATGATAAGGACAAACGACAACAAGAACGCCGCTAAAAAAAAGACCGAGGATTCGCTCAGGAGCTGACCGATCAGCTGTCTCCGTTGGGCGCCGACCACTTTTCGTATTCCGATTTCTTTCCTTCTGGCCGAAAAACGGGCCGTCGTCAGGTTGATGTAGTTGAAACAGGACATAGCCAAAATGATAAGGCCGATGGCCATAATCCCGTAAATGTATTTTATGTCGCTGATTTTATCCGAGCCGGAGCGGTAACTGCTGTGAAGATGAATATCTTTTATTGGCTGAAGGTAATAAGATTCATCGAGAAGTTCTTTGTTATAAGGGGCATATTTTTTCAGGAAACCGGGGAATTTTTGCTCGAGGCTTCGAGGGACACTATTTTTTTGCAGCATAAGATAAGTCATAAACATCCCGGCTTCCCAGGCATCCGTTAGACGATATGTTGAAGCATCATAGCCATAGATGTATCCGGCTATGGCGTTGAACTTTTCCAGAGGGATGACGACTTCGAACTGCAGGTGTGAATTCTGTGGCGCATCTTGGATGACAGCGGAGACGATCAGGTCGAACTTACCGTCGAAGGAAAGAATTCTCCCCACAGGATTGTCCATTCCAAAATATTTCTGTGATGCTGTTTGGGTGAGCACGACGGAAGAAGGGTTTGCCAGCGGATTGTGCGGATCTCCATAAATAAATTCATAAGTGAATAGGCGGAAAAAACCCGGGTCGGCAAAAAGAATGCCTTCCTGCTGGAATCCTTTTTCCCCTGCCCTGAAGGTGTAGGCCTCGCTGAGCGGCCAGGTGCGGACAGCCAGTTCGATTTCTGGGAAGTTCTCTTTCAGCACCGGTGCCATTGGATTTCTGGTGCTGGGGCCATGAATATCTGGCATTTTTCGTACCAAACGAAATATGGTATCGGCATCGGGAGGGAAAGTGTCATAGCTGGTTTCGTTATGGAGGTAGACAAGAATGACGAAACAGCAGGCCATTCCCAAGGCCAATCCGGATATACTGACCAAGGAATAAAATTTTTGTTTTTTGATGGTTCTAAAGGCGGCTTTAAAGTAGCTCTTAATCATGGTTTTTCAAATTTTTGGCCTATTAGATAATAAATAAAACCATTGGAAACAACAAGTTTTTTTAGGTATTGGAATCGACTCCACACTTAGGATTATACTTATTTTCAGAAAAAAGGTTTCAGGAGAAAATGCTCTACCTTCTTACGGGATATCTAAAAGGATCATAGAGGGGCTTGCGCGGAAACATCTCTTCCTGCATGGCCGTGCTGTAAACGAATGTGGCCATGATGACGGCTGACTGCATCAAGTCCTCTGGAATAAGATGGTCGTAGACATCCATGTTCGTGTGATGAATCCGGGTCCCATAATCCAGCGGGTCTTGGATGAATTGGAAGCTCGGGATGCCGATGTAGTCCAGGGCCCCGTGGTCCGACCCGCCGGTCGCACGCGTGACCACATGCGTCATTCCCAAATCTTCGAAGGGTTTTATCCATTCCTCGAAAATAGGCTTTAGCTGGATATTTTCTTGAAGATGGATGCCCCTAATTTTTCCGCTTCCGTTGTCGTAGTTGTAATACGCACATACTTTTGCCTGCTCGGGTTTTAACGTCATGGTTTCCACGTCCCCGAAGTGTTTTGCCACATAGCTCTTCGAACCGACCCAGCCCTTTTCTTCTGCTCCCCAGAGGACAATCCGGATGGTCCGCCGTGGTTTCAAACCCAGAGTCTGAAGTATGCGCACCGCTTCCATGCAAACAGCACACCCAGCTCCGTTATCTGCTGCACCGGTCCCGGGGCTCCAAGAATCGATGTGCCCACCCAGCATCACAATCTCCTCTTTTTTGTCCGTCCCTGGAATTTCTGCGACAACGTTGTAGCCATTGAGGTCATCAGCAAAAAATTCATTCCGTACCTCGACTTCCATCTTTACTGGTTCTTGATATTCCACCAGGATCCGGTGTATACGGTTGTAATGTTCCGCTGCCAGGATTATTTCTGGGAGGGGACGAGGCCTATCCGGGAAACGGGCGGAACGGATTCCCTCTGCATGAACCGTGCCATAATTTCGGGACCTCGTGGAGCTGGGCCGGACAAGGACACCGATTTTTTCTTCGCGAAAAAAATCTTCGAGATCATCTTCGAAGCTCCTCACATAGTCTTGCCAATCCTGTTCTTCTGCACTAACAGGAAAAACAGATCTTGCATCCAGGGATTCTCGATCGTAACGGCGGGCATCAGGCGTGAAGTAGGTCGGCGTCTCTGGCGGCGGCATGTACAACACGATCTTTCCATTGAGTTTCCCCCTGTATTCTTCAAAATCGTCCTTATTGTTTATCCGAACGCATACAGGCTGGCCTGTGATTTTCCCGTTTGTGCTGGATCCCCACTCGACTGAAATGGCGATCAACGGCGCGTAATGGGGCTGGAGAAGATGCGCGGAAACATATCTTGGAGCCCAGCCGATCCCGAACTCGAACGGTTCCAGCTCGACATTTTTACATCCCCATTCCTTGAACTTACCCGCTGTCCAGTTATAGGCCCTTGTCACCTCGGGTGAACCTGTGGGTCTCGGGCCGATAACATCGGATAGATACCCGGCTATTTTCATGACCTGTGAGTGCTTGAATCCTTCATTCCTTATTTTGGCGACGGTCACAAGATCCGGCTTTTCCTGTGCAAAACCGAAGACAAGAGCCATACATCCTAAAATGAGGCCAATACCATAAGCATACTTTTTCGGCATCTTTCCTCTCCTTTCTAAAGACCCAATTTATTATTTGTGTATTTCGTGATCAGCAGATTCCTCAGCTCTTTATACATATTTACGGTTCTTTCCATGGCGGATCTTGTAAAATCGGTCAAAAACTTCTTTGCCGATTCCGGATTCTTTTTATACAGATTAAGCGCCTCTTCATCTGTCGCCTCGATTTTACCAAAAAAATCCGCTTCCAGCGGATCACGAGCGGCTTGAAGGTCCTTGATGGCGTGTTGCCATCTCAAATACAAAAGATTATCCACAAAATCGATGGCCCAGCGTGCCGAATCCTCGCTGAATCTGTCCGGATCATACGTTTTGTACAATGGCGATATCTCTTCGACACCCGTATAGATGGGCACGTAGGTGCTTACATGTTGGTTATCCAGATAAAACCAGTAGATGCCACCGATTTCCGGAGGAAGCCAACCGCGCAGTTGAGCCACCATGCCGTAACCGCCCCGTGAAACCATACGCCGCCAGGTGATATCCAAAAGCTCCCGCATATCCCGTGTGGGAAAGGGCGTGGTCAATGGACTTTTTTTCATCCCACCTTGGCCGTCCGGCACCATCCAATCTGTATCTGAAGTCATATCATAGATCGTTCCCTCGTACACCGACCGCTGGAAAGCGATCACATCCTGCACGGATACCTTCTTCTCAGGCTTAACTGAAAAGGGATAGGTCGAAAGGGGCTCTAGGTACTGATGATAGGAATCATAGCTCTTAAAAGGTGAGCTGAGCATCTTATCGGGCCATTTGTGCTGTGGGGCAAACGTGCTGAAAAAAAGCCAGAACCGGCTGGTGGCCCACTCTCTGGGAGTGGGAGTATAGGCTTCTTGCCATACAAAGGGTTTCCCGCTTTCAGGATCATACCAGCCATGTTTGATGGCGACCTCTTTGTAATTCTTCGAGGCCATATAATAATCCGGTTGGCTAAGATCGATCTCCTTGATGATACTCCAATTGGGAACGACAGCCACATGGTCGTCGGGAACGCGCTGTGCCGCCCAAATGGCACCCAGCTCCCCGCTTCCTGGATCCCAATCCCTTCCAACAGAAAAAACCTCCAGAACCCATGCTTCTTCGGTATCTGCAATGCAAAGAGCTTCCGATTCAGGCCCGCAGGAGGGCAAAAATCCGTACTCCTCGACAAGACTCGTGATCAATGCGATGGCCTCTCTCGCTTTTGTACATCTCTGAAGAGCAAAAAGGGTAGCCTGCTCGATGGTCATGATCTGTTTGCCTGATTCGATGTCCACCTGTAACTCCTGTCTCTGGCTCAATGTGCTCTCACCGATGGCTAATTGGCGCTCATTGATATGGGGATACCCGGTGTGAAAATATTTATATGTTTTAGCCACCTGAGGAATGGTGCCGATAACCGTGCCGTAATCGCGCAGTGGTTTTTTAACATCTTGAAGCCCGTAATAAACCGGTGCCATTGTCCCTTTTTTAAAGGTCTGAGCCGGCACGACATGCACCCGGCACTCCGGACAGCATCCGGTGTGGGAAGTGATCACAGACCCGTCCACAGAGGCATTTTTCCCGACGACGATATCGGTACAGGTGTCTTTGTTATAGATCGTTTCCCATTCTATCGGGCCGCTTTGAGCATACTTGAGAACATCCAGCCCTATAAGACTAAGAATACCGATTCCAGCCAAAATCAAATATCTTATGAATTTCATATTTCACTCCTTTCAGATAGAGCTATTTCGTGATTGCCAAAATAATAATCTATTAGAAAAAATGGGCGGAATATCGTTTAACCTATTTATATTTATTGTTTTATAAGCTTGAGGAGTTCCTTTTTGTTGCGAATGCCCACCAGAATATCCTGAAAAAGCTTCTCCATTTCTTTATCGGTATAATCGCTCTTGTCGATTACAAGATCATTTTCTTTCACGCAGCACTGGACAATTTTTGTGTCTTTAGCATATCGAATTAATCTTTTGCCTTTATCATTGGAAAAATATGTGATTTGAACGGTCATTTTCAAGCTCAGTCCGTCATTGTGTCTCATAATGACCACATGTTCTTCTTTGTTGTCTTCTTGCCCATCTAGGTCCATCCAGAACTCTCTTTTTATCAAGTTGGGGTCTTCGTTTATTCCGAATTGCAGGATTTCGTCATGGATGTCCTTCAAGAGCTTATGATAACGAGGAATCGAGTTTGCATCAACTCCGTTCAGAGCGATATTGCATATCCAGATCAAAAAAAATGAAATAAAAACACAACAGGTCCCTTTGAATACCATCCTGCCAAAGTTCCTTGATAGGATCATTTGCCATTTAAATTATACATCAAACAAAAAAAATATTCTTGCAATGAATTAATGAATCCACCCATATTTCAAGAATGAAAAGAAAAAGCGCAAGGAGTTCAGAACATTTTGATAAGCGTAAGTATCCAATTCATCGCAAACAAAACAGCCAGCAAGATAATCCCCCTGTTCAAATAGGAATCTGCCCGGGAAAATCGGATTGCCAAAACAGGGAAAATCAGTATACCCAAGCGGAATAAAAATTGAAGAAAAACATACAGGAGCGTGATAAGCCCCAGTCTATGATACTCGATGCTTTTTGCCACATCTCCATGCATGGCAGAAACCATAGACCTGAGCAATCCACAACCTGGACATGGAATCCCTGTCACACTCCGAAATGTGCACATACCTGGTAGCTGAATATTCCCTATTTGAACATAAGGGCTATTATTTTTGGGCGGAGTCAGCATCAGGCATCCTGCTAATATTCCGAAGCATACGATAAAAATCACCAGATGAGGAAGATGCTTGCGCTTCATTCCTTGAGATTTAGCGAAAAGCTTCTTTGACCTCGGGCCTCAACAAGACTACCAAGGCCCAAATCCCGATCGGCAGGCCCAATATACAACAGGGGCTGATGCAAGGGATCATCGCGACAATGCTTGCAGCGAGACACATTTCCCATTGTTTCAAATCTCGCATCTTGAGTGCGGCAAAAATGATAAATGCAGCAACCACAATTCCGACAATGGAGCTTGCAGCTCCAACGGATCCTTCCCAGAATTCTGCGTACCGATCGGGGATTTCATCCCTGATAAACGGAGCAAAACTCATGCCCACAATGCTCGCGATCAATGTTAAGCAAGCAAAAAATGCGCCGATGATCCCTGTGACCAAAAGACCTGTGGCCGGTCCGGAAACTTGGCGTGACGCTTCACTGGCAACGACCTGAGGAGTTTGTGTATCGCTCATGATTCCCTCCTGATGAAAAGTAAAACGATTCTATGTAATAAAAACGTAATTGTCAATTTTTCAGAGTTGGATTCATGGATTTCTTTTTGACAGGGTGGGGTGGGTTGGCCAGGCTAAATCATGAGGTCGCCGCCATTGATATCCAGCGACGCCCCTGTTATGTAGGCTGCTTTGTCAGAACTGAGGAAAACGACCAAATCCCCTACTTCTTCGGGAGTTCCGATCCTGTTAATGGGGAATGCATCTAAAAAATCCTGCAATTCTTTTTGTGTGGTCGTTTTTCGGGCCATTTCCGTGTCGATTAGCCCAGGACATATGGCATTCACCGTAATCCCAAAAGGAGCCACTTCTTTGGCAACAGCTCTTGTCAAACCCAGCAGTCCAGCTTTTGATGAAGTGTAATGGGCTCCGCCCAAGGTGCTCACGCTCCTGCCGGCCGAAGACGAAATGTTGATAATACGGCCGAATCCATGCTCCTTCATTCCCGGGAGAACCGCTTGGGTGCACAAAAAGGGCCCGGTCAGGTTCACTTGTAATGTTTTTTCCCATTCCTCTAGAGGGATATCCAAAATTCTTGTGCGAAACATGATGCCGGCGTTGTTCACCAATATGTTCACCTGTCCATAAATTTCCAGGGTTTTTGCATGGAGAGAATTCACTGAGTCGATTTTTGTGACATCGACCTCGAAAGGAATACTGGTTTCCCTTTGTTCATTCAGCTCGTCCGAAGTATCTTGCGCAATGACCGGATCGATATCGGCCACGACCACATTGGCTCCTGCTTTGGCCAGTTTCCGAGCGATGGCTTTCCCAATCCCACGGCCGGCCCCTGTGACAATAGCCACCCGGCTTTCGAGGAAATTATGTTCCTTTTTCATTTTTCGCACCTTTGTCCGATTCCAATCCGACTTTTCCTTTCATCTATCATAAAAGGATAATCAAGTAAAGAAATGCCATTTTCCTTGAAAAAATCCGATGATTCCATAATAATTTAGAACTTATGGATTCCATAGTACGCACATTATCGCTGGGCAAACGCGGTTTGGCAAATCAGCTCTTAAAAAAACCATTTTGCATCTCTTTCGAAGTCACTCATTCTTGTAACGCCAAATGCAAGCACTGCCATCTTCACGGTCCGGTTGAGGAAGATAGGGCTTCTCCGGAAAAACTGGGAAAGATCTGCAGAGAGCTCAGCCCTGTGGTTGCCCAAGCCTCCGGAGGAGAACCGCTGCTGCGCAAGGATCTCGAACAAATCATACGAGCCTGGAGAGTTCCAAAGAGGGCGCCCTTTATCATTGTTACCACCAACGCCACATTATTGACCTCAAAAAAATACAGGAGTCTTCGAGAGGCGGGCGTGGATGAATTTTCCATTTCTTTGGATTACCCGGACGAGCGACATGACGAGTTCAGAGGAGTGCCAGGTCTTTTTCAGAAGATCGAAAATCTTATTCAAGAATTGGATTCCCGAAGGGACAAGGCTATTTCTCTTTGTTGCGTGATCCAAAGCGATAATTTCCGTTTGCTGCCACAGATGGCTGAGCTGGCAAACAAATGGGATGTTAGGCTCAATCTGAGCGCATATAACACCCTCAGGACTCATGACAAAAGCTACATGTTGTCTGGAGAGGATTTGGAGGAGTTCAAAGAAATCATCCCCATTCTCTTGGATATGCAGAAAAAACACAGAAAGATCCGGACACCCCAAGATGTTCTGTGGAACATGGTCGAATATTTTAAACAGGGATACATGCCCGATTGCCGGACAGGAAAAAAATTTTTCAACGTGAATCCCGATGGCACTATTTCCCCATGTGGTCTGATCATAACCGACTACAAAACGAAGAAAGAATTCATCGAGGACTTTTGCAAAAAAAATTCCTGTATGTATTGTTACACAAGTCTCAGGGCTAACACGGAAAGACCCTTTTTATCTGTTGCCCGGGAGCATATCCGGTTTATTTTGACAAATTAGGACATTATAATTTCCAAAAGCGAGGATTATCATGATTGATACCATCAGACCAAAATTGGAACTTCTGAGTCGTGAGTTTATCGAAAAAATCATCGAAGAGGCCTTCCAAATCTTGGAGAATGTCGGGATCTTTGTAGAAAACGAGGAGGCCTTACGCCTTCTCTCCGATTCAGGCGTGAGAATCGATGACGCCCATCAAAGGGTGTTTCTCAAGCCAGAGCTCGTAAAAGATTGCCTGGCCACGACACCCCAAACGATCAGGCTCTTTGACAGAACGGGAGATGTCGAATACCTGGTCGGTGGCGATGAGGTCCATTTCGATCCAGGATCAGCAGCCACCGGTATCCTGGACAACACGACCCTTATAAAGCGAAATGCCACAACCGATGATGTCGTCAAATTCGTTCGGTTGACAGATTGCTTGGAACATCTGCACTTCCAGAGCACAGGGCTTATAAGCGGGGATATCGACGGCATTATCTCGGATAGTTACCGCTTGTATATCGGGCTCCAATATTCATCCAAACCCATTGTCACAGGAACCTTCCGTGTGGAGGGATTCCAACCGATGTACGATATGCTTGTAGCTGTAAGAGGCAGTGCAAAAGCCTTGGCAGAAAAACCCTTGGCCATATTCGATGCCTGCCCCTCCCCTCCCCTCAAATGGAGCAATCTCACCACACAAAGCTTGATCGATTGTGCCCGTGCAGGGATTCCCTCCGAACTCATCTCGATGGGGATGACAGGAGCCACATCTCCTGTCACCTTGGCAGGAACTTTGGTTCAACATGTGGCAGAAAATCTGTGCGGGCTCGTGATCTGCCAGTTGGCAAAAAAAGGATCGCCCGTTATTTTTGGAGGATCGCCCTCCAGTTTCGATATGAGAAAAGGCACAACGCCGATGGGAGCTGTGGAAACCATGATGATAGATTCGGCCTATTCTCAGATCGCCAAATACCTAAAACTGCCCACCCATGCTTATATGGGTTTGAGTGATGCCAAGATCAACGACAGCCAAGCTGGATTGGAAACCGGTATCGGTGCGATCCTTGCAGCTCTTTCCGGCATAAATGTTATTTCAGGCCCTGGCATGCTGAACTTCGAAAGCTGTCAGAGTCTCGAAAAGCTCGTTATCGACAACGAGATTTGCAGCATGGCTTACAGGCTTATACGAGGTATTTCCCTGAGAGAATTACCTTTGATTCAAGATCTATTCGACAATTTTACGCAGGACACAGAATTTTTGACCAAAGATCACACGAGAAAGTGGTACCAGAAGGAACACACCTATCCTCTTGTCATCGATCGTGACACGTATGATTCTTGGGTTGCACTTGGGAAAAAATCCATGCTCACAAGAGCTGCAGAAGAAGTGGAAAAACTCCTCAAAACCAATCCACCCAACCTTGTGGGATCCGATGTAAAAAAAGACCTCAAGGGTATCATGCTGGCTGATGCCAAAGCCAACAGTGTTTCCGAGATCCCCAAACTACCCGATTAAAACTCGATCACTTCGGGGGCCTTAAGGGGATTCAGTTCATTCGTTTCCAATATTTCATTCAACGCTGGAATATCGACGCGGATGAATTCATTCAACCGATCGATCAAACCTTGGACCTCATCATTGGTTTCATCGATCGCCTCCAACATCGTTTCCGTGGGCGCGGCAGGAAAGCTGCTTGCTCCCATACCCAGGAACATGAGCTGTTGAGATAAATATCCTCCGCGGAGGGCTACTTTTGAGGGAACTTTGTATCCGATTCCTCGGGGCATTATTTTGTCGGCCAATATTTGGAATTTATCTTTAAACTCCTCGATGCTCTTCGTGACGGCCTCGGGGATATCACTCTTGTCCTGCAATGCTTTGTCGACTTTACCTAGCTCGGAACGAATCTTGTTCGCTGCCGTCACAGACATGCTGTACTTTTTAGATACGATGATGACATCAACTTGATAATCGACCATAGCTTGATAGTCCTCTTTCCCTAAAGAGAACCGTGGATCTTGGTTGATAATTGCCAGCTGGGCTTGCGTTTTTCCATCCGTTGTCATCTCGACTGAATAATTGCCTGGAAAAACCAAGGGAAGAGCGAGAAATCCAACGCCTGTGGGTTTTATTTCTTTTCCGTCTTTTGTCTTCGGAACGATCTGCAGATTCCACACCCGCCTTATTATCCCCGCTCTGGTTGGCAATGTGAGTTCGTGGACTTTTCCCTGCATTTCGTCCTTGACGATGATCTTCGGTTTTTCCTTGGGCTTATCCTTCATGTAAGCGGTCAGGATCAACCCGTAATCCGGATTATCTCCGGAGTAGACCGGCCTGCTGGAAGGTTCCCCAGAACTGGAAATCTGATAGAGGGCGCAAGGACGAATTCCGAAGAAATGAAAATCCGATGCAAATACTTGTGGATTCATTTCCTGGAGCGGCTGGATATCATCCAGGATCCAAATCCCCCGTCCATGTGTGCCGATGATCAGATCATTTTCCTTCGGATGAACGGCAATATCCCTCACCGCGACAGTCGGGAGGTTATTCTGAAGCGAAAACCAACTTTTTCCTCCATCTAGCGAACCATACAACCCAAATTCAGTTCCCACATACAAGAGGTTTGGATTGATAAGATCTTCCCGAACGACGTGGATCCATCCGAAAGGCAGGTTGCCTTTGAGCGATGTCCATGTTTTTCCATAATCGACGGTTTTGTAAAGATAGGTGCTGTAGTCATCATGGCGGTGGCCGTCGAAGGCCGCATAAGCTGTGCCCCCTTCAAAATGGGATGCCTCTATACGCGAACACCAAGTATTTTTAGGAAGACCCTGGATATTCTTCACCACGTTTTGCCAATTCTGCCCTCCATCCTGGGTGACCTGGACATTTCCGTCATCCGTTCCACACCAGATCACGCCGTTTTTCACTGGTGATTCTGCAATGGTGATGATCGTGCAGTGAATTTCAGCCCCCGTATTGTCTGCCGTGATTGGGCCTCCTGAATCCTTCTGTTTTTCCGGATCGTTGGTGGAAAGGTCGGGACTGATGATCTCCCAACTGTGCCCCCCGTCCGATGTTTTGAACAGATAATTCCCGCCTGTGTACACGGTTTTGGAGTCATGCGGAGAGATGAGGATCGGAGAATTCCAGTTGTATCGGTAAGGAGGATCCGCCGCAGGGGCTTGCGGACGGATAGTTTGGCTTTTTTTGATCCTCATATCATATCGATACAAGCCGTTCATCTGGGAGTTGGCGTAGACCACGTTGTGATCGTTTGGATCGACCTGAGCATGAAATCCATCCCCATACCCGACCAAAAACCAATCTGCATTGGTGATTCCCTGGGTGTCGAAATTTGCACTCGGGCCTCCCCAAACGCCGTTATCTTGAAGCCCGCAGTATACATAATAGGGAGTTCTCATGTCGAACCCGACTTGATAGACTTCGGCTAAAGCCATGTGTTCTATACCTTGCCAGGTCATTCCTCCATCATAAGTGATATCGATCCCCCCATCATTTCCATCGATGAGATGAAGAGGATTATTCGGGTCGATCCACAATGCATGATGGTCGGAATGAGTTCCGCCTGAGATGGCCCGGAACTTTTCACCCATGTTTTTTGAAACATAACTCCCGCCGGAAAAAACATACACGACCTTATCATCGCTGGGATCCACACGGATCTGGCTGTAGTAAAAGGGCCTGAAATTAACCTGTTCATACGTCTCATTATCGCATGTTCTTTTCCAGCTTTCCCCTTTGTCCTCGGATCGCCATATACCGGCATCCTTGTGTTCTATCAGGGCATAAACCACGTTGGGATTGCTGCGGGATACATCTATCCCTATCCTTCCCATGATTCCTTCGGGAAGATCCTTTGTGAGTTTTTTCCAGGTTTCTCCTCCGTCTGTTGTTTTGTACAACCCGCTTCCTGGACCGCCGCTTCTGTAATGATACGGAAGACGCCGATAATCATACGCAGCGGCGAACAAAGTGAGGCTGTCAGAGGGATCCATGGCCAAGTCGGCAAATCCTGTGTTTTCATCGACAGACAGCACCTTTTGCCAAGTTTTTCCGCCATCAATGGTTTTGTAAATGCCGCGTTCTTCGTTCGGCCCCCACAGATGTCCCATGGCTGCCACGTAAACGATATTGGGATCACCGGGATTGACGATGATCCGACTGATGTGCCTGGTTTCAGCTAGCCCCATATTAGCCCATGTCTTGCCGCTATCTGTGGATTTGTAAACCCCATCGCCTATGGTGACGCTGTTGCGGCAAGTTGCCTCCCCTGTCCCCACCCAAACAATTTTGGGATGGGATTGGGATATGGCGATATCGCCCACTGAGACCGTGTTCTCCTCGTAAAAAACCGGTTTCCAGGAGATCCCGTTGTTCACGGATTTCCAGACTCCGCTGGGGCCGATGGCCGCATAGATGATCCATGGTTCCTTCTCGACGACATCGATATCCACCGTCCTCCCTCCCATCACGGCCGGCCCGACGCAGCGCCACTGGAGTTTTGCGTATAAGTCACCGATTTCATCGGCGCTTTGCGCATGGGATGACGCCACAAGAGCGAATACAAAAAAGCCAAGACTCAAAGCTAGATTCCATCGACTTTTGAGCATATCTCCTCCTCTCTCGATCATTAAGAAAACCTATTGTATACAAACATGCATAATTATTAAACCAGTGATACTTTTTCAAATTTATGGTAGCATTGATGCTAAGGCTGAATTGGCGGATATGAAAGATAACCTTTTCGCCTTCAATTCGTACAAATAACAAATGGAGGAATTTATGAAACGTTTTCTTTTTTGCTTTTTGTTTGTATTTTTGTCTTTTGCGCTTATTCAGCCAACAATAGCGCAAGAGGTAAGTTTTGACACCTATCACAGTCCAAATGATGTGAATTCCCTGCTCAAATCCTGGAGCGCGAAGTATCCCCAGCTCGCAAAAATCATCAACATCGGAAAAAGCGAGGGGAACACCGATCTTCTCGTTCTCCGGATTGCCGCACAAGGCCAAGTCGATCCGGATTCCCGTACAGCCGTATTCGTTTCGGCCAATTTGGAAGGAACACACCTGGTGGGAACGGAGGCGGCTCTGATGATCGCCCAAAAGCTCCTCACCCAATACGAAGCCGATGAAAAGATCACAGAGCTTCTCAAGGATAGGACGGTCTATGTGGCCCCTTTGTTGAACCCTGATGCCGCGAAGAGCTACTTCTCTGATGTGAGATTTGAAAGACAGGCCAACGACAAACCCACCGATGACGATACAGACGGGCTGGTGGACGAGGATGGCCCAGACGACCTCAACAAAGATGGCCAGATCACCCAGATGAGAGTCAAGGATCCGGAAGGCACATGGCTCACCCACCCCAATCAAACGCGCTTGATGAAAACAGCCGATCCGAACAAGGGAGAAACAGGCGTTTACAAAATATACACCGAAGGACTGGACAACGATGGAGACGGTGAATACAACGAAGATCCTATCGGAGGAATCGCCATCAACCGGAACTTCCCGCATGATTTTGAATACGGCATCAAATCCGCTGGATTATGGCCTGTGAATGCCCAAGAATCCATCGCCCTTCTGGACTTTCTCGTAAAACGAGATAACATCGCGCTGGTTCTCAATTTTTCAAGTGAAAATACCATCCTCAATCTCCAGCAGACGGGAAGAGCTCAGGCAGCTGGGGATAAGTTTAAAGTTCCCGAGAGATTTGCCAATTTCCTCGGAATAGATCCTGAGCAACAATTCACCATGCAGGAATTGATCGATCTGTTGAACAGCATGAACATCGGCGGAGGAATCGAGATAGATGAGAGCATCGTGGCCATGATCCTGGGATTGGGACCTGCTATGAACCTCGACCAGCAGGATATGCCCATGATCCAAGCCATCCAAAAAGAGTACAAAGATGCGCTCAAGGAAGCCAAACTGGAAGACCTGGAAAAAAGAACCAACGGTGTGGGCAAAGGATCGTTTGTGGCCTACTGTTATTTCCAATACGGGGTTCCTGTTTTTTCCACGGATCTCTGGAAAGTGCCGGAGCCCAAAAAAGAACCGGCCAAGGACGCCTTGACCGTGGACAAACTGAAAACCATGTCTTCGGAGGATTTCTTGGCATTGGATGATGACACCATCGCCGCATTCATGAAGGAACAGGGTGCGCCCGATAATTTCAAGCCGGAGATGGTCAAAAAAATGGTGGAGTCGGGCAAAGTCGATCCAGCCAAAATGGCCGAGATGATCGAAAAAATGCCCAAACAAGCAAAAACAGAAGAAGGAGAGCACCCGGAAGGCTATATTCTCGGTTGGTCGGATTCCGTTCTCGAGGGCACAGGGTTTGTCGATTGGACTCCATACAAACATCCAACCCTGGGAGATGTGGAGATCGGCGGTTTTGTTCCCTTCCTGAAGACAACGCCTCCCTCGAGCCTGATGAAAGAAACCCTTTCGTTCCACACAGATTTTTATATCGGCTTAATGGGGCGGCTTCCTGAAATGAAGATCAAAGAAACCAAGGTCGAAGCTTTGGGAGACAGTCTGTACCAGGTTACTGTTTACCTGACGAACGAAGGTTGGTTCTCTACATCGAGCGCTCAAGGAAGAAGAGCACGTACAGCCTGGCCTATCCGGGTGGAGCTCAAAACGGCAGACGGCCAGACGATATTTTCGGGACGAAGGCTTGTCACGATCCCGTTCATCAATGGCAGCGGAGACACCAAAAAAGCCGAATGGATCATTCAAGGCAAAAAAGGTTCAACCATCACGATCACAGCCAAATCTCCCCGATTGGGATCGGTGACCACAACAGTGGTTTTGGAATAGACCGGAGGAAACAATGAAAAAATGCAAAATAACTCAGATAGCAATCGGGATCATCTTATGTTTGTCCCTTATAAGCCCCAAGATGTTGTCCGCTCAGGAGGTTAAACTCTCCTTTGACCATTTTTACGATCAAGAAGAACTGACACAGACACTCAAAGCGTTCGAGAATGCTTATCCGCAGTTCGTGACCGTTAAATCCCTGGGCAAAACCTACCAGGGAAGAGACATTTGGTCGGTTATTCTCAACAATCCCAAAACAGGGCCTGCTGAACACAAGCCGGGTTATTATATCGACGGCAACATCCATGGGAATGAAATCCAGGGCACCGAGGTGGCGATCTATGCCATATGGTACCTGCTGAAAAATTATGGGAAGACAGAATTCGCCACACGGCTGCTGGACGAAAAAGCCTTTTATTTCATCCCCACCATGAACCCGGACAGCCGGGATCACTTCATCAATAGAGCGACAGACCCCAATTCTCCCCGGACGGGGTTGATTCCCTTCGATGATGACCAGGATGGTGTGGCAGATGAAGACGGACCCGATGACTTGGATGGGGACGGCTCGTTCACCATGATGCGCAAAAAAGATCCGAATGGATACTTGAGATCCCATCCGGATGATCCCCGGATCATGATCCCCGTGCGTCCCGGACAAAAGGGCGAATACACGATGCTGGGCCAGGAAGGAATCGATAATGACGGGGACGGGTTTATCAACGAGGATCCTATGGGCGGTTACGACATGAACCGCAACTACGGCTACAACTGGCAGCCCAATTACGTCCAGTATGGCTCAGGTCCCTTTCCCTTCCACTGGCCGGAAACCAAAGCCACTAGGGATTTTCTCCTTGCCCATCCCAATATCCTGGGCGCTCAGAACTTCCACAACTTCGGCGGCATGATCCTCGTGGGTCCCGGGGCCAACAACCTGGGAGAATACCCGAGGGCGGATATGACCGTCTACGATTACATCGGGAAAAATGGAGAAAAGATCCTTCCCGGATACCGTTATATAAAAGTCTACAAAGATCTCTACACCGTATTCGGCGGAAGCATAGACTGGATATACAGCGTCCTGGGCATCTACACCTACACCAACGAGCTGGACCTGGATCCCTTTGAAAACTTGGCGGAAATTTTGGGTCAGCAGGATGAAGAGGACGAAGATGAAGACCTAGCAAGGCTGCGTTCCTACCAGCAGATGCTTAAAGAAATGACCTTCCATGATCTGGTCCTTATGGGAGAACAGTACACAGACTGGAAACCTTACAATCATCCGCTTTATGGGGAAATCGAGATTGGAGGCGTAAAAAAATTCGGAGAACGAGTACCGCCACTATTCCGGCTTGCCGAGACATGCCATCGCAACGCGGCCTTCTGCCTGTATCATGCCGACCAGCTGCCCCGCTTGACATTTGATGAAGTGAAAGTCAAGAAACTGGAAAAGGACCTGTATCAGATCGACGTGGCCATCGAAAACTCGCGTGTCACCCCGACGATTTCTTTCGTTGCCCAGCAGAAAAATCTGCACCGTGGGGACCGTTTCCAGATCGATGGCAAAAACGTCAAACTGCTGGCTGCTGGCCTACTAATGGATAAGTACAGAGACATCACGCAGAAAATCGAAACACAGGACAATTTCCTCTGGGTCAAATCCGGAATACCCAGCTTCGGCCGAGTTGTCTATCGTCTCCTTGTCCAAGGAAAAGGCGAGATGAAGCTCATCTATGATTCCCTCAAAGGAGGCTACTACACCACCACAGCGAATCTGCAGTAGCAGCCCGCACACAAACCTGGGGATTCGATGTCGTTGCTGGTCTGCGGGCATCCCTGATATTTTTTCCTGTTATTATGAATAATTAGCCTCCTCTATCGGGAAAAAACAGTTGAAGTAAACCAAAAGTCTATTCTAACCGTATAATTTTATTAGGGGTAGAGGTAGGGTGAATACTAAATGGGAGAATTTTTTTGATGAGATTGACAATTCGTGCCTTAATACCGATTATCAGCCTCATTCTTCCCTTCTCGATCCTCGCCCAGGATAAACCATGCACAGAACAAAAGATCGTACGGGCAATCCGAGCCGACGAATCGATCACCATCGACGGCGTTCTGGATGAACAAGTTTGGCAGAAGCAAGGATACTCCGATTTTATCCAATCCGACCCGACCGACGGCGCCCCTCCCACAGAAAAGACCGAAGTATGGATCGCCTATGATGACAAAAACCTGTACGTGGCCGCCCGTTTGTACGACTCTGAACCGGAGACGATTATCCGGCGTCTCGGAAGACGGGATGACCTTGTGGATTCCGATTGGTTCATCTTTGCTGTGGATCCCTATTACGACCGACGGACAGGGTATCAATTCGGGATTAATCCTGCCGGGTCGATCGTTGATTGGACTCTCTATAACGATGAATGGAACGATACGACCTGGGATGGGGTTTGGGAAAGCCGAGCGGCCGTCGACAATGTAGGTTGGAGTTTGGAAATCCGCATCCCATTCAACCAATTACGTTTTTCTAAAAAGGACGAATATGTCTGGGGGGTGAATTTTCGAAGGGTCATCCGGAGGAACAATGAAAAAGTGGGATTCGTCTGGGTTCCCAAGGAAGACAGCGGCTATGTTTCCCGTTTTGCCAAACTGGAAGGCATCCAGGATATCCGTCCCGGGAGACATGTGGAATTTCTGCCTTACACGGTGGGGCAGGCCCAATTCAGCCCTGAAGTTGCGGGTAATCCTTTTGAATCTGGAGAGGAATACTCAGGAAACGCGGGATTCGACCTGAAATTCGGCCTGAAGAGTAACCTGACGTTGGATGCAACCATCAATCCGGATTTTGGCCAGGTGGAGGTCGACCCGGCCGTGATCAACCTGAGCGCTTTTGAAACATTCTATACAGAAAAAAGGCCTTTTTTTATCGAAGGGGCCAATATATTCAATGAATTCGGCAGAGGTGGAGCCACTTCCAATGCCAACATCAGCTGGCCTGAACCCACCTTCTTTTACAGCCGGCGGATAGGACGGACGCCAGGAGGTGTTGTCACACAGGACGGATATGTGAATTTTCCGACCCGGTCCACCATCCTGGGCGCACTCAAGCTGAGCGGAAAACTGGGGGAAAGCTGGAGTATCGGAGCCCTAAGCTCTTTAACAGCGCGGGAATATGCGGAGATCGATAGTTCCGGCAACAGATTCAGACAAGAAGTGGAGCCTTTTTCATTTTTCGGCGTGCTACGCTCCCAGAAGGAATTCAATCAAGGGAAACAAGGAGTCGGGTTAATAGCCACATCGGTCATTCGGGATCTGAGAAATGAGACTTTAGATTCGATCATGAACAGGAAAGCATCCAGCCTGGGATTGGATGGCTGGTCTTTTTTGGACAAAAATAAAGCTTGGGTCCTCACAGGTTGGTTCGGAGCCACTCATGTGCAAGGCAGTAGAGATAATATTCTGAGCCTCCAACGCTCTTCCCTTCATTATTTTCAACGCCCTGATGCGACTCATCTCGAACTGGATGAACAGGCAACCAATCTGAGCGGCTGGGGATTCCGGATCGCGGTAAATAAACAAAAGGGACAATTCCTGTTAAACGCGGCTCTTGGTGCCCTTTCTCCTGGATTCGACCCGAACGATATCGGGTTTCAATCCAGTAGCTCCGATATCATCAATATCCATTTTCTTATAGGATACTACTGGCCGCATCCGGGAAAAGTCTTCCGTAACTGGCTCATCTTCGGTGGGCCCTTCCGGAATTACGACTTTGGCGGGAATAAATTCTGGGACGGATATCTTATCGCAATCGAAGGTCAGCTATTGAACTACTGGGGGATCAATACCATGCTGGCCTACAATCCCAAGACTATCAGTAAAAACTTGACAAGAGGAGGGCCGCTCGCTCTTATCCCCTCCGGCTATCAAATAGACTTCGATATTTCGACTGACGGCCGAAAACCGATCGTCCTGTTTGCGAACGAAAGCTTATACAACCGACCGTCTGAAGGATACCAGTGGATGTGTAGCCTGGCTCTTCACTTGAAGCCCAGCAGCAAGTTCAGCTTTTCATTCGGACCGGGATACACGGTGAGACGCTCGATTCTCCAGTGGGTCACCAACGTGGAGGATCCCTATATGACAGCGACATATGGCACACGTCACGTGTTTGCCAGGATTAATCAAAGAGTTCTATCTGGGGAAATCCGACTCAATTGGATCTTCACGCCTCGCCTGAGTCTGCAGCTTTATCTTCAGCCGTTTCTTGCCGTTGGAAAATACGATGAATTCCGGGAATTGGCCCTGTCTAAAAGCTTTGATTACAACATCTATGATCAGGAACAGTCCACAATCGATTATGAAAATGGATATTACACCATCGATCCTGACGGCCCCGAAGGCCCCTCAGCTGCTTTTTCCTTCTCCAATCCCGATTTTAACTTGAAGTCCCTCAGAGGAACGGTAGTTTTGCGCTGGGAGTACCTCCCCGGTTCGACTCTTTATTTTGTTTGGACACAAAACCGGGCAGATTATGGATACCCCGGGGACCTTAACCTGGGACGAGACCTGAAAACCCTATTTACAGCTCCTGGAGAAAATGTGTTCCTTATAAAAATATCCTACCGCTGGAATATATAGGTCATTTGACGACGCTGCCGTTCTCATCTCTGACATCGACAGTGCCTTAGCCGTTATCGATTTTCACATCCAGATCTTTGGGAACCATAACTGTTAGATTGGTCATACTTTTTCATGAAGCAGCCCTCCCGCGATATTTCAATCCATTCGGCAAATCCGGCCTTCTTCTTTGTTCTGTTCTTCTGCCTGTGCGGTGTCCTTCAGATGGGTATCTAAAGGGGAAATGTTCTGGCCTTCATCCGCCAAGTTGTCGCTTCCGTACCCCTGCTCCGGCGCAATTTTCTCCCTCGGCGTTGTCATTTGAACGCCTTTTCCCGTTAATAAAAAAAGCCCGATCAGGCTATCTTTATCATCGAAATGTTCCTGCGGTTTACAACTTCGCCCTGATCCACTATGCCGTGGCCGGATTTGTTTTCATGTTCTAGCCATGAATATACTCCTCACCTGAGCCACGGGATATATCGGAAGCCATCTCCTTCCCATCCTCCTGGATGACCCTGCCATAAATGTACGTCTGCTGGCCAGCTCTCTGGAAAAAATAAAGCACCTGGGCTCGGATCGTGTAAATTAGGTCCCATCCTCAAGGCAGCCAAAGGCATCGATGTGGCTTACTATCTCATCCAATCCATGGGCTCCGATGAGGATTACGCGCGTCTGGACCGCCTGAACACCACAAACTTCCGGGACGCCTGTGCATAGATGCCGGAGTAAAGCGGATCGTCTACCTTGGTGGACTGGGGAAGAAAGAGAAAGCCAGCAGGTACCTCTTTTTTACTTGGATCCGAGGGGGAGGCTAACACCCAGCACACCGCCGACTCCCGTCCAGTCCCCTAAAAACGCCACATTGACACGCAGGCTGATAGCCAGCTTGGGCGTAATAAAGTACCGGCCGCCCAAAAAGGGCTGAATAAAAATTCCCGTCGAGCCGGAGCTGCCCGACGCCATATTGCCAAAGCCGCTCTTCCACTTCCAGGAGTATATGCTGACGCCCAGCCCCGCTCCCGCATAGAGGTCGAATTTTTTCGCCTCGAGTTTGGTGAAATGATAGGCGGCATCCGCCGAAAGGGAGACGACCGTGTTCGACCAGGAATCAGAGCCCCAGAACCACAGCATGCCGGTTCCCCCTACGCCGATGTTATCGGTTACGGCATACTCCGCGTTTAATCCGACAGGAATGGCATATGAGTTGATGCCAACCTGCGGCGTCAGAAAAAAATTTCGCTTGTGAAATTCTGCCGGCCCCGAATATAGGGGGGCCATCGCAACACCCAAAATGATACACAGGATAATAAGACGTTTAGCAGACATTAGGCCTCCAAAAATGAATAGAATATAATTCGACAATATCATTATAAACTGTTTTCCCGATTTTCAATAGCGGCTTATAAAATAAACTGCAAATCCCCACGGTGAGGAACATCCAAGAGAGGTTAAAACAGGTTATTACTCCACCACAACAAATCTACAGTAGTAAAATAGCGATTATTTGATGACTTTGCCTTTGACGTTCTGAATATTGACGCTGCCGCTCCCATCATCCTTGATGATGACATCTCCCCCAACACCATCGATGTAAATAGAGCCAGAACCGTCGCTCACTTTGACGTTTTCCCCGATATCATTGACTTCGATCGTTCCGGATCCGTCATCGACCGTTACACTTCCAGTGACATGGCTGATGTCGACCGTTCCGGATCCGTCATCGACTTCCACATCTCCTTGAATGTCACGGACAGTGATCTCGCCCGACCCATCGTCGATCTGGATATTTCCGTCGATCTGGATAATTTTCACCTCACCCGAACCGTCGTCGACTTCCAGATCCAAATTTTTGGGCACTCTGACAGTCAGGTTGATCACTCTGGTCCGGAAATTGATGTTGGGGAATTTATTTTTGAACATGCTGGTCAAAATCGCTTTGCTTCCCTGTTTTTTCAGTTCGAGCTTGACATAGTCTTTAACATAATCCTCGATGTCCCTTTCGCTTTTTCCCTTCACTATGATCTCCGCTTCAACTTCGACGCTTCTCAGGGAATCTTCACCAGCGACATAAAGAAAACCGGAACCGCAATCGACCACCAGTTTCTCAATCCCATCGGCAGATAGGCTCAGGTGCTCCGTTTTTTCGAAAGAAAACACCAAGGCTACACAAAACACAAACAGAACTAAAAATGTTATTTTCGATTTCACTGTTACCTCCATAATCGGCATTATCCAATATAGACGAAAAATGCTTCAAAAAAGTTTACATTAATCCTTCTCCTTCCATGACAATTCTGATTATTAAGGGATAGTTGGCTCTGTTTATTTGATGTAGCCGAGAGCTCTCAGGTTTTCCAGAGTATTTTCATCGATCTGATTCAAATCAATCTCCCGTTTCGACGGATCGCCCTTGAGGAGTGCCTCTTTGATCAAGTTTTGACCGGTGATCCATTTTTTTAGGTTGGTCAAATAGTAATTCGCTGTGATTCTATTCTGTTCGTAAACGTTGGTCATGGCTTTGGGATCTTTTTCCAGGTCATAAAATTCGATCGACGCATGCTCTATCCAATAGATCAATTTGTGCTGCTTGTTTCTGTAACAATAGCCAGGTATCCCTCTTTTTTCGGAAATGATGAAAGGATTGATCTCTATTTCTGGTTCTCGGATGAGAGGCAACAGGCTTTTGCCTGATATCAAATCCTTGGGGATGTCAAATCCGTGGATATCGGCCAGGGTGACGAACAGGTCGGATAATTTGACGAGAGAATCGACCCTATCAGGAAATTCCATGTCCTCACTTTTAGGAAAACGAACCAGGAGAGGGATGTGCATCCCCCCTTCTCCAAAATAACCGCCATGTCCGAAGATTTTATCCTTCTCTCCGAGAAGCTCACCATGGTCCGCAGTCACGATGATGATCGATTTATCCAGCATGTCCAATGATCTCATTTTATCGATCACTTCGCCGACGACAGAATCCACACTGGCCAGGTTTTCGTCATATCCGGCCCTGATGTATTCGATCTGCTCATCCGTCAGTTCATCGGCAATTTCGTTTAAATGGGCGGATAGGTCGACCGTCTCTTCGTACCCATCAGTAAACATCCCTTTGAAAGGGGGTAAAGGAACATAGGCGGCATGGGGCTCCTTAAAATGGACATACAGAAAAAATCGATTTTCCTTGTTCGATTCCAGCCAGGGGAAAAGATAGGGCAGGTATTCCTGGGATTTTCTGTAAAAATCTTTTTCTTTGTACAATTCAAAATACTGGTCGAATCCCTTGCTGAATCCAAAATAGGAGCTGACATTGCTTACACCGGCAAACCCTGTCGTTTTAAAATTGTCGAGCTGAAACATCTGTGCCAGCGTGGTCAGCTCCCCAGGAATTTGGCTCCCGATGTTATACAAGGATAGCACAATGAGCGGAAAACCCGTGAATAGAGTTCCTATGCTGCACCGCGTGGTAAGGGATTCGCTATAGGCATTCGAAAATAAGACCGCTTCCTTCGCAAACTTATCCAAATTCGGTGTGGTCGGCCGGTAGTATCCGTAACCAGAAAAGTGGTCGGCACGTGCAGCATCCAAAATGATGATGATGGCGTTCTTGTCGGCAAGGGACCGTTTCCAATTGAGGAATTTCTCATCCCCCTTGGCGAGCTCTTTCTTTTTTTCCTGTTTCCTGACGATCGAAGCTTTTTTCCAGATCAGCAATCCTTCAAACGAGTCCGGCCCCTCTTCTTCTCCGGCTTGTATTCGGAGGCGGGATACCCCTTTTTCTGCGGGAAGATCGATCCTGATTCTGCTGATGGTATTTTTTCCTTCAAGCGCCACCCTGTGGATGACTTCTTCCTCGCCTCCCTGTTCCTGCAATGAAATCTTCACCTCGATAGGATAATGTTGATCCGATGGAATCACAGGGAGAAACTTGTAATTTGCCTCAAAACGCGCATGAGCAGGCAGATTGATGTAGAAATCAAGAGTGCTAGGGACTTTTTGGACCAGATTATCCGAGCGCTTGAGGTCTGCTAGGTGTTTTGCTTCGGTGAATCTTTTCGTCATTTCGTAATCGGGGTGTGAGGAAAGCAGCATTTCATAGAATATGGTCGTGCGGATTCTCTTGTTTTCTTTTTGATCGATTTCATTCTCTATCTCTGGGTTCAAGATATGATAGATCTGCAGAACGTTATCCCCCAAGTTCAAAATATGCGGGGGAAGAGAAATCTTAATCAATTTCTCCGTTTCAGGCTCTAGATCGACCTGTGCGACGAGCTCATTTTTCATCCGGATTTGGATACCCTCAGCTGGCCGCTGGTCTTTATCGAATGGGGTACATTTTAAAAACAAATACATAGGGTCCTTTGCAAACACAGGTATCTTTAGCCGGGAGATGGGGAAAACTCCCAATCTAGTTCCATCTGTCCTAACAGCTGACCATCCTCCCATCACATAAGGCTCTCCTTCTGGCTTAAGGAGGTCCACAGCGAATATCCCTCCCTGCTCCTGCGCAAAAGCGGCTTCATCTTTAAGGTCGAACGCGGCCTGCCGCACACGACAGCTGGAGAGAACCAAGAGAATACAAATTATTATCAGTATTTTTTTGTTCATTTACGGCATAACTCCTAAAAATCCCTTTCGCTCAGGATCATTAGCCATCCTCTGCCAGGTTCGACAGCAATAGCTTCGTCTAAATCGAACTCTGCGGATTGTTGAAATCCTGCAATTTCTTTGGCATAAAGCCTGGCTTTTGACGGATCTAAATCAAGTACTTTCCAGTCGATCATCAGCCGGCATTCTATTTTTTCCTTTGCCCAACTGGCCAGCGAGATCAGAATCCTGTCTTTCTTTGTATACGTCGTAACCAGGATGTCTTTGTGATCGGTCTTTACTGGACAGGAGGGTGACCAGTAACCAATCATCTCAGTTTCCTGTATCCCAAAATCATCCCAGAATTTCCATAGTGCTGCTGGATTCCCCGACCATGGGAGGCGGGCTGTCATGCCGTAAAGCATTCCCCTCCAAGCATTCCCACCATCCTGCAGCATCTCCCCCATCAATCCAAAAGGTATCCCCGACACTTCCACGAGCCAGAAATCGTGAGGAGAATCGTAATCGAAATACTCCCCGAACCAGAGCCGGTCGATGTAGGGAAAATGTTCGAGATAAAGATTGGCACTGTTGGCAAATCCATCTCGGGGATTGAACTGGTTGGCCGAATGGAGGTCGATCAGCGCACCATCCTTGTTCCTGTCCAATATTTTTCTCAAGCGTTTCATTACGGTTCTGTCAAAGGCCACATCGTCGATGTACAGGCCGTCTATGCCGATATTTTTCACCAGCCAGTTGAGGCCCTCCAAGTAATAATTGTGCCAGCGGGAAACCCCGCTGTTGACGATGGAGGCATCGTTCAATTTGGGCACGAACCACCCGTTGATATAGTTAGAGACCAGATGTTCCTGGAGCCAGGAAAAACCTCCTCCAGGACCGTCAGAAAAAATCTCGGAACCCAAGCTGCGTAACGCGAATATTTCCGGCGCTCTGTTGGTGAGCTCTCGCACTGTATAATATATCTTGACCTTGAGCCCCAGATCGTGAGCCCGGTCGATGTATTGTTTCATCTCTAAAGGTCGGAGAAACGGATAATTGATGTAGGGATTGATGTCATTGGCATGATGGATGTTGATGGTGTTCGCGCCCGTGGCGGCTATTTCTTCTGGAGGTTTGTATGCATGGTAGAAACGCGTGGACCACTGGGCTTTGGTGTCCAGCGTTTTGAACGGCGTGATTAGCAGTGAAAAGATAAAATGAAGCTCATCCCCGATTTTTATCGTGCGGGCACCACTTGTCGCCCTGATCAAAAAAGTCTCCTCATTCATTTCGATAAAATCACAGCCGCCTTTGCCATCATTCCACCAGGATCGTGGCATAACGAGCGGTTTGAGCTGGTAAAAGTTGGTATTTAAAGGGCGGGAATAATGTTCGTCCCGGAAACTGCACTGCAACCCGGCGTTCACATCCCCTACCCAGGCCGAATCCTGGTTTTTCTCAGGATCCCATTTCCACTGAAACGATCCGGGACGCAAACCTCCCTTAAATCCCATCCCCATCATGTATTTGGCCACATCCCTTCTGAGGGGTATTTCCAGGCGAATATCATTGACCTGCAGGTCTTCCTTGGTTGAGAGCGTGATGTCGAATTCGACATATCCATCGAACTCCATCTGTGCTGAGCACACCATCGTTAACGGGCCTGCCGTGTTTGTGGATTTCCAGGCAATAACTCCTTCGGCCTTTTTGGTGAGCTCTGCTCCACCTTCAGAGCAAGGGAGTACATCACCCCTGGAATCTTCTATGAGAAGTCTGATTTGAGAAGCTAAAATCGCACGCCCTTGTTTCCCGATTTTAGTCACCTCAGGAGTGAAAAAGCTCTCTATTTCTTGCAAAAATCCGGATTTAGCGATGGTCACTTCCCGTCCGAGACAGCTCAACCTTGTGTTGTCCAGTTTCATCGGTGTGTACGGGGGGACGATACCATCATCCAGGGCAAGCGTGGAATCAAGCCAGCGGAGGCGCGAGTGTTTCCATGGATCGCTATCCCCTGAATCTTCCAGTATTTCTTCTGACACTTGGAGCAGGACCATAACATGACTGCTCTCCATCCCCACTGGAGCGACCGTCACTTCACCTTTGTACTCACCAGGAGAAAGATCTTTGGGTATTTGTATACCGCACCAGAGAGCCTGGATCTTTCCTTTGTCGACAGAGCAGGATTTGACAAATGGTTTGCCCGTCCAATCGACCCCTTCTGTGTTGAAACAACTGGCCAGCGATTCTGGGATTACAGCTCCAGTCTGCATGTTTTTAAACTCGCTGAACGAAACCTTCAGATCAGCAATGGATGAGCGGCAGGCATAAAAGCCGATCTGGAAAGCATAATATTCACCCCGGTCTGCCGATCCCTTGAATACTTTTATCGGGCCCTGTCTGATCCATCTCATAGGTAAATCATCAGTCATCCGGATGGGATTGAATCGATCCTCGGGAAATAGAAGATAGGAGGAAGAAGGGAATCGATCCAATAAATCCGCTATTTCTGCATCTGTAGCGATGACCTCCATCGGATAAAAACTGTTGAGAGGATCGATCGCCTGAAATTCCAAAACATCAGCCTGAGGGAACTCGTCGGGATTGAGAGAGGAGAAAACATCCTTTGTTAATTTATGGGATCGAAGCCAATTTTGGTCTGCGGTCTGGACGGGTTCCGGATAGGTCACAGTGGGATAATTGCTGCGCCCCTCCATCCGATAAGGGAGGTAATACAGGTAGTATTTTCCTGGACCGCTTGTGGGCTGGAAGACAAAATCGCCAAATTCGCGATCGATGTTGATTCTGCCTAGATTTAAAACCTGTTTTTTTGTCTGGGCATCGATCAAAATGGCCGCCTTTTGTTCGGGATCTTTATCTCTTCTTCTCCAGGGAACGTGAACCCAAACGGCATCTGCATTTTCTTTGACCTGGATCACGACCCTGTGATTCCCGTACAGATCCTCGTCCCATGATCCTGTTCCATAGGGAATGTCTTGGACGCAAAAAAGCGGAGAAGCGGCAAAAACAAGTAGCACAACAAAAAATGTATACAATTTGGGAATCATCATATCTCCTCAGTTCACAGGTCGGGAAGTCCCCTTGCTTTTCTCAAGTTTTGGAGAAAGGGTTTGTATAAAAAACTCCGTTCATCCAGTTCACACAGCTGCTTGAACAGGGCTCTTGTCACCGTGAACGCAAGGACATCAGGGGGGATGTGTTGGCGCATGGCGATATCCGTGGTGCCGATGCATGCCTGCGGAATGGTGAGGTCTTCGAACGGGAGAAGCTGCATACATCCCGACCCAAAAGGGGCGATCACTGGCGGGGGATCATCCGGAGCGCTGTTGTATTGGGCTCCGTAGACCAAGGCACCTAGCTGATCGGGGTTTGCAAAAAACGTGATGCTTTTTGCATATTCCCAAAGGTTTACTTTTAGTGGTCCTATCAAAATATGGGGATTTTGGGATTTGTAAGGCTTGGAAGCATCGATCCATTTTTCCATAAGCTCATGGGTAGCTTTGAGACCTTCTCCATCCACCAAAAAACTGATGAAATCTTTTCGTGAACGTGTCTGCACTCTACACATCCATCGGCCGGCTCCTCCACAGCCATAGTGTTCCTTTGTGATGTGGAGCGTTTTTCCTTCTACCCATTGTTCATAAAAAACGAATACACACTCACCCGGTGAAGGCTTGACCAGAGGCTCGAAGGCAGCAGGATCTGGCGCATCATATAAACCGATAAGCGGGATATTCAGATCTATTCTTTTGCAAAAATTTGTCGGATTTGGTTGGATTTCTTTCATAAAAGAAATTTATCCTATTTCGGCATGGATTCCAAGCAAAAACTGAAGCTTTCCCATCAGGTATGTCCAAAACGAGATAAATGCTCAAGCTACCGGACGATAGTACGAACTTTTTGCAGGAAATCCTCTGCCAATCTGTTTTTCCGCATGAGCTCTCTGCCCTGGTTTCTTTCCCCCAAATCGACCAGGGCCATTCCGCCGAAGTACTGGTTATCGCCCTGGGCAGACAAATGTTCGAGAGTGTAATCCAATATTGCTTTTTTTATTTCTTCAGCCTTATCCCTATTGCCCATTTTCCCGTAAGAATAGGCGATCAGGTAGTCCTGCATTCTCTGGTCAGGTTCGTACGGCCGTCCCGATCCCAAGTTTTCCGGGTAAGTTTTGGCTTTTTCCAAGTGTTGAATGGCCAGCTCAAAATTTCCAGCTTGAATATTTTCCAAACCAAGATTCACATGACATCGAACGAAAAGACTGTGCACATCGCTCGCCCCCTCAGATGGGAGAACTTGAAGACCTTCCAGGATATCCGCTGCTTCTGCGTTCCGTTCATTTCCGATAAAAGCTCGAGCCAGATCGATTTGGAGGTAATCATCTTGTGGATAGAGGCGGTTCGCTTCCAAGGCTGTTTCCAAGGCCTTTTCAGAATTGGCTTGTTGACTGTAAAAATCGATCAGAGTGTGCCATGTTTTCCAGGTGCTGGGATCGATCTTCACGGCTTGTTCAAAATCGATCTGTGCTTGTTGGAGATCGACATTTTTGTAGAAATGGCCCCGGGCCATATAAAATGGGGCAAAATCTGGCTGATTGCTGCAGGAATCGTACGTTTCGTGCGCCTCCGGAACTCTACCCTTGCTCCATAGAATCAAAGATAGATAATACTTGGCTCTCCAATCCTGAGGATTCGCCTGGATCACCCATTCGAAAACCGGGATGGACTCCTCTCTAAAAGGAAAGACGAGAAAAGGAGAAAGCTCTTGTGATCTATCGAGATATGCCCGGCTCTTTTCAGGCTCGTCTTCCTTCAAAAGGTAGGCTAGCCAATAACAGCTGGTGGGATAGTCCGGGATAAATTCGAACAATTGGAGGGCCTGTTGGAGCATTCCAAGGTTGACATAATGAAGGGCCAGCTCGACATATGTTTCATTCGGCAACTCGTTCCTGATCATTTGCCGGAAGTTCTGCAGGTTTACCTGACTTGGCGATGCCAGATAGAGTTCGTATCGGGCGAGATGATCGAGGGGATCGATCTCCAGGATTTTTCTGAGCACTTCCTGGGCAGCGTACGGGCGAGCATTCTGCCGACTGATGGCAGATTGGAGGAGCATGGCATCGATGTTATAGGCGTTATAGTCCAGAGCCCTCCGGGCATATTCCCAGGATTGTTCATAGTTTTTTTCCAAAAAGTAAACCTCTGCCATCTGGGCGTATGCACTGGAGCGATATTCGAGAGAACGGGCTGCCCAGCCCAAGGTTTCTTTGGCATCGGTCAGATTTCCCAACCGCCTGGAAATAATTCCGCTCACATAGTTGGCTTCGGCATCGTACATTTCATTCAGCAATGCCCGATGAGCGTAGAATTTGGCTGTTTCGTACTCCCCTCTTCTGCAGTAAAGCTCTGCTACCCGGCACAAAGCTCTTGTGTGAAGAGGTTCTTTTCCCAGGCAGAGCAAATAGCTTTCCAGGGCAGAATAATAATTTCTCTCCTGCTCATACCGTTTGGCCAGCAGATACCGCCCCTCCCCTGTTTCTTCATCGTAGGTATGAAACCGGATCGGTCGTTCAAGGTCATTGACATTGGGATCGCTCGAATAAAATAGATTGTGTGCAACATTTATCTCAACCGGTTTGTCCTCAACAGAATCCCAGGTGATTTTTTTTTTATAGACCTGGGCTGGATCGAGAGCGAGATTCTCTCGATAGATCTCTTCTCCTCCGCAAGTAACTATTATAGGTTTGTCTATCCTTTGCAAAGGAAACAATCCGATCTTTATCCAATCCGGGCCCTTATCGACGTTGAGCACTCCTAATGGAGAGGCCTTGACCATCGGCCCGATGTCTTTGTAGGGAAACCAAATTTCTCTCCAATTATCAGCTGTTTGCGGGAGAAATAGCGCATGGTCACTCTGGTTGAGGTACCGGCCTGCCTGCGGCTCACTGTATTGCCCGTCGGAATCCGTTAAAAGGTCCTCCCAGATCATCCCCTGCCGGGAAAGACCCCAGATCCATATTTTTTGTCCAGGCACATCGTCATACAAAGCCCAGTGACCGTAGCCAAAATGGGAATCATGCCAATAGCCCCCAAAAAAATTCTCGTACTCGCCCACCGTGAAATAACTTTTATAGGATCCGAAATCATTGTTCTTGTACCAGGATAAATCCCGTCCCTCCTCATCTACGGGCCAAGATCTGAGTGGCACATCGTAATTGTGGCCGATATGGTGAACGCCGGGAAAAATGTATTGCAGGTCTTCTGTGGCTTTCACAGCTGCATTCATCCAGGAATAATAGGATTGATGAAAGGGAGAAGGATTGTGCCAAAAAGCCTGCGTTTCGAAAAAAGCCTTGTCCTTCGGGAGATTTATGCTCACGCTCCAACGGGTGCGGGAGGGCAGATCTAAAGCACCCACCACACAACTTGCGCTCCCATCCGGATTTTCCCGGACTATGTAATCTACCGGCGTAGCCGTCGATGGGCTGTGCCCGACGATACCGAAATTGAATTCAATCCCGCCGGAAGTCCAGGGGCCACGGAGGGCAATATCACGAAATTTCATCACATGATTGGTGTAGATGAATTCGTTCCCGGTTGATTTCTCGGTAGCACCCCAGACTTTTCCGCCAACCTCAGGCAGAACGGATAAGGATATGTAGGGATTCTCCATCCTGATAACCGTCCATTCTTTTTCGACGGATGTCTTGCTGAATCTGTCGAAGTAAAAGTAAGGATAAAGCCGGGCTCCTCTTCCCCAAAGGCTGGACCGCGTGAGGATAGGGACAGGATCTGGCTCAGAAAATGGATAAGTTTTAATGGTTTCTGTTTGCTCTTTTATCGTCGCCCTATCTGCTGGAACACAGTCTATCGCGAAGAGAAGGATCAAAGCGATGGCTATCAGCGGGAAAATCCTGTATATCTTGCAGACTTCCATTAATAACTCCTTTTGCTGCTTTTTTATAACTCACAGTCATTTATTCACGATAAAATCCTTGCAATCTTACTGTGGGTTATAAAGGCGCTATTCTCCGCCGATCTGCAAGGATTTGATCCTGAAAGTCGGAGCCGTGAAACTTCGATTCAGATCTAGATCATTCCCGACCATGTCGATCGCATTCAGCATTTCGAACGCATTTCCAGCAATGGTCAATCCTTTGACCGGAAAAGCGATTTTCCCGTCCTCGATCCAAAATCCCGATGCCCCGCCGCTGAAATTTCCGTTGACAGGGATGATCCCGTATCCTGTGACCCCTTTGAGGTAAAGTCCTTTTTTCGTGGCTTTGATGATATCGCCGGGATTATCCGGCCCGACCTCCATGAAGAAATTGTGCGCCCCGATACCTGGAAGGCTTGTATATCCTGCCCGGGAGGCATTGCCCGTGCTCTGCACGCCTGCTCGTTTGGCCACGATGGTATTGTACAGAAAGCCTTTTAACACTCCTTTGTCTACGATCGTTCTTTTTTGAGTCGGCACGCCTTCTCCATCGAATGGTTTACTGGCCATGCCTTTGGCTCGTGTTCCATCGTCGATGATGGTCACCAGGTCTGAAGCGATCTTCTTGTTCATTTTACCGGCAAGGAAACTTGCCCCTTGGAGAACTCGTTCTCCGTCAATAGCGGAGAGAATTCCACCTAGCACTGAACGTGCGACATCCGGATCGAAAATAACATCGGCTTTTTGCGTTTTGACCATCCTGGGATCCAGCATTTCATACGCATTTCTGGCAGCTTTTTCCGCTAATTCCCCGGGGGATTTGAGCTCTTGAAAAAAACGCCTCGAACAATTTTCTCCACCGGAAGATTTCTGTTCGCCCTTTTCTGCCACAACATAAACACCAAAGGAACACGCTGTTTCTCGATAGGATTTGGAGAGGCCGCTGGAATTGGCCAAATAAACCTCAGCTTCTCCTTCATTATACCCTGAACCGCCGCTTTTGGTGATGCGCGAATCCTTCATGGCCAGGTTTTCGACTTCTTTCGCCAGTGCGATCTTCTTGTCCATAGACACCTGAGCGATCTTAGGGTCATAAAGACCTGTAACAGCGGCTAAGCCTTTGTCATCGGGAAGCACGTTGTTTTCATCGGCTGTGGTATTCGTAGCAAAGTTGATAACCTTGCTCACGGCATTTTCCAACGCACTTTCGGAAAAATCATTGCAACTGGCAAAGGCCATCCGTCCCCTGACAAACACCCTGAATCCTGCTCCATGAGAAGCCGCTTCTTGGACGGTCTCGATCTCTCCGTTCCGCACTTCGATCTGCAAATTCCGTCCTGTTTCCAGATAAACCTCCGCTTGGTCCGCTCCTTTATCCACACAGTCTTTCACCAATTTTTTGGTTAAAGCACCATAATCCATGTTTTTCTCCTTTATGCTCCAGCCTAACCTCTGGCCCGGCTTCCACCCACATTGATACCCCGAATCCTGACAGTGGGCTGTCCGGCCTCCACTTCGGCCATCTGTCCTTTGCCGCATATTCCAGGACCAAAAGCCAAGTCATCACCCACAGCATCGATATTCGAGACGATATCCAGACAATTCCCGATCAAAGTGGCGCCTTTGACAGGAGTCGTTTTTTTCCCGTTTTCGATCAGGTAGGCTTCACGACAGGTGAAATTGAACATGCCTGTTGTCGAGTTCACGCTTCCACCGCTGAGACTTTGGACATAGATACCGCTTTTGGTCGATGCGAGAATAGCTTCGGGTTTGTCGCTTCCGGTGTCGATGAAAGTGTTCGTCATCCGCGGTATGGGAATATGTCGGAAACTTTCTCGACGTCCATTCCCTGTACGCTCCAGATTAAGCTGTCTGGCCGAAAGGATATCCGTCATGTATTTTTTGAGAACGCCTTTATCGATCAAGACATTCTTTTTCATTTGGGTGCCTTCATCATCAAAATTAGTCGTTCCCCTGCAATTGGGAAGACTGCCGTCATCGACCATGGTGAAAACATCGCTGGCCACTTTTTGGCCTAATTTGCCGGTGAATACGCCGATTTTTTTAGCGATGCTGTCTCCTTCCAAAGGATGTCCCACGGCTTCATGGACAAGAACTCCACCCCAGCCATTTTGCATGACGACATCCATTTTTCCAGCCGGGCAGTCAGTAGCTTCGAGCATCACGACAGATTCGCGTGCGCATGTCCGGGCAACCTCCTCCGGAGTAACTTGGTCGAACATCTCGAAACCCTGGTGTTTGCTCAGTCTTTCCCGGCCCATGTGCCGTGTGTCATTCCCGACTCCCAGTGTTTGAACGATAAAAAACATCAACGGTAGCTCATCGCTTAGCAGAAGTCCTTCGCTGTTGGCAATGGTCCTTCCCCGTATTTCATCATAATAACTGATAATCGCCATCTTGATTTTCGGATCATAATCCAGGGCAGCTTGGTTCGCCCGCTGCATTACCTCCAGCCGTTTTTCATCGGCGATCTCTTCAAGGGGCAATCCAACGGTAATAAAAGATTCTCGACTTTGCTTTGTGACATCTACAGGAGTGACATGGTTCGTTTCTCGAGCTACGTACGAAGCCACTTCAGCAGCTTTCATCAGGTTTTCCTCGGTGAGGTCATCGGTGTAGGCAAATCCGGTTTTATCTCCCGAAATGACTCGAACACCGGCCCCCTGGCTTATACCGAACACGGCACTCTTGAATTTGGACTCCTCCATGATAATGTTTCGCGAAATTCTGTTTTCCACATAAACATCAGCGAATTCTCCCCCTTTTTCGAGGGCTTTCTGGATCGTTCGGTTAAAGACCTGGGAATCCAACTCCGATTTTGCACTGACAGAAGTGGCCTTTTTGCACGAAAGGAGCTGTGTCATCAGAGCAGGCGTCGCAGCCAAAGCGATCCCTCCTTTTAGCCCTATCTGGAGGAATTTCCGCCTAGGGATATCCTCCATCCAGTACTTTTTCATAGACTTCATGTTTGACCTCACCTAATGATTTTTTTCTGGAGAATGCAAAAGCTAAGCATTTTTTTGGAAAAGAGTGATTCATTATATTCTAGAGAATTACAAAAAGTAAAATGATAGAGATTGTAGGAAGTAAACCGATCTAATCGGTGGTTGACCAAACATCGGTCATTTTGATGTTCTTTTTCTCCAAAGTCGTACCCAAGGCCCTGTCTAAAGCGGCCAGAGCAAGATTATAGTCAATGATAGCCCTAAGCTCAGAACTCTGTGCATCGGAAAGATCTCTCTGATGGAGGAGTACTTCATAGTTCGTCGCCAAACCCACCTTCAACTTTTTCTGTTCGGCCTCGAGCTTTTCCTGTGCCAGCTCTCTTGCAAGTTTATATGCCTGGACCTGCTTGTAATTTGTTTGCACATCCCGGACGGCATTCCTTATCTCTAAAAAAGCCTGTAGTTCTTGATTCTGCAAGTTGACTTGGGCTTGATCGAGACTCACTCTGGCCTGGGCATACTGTGCACGAGTGACGATCGATGTTATGGGAATGGAAAGTGTTACACCCAAAGTCCAGTTTTTGTATTTGAACTGGAAGGCATCTCTCAGCGCATCCGAAGATTTCCCCGGAACTGTTCCAATGATATTCCCGGTCAATGGATTGTCATTTTCATAGATTTGCTGCGTTCCAGATAATCCTGGGCTCCAGAGAGAGGCCTGAAAATTTAGTTCCGGCAGGAGCTGGTTTTTGGCATAGCCCAGGTCAAAATCTTTATTTTTCAAATCGACTCGGATTGCCTGCAAATCGGGTCTCATCTGCAGACCCGTGGACAGCGCCTCTTCCAGGCTGACAACCTTCTCTTCGAACGTAGGCGTATCTGTGGGCACGATTTTCGTCAGATCTATGTCTTCCATCGGGGAAAGATTCAGGATGGTTTTCAGTTGATCCTGTCTGCTTTTGATCAACGACTCGGCTTGAAGAATATCGGCTTCTCTCCGTGCGACTTCGGACCTTGCGGTTAAAACTTCGATCGGGGCCAGCATTCCCACTTCCACCTCTCTTTTGTTTTTTGCCAGCAGATCTTGCGCCAGTTTCAAGGAGTTTTCCATCACTTTGTAATATTCGATGCTTCCCACATAATTCCAGTAGGCTTCCTCCACACTGTAAATCGTGTCCAGTAGAGTCTGTTTCAACTGAATTTCTGAAATGGCCGTGTTGTTCTTGGCGATTATGATTTCCCTTTGGGAGACTTTGAATCCAAAGTTTTTCAGAATGGGTTGTGTGAAATTAAATCGAATCTGACTTCCGAACCTAGGATTGATGGTCTGGAATCTTGCCGTCGTTTCTGTCTGGTACGAATACAACTGCAATTCAAAATTTCCACCCGTGGGTATCTCCTGAGTGAGTTGGCCATAATAATCCCTGAACTGTTCTTGCACCTGATCACCTGCTTCGATCCACGAAAAGGAAGGTTGATTGGTTTCTTGCCGGTCGATCCCAAGTATGAGAGAAGGCAGAAATTTTTCCTTTGCTTGTGTGATAGATATGTCTGCCAACTGAGGATTGAACACTTCCACAGCTAAACCCAAATTTCTTTTCAAGGCCCCAACGATACAGTCATCTAAGGAAAGTTGTTTTTCCGTCTGATGACTCCACAATGTTGTAGCCAAAGCCAAGATCAGCAGAATATTCAAGAGTTTTGTCTTTTTCATCGTAATTCCTCCGACAACACAATTTTTTCAGTGCATCACTTATCCACGATCCATCCATCGACCAAGTTAATGATTCTTTGGCCATAGCCAGCGTTTTTTTCCGAGTGAGTGACCTGAATGATCGTGGTCCCGCTCTCGTTCAATTCTTTTAGAAGCTCCATCACTTCTGTCCCCTCTTTGGTGTTCAAATTGCCGGTGGGTTCATCGGCCAGTATCAGCTTAGGATTGATGATGATCGCCCTGGCAACGGCCACCTTTTGTTGTTGGCCACCTGATAGTTGGTTGGGAAAGAGGTCTTTCTTGGCCACCATGTTAAAGCGATCGAGCATCTCGGCGATCTTGCCCTTCCGTTCAGAGCCTTTGACCTTTTTGTACAGGAGCGGTGTTTCAAGATTTTCATAAACGGTCAGGTCATCGATGAGATGATAACTCTGGAAGACAAACCCTATATGATTCTTGTGAAGGTCGGACAGCTGCCTTTCGCTCAGTCTGTGGACAGGTTTGTCATAGAAAAAATACTCTCCGTTGGAGGGCGAATCCAGCATGCCAAGAATATACAATAGGGTAGACTTTCCCGCCCCAGAGGGTCCCATGATGGTCAAAAACTCCCCTTCCTTCACATCCAAGTCGATGTTGCGAAGGACAAAAGTTTTGACAAAACCCGACGAGTAGAACTTGGTGATTTCTTTCATCTTTATCATATCGATCTCCATTCTTGTGTTAATCTCGAATATTTTACAGTGTATAGCTTTTTAATTCTATTCATATCTCAAGGACTCGACAGGATTTGCCATCGCAGCTCTTACAGCCTGAGAGCCCACCGTCAACAGGGCGATAGCGGCAGCCACCAAGGCAGCCAAAAGGAATACCCACACCTGGATGTCGATCCGGAAGGCAAAGCTCCGGAGCCAGCGACTCATGGCATAATATGCTATCGGCCATGCAAGTATGTTGGCGATGAAAACAAGTTTCAGGAAATCTATACTCACCATTCTAGCAAGGCCTTGGACAGATGCTCCCAGAACCTTGCGAATTCCGATCTCCTTCGTTCGCCGGGCAATGGCCAGTGCCGAAAGGCCAAAAAGACCCAAACAGGAAATGAGGATCGCGAAAACCGATGTGCAACCCAGGATCAGGCTCCATCGCTTTTCGGATCTGTAAAGCTTCTCGAACTCCTCATCGAGGAAAGAATACATAAAAGGAAAATTGGGTGCATTCTTTTTCCACGTGTCTCCTAAAAGCCCTAGACTAGCAGGAATGTTGTCCGGGCTGATCTTGACATAAATAAACTCCTGCGGCCACCGAGGTTCGATATAAAAGATAGCGGGTTTGATCTGATTGTGTAGTGATTCGAAATGAAAGTCCTTAACCACGCCGACAACGGTCAAAAGATCTTTCCTGCCCATGAAAGTCTTGATTTTTTTCCCGATAGCTGAATCCCAACCCATTTCCTTCACGAGTCTTTCGTTGACAATCACCGATTCTTGGGGATCAGCGGTAAATTCTCTCGCAAAATCCCTGCCAGCAACAGTTTCAAGCCCTATTGTCTCGAGAAAATCAAAATCGATGAGAAAATAATGTGACATGACTTGTTTATTTTCGAACCTCACAGGGCTGGCAATGTATGTTTTGTCATTTCCTAACGATACAACCGAGCCCGCGGCTTTGAGGACACTTGGATAGGAAGCCAAATCGTTTCTGATACGGTCCACCAGCAGGGTTCCTTGCGTGCTTCCCTGTGTCGGGATGATGACGACTTGTTCCCCTTTGAATCCAAGGCTTTTGTTTTGCAGATAATTGAGCTGTTGAGTCATGACAAGCGTGCTGATGATAAGAAAGATGGACAAAAAGAACTGCACGACAACCAGCCCTTTGCTGAATTTGCTTTTTCCCCCGATCCTGAGATGACTCCTAAATACCTCTGCAGGACGAAAACTGGACAGGAATAGAGCGGGATAACATCCAGAAGCGAAGCCTACAAAGAGCATCAAACCCATAAACGAAGCTAGCGTTGTCCAATCAGACAGATAGTTTATGGAGAGTTTTTTCCCCGCAAAATTATTGAAAGTGGGGAGGGACAGCTCGGCCAGAACGATTCCCACACAGAGGGATATGAAGCTAAAAAAGAGCGACTCACCCAGGAATTGATGCATCAATTTTTTCCGGTTGGCTCCCAACACTTTCCGCACCCCGATCTCACGCAATCGTATAGAAGATCGGGCGATTGCCAGATTCATGTAATTGATTGCCGCAATGATCAAAATGAGAAAAGCTATCCCAGAAAGTATGTAGGAATACACAGGGTTGCTGCCTGATTGGTAGGAAGAACTCATCTGTGTATTCAGATAGATATCCTCGAGGGGCTGAAGTTTAAGTTGGATGGCAAAATTATCCCATTTCATGTATTTATCGATAGCCTGACCCGCATATTTTTTGATAAATACAGGAAATTTTTTCTCGAAATCAGCGACTGACACATTTTCCTGGAGTTCGATGAATGTCAATGTCGTGAAACCCAACCACTGATTTAGTTGGCTCTCAGGCATGAAATCTTTGACCCGGTCGAAGGATACGAGAAAATCAAAGGTTAGGCTCGAATTCGACGGGACATTTTTAGCCACTCCGGATACGGTAAAATCAAAAAACCGCGCTCCCATCTTGATGGACAGGATTTTACCTATCGGATTCGGTTTGCCAAAATACTTAGTCGCCACATCTTCTCTTAATACCACGGAGTTGCGATCCTCGAGCACTGTGGGTGGATCTCCCTGGATCAACGGAAAGCTAAACATTTCGAAGAAATCTGGCTCAGCCAGGGTGATGGATTCCCTCGAGGACTTCCCCTGATAATGGACCACTTCTCCTCTTTTTTCGAACCTAGCCATGTGGGCCACATCGAGAAACTCTTCCTGGAGTGCTGGTCCAAGTGGAGGTGGTGTCAAGGCATGGGATGACACGCTGCCGTCTTCATTCTTGCTCAAAATGATCACCCTGAACAATCGATTTGCCTTCTGATGAAAGCTATCGTGGGTTACCTCATCCCGAACGAACAAAAAGATAAGGATACAAAAGGCAATAGCAGTGGCTAGACCGAAAATATTGATAAAGGAATAGACTTTCTGCTTCAAAAGGTTCCTGGCAGAAATTTTGATGTAGTTCCTAAACATCGGCCTCCTCAACCTTGACCTCGCGCCGTTTTCGAAACATGATCGGAATGTGTGTGTCCGTGGGCATCCCGATCTCGATCAACCTCCAATCCTTATCATACTGCCTTATAACTCTTTTAATCACATCGACCCTATCCGCGGTTTCTTCATCGTAATCTTCCCAGGCTATGATCTCTACCCTGTAGTGCAAGGTCCTTTTTTTCCCGTTGATCTTTACCTCGATGTCGATATTTTGCTCTGATTCCAGAGTCGGTATCTGAAGCACAACTTCTTTCATCTCAATCCTCCTTTTTTTCTAGTGGGAACGTCCCATCAGGTACCACCCTACAACTGCCTCATTTGGATGTCCCAGATATGACAGCCCCTAATCATTATTCGTACCTCAATGACTCCGCAGGATTGGCCAGAGCGGCTTTGACGGATTGATAGCTGACAGTCATCACGGCAATCACCAAAGCGATGGATGCGGCCAGAACAAAAATCCAGATCCCCAGGTTTATTCGATAGGCAAATCCCTGGAGCCACCTGGACATAGCGTAATACGCGACCGGCCAAGACAGTAAATTGGCTATCAAAACCCATCGGGCAAATTGCTTATTCAGCAGCAGCACTATCCCAGAAAGCGATGCCCCTAGAACTTTCCGGACGCCGATCTCTTTTGTCCGTTTCTCTGCCATGAAGGATGCCAGACCGAACAACCCCAAACAGGAAATCAATATGCCTAAAACGGTGAAGTAATTGAACAGAGTCCCCATGCGCATTTCCGATCGATAGAGTTTATCATAGGCCTCATCCAAAAAATGGTACTCAAACGGAGTCTCGGGAATGACCCTGTTCCAAGTCTTTTCAATATTGGCCAATGAATTCGGGATATCTCCAGATTCCAGCTTGATGAAAATATACCGGTAGAGGCTGGGAACGATGGCCATGATCAAGGGTTCTATCTCGCTGTGCATGGATTTGAAATGATAATCTTTGACGACTCCGATAATGGTTGTGGCCGAATCGCCAAAAATCAGCTGTTTTCCTACCGGATTTTCCATTCCGATGATCTTCTTGGCCGTTTCGTTGATCACGATGGCTTCTTCCTCATCCGTCAAAAATTCTTTGGAAAAACTTCTCCCTTCGACCACTTTCATGTCGAATGTCTCGATAAAATCGTAGCCTGTGGAAGTGACTTCCAAAACGACATTATCCTCTGGATTTTTGCCTTCCCAAGACACTTTATCCGTCGTGAGGATCACGCCGGATGTGGGCAAACTGGAAGAGGCTGCCACATTCATGATGCCTGCCTTTTTGACCAATTCAGTTTTCAATGTCTCATATCTCTCGGACAGCTCTTCTCTTATCGGAAGATAAACCACACGCTCCCTGTCAAAACCCAGTTTTTTATTTTGCATATAGCCAATCTGGCGAGAGACAACGATCGTACAGATGATGAGCAGAATGGAAAGAGAAAATTGTGAGACCACAAGGATCCGCCTGAATATGAAGCCCCGTCCTTCTGATTTGAGCGTTCCCTTCAGGACTTTAACAGGCCTGAGAGAAGAAAGGAACAGCGCTGGATAGGTTCCTGATAGGAAACCGGTGAACAGAGTTAGGATGATTATGGCCAACACGATATGGAGGTGACTGGATAAATTCAAAACCAGGGTCTTTCCGGAAAGGTTTGCAAAGACTGGAAGAAACAGCTCGACCAGAACCACAGCAAGAATCAAGGAGAGTAAAGCCATGCCCACTGATTCAGAAAAAAATTGCCTGATGAGTTGGGAACGTTTGGCTCCGACAACTTTCCTCAATCCCACTTCTCTAGCACGGGTGGCTGACCGCGCGGTGGCAAGATTCATGAAATTGATACAGGCGATGACCAAGACAAAAAAAGCGACAAGAGAGAAGATGTAAACATAGGTGATATCTCCCTGGCCCTCGACACCGAACTGTATTTGTGAGGAATACAGATGGATGTCCTCAAAAGGCTGGAGATAAATAACGTCTTCTGATTCGGGGACATGTTTTTTTAGATAATAGGCGATCTTGTTTTCCAGCGCATCTGCAGATGCTGTTTTTTCAAGCTGGAGATACGTGGCGAACCCGCTGAGCGTCCAATTATCCAAAACAGCCCATGCTGTTTCAAAATCTTCGATACGGACGAACGGCAACAGAAAATCGAACTGAATAGTGGAATTTTCAGGGATCTCCTTCACAATTCCAGTAACAGTGAAGTCGTGTTGATTGTTGATGTTGAGGACCTTGCCGATCGGATTTTCATCACCAAAATACTTGGAAGAGGCCGATTCCACTAGAACGATGGAGTCGGGATTGGAAAGGGCTGTTTGGGGATCTCCTTCAAGAAAAGGAAAGGTAAACATGGCGAAAAAATCAGGATCTGTCAGGCAGATCATAGACTCCAAGAATTTTTTTTCTCCGAATTTGACCAACTGACCTCTTCTCAACTGGGTGAAACGTGTGGCCCTGGCGACTTCAGGATATTCCTGCTTCAGGGCAGGAGCCAGCGGAGCACAAACCGGCCAATAGTGCGTCACAGGTTCTGTTTTGTGGAATTCTGTGACAATTCGATACAGTTTGTCTCCATTCGTGTGAAAACGGTCATAGCTCAGCTCATCTTGAACCCAAAGAAGGATGAGGATACAGCAGGCTAAACCCACGGCAAGGCCGAAGATATTGATAAAGGAATACCCTTTGTATCTCTTGATATTTCGCCATGCGATTTTCACATAATTCAGAAACATGATTCAATTCCCCTTATTCATCATTCATACCTAAGGCTTTCCACAGGATCGGACACGGCAGATTTGAGAGCCTGATAGCTGACTGTCACCATGGCAATGGTGAATGAAAGCAAAGCACCCAGTACGAATGGCCAGGGCTTTATGCTGATACGGTAAGCAAATCCCTGAAGCCAATTGTTCATGGCAAAATAAGCGATTGGCCAGGCTAGAACATTTGCTATTAAAACCCACTTGGTGAATTCCGTGGAAAGGAGAAACATGATGTTGGAAGATGTCGCTCCCAGAACCTTCCGGATGCCGATCTCTTTGGTACGTTTTTCCGCGGCAAAGGCGGCCAGACCGAATAGACCCAGACATGCGATGAGAATAGCGATAAGAGAAAATGTCCGAATGATCTTCCCTGTCTGTTCTTCTCCAAGATAGAGTGCATTGATATCCTCATCCAAAAAGGAAAAGTTGAACGGATAATCGGGAAGAAATCTTTTGAACGTTTTTTCCATCGATGCGAGGGTTCCCTGGATATTATCCGAACTTATTTTGACATTTATTTCCCAGAAATATTCGGGATCGAAGCTAAAGATCATCGGTTCGATCTCTTCATGGAAGGAAGACATGTGAAAGTCCTTCATGACACCGATGATCGTGCCTTGTATTCCCAATCCAGTTTGGAATCTCTTGTTTATGGCCTCTTCGGCAGACGAAAAACCGGATTTTCGGACCGTCGCCTCGTTGACAATGAATGCTTCCTTGACATCCGTGGCGAATTCTCTCGAAAACTTCCTTCCAGCTGCCAGCTCGATCCCGAAATTATCCATGTAATCCATGTCGACAAAATTGTGATAGACAAGAAAAGCCTGCTCTCGACTTGCGCCTGCTGGGCGTCCATAGGTCACAATGACATTTCCCGAAATAGGCGCCCGCAAGCAGGCTGTCGCTCCTATGACCTCTGGATTGGCCAGAAGCTCGTTTTTTATCGCCTCATATTGTTTTCGTCCGGAATCGGATTGAACGGGCACGGTGATCATGTGCTCCTTGTCAAACCCCAAATGGGCAGACCTCATAAATTTCAATTGTTGATTGATAATCAGTGTGCACACGATCAACAGGATTGAAACGACAAACTGGATGACGACCAACGATCTTTTAAATATGATTTGTCCGAACGAGGTCTTGGCCGTTTCTTTGATGCCTTTCAACGTCTTGATGGGCTGATGCCTGGACAAAAAAACGGCCGGATAAACACTGGAAATGACACCGACCAGCAGGGCAACGAGGAAAAATCCGGCCAAAAATAAGATATTTTGACCGTAGTGGAATTCTACAGGTTTTCCTACCAAAGCAGAAAAGAAAGGCAGAAGCAATTCGACTGAGGCTATCGAGATAAACATGGCCACCAGAGTAAGAAGAAGGGATTCTCCTATAAACTGCTTGATAAGCTGGTATCGCTGGGCTCCCAAGACTTTCCGCATGCCCACTTCCCGGGCCCTCTTGGAGGACTGGGCTGTGGCCAAGTTCATGTAATTGATACAGGCAATGATCAGGATAAGGAATGCAATCGTCGAGAGGATGATGAGATTGGAGATAAAATTATTCGTTTCGATCTCATCCTCTATGTGCGAATGGAGATAAATGCTCTTTAGGGGCTGCAAAAACGTTTTCCTCTCGATATCGGGACGTTTTCCCGAATGACGGGTGATGATGTCCTCGATTCGGGTTTGGAATTCCCCGACGTTAATATTTTTTGATAAAACGGCATAGGTATACAGGGTGGTGAATCCCGTCCACATATTGAGCCACATTCCGAAGTTTTGTTCATTCTTGGCAAGAAAAGAGATGACAAAATCGAAATGATAGTGGGAATTGACAGGCACATCTTCCATAACGCCTGTAACCATGAAGTTATTCTGCTTATTGACTTGGAGAGTTTTCCCTATAGGATCTTCATCACCAAAATATTTCTCTGCCATCGAAGCTGTGATAACCATGGATTGAGGAGTATCCAGGAGGTGGGCTATATCTCCTTTGAGGAGTGGAAACGGAAAAACATCGAAAAACTCAGGATCCGCGTATATTACTCGGTCTTCATAAATCTGCTTTTCCTCATACTCGAAGAGGACTCCAGAATCGAAATAGACCCGGGTGATATGTTCTATTTCCGGATATTCCGCCTCAAGCGCCGGTGCAATGGGGGTAGGTGTTGCGGCACTCATGCCTGTGCGCGTGGGACGAATATCCGTATGGCCGATACGATAGATATAATCCGCGTTGGGATAAAATGTATCATAACTGAGTTCCTGCTTGACATACAGCATGATCAATAAGCAACAAGTTATGCCAACGGCCAAACCAAAGACCGTGATCAGGGAGAAGAGCTTTTGCTTTATGATGTTCCGAAACGCGATTTTCAGATAGTTTTTAAACATCTCGATCTCCAACTATGGGTCAATGTTCATTCAACTCAGAAAAAAAAGTACCAATAAAATAATCGCCGCCCAAACCCAAATCATTTTATTCATATCTCAAGACCTCCATCTTTATCCTCGGCAGACGCTCTCATTCGTACCTCAATGTCTTGGACGGATTGAGCACGGCTGCCTTGACAGCCTGAAAGGTGACCGTGATAAAAGAGACCAAAAGGGCAAACCCGCCCGCTAGAAGAAAGGCCCAAACCTGGATGCTTATCCTGTATGCAAAATATTGGAGAAACCGGGTCATGCCGTAGTAAGCGATCGGCCAAGCTATGACATTGGAGAGGATAACCAACCTGAGAAAATCTTTGTTTATCAACGCCATGATTCCTGGAGTCGAGGCACCTAGAACTTTTCTGATTCCAATTTCCTTTGTCCTTTTTTCGACTGTGAAAGAGGCCAATCCAAAAAGGCCGAGACAGGCGATAAAAATTGCCCAGAACGTGCCATAGCGCGTGATGGAACCGAATGTCTCCACACTCCGGTAAACACCGTTCATGTCATCCTCGAGAAAAGTGAACTCAAAAGGGTAATCAAAGGCCAGCTCCTGCCAGCCCTTTTTCATATGTTGGATGGATTCGTTTATTTTTGTACCATTGATCCTGACTAACGCATAGTAATACCGTTTAGGATCGATTTTTATCAAGATGGGCTGCATGGGGGTGGTGAGATCGCGAAAATTAAAATCTTCTACCACACCAACCACCCTCCCCTGGTAAACCGGAATGATTTTGCCGCCTTCTCTGAAATAGAGCTCCATTTCCTCCCCGATTCCTTCCTGCCATCCCAGTGTCTCCAGAGCTGTCCGATTGATCAGGATGGCCTCATTCGCATCTGTCGATATGCTGGTGGAAAAGTCCCGTCCGGCAGCCATATCGATTCCCAGCGTTCGACAATAATCATGATCCGCATAAATGATACCGATATCCAGATCTTCCACTCCCCTGGCCTTTACGTCGATCCCGTTCTGGGATGTAACGCAGGGTTCCATCGAGGTTGCAGTGACGTTCTGGATGTTGGTGTTTTGAAGCCATTTGTTTTTCAGCAGCTCGTACTTGCCGCGGACAGACCGGTCACGCAGTGGAACCGTAATCAATTGTTCTTTTTTGAATCCCAAGTCCCTGTTTTTGACGAATTCGATCTGCTGAAAAATGAATACAGCCCCGGCGATCAAAGCGATCGAGATGACAAACTGGCCTACCACCAAGGCTTTCCGCACCCATACAGCCGCTCCTCCGCTGCGAAGCTTCCCTTTCAGAACAGAGGCGGGTTTGAAGGCAGAAAGAAAAAAAGCAGGATAGCTTCCGGCAATCACACCTACCAGGAGTGTCGTTACCAAGAGAATCAGAACATACGGGAAGTTCCGCAAATAGTTAATTCTCAATTCCTGCCCCACCAGGTTCGAGAAACGAGGCAGGAAAATTTCAACGAGAACCACAGCCAAGATCAGTGACAGGGTGCTATAAACCAATGATTCCCCGAGGAATTGACGCACGATCTGGGAACGTTGTGCACCGACAACTTTCCGCATGCCGATCTCTTTCGCCCGAGATCCAGAGCGGGCTGTAGCGAGATTCATGAAGTTAATGCAGGCGATCAGGAGAATGAATACGGCAATAACGGTGAAAATGAACAAATACTGAACGTTACCCCATCTGCCTATAGAAGGACCGGGCGAATGAAAATAAACATCTCTCAGGGGAAGCAGCTTGTGATTAGCAGATGTGAAACTCCGTTTATCCACATGCTCTTCCGTAAAAGCCGGCAGCAGGGAATCGATGGACTGGGGGCTGACGCCCTTTTTCAAAAGCACATATGTCCAGGTGGGGCTGTCCCAGTGTTTGGTGATGAAATATTCTCCGACAATGGGCAGGAGGCTTTTATACGATGCCAGAAAATCAAAATCGATGTGAGAATTTTGGGGAATTTTTTCGAGAACGCCAGTCACACGGAAATCAATTGCTTTGCCACCGAAATAATAAGTTAAAACTTTGTTGATCGGATCCAAATCGCCAAAATATTTCCGGGCCACTCCAGGTGCCAAAACCACAGTAAAGGGCTCACTCAGAGCGCTTGAAGAATCACCAAGAGCTAGAGGAAACGTGAAGACATCGAAGACCGATTCATCGGCAAAGAAAAAGCGCCTTTCGATAAACCGGTTCTCTCCAAAGCCGATCAAATCATTCCGGAAGCACGTAAACCGGACAGCCTCCTCGATGCCAGAGAGATTTTCCACCATAAGAGGAGCAAGCGGAGCTCCCGTATTCACCCTCTCTTCCTGCCAATCTCCTTGTTTATTTATCCGGACAACCTGATAGATATTTTCCCCTCGCTCATGGAAACTGTCATAACTCCGTTCGTGTTGAATGTAGAATACGATCAAGAGGAAGCAAGCTATTCCGATCGCAAGCCCCAGGATATTGATAAAAGAATAAATCCTGTTTCTCCGGATGTTCCTCAAAGCGGTCTTCAAATAGTTTCGCAGCAAAGTTGTGTTCCTCTATCGCGCTTAAAAGCAAAAATTATGCCATTGTTGATTACAGGTGTGGCGGATGCAAAACAGGGAATTTCCCACGAAAAAAGTGTTCGATATGGCAACAGCAAGTGTTCACCAGCGAACAAACACGATAAATCG
>CAZIDF010000018.1:0-69326 GCA_964538085.1 uncultured Eubacteriales bacterium | reverse complement strand
GATTTAGTGACCGGAATAAATCGGAATCAGTGTCCGGAATGGGCCGGAATTTGCAACCCAGGTTCAAACTTTACGGGATAGATATTTTCTCCTCTATTTCCACGAAAAAAATACCCGCCCTGTAAACTACCCCTGAACTCTAACCAGACCCCAGGAGCTATCCTACCCGAAAAAGGGAATAATAGCAGATAATCGGGGATTAGTTATCCTAATATCGAGGATAACAACCTGAAATAAGGGAATAAACCAACCATCATACGAAATGAGGAATACACAATTACGGGATAAAGTATTATTCCTGCTGATGGGGATTAATTCTATTATTAGGGACTCATAGAGCCTCGATGAATACCTGGGATATAGAGCAGTGAATCGTCAACCCTGCTGTTAAAGTTGCTCCCTGACAGTTCCCTATAAAAATAGACTGTTTGCATTATCCAGATTTTAGATTGTTTCGATGTCCATATTAAGATGTTATATATTCCAGGTAACCTTGTACCGCTTTACGTATTGATACCCTTCCTCATCTTCCTCGATGGAATAGAGCTTATTCTTTTTGCAAATTATTGGTCTCATTCGGAGAGGAATTTTAACAACATATTTCCCATTTGAGTCAAAAATATCATGATAATAAATCTCCTCGTCCTCTATTTTTTCCCAGGTTTGGACAAATATCCTCCCCTCATCATCTAGGAAAAACCGATAATAAGCAGAGTGGTATTTGGGGAAAATATATTTAATCTGCGGAGGAGAATCTTCTGCTCGCTCCTTCTCTTCTTGCTCTGTTACCTCAACTGGGTCATATTCTCTTTTTATCTTCTTTATTACTTTGCCGTCTGGATTAAGAATTTGTATTTCATAGTCCTTGGGATAACCAAAGACAATATTATCATCTTCATCAATTCGCCAGTAAGCAAAAGGCATAAATGGATTGATACCTGTACGAGCATCAGGTGCAGGTGTTTTTGCAATCTCGCAGAGTAGATTCATATTCACATCAACCTTTTTCACCTTATAATGAAAATATTCAGGGTCCATGACTCCTTCTGTTAAAACAATATTCCCTACTGAATCCATACTAGCTCCAAGCGCCCAGGTTTCTTTCGTTGATATATGCTTTAAAAATTCACCTTCTAAAGAAAAAACTGAAAATCTTCTAGCCCCCTCAAGCACAACCAATTCATTTTGACTAATGCAAATGGAAGATGGTCTGTCCAATTCTCCTGGACCTTGCCCAGGTGTTCCAATTGTCTTTATATATTTTCCTTCTTTATCAAACACTTTAATATGGTCTTCCTTCGAATCAAGAACAAAGATACTCTCATCTTCACTTATGGCTAAATGTCTTATTTCTGAAAACAGATATTCTTCTCTTCCCTCTGTCTCCCCAATGGAAAACTCTTCTTCCAAGCTAAAAACATCCTCGCCATACATCGGCTCTTTCGGATTCTTAACAACCGTTACAGCATCTACTACTTCTATTGTTCCTCCCCACTCTGCTTTTTGCTTACCACAGGAAACAAAAACAAAAAAGAAAGAAAGTAATACAATGGTTGAAAAAATGAAGCTTTTGTTTTTCATTACACCCTCCCTTCTACATACAATACTAAAAAGAAAATATTCCGTACTCAACCATACCTGTTACAATCGCTCTTTGACAAGTCCGCTCAAAATAACCTGCTTTGCTTCATCCAGATTTAGGATTGTTTCGATGTCCGTGTAGTAAGTTTAGGCTTTTCCTATTTTTTCTACAGTAATCTTTTTTAACCTACAATCCACAACCATCTCTGTCTTATATTCCTTCTTCTTTGCGTCCTCGTAGTGAATGTTTAGCCAGTACTTCTCAACCTTCATCCCTTCAAAATAAGGAAATCCCAAATATGTTTCGCCTACTCCTTTTATTATGGAATAGGCTTCCTTGTTCCTGCCAACAATTCTATACTCTAACTTAGTGGAAGCTCCTGGCTCAAGGACACTTATAGGTTGGAAAAAGATACTAAATACATTCAGCTCACATTCACTGACCTTAACATTGAATGCAGTCTCTTTTCCCGTATTCTTACATGACACACCTAGAGAATGAACTAATATTACTTCAGGAGAAGCCTTTCTTTTGCCTTGTACTATTAAGACTATGAGAGTAATAACACCTAAGACAACAAGGCATACAGTAAAAATCAAGAGCAGCATTCCAATGTCCAACTTAATGGTGAAACCTCAATCCTTCGGCTTTTCTGTTAAAGGTGCAGGTTTTCTTTTGGTTGCCTTCTTTTTTGTAACCTTCTTAGTCTTCCTAACCTTTATCACCATGTCGGCTAAAACCTCTTTGTCCAAAAGAATCTTCAATGCTTTGGCAATATCGTCAATCCCGACTTTAACCTCTGCTCCTTTGTTTACCTCTCTTCGAATAGACCTTAATACCTCCTCGGTAAACAATGCTTTTGCTAAGGATTCAGGGATTAGCATCGTTTTCTTTGTGAAGTATTTATCTAGTTCGCCCTTCATGAAGTTTCGCTTGTGGAGCAGCATAAATTTTTCGACCACATCATTAGGCTTTTCCATAAAGCTCTTTACTAAATCCGTGCTGAATACCAAGGTACTTTCTATCCCTTCTGAATCATCATAAGTCAAATGGAATAGCCTCCACTCACAACCATTAGTTAGGAGCACCCATTTTATCCCGCTTCTCATTCCATATATTTCAGCCTGCTCTATGTGTTTTTTTACTAATCTTATACCTGGCTGTTTTGCTTCGACCAACATCCCAACCTCACCTTTTATTTTCAGGGCTATGTCACAGTATTTGCCCTTAATCTGATACTCTTTGCTTATCTCATCAAAGATGCTATAACCTAGTACGCTCTGAAAGAATTGAACAAGATACATAACAATATCTGCTTCTTTCTTCCCTTTCTCTTGTGCGTCAATGAATATCTTGGAAAACTTCCTGAGTTGTTTCTTAAGTTCTTTTTCCATCTTCACCTCCTAAGCATAACCTTGTTAATTATTATTCGCCTTCTAATGCTTTATCTACTAATATATCAACCTTTCTGATGAAAGGGTTTGTTCTCTTCAAATGCTGATAAGTCACCCGTTCAAAAGGGCTTTCTTTTTCCTTTACTTTATAAAATAAGGCTCTTAGCTCATCATTCCTTAGCCGATATGAGCCAATGATTTGCCTTATGACAAGTTCGCTATCCAAATAGCAATTAACAACCCCTCTTGTATGCTTTGCTGAGCATTCTAATCCTTTGATTAGTGCATGATATTCAGCACGGTTATTTGTAGTCTCTCCAATACACTCATAAGAACTCTTAAGCTCATTGTTATTCTCATCAAGGATTCTAAACGCTATAGCTCCTGGACCTGGATTGCCTCTGCATCCTCCATCAGTATAGAGTTTTACCTAATTAACATAACCAGGCATGACACCCCCTCAATGCCTATGTAAATCATAAGGAATAAATATACCAAAAATCAGCCCAAAAGTGAATCCCTTTGCAGTCTTCGACATCCATCCTGTCACGAGAGATTTGCCATTCAGACCCCATTTATATGGGGTACTCATTTGCCATTCAATTGTCATTCGGTTGTCGCTTCCAGGGGAAGCAAAACCAAAATACGCCATTACAGCGAAAATGTCATTGAGAGGATAAGTTACTGAAAATGAGGGGATTGCCTGGAGCGGACGATGGGATTTGAACCCACGACCTTCTGCTTGGCAAGCAGACGTTCTACCACTGAACTACGCCCGCTCTCTGAAGCCTTTTAACAAAAGCTCTGGGGCTAAACTACCAAAATTGATAATTTCTGTCAATAAGCCGATCCATCCCACCCAGCCAACCCACCCCGCCCAGCCGACCCACCCCGCCCAACTTAAAAGGATGGGGGGGGATCATGGCTGATGATGATGCCACAGACTGGTTCGGGAGTGATTGAAAGTGAATGGGCGCAAACGTGTTTGTACTTATCTGGTTTGTACTCGATCCCCGATAAGCAAAGCATCTTTGCAGGACAGGATCTTCACCGTGCACGTCCTATTTTGTGTATCGATAACCACCATATTTCCGAACACGAAAAGAGGGGTTCCTTCATAAAGCTTTCTATACACGACCAACTGTTGGCCCAACTGAATGCCATCGACCTCGCCCAAGTTCAACAGGGCCAAATCACCGCTGCCGCCTTGGTTAAAATCTTCGCTCAGAAGGAGGATCTCACCTTTCAGGCCATCCGTCTCATAGGGAGGAACATCGTAGCCAAGATCTTTGCCCATCCGTCCCTCTTTCTCCTCGAAAGGAACCAGCAGGTTTCCAAGCATTACAGGACCGCATGCTTTTTCGACAAGGGCAGAAGCCGTATTTTCTTCAAGAGCGACAATCCGCACTCTGCCCCGCTGGTGGGCAAGGGGACCATATCCAGCGATCGGCTGTCCCACTTCGAGAACAGTGAACATCTGCCCTTCTTCGACTCCATCATTCCGTCCCTTGTTTATGTAGACGACATCTCCGTTGTTGAACTGAACTCTTTCATAAGCTCGTTCGGCCCCGAATATTTTTGTATCCGGCACCTCATCATCCAAGATAAAAAAGGAACAATATAGATCCGTTTCGCTCAGCAGATCGTAAATCTCTTGGTATATCCTTGCTTTCTCGACCTCAAATTGTTCTTCCGGTTTTTGTTCCTGATCTGGGGTATCGGCAAAATCCAATTCCCCCTCACCGGAAGGGGACGCCATTTCCACTTTTTGGAGTGAAATATTTCCGCAGGCTTTGGGCATGATGAATTCGTAATGCTTATTCCCATCCATGACCGAAAAGGAATAAACGGATAGCGGGTCGTTCCCTGCCCATTCAAGATCATGGATAACTTTGATCTTTCCTCCGGAGCGGAAAAGCATCCACACCATCCTTTCACCGACAGCCAGTTCTTTTTCCTCATAAGCAGATTGCTTCACTTGATCGATAAAGGGACTGGATAAATTGCTGTACCCTGCCAAGTTGAATCCATTCTGGATATCTCCGGAAAATTTATCCAATAGGGTTTGCATAACTTCTTCGCTAGGCATATCTCGTTGGATGTTCACCAGCTTGTATCTTCCTATATCCCTGAGCTTCTTGGTCTCGGCTTGAGCTCCAAGAGAGAACAGAAAAAAAACTCCGATGATCAAAAATACCAATTTTTTGTTTTTCATCCCAGCCTCCTTTTTAACCAGATGGTATCCTCACCCAAGAAAAAGGTTTTTTAAAAATTTTCAATTTTTAACCTGATGCTAATTACTTACGATTCAAAATTTGCCCCTATTATATTCTCCACTTTTAGCCCTGTCAACAGCATTTGAGCATTTCCTAAGCAAGGCTATGTCTCTCCTTTACCGAGACGCACAGCTTCACTCTGGTTTCTCACTATCTTGAGTCGAATCGAGCATGAATTTATTGAACAAAATGACATTTCCTGGTCGCCCCCAGCGTCTATATCCATGGAGGTCAAAAATGTCAAAATCTTCAGATAAAACACCTTATTCTTACCTGGAAAACCTAGAGTGCTGGCAGCAGGCAAAAAAACTTGCTGTGGATATGTATCAGTTTTCCGCTGACGGAAACTTCAGCCAAGACTTCGCTTTGAGAGATCAACTGAGAAAATCAGCGATGGCGATCGCCTCTCAAATCGCCTGTGGAAAAGAACGCGGCAGCGGGTCCGAGTTCATCAAGTTTTTGAAGGAAGCAAAAGCATCTGCTGCAGAACTTCGCACCCAACTCGTCATTTCAAGAGAACTGGGCTATCTACCAGAGGGAGATTATATCGATTTTGAAGATAAAATCAACAGAATCGCTGCCATGATCGGAGGGTTGATACGGGCCATCCGGAAGCGCCAAGAAGGTCAGAGAGAAGAAAAACGAACGGCTCTCATCTGAAGGGAAAATTAGACAATAAAGAGTGATTCCGATACAATGAGCGCATGCGGAAAAACTCAGAATGCGACGACAAATAAAAGTGAATCTTCTTTTCGGCGGCCGTTCGGCCGAACACGAGGTCTCTCTCATTTCGGCTGCTTCGATCTATAAAAACCTCGATAAAAAAAAATATACCCCATCCTGCATTTACATCGATAAACAGGGACTTTGGAAGGCGGTTGATTCGCCGCTCGTTCCACAGTCTGACCTGGACAGAGACCAGTCCTTTTCCTTTTTGCCCTGGGGAAACGAAAATCCCCCTCCTTTTATCGATGCGGATATATACTTTCCTGTCCTTCACGGCCCCTTTGGAGAGGATGGTACCATCCAAGGGCTGTTCGAAATGGCCGATGTCCCCTTCGTGGGAGCAACGGTTCTCGCTTCGGCAACCGGGATGGACAAGGCAATGGCCAAAAGTCTTTTCCAAAACAGACAATTGCCTGTCGTGAAACACTTGGTCCTCACCGAGACCGATTGGAACGAAGGTGCCAACAAAATCCTCGACCGTATTCAACGGGAATTCCCATTCCCATTTTTTGTCAAGCCCGCCAACCTGGGTTCGAGCGTGGGGATCACCAAAGTCACTGAAGGGAGAGAGACCGGATCCGCCATTCGAGCCGCCTTCCAGTTCGACACAAAGGTATTGATCGAACAGGGCATCGTGGGGAGGGAAATCGAATGCAGTGTATTGGGAAATGAGAATCCCCGGGCTTCGCTTCCAGGAGAAGTCATCCCTCACAGGGATTTTTATGACTACCAGGACAAATACATCGATGGCCAAACCTCCTTCAAAATCCCGGCAGAACTGCCTCAGAAAGTCACTGAAACGATCCAGGGCACCGCCTTGGAGGCTTTTCGAGCGATCGATTGTTCGGGCATGGCACGAGTGGATTTTTTTCTCCAGGAGGGAACGGAGAAGATCTTCCTGAACGAGATCAACACCATTCCCGGTTTCACGGAAATCAGCATGTATCCCAAACTGTGGGAGGTCAGCGGTCTTCCTTATCCCGAACTATTGGACAGCCTGATCCGTTTCGGACTGGAGAAGCACAAAAATAAAAAAAGAAAAGGAGCCTTCCTTAAACCTTGAGAGTTCTGGCAATAGATTTTGGAGATCGGAAGATCGGATTGGCCGTGAGTGATCGATTGGGGATCACGGCACAACCCTTAACAAGCTATCGGCGAAAAACCGAAAAAGAGGACGCAGACTTCTTCAAACGCGTGGTCTCCGAATACGAAATCTCAGAAGTCATCTTGGGTATGCCTCTGAGAATGGATGGGAGTTCCGGAACCAGGGTTGAAAAGACTCGAGAGTTCGCAGGGTGGCTGGAACGTATCCTGGATCTTCCCATCCGTTTTTGGGATGAACGGTTGACGACAAAACAAGCCAATCAAATTCTCAGCCAAAGAAAATTCAACCCAAAGGCCAAAAAAAACTTGGAGGATCAGATCTCGGCCATGATCATCCTGTCCGCCTATCTGGAGAGCAAAAGGGAAAAATCCGATGTTGATCAAGATAGCTAAAATAAGCTTGATTTCGGCTGTTTTACTCCTGCTCCTCTGCATAACATGGTTTGCCTCAGAATTTTATCGGCCGTTGAAAACACGGCCCGATACCATTATTTTTGAGGTCACGAAAGGACAATCCGCAAAAGAAATCGCTCTCAACCTGAAAAAAAGCGGGGTCATAAAAAAGACATGGCCGATGCTTTTGGGTTACAGGATCTTTTTTTCCGCCCAAAGCCTGAAAGCTGGAGAGTATGCCATCACAATCCCTGCCTCCCCTAAGGATATACTGCACATCCTGTCAGAAGGAAACGTTCACCTTTATTCCATCACAATCCCCGAGGGATTGATCATCCGGGAAATAGCTGAACTTTTGGATGTGGAAGGTTTTGCGGCACAAAAAGATATCCTGACAGCAACTAATAATGTGTCCCTCATTTCTGACCTGGACCGGGATGCCAAAAATCTCGAGGGATATCTTTACCCTGAGACCTATCGTTTTGCCAAAGGAACCTCTGCAGAAGAAATCGTTGCCGCCATGGTTTTTCAATTCCATAAGGTTTTTGTCCAAGAATGGGTCGAACGAGCCAAGGATTTGAGCATGTCTGTCCGTGATGTCGTCATATTAGCCTCTTTGATAGAAAAAGAAACTTCCCTCAAGGATGAGATGAAAATCATTTCCTCTGTTTTTTACAACCGTTTAAAAATCGGCATGAAATTGGATTGCGATCCCACGATTATCTATGTTCTAAAACTTGAGGGAAAGTTCAAAGACCATTTGTATACCAAAGACCTCGAGTTCGATTCGCCTTTCAACACCTACCTTTATTCCGGTCTGCCTCCAGGTCCGATCGCCAATCCAGGGAGACATTCTCTCGAAGCTGCTCTTTATCCAGCCGATGAAAAATTCTTCTATTTCGTCTCGAAAAACGACGGCAGTCATCATTTTAGCCGCACATTCCGCGAGCACCAGAACGCCGTCAACAAATACCAGCGGCGCAAGCCTTCCCCTTGACATCGAACACATGGCCTTGACCTGTTGCCGAAAATCATGGACTCAATCGACTAAAAAGACGGGATCAAGCAAGGTGGATATGAGCTCAGAATATTTGTAGAAATAAATCTTGAGTTTTGGTATAGTATTTGATTGAAATACACGTGAGCCACTATCATAGGAGCACAAACCGAAGGAAGGGAAAACCAAAGGGTTGAGCTCAAGGAGGAAACATGAAAAGAAAAGGCTTAATCACAGTTCTGATATCAGGGATCATTCTGTGTGCATTCTCTGCCTCTCTCTCTTTTTCACAGGAAGAAAAGAGAGCAGCCGTCATCATCCCTCCCCAGGTCAAGGCCGCTTTTCAAGAGGGAACCCCCTCACGGGAAGCCAGGCTCGATATTCCGTTCCAAATCACCAACCATCTGTATCTTCCGGCTGGGCAGCAGAATCTGCATGCCCTCATCGTTTTCAAAATTAAAAATGTCGATCTAGGATTTGCTCCTCCTGCCGTAGTGCCGGAGGCTGAAACACCGGAAGGACAAGCAGCCCCTGCCAACCTCGTCGCAGACAACTATGTGTTCCTCCAGTTCAACAAACTGGATAACGATATGCCAGGAGAGCTCGTGAAAGAGGTCTACATCCCGATGCATGTGGAGGAAGAAAGCGCCACTTACGATCCCGAACAGGAAGGAACATACACCACGGGATATCCCCTTCCTCCTGGAAGTTATTTCCTCTCTTTGGCCGTGACATCACGAGATTTCCAGAAGATCGGAACGCAGTATGCTGATATCACCCTCCCCGACCCTCTTTCTTTCACAGATACGATCGAAACCACACCGGTCATTTTCGCAAAGGATATAAAACAGGTCGCCACTCCAGAGACCACAGCAGAAATCCATGAGGACTTTTTCAGCTACTCAATCCTCCAGATCTTTCCCAACCTCGACCTTATTTTTGCCCCCCAGGATAACCTGGACATATTTTTCTTCATTTTCGGTTCTCAGGTCAATCCTCAAGGCCAATGCGATATCGAAGTTCATTATGAGGTATACCAAGGCGAGGAAGTCGTCATCAATTATGCCGTTCAAAAATATGAATCCCCCCTTGTGAGCCAACCACTGCCGATGAAAAAGACAGTCGTGGTCCGAACAACCAAGGGGACAGAAACAAGCGAGGCTAGAGAACAGAGAAACTTGGAAGCAGGAAGTTATACGTTAACCATCACGATCAAGGACAACATTTCGACAAAGACGGTAAAAAAGACTGTCGATTTCGAAGTCAAAGGCTGACCCGGGTAGAGTTTATTTCACATCGGCAAAAATTATCGGGATCTGTTTTTCTTTCAGCATATCGTTAAAAGCTTTCACATCCTTTTTTATCAACTGTTGTAAACGATCCTGATTTTCCGCCAACTGCTCCTTGAACATCTCATGCACTTGGATCTGCTGGGAAGTAGGCGCGAAATCGGATTTGCTTATATCGTTCGCCAGAAATTGAAGTTTCACATAAAACTTATCCGGCCAACGCAATCCATCTCCAGACCCGGAAAACTCCATTGAAAACAAAAAGCTTTCCACGGCGATGAACTTTTGATCGAGCTCATCCCCGGCTTTGATAACCGGCTCGAATCCCTCATTCTCCTTCAGCATATTTTTTAAGTCGCCCAGTTGTTTTCGAACCCATTCTATCTGATTGATCATGTCCGCTACACTATCGATATTCCGAGAAATTTCTAAAAGGATCTTTGTCTGTTCGAGGATATCCGCTTCTGTTCCGGAAGAATGGGGGTCTTTAATCACGGTGAGATTTTTTGAATATTCTTTGTCCCCCACCGCCAATTTCACCGTATAGATTCCAGGGGGAGCCAAAGGTCCGCTCCCACGACTCCCTCTCGGAAAAGGCCGCCATCCTTTATCTCCAAGCTCGACATGATCCTGCCCAATGGGTTTTGTCCGCAATTTGATCATCTTGCTCCTGTCGTATCTCAAGTCCCACCATACACGATTGACACCGGCCTGTTTGGGCACCTTGAAGGCTCTCTGACTTTGTCTGTCGTCATCGCTCGTTTCCATGTCCTCGGGTTTTTCAGTTTTGAGGGTTCGGACGACTTCCCCTTTCTCATCCAGGATCGTAAGCATGACATCCTCTTTCGGCGCGTCCTTCAGATAATAGCTGATGCTGGCACCGTAAGTGGGATTTTGTCCCGTACAAGGATCATTGGGTGACCCAGAGGGACCTGCCACATTGCGGAAACGATAAGCCGGGCGTGGAGAAAACAAATTAACCTCCGATCCCTCGATTTCGGGCGTCCACTGCTGAAGGGGGGTGATGTCATCCATGATCCAGAAACCCCGGCCGTATGTGGCCACCACAAGATCGCTGAAATGCTCCTGGATCGTCAACCAGTGAACCGGGGCATGTGGAAGGTTCGTTTGCAAAGGAATCCAATTTTCCCCATCATCGAACGAGACATAAAGGGCATTTTCTGTCCCGAGATAAAGCAGACCTTTTCGAGCCGGATCCTCCCGCACACAATGGGCAAAACTGAGCCCGCCTTTGGGGATACCTGAACTGATGCGTTTCCATTTTTTTCCGAAATCGGATGTTTTATAAACGTAAGGGTCAAAATCGTTCACCTGATGGAAATCCACCGTTATGTAGCACGTTCCAGCCTCAAAACGGGATGGTTCGATATTGCTGATCGTCCCCCATTCCGGGAGATCAGGGATGTTTTTTGTGACATCGGTCCAATTCTCCCCTCCATCCCTGGTCACATGCAAAAGCCCGTCATTCGTCCCAGCCCAGATCAACCCCTTTTCCAGCGGGGACTCAGCGATGGCAAACAGGGTGCAGCAATACAAGGGACTGGCATCGTCCTGGGTGATCCCGCCCGTCCTCTCCTGTTTGCTTTTGTCATTTGTGGAAAGGTCGGGGCTGATGATCTTCCAGCTTTGCCCCGAGTCGGTCGTCATGTGGACAAATTGGCTTCCCACGTAAACACGGTTGTGATCATGCGGGGAGATAGCGATCGGAAAGGTCCACTGAAAACGGTATTTGACATCCTTGGGTGCCCAGCCCTGGAGACTCTCCGGCCAGACAGTCACTCCCCGGCTCTGTTTGTTCCGCATATCGAACACATCCAGCATGCCGTCGTAGTTGCCCGACCAGATGATGTTGTTGTCCACAGGATCGGGAACGGCAAACCCGCTCTCAAATCCTCCGACCGGATGCCACAGACCTCGCGGAATACCTCCCCTCCCCATGCGGCTGTTGCTGGGCCCGCCGTAGGATGATCCATCCTGCCGGTTGCCGTATACGTTATAGGGGACTCGGTCGTCCACATACACATGGTACATCTGGGCGATCGGGAGCTGGATGCCGTGCCAGGATCTTCCGCGGTTGGTGGAGATGCTCACACCCTGGTCATTCCCCACCATCATCCGGTCAGGATCGAGCGGGTCGATCCACATGTCGTGATGGTCGCCTCCTGAAGGATTAAATCTTTTGATGTTGACGCCCCCATCCAGTGTCATGTGGAAACGGGTTGCTGGAAAATAAACTTCATCCGGATCATCCGGGGCGACCACACAGCGTGTGTAATAGAGCGGCCGGTTGAGAATAGCTCGGTCATGGTTGATCTGCTTCCAGGTCTCGCCACCATCATCCGAACTCCACAGTCCTTCGTCTTTGTGCTCGATCAGGGCATACACACGATCGGAATCGCTGGGAGCCACGGCAACGGCGATCTTGCCGATCTCTCCCTCCGGCAATCCCTTACCCTCGAGCTTTGTCCAGGTGGTGCCGCCATCGACGGACTTATACAGGCCGCCACCCGGCCCGCCGCTCCACTTTCCCCAGGTCCTGATCAACATCGGCCACATCCCGGCAAAAAGGATACGGGGGTTATTGGGATCCATGGCCAAATCGGAACACCCTGTGTTTTCATCCACGAACAGCACTTTCTCCCAGCTTTTTCCTCCATCGGCCGTGCGGAAGACACCCCGATCATCCTGGGGGCCGTAGCAGTGACCCATGGCCGCGGCAAAAACGAGGTCCGGATTGCGCGGGTCGATCACCACACGACCGATCCTGCCCGTTTTTTCCAATCCCATATTCTTCCACGTTTTTCCCCCATCAGTAGACTTGTATATCCCGTCCCCATGCGAAATGTTGCTGCGGATAAAGGCCTCTCCCGTGCCCGCCCAGATCACATTGGGATCGGAAGGGGCAATGGCCAACGATCCGACCGATGAGACGGGCTGTTTGTCGAATATGGGCTTCCAGTTGATACCGCCGTCTTCGGTTTTAAAAATCCCACCTGAGGCAGCTCCGACATAACAAATATTGGAATCTCCAGGTACGCCGACCACAGCAATCACCCGATTACCCACAGGTCCGATGTTGCGGTATTTGAGCTGCTTGAATAGATCCTCCTTGATTTCTTGCGTTTCGGCTGATAGGAAAAAGCCCGTCAAGCCAAACACAATAATGGCCACAACGCTCAATTTTGGGAGGAATAACCTCTTTTTTCTCTTGACCATGTCCAATCTCCTTTTATCCCCGACCGGAATCGCAGAAATGGGGATGAATTATCCGTCACATACCACAGAAAAAAATCGAGGTCAATAAAGGATTTTCGTCTATCTGGTAAGGAAAGGCTGAAAAATCAGCGATTGGCTTCGGCGATCAGGCGGTCAAGGCGGCCCTGTTCCGAGGGGGAAAGCCGATTGTAAAATTTCTGTTTGCATCGATTCAGGATTTTCAGAGCTTCGGATTTATCGCCGGTCTCAAGATAAGTGATGCCCAGATTAAAGTAGACATCTATAAAATCGGGCTGAATCTCCAGCGTTTTTTTCCAATCCCGGATGGCATCACTTGCGCGATTGCTGAACTTGGAGGCAGAAGCCCGGCCGTTATAGGCCGAGGCCAGTCGGGAATCGTTTTCTATGGCCCGGTTGAAGGCATCAATCGCTTTAGGAATCGACCCAGGATCTTTTCTCTCCAGAAAGGTGCGCAAGTGGAGAGTCCCCAGATTATTATAAGCTTGCGCAAATTCTGGATTCAATCGGACAGCCCTTTCATAGGCCTCGACAGCCTTGGGATATTCTTTATTTCGATAATAAACAACGCCTAGGTTATTCCACGCTTCGGCGTCCGAATCATCCAAGGCAATCGAGTCCAACAAAACCTTACGGGCCTGTTCGATCCTGTTCCCTTCTGTATAAATGAGCCCGATCCTGGAGAGAACCGCTGCATTGGCTGGATCGCCTGTGATATTCTGATCAGCGAGAAGGGTCTGGCATATTTTCAACGCCCTTTCTTGTTGTCCATTTTTGATCGACGAATGGGCAAGGCTCAGCTTCAGCTGCACATTGTTCGGTTCCCAATGCAAGGCTTTTTCGAAATACATCAAGGCTTTGCGATCATCTCCTCTGCTTTCTTCGATACGTCCCAGCAAAATATACCCTCTGGAAGATCTGTCATCTATCCTCGTGATCTCAAGACCCAGCGTTTCCGCTTCTTTCAGTTGTCCCATCTGAAGCAGCTTGAATGCCAGGGTGATTTTGAACCGATCGTTCGCAGGAAAAACTCTTACCGCTTCCTTCCAGGTGTCGAGAACCGCTTGGTGATCGGACCTCAATTCATAGACTTTGGCCAGCAGCTCATAATAGGGTAAAAAATCGACATCCGGATTTTGGGCAACTATATTTTGCAATTCTGCATCGGCCGAGTCTAAAAGGCCTTTTTCGATAAGATTGTTGGCCGTGTTGAACTTATTCAAAAGCACGATTCCCTTCTTAGGGTCCATCACCCTGCTCGAACCTGGAGAGGAAGAAGAAATATAACCCAAGCTTTCCAGTCGCTTTCGATCCTCCGCCGTCAATTTTCGCCTGACACTTCCCTGAGATGTGGCATATTCCAGCATGAGCTCTTTTAACTTCTCGTCAAGCACCCTCGCGACACCTTTTTTTGCCTGAAAAAGATTATTTTTTTCGCTTTTGTCTTCTTCTAGGTTATACAACTCAGGTTCTGGCAAGGAGATGTATTTGTAGGGCCCATCGATTATCCCGGCGAGCGGAGCCCAGCCCAGGGTTTCTTTCCCGTACATGCTTTCGATATAAAAAGAACGTTCCCCTCTCTCCTTTGTTCCGTCAAGTTTTCCTGTAAAGCTGATCCCTTGAACCGGGGGTGGAGTTTGCAGCCCGTATATTTCGCAAAGCGAAGGCATAATGTCGATCAGGCTGACACGCTCCTCCACCACAAATCCTTCGGGAAACAAGCGCGGATTGGCAAAAATCAACGGAACTCTGAGGTTCTCCTCGTAACAGAAAACCGAATGCCCGTATTCCTGGTGTTCCCCGAAGGCTTCCCCATGATCGCCGACGATGACGATCAGGGTGTCGTCGAGTCTATTCCTGGCCTCCAATTCCCCGATAATTTTTCCGACATAAAAATCGGCAAACGCCAACTCCCCATCGTACAGGTCCTCGAGTCTATTTTTCCCGGTCCGATATTCTTCAGGCGGGTCGTAGGGCAAATGGGGATCGTAGAAATGCACCCACGCAAAAAATTTTTTATTCTCTCTTTTCCTGAACCATTCCTCAAATTTTGCGTACACCACATCCGCAGAGATCTCTGAATAAAAATTGCGCAACAGCTCTTTGGCATCCAAAGAATCATCGTAAACAGAAAACCCTTGGTTCAGGCCGAACTTGGCCATAAGAACGAATGAAGCGACCACAGCAAAGGTGTCGTATCCTTCGCTCTTCATCACCTCTGCAAGGGTAATTTCTCCATCGCTGAGCAAAAACGTGCCGTTATCCCTCACGCGGTGGCCAAGGGGATAGCGACCGGTGAACAATGAGCTATGAGCAGGAAGCGTCAGGGGAACGGGCGAATAACAATCGGAGAATCTAATTCCATGATTCGCCAGGTCATCCACATGAGGTGTGCGGGCCCCCGAGTACCCATAGGCGCCGATACGGTCCGCTCTCGTGGTATCGAGGGAAATGATCAAAAGGTTCATGCCCTCGGCCTTTATCTTTCTCCCCTTTGAGGAAGCGGAAGCCAAGGTTGCCAGCCACATGACAGCACTGATCAACCCCATCAATAATACGAGTTTTTTTCTCACGCCTATTGGTTTTTGGCCATCCGGACCGCAGTCCAGAAGGAATATTTTTTGGTCATTTTCCGCAAGGCGGTCAAGCCCTCTGGTGATGCCCCATCAAATCCCACGCTCTGGGCGCCGCCCCCGCCTCTGCCGCCTTCGGAGATCCCCATGGCACCTGAGTCTCCACCAGCACCTCCCTTCATGTACTCTCTTCTCATCTCTTCGGTCAGGCCGCCCCACTCAAAGCCGACTTCGAGAACCTCCGCAGGTTCTTCAACGCTCTCAGAGAGAGCCGCGATCAAATTTTTAAGCGGCACTCTGAACTCATAGGTTACAGATTCCTGCTGGACAGATACATTAAAGGCGGCGCCATTGACTGCATCAGCCACATCACTCTGATTTAAAGGATCCCCTTTTTTATCCACAACCTCAGCTTGGCTGATAAAATAGGAAGCTCTGGCGCGAACATTTTTTTTCTGCTCATCGTTCAGAGGTCCCTGTTGTTTCTCCAGAATAGAGATGTATTCATCCGCAGAAATCTTTTTTTTGGTGAATTTGATGCCCCGGTCTTTATCCTTTTTCCCCGAGGTGTCGATCCAAAGAGTCATCCCTGTGATCTCGATGGAACTGAGATATTTCAAGTCATTGAATTTAAAGAGCACATAAAGATTGTCGGCATCGTTGCGGAATGCATATTCCGTTTTGACTTTTTTCTCCATATGGAGAGGACTTCCTTCCCAGTCGCTAACAAGGCCATCGATCGTGAGCGGCGAAACAGCCCAAATGCTTTCAAACGTTTTCTCCTTCGCAGAAACGACAAAAACAATGGCCAAAACCGATACCGCAATTGGTAAAATTTTTCTCATTCTGATTCTTTCCATGCACACCTCCGTTTTTCTTCTCTTAGAATCGAGCCAAGTCTTTTTCTTTTTCGATTTTCTGGATCAAGGCCCTGATATCTTGCTGTTCGGGATCCAACCTCACGGATGACCGGAGAACCTCCAGCGCTCTCTGTCTATCGCCGGTTTTATAAAAGCTATAGCCGAGAGAATTGAGAAGCCGCGTATCGCTATCATAGATCTTGTTTCCCTCCAGGAAATTTTCGATGGCCACAAAATATTTTTCCATTCCCATGAAAGCTTGTCCCTTTAGCAAGAAATATTCAAACCGCAGGTTTTCATCCTCATCCATTCTCTCTATCAGGTCCAGGCATTTTTGGTATTTCTTGATTTTCAACAAAAAGTGGGCATATTCGATCATCCCGGGGCGGTAATCCGGATTGAGAGAAAAGGCTTTCTCATAAAAAGATTCAGCATTCTCCTGAGCCCCATCCCGGTCATACTGGTTGGCAAGGGAATAAACGAAAAGATAATAATTGGAAAGAGGAAAAGATTTGGTCAAGGTTACAGGGTGCGGGACTCCTTCGGCAGGAGAAATGATGAAGTTGGTGCTGCATTCATCCAATATCGAGCCCTTCTCATCTTTCATCTGCAATTTCAGTTCGTAGTAATCAGGAGACAGCTCCTTGGCAGAGAGGGAATGATGGATGCCTATGATTTCATGAAAAGGATAGTCTTTCATATCCAAGGTCAAAGCTTTCTGGGAAGGAGAATTTTCCCTGAGGCCGCTTATTTTCACATCGATTTTACCCGTCTCCCAGAGCTCCTTCGAAGCATTCATGATGGAGAAAAAAAAGGCGATGTCTTCAGAAAGAGATAGGGTGCTCCTGGGATCGACCAGCAACTGTTTGTCCACCACCTTGAACGGAACATGGAGGTGAGCCGGATAGGCCTGGAGACCGTAACCCACAACAGGTCCCACCAGTTTCGGAGCGCCTGCATGTTCGGGAACCGTGATATTTCCTTCAAAAACACTGAATTCCTTGCCCACTGAATTTTGGATGAGAATGTTCATCTGGTAGTCCCCTTCGATCAACGGAAAAGAATCCTGGATAGAAATGCCCTTCCCTTTGATCATCTCCACTCTATCCGGATCGAAATAAAAGGGGAAATCCTTGGAATATTGGAATATCAACCTGTCTTGCTTCCGCACACTCACATTGAGCTGATAGTTGCAGTAATACTGGTCTTTTGGCTCGAAATAGTCGATGGACACGCTGGAGGGACTGATGGAAAAGTGCAAAAAGTTGATGTTCAGGATAGGATCTTGAATCAAAGCCAGATCTGTCTGGCTTTCCACATAGTTGGTCAAATAATCTGTGCTGACTACTCCTTTATAATTGAGAAAGTGTGTGGCATAGGTTGGATTGATATCTTTTTTGGGCGAATCGAAAATATCCGCCAGGATGATATTTTCCCGGGGAGAAGGGATGTAGTTGTAGGAACGCTGCCCAGAAATCAAAGATATGGAGGGACCAGCGAGAGTGGGGGCCAATTCCAAGATTTTTTCGTATAGCTTTTGGTGGTTGGTTAAATCCAGGCGGCTTTTGTCGATGATCAAAGCCGCAGGTCCATCTGAAGTCGGTGAGTACAGCTTGTATTCTCCCGCTCCCGACCTTTGAAAAAAAACGAGATTGAACTGAGTGGGCAAACCCTTGGTCTTGTCCCCGTAATATGTCCAGACTTCTGCGGGATATATCCCACTGGTTTCGAAAATTTCCTTGCTCGTGGGTTCACCCAGAATAATGTACATCCGTCCCTGGTCGGTCATCCAGCCTTCCCGGGGAGTATTCCGGCCGTAGCGCTGGTTGGCGTGCATGAATCGACGCGTGTGTTCTTCCTTGTACTCGTTCTGAGGGGTGCCAGGCGTGGGATCCCGTTGTTTCCAAAAAGTCTCCACGAAGAGGTCCCGTTCCCGGTCGTTGTCCAAACTCATGAACACTTCTTTTTCTTCCGGCCGGATGATATAGGTGACATGCTTCAGCCACTCCTGGTATCTTTCAGACAGGTCCTTCTCCTTCAATTTTTGACTAGGGAAAACAAGGGCCCCTAAAAAAAATACGAGAAGCATGGTTCTTATTGAAATTTTATTCATCCTTATTATCCTTTTAGGCGGAAGAGTATGTGCATAATGGATTATTGAACCTTTATTTTAAAAATTTTCCTTATTTTGCCGATCTTTGGCTCGACGACGATCAGAACATCGAAATAGTATTCACCGGGTTTCAAGTCATAGGGGAATGTCAGGACGACTTTTTTCATTTCCAGAGCTTCTTCTTCTGTCGTTTCAAAACTCTTCTGCCGGCTGAACCGATCCTTATCCGGGCTTTTTTTCGAGTACACATAAAATTCAAGGGAAAAATCGGCTTTGAGTTTGTTCGCCTCTCCTTCGAAAGATAAAGCCTCCACAGGGATGGCAACGAATATCTCCTTCTTCTGGGCATCGTAATCCACATCAAAATCGGCAAAGATTTTTCCACTCTCCCCCTCCTCAGTGAAAATCTGTCCGAATTTGGCTTTCTCGATCACATCCAGCAATCCTCCCGCTGCGCCGGACTGCCGGCTGAGGGAGTAGTGCCCATCACCTGTTCTGTCCACAAATTCTATCCCCAAGCGGTACCGGTAATAACCCCACCAGATCAATCCTTTTACGTTGGGGTCATTGATATAAGGGCGCTGCTCGATTTTATCCGGCGGGCCCAAATAGATATAAATCCTTCCTCTATCCGTCTTCCATCCGGGGATACCCTCTCTAAAACGTTTATTGACATACTCGATCCGCTGATTGAATTCCTCTTGGAATTCATTCTCCTCAGTCTGCGGATCAGGGTCTCGCTTATCCCAAAAATCCTGGATAAACTCCTTCCTGGATTCCTTGTCGGGAAGCCGGAGGAAAATTTCCTTTTCCTGTTTGGACATAATCAACCGGCTGTACTCGTAGAAATTTTTGCTCTCCGGATCCAGCGTCACTCTCCCTCCCATTCCGCAGCATCCCAAACTCAAAGCCAGAATCGTCAAAAAGAGAAGGATCAGAAATCTTCCGTTATCCTTTTTCATGGTTTCCTCTCGCATCTTCGAATCAAAACATCCAGTCGTTCTTTTTCTGAAGCAGGAAGAGACGAATAGAAGTCTCTTTTGTATTTCGTGAAAAAATCCAACGCTTTGTCTTTATCCCCTCTTTCCAGGTATACCAGACCCAGGTTGAGAAGGGGATAACCGACATCGGGTCTCAGTTTATAAGCTTTTTCCCAGCATTGCATGGCGTCATCGGTTTGGTCATTCTCTTTATAGGCCACACCGAGACTGTTATAGGCCGCTGCAAATTCAGGTTCGAGCTCGATGGCCTTTTCAAAATTCTGTATGGACCTCTGCAAATCTTCTCTATCTTTCGCTTTAAGAAATCTGGAGAGGTAGACCGTTGCGATGCTGCGGTAGGCATAGGCAAATTCATCGTCGACAGAGAGGGAAAATTCGAGGGCATCGATGGCCTTGGCAAAGTCTCCTTTGTCTGAATACGCTAAGCCGAGATAATTCCAGATTTCTGGATCGGTTTCCATCTGGGGAAGCTGTAAATTCTCAACCATATTGATGACATCATCGTTCCGGCCGGCAAGATTCAAATAACTGACATAGGTGATGATAACGCCATAATTGGAGGGAAGGTTTTCCAGCGCCAGCTCCAAGACCGCCAGAGCCTCCGTCAATTTTTGCTGTTCTTTGTACATTTTGGCAAGATAGGTATAGGCGATATCCACATCCGGTCTTTCGGTGATGACTTCCTTCACCAGGTCAAAGCCTTCTTGAACTCGTCCCTCTTGATATAGCTCCCAGGCTTTTACGGCTTTGTTGTGAAAGGGGAGGATCGTTTTCACATCATCTGCAGGGCTGAAGTTTTTTTTCCTTTCAACTTGGGGGCTGGAAATATATCCCAAGCTTTTCAGGCGCTCCAATGATTTCGGGTCCACGCGGTGCCTGGCTTTTTCATTATCAGGATGGGAATACTGCTGGATGACGTCGTTAAGCCTTTTCCTGTAAGCATCCAGCCTTTGGCCTTGGACCAAATTATGGGATTCATAGAAATCCTTCTCTAGGTCATATAGCTCAGGAATCGGAGACTGGATGTATTTTTCTCCACCATAGATAAATCCATTTATCGGGGCCCATCCTCGGCTGTAGTACGGGTAAAGAGATTCAAAATAAATGGTCCTTTTTGGCAGCTTTTTGCCATTCATTGCTGGAACAAGGGAGATCCCTTGGCAAACATCGGGTGCTTGTGTACGAAGAATATCGCACACCGTGGGAAAAATATCGATATGGCAAACATACTGCTCCTCTCGGGACGGCTTTGAACCGGGATGGACAAGGATGAGTGGCACCCAGATCGTCGTGTTGTTGGCCAGATAACCATGGGTCATCTCTCCGTGCTGGCCCAAAGATTCCCCATGATCTCCGGTGAAGATGATCAAGGTCTTATCGAACAGATCTTTTTTTTCCAGGTCGTCCAGGAGCCTTCCCAGCTCCCGATCGACATAAGCCACTTCTCCATCATAGAGGCTCTGTACGAATCGTGTCTTGAACGGTTCGGGAGGATCATACGGATCATGAGGATCATAACAATGGATCCAACAAAACCACTTGGATTCCTGGTGATCCAACCACTTCAAGGCTTTGTCGATGACCTCCCCAGCCTGCCTTTCCCCAGCGGAAAATTTCATGAAGTTCACTTTCTCATATTCTTCGTCGTAGACATCGAATCCCTGAGAGAGACCGAACCGGGAGTGGAGGGGGAACCCCCCGATAAAAGCACCCGTTGAATATCCCCTGTCTTTCAAGTATTCGGCTAAGGTCAAAAATTCATCCCTGACAGCAAAGTTGGTGTTCTCTCTAACTCCATGATAAAGGGGGGTCAATCCCAGGAGTATGTTGGTATGAGCGGGCAAGGTTGTGGGGTTATGGGAAAAGGCTTTGGTGAACACCACACCCTTTTTCGCAAGGCGATCCATGTTGGGAGTCTGCACATGCTGGGAGCCATAACAGCTCACCCTGTCTGCCCTCAATGTATCGATAGTAATGAGCAGAACATTCAGCTCTGGTTCTTTGGCTGTGCCTCGGAAACCGAAAACGGGGGAAGGATCCCAAGTCGTGATGAGAAAAAAGAATAGAAAGAGGATCGAGATAAGAAGATTTTTTTTTATCAGCATGTCCTTTATTAGTTTCACCCAAAAATTTTCGAGGCATTGGCCTACCGCAAGCTATTTTTGCCGGCAGCTTTGGATCAAGGCATCGAGCTCTTTTTTCTCTCGCGGGGGCAGGCGGTTATACTCCTTATCTTTGTATTTATTCAGATATTCCAAAGCCCTATTTTTATTGCCTTTACGTAAATAAGCCAAGCCAAGGTTATACAGGGAAAATCCCAATTCAGGATTGATTTCTACCGCTTTTTCCCATGAACGGATCGCCCCATCGATATCTCCGGCTTGGCTGTAGGCTGCGCCCAAGCCATTGTAGGCCGATGCATACGCCGGGTCCAACTGAATGGCCCTTTCAAATTTCAGGATAGAGCTATCGAGGTCGATCCGCTCTTTTGTTGCCAAAAATTTCGAAAGGTAAACCGAACCCATGTTGTTGAATGCGATCGCATAGTTATGGTCCAGGGACAGGCTCTTATCAAAAGCTTCCAGCGCTTTATCCAAATCGCCTTTTCTCCAATAGGCCACGCCCAGATAGTTCCAAAGTTCCGGATCATAATCGATCAACTCGAGGCCTTTCTGGAGGATTTGGATGGCTGCCTCGTACTCCCTTACCTCGGTGAGAAAGATCCCAAAGGTCGTGATCACCTTGTAGCTGGTGGGACAGTTCTGGTATCCTTCTCTGAGGATCTCCACCGCTTTTTTGTAATCTCTTTTTACCTTGTACAAAGTAGCTAGATAGGCATAGGCTTGATCGAAATCCTTCCTCTCCTGGACGATTTTCTGGAGGATGTCTATTCCTTCATCGACATTTCCCTTATGATAGGCACCCATGGCTTTTTGGAGCTGATTCTGATAGGGAAGAAGGACCTTCAGATCGTCCTCTCGGGTGAAATTTTCTTTTAATGCCGTTTGGGGGCTGGAAAGATAACCCAAACTTTTAAGCTTTTCCATCGTGTCCCTGTCGATTTTTTTCGCCGCAGAAGCCTTCCCAGAATAGGATTGCTCCTCCAGCAATTCCTCCAACTTCTTTCGTTGTGGACTCAGGTTTTTTCCCTCCGCCTGATTCTCTTTTTCATCGAAATCCTTCTCCAGATCATACAGCTCCGGAATCGGAGAATCCATATACTTGGTTTTATCCTGGATGATTCCCGTGAGAGGGGCCCAGCCCCGGTTATAATATGGATACAAAGATTCAAAATATATAGCTCTCGAAACCAGTTCCTTCATTTTTTTCCCTTTGAGAGCAGGCTCCAATGAGATACCTTGGCAAAAATCGGGCTTTGGCGTGCCCAACACATCACAGACAGTGGGATAGATATCCACATGGCAAACATTCTGATCGACGACAACCGGTTTCATACCTGGAGTGGCAATAATGAGAGGAATCCAGAGGGTGCTGTTGTACGCAAAATAGCCGTGGGTGGACTCCCCGTGTTGGCCGAGAGATTCGCCGTGGTCTCCGGTAAAAACGATAAGCGTGTTGTCTTCCAAACGATTTTTTTTCAAGTAAGAAAAAAGTTTGCCCAATTCATGATCCACATAGGCCACTTCCCCGTTATAGGGAGCATCCTTATACTGGGATTTGAACGGCTCAGGAGGATTGTATTGCTGGTGGGGATCAAAACAATGAACCCAGAGAAACCAGGCTTTTTTCTGGTTTTCGAGCCATCCTATGGCTTTTTGGACCACTACTCCTGCCGGCCGCTCCACATACGAGAACTCCTGGTAATTTCTACTGCCGTAGTTGTCGTCATACACATCGAATCCCTGCGTGAGTCCAAACCGGGAATCCAAAGGAAAGGCGCCGACAAAGGCCCCTGTGGCATAACCGGCATTTTTCAAATGCTCGGCCAGGCTCAAAAATTCATCCCGGACGATAAAGTTCTGGTTGTCATGCACGCCATGGTAGAGGGGAGTTGTACCCAAAAGAATATTCGTGTGCGAAGGGAGGGTTTCGGGAGTATGGGCAAACGCTTTTAAAAACAGAGCCCCCCTCTCTGCAAGGCTGTCGATGTTTGGCGTCTGGATATGTTCGCTGCTGTAACAGCTCAGCCTGTCCGGCCTTAGTGTATCGATGGTGATGAGCAAAACATTCAACGGCTCTTTTTTTTGGCTGGCCCCTGCGACAATAGGGGCAAACGCTAGACCTAAAATTATGGCAAAAAGAAAAAGATAATATAGCTTTTTAAAATGTTTCATGGCTCTGTGACCGAATCGATTTATTTTTTCTTCAAAAACTCGATGAAGTTCCGGACCTGGTCCGCCCTTCCCGACTCTGAGTCGTATTTCAAATACTCCTGGAAGACATCGATCGCCTCCTGGTTGTTCCCCAAAGTCAGGTTGACCAAGCCCAATTGATAGAGGGCATCTTGAAAATCGCCCTTCAGTTCCACGGCTTTCCGGTAGTACTTGAGCGCCTCTTGATGCTGTCCTTGGGAGTAAAAATTGGAGCCGATGTTGTAGAGAACCAAAGCATCGGAAATCTTTTCGAATTCGATCCTGTTGTACCATTCCAGCGCTTTTTCATTCTGGTCCCGGTTGGCATAGGTGTTGCCGATCCCTAAAATGGACTCCGTGTCTTCCGGCTCTTTTTCCAAAACTTTGCGATAATATTCCTCTGCCTTTTCATAATCTTCCATCTGGAAGTAACAATTCCCGATGTTCCTGTAAAGAATATAGGTTTCTGGAATTTTTTCGATGATCGCCTGGTAGGACTGGATGGCCTCCTCGTATTTCTCCTGGTCGAAAAGGTCATTCCCCGTCTGCAATTCCTCTTTCAAGTCATCCGTCACCACCAATCCCTCTATTTTTTGCAGTGTCACTTCGATATCGGGATTTTTCCCGAATTCGCTGATGTTGGCGTCTATTTTTTTAGGCATATAGCCGGGCTTTTCAAAGTCGATATCATAGGGTCCCCCCCTGATATAAAATGCCTTCCATTCCCCATCCTTATCTGTCGTGACCTCGAAACCGGAGGCTCCCCTCTCGCAATACAGCTTGACCGTGACCCCTTCGATGGGATTTCCCTCCTGGTCGCAAACGAGTCCCTTCAATTTTCCCTTGCCCTTGTAACCCTGGCTGTAAACATAGGTTTGGGCAAAAAAAACACATAGGAGCAGAAACAAAATGGCGATCTTTTTCATTGGCATCTCCCTCCCTATTCTAGCACCTGGATGGCAGAAAAAAAAGCCCCTCCTCTTCATCGAGGAGGGGCTTTGAACTCGTATTTTGCGGTGCTGCTTAGAAGTCGAACCTCACGCCGAACCGGAAAACTCTGGGGTTGAGGATCTTGTTGACTGTACCGAATCTATCGGAGGTGATGACCTGGTCTCTGTTCAATTCGATGTTGCTGTTGAGGGCATTGAAGGCATCCACTGAGAGGACAACTCTAGATCTCTCCCCGACTTGGAATACCTTCTCCAGCCTGAAGTCGAGCTCGTAGAAAGCGGGCAGGCGATCGTCGCCCCGCAGCCCGTCATAGAATCTTTGCGTGCTGTAACCGGGCCGGTATTCGTTCACATAATTTTCGAGGACATATCCTTCCCGCGCCCTGAACACCCAGCTGGCATTGATCCCCAATGGGAACTGGTACAGGCCTGAGACCTTGAACTGCCATCTGGAATTCATCCAGGAGTTGACAGCTTTGTCGTAGTAGAGAATGTTGTGGGGGTCGGTGTAATCTCCCTCATAGTAGCGTTTCCAGTCTGAATAGGTGAGCGAGGCATCCAGCATCCATTTGCTGGAGAGCCGTTTGACCAGGACTATCTGCGCGGCGATATACTTGGTGTGGTAGCTGGGATAGTTTGTCCTTTTGTTATAATAAAAACCCTCGTTTCGGCCCCATATTATCTGTCCTGTGGTGGGCTCAGTCCCGGCATTGTAATAGTTGTCTACAGTTTCCAGCGTTCCATCCAGCATCATGTTCCGATCCCAAATTCCGTTATGGGCCCTTTTGTAGAAAAATTCTGCTCGGGCGGCGAAGTCGGTGATGATCTCTCTCTCGAGTGAAATGCTGAGCTCATCCAACAACGGCGAGCTGAAATTCGGGTCTATACTGTTAGCGGGTACGATATCCGTCGGGTTATCCACGTTGGTTCCCCAGGCCCAAAGAATGGTGTCTGCTGTGGGAGTCGCCAGGTTTCCATCGGCATCCTCTCCGAAAAGCTCGTTATTGGTCACGAGGGCATCGCCGTTCAAATCATCCCAGTAAACCCCGATTCCTGACCATCCCATCGGGTTGAGGAAATTGGCCATGCCGAATCCTTCCTGCGAACCGTACCGGGCCAGGTTGATCTTGAACACGGTCTTCCCGTCTCCGCCGATGTCGTAGATCAAGCTTAACCTTGGAGACAACGTTGACCAGCTTTGGCCGGGATCGAGATTCGAGATCGTAAGCGCAGGCAGAAGATCCGGCAGGAACGGTGAGGCAGGCACAGCCTGGTCTTTGATCCTGGAGGTCTCGTTGTCGTACCGGAGTCCCAGGTTGATGCTCAGTTTTCCGAAAGTCACGGTGTCCTGGATGAACAGGGAGTACCGGCGCAACCAGTATTTGATGTTCACATCTCTCCGGACATCTCCTTCCCAGTACTCACCGCTTTGGAAGTAATCATCCGGTCCGTAGTAATAGAGATACATGTTTCCCTGGTAATAATCGTAGCTCGACACCGTGGAAACCAGGTAATCCACGCCGAATTTGATCTCGTGGTCCCCGCCCAGGACTTCCTCGGCAAAATAGCTGCCCGTCAGGTTGAGGTTGGTGTTGATCCGTGTGGTCCCGTAATCGTCAAGAGCGCCTGTAACAAAATAGCTGGGATAGTAAAGAATGCTCAGAGGTTTTCCCAAAGTCGATTCATAGGGGTGCAGGAAAAAGGACATGTCGATGTACAGGGCTTTGGCGTTGAGGTACAGGTCGCCGAACATCTGCTCCAGTTCACCTTTCCAGATATATCCCGGACCATCCTGATCCCAACGGAGATCCGGAGCACAGGATCCCAGCTCGAACCAGTCGTTTCGGCCATACTTGAGCTTGTTGTCGTATTCGAAGAAAAGTTCCGCTCTGGTGCTGCTTGCGACCTGGAAGTTGAGTTTGGCATAACCGGACATCAGCCAGGTGGAGTCTGTGGTGGCATCGATATTCCGGGCATTGATGTCCTGGATCCCGTAGGAGCCGTAAAACCATGCCTTATCTCTGACGATAGGTCCGCCAAAGTTGACGCCATACAGATACACACGCGAGATACCTGGATTATAGGTGGGATACAGCGCTTCCAGCTCGGGAGTGCCGTTGTAAGCCTGTCCCCAGTTCTCTTCCTCAACATCCAGGTAAAAGTTGCCGGAGAAGTTGTTCCCGCCTCGGCGGCTGACGAAGTTGAGCTGCACACCGCCTGTTTGGGATTTCACGTCGTTGTTCCCGTAGTTGATCTGCAGTTCCTCATAGCTTGCCAAGTTCAAATAGGACGGGGCTGCTCCCAATGCGGAGTTGTCCGTGATGTTGGCTCCGTCGATGTTCCAGGTCTGGTCATTGGCTATGCTTCCGTGACCGGTATAATCGGACTGCTGTCCCGCTTCGTTTCCGCCCACGTCCTCCTTGCTGATCAACATGCCGGGTACAAGCGACATGATGACCCACGGATTCCGAGCTGTAGGCAGGCTATTGATCATCTCTTCTGTGATGTTGACACCCACCTGCGTTCTCTTGGTATCGATGACAGGGCTTTGTCCGATGACCGTGACCTCCTCTTCCAAAGCTGATTGCTCCATCTTGATGTTCACTGTTGTATCACGGCCGAAAGAAACATTGAGTTTCTCTCGCGTGAATGTCTTGAATCCGCTGAGTTCCAGTTTCAACGTGTAGTCATCGCCACCGGGAAGACTCAAGAACCGGAAGTTTCCGCCCTCAGAGGTAACAGTGCTCATCAACGCGATCCTGCCGCCTGTCAAAGTCACGCTCACACCGGGAAGTGGCGTCCCATCTTCATCCGTCACTTTACCGTTGAGGGCACCCAGATCCTGCGCGGATACAAAAACACCTAATAGTAGAAGAACGGCTACAATGGTAAAAAGTTTTTTCAAATTTTCCTCCTCATTCCCTAAAAAAAGGGATAAGATCCGATTTTCCTTGGAGTGATGTTTTCACTCCACCCAAAGCTTTTTTTTCTTCGCTATTCTTTTTCGCACCCCCTTGAAAATGAGATTTTTTTATATTATTCATGATAAAAAGATACCCTTATTATTAAAAGCAATATTCATGCCACCTTTGTCGATCCCGGACACGTTTACGCCGAAAGAGTTAACAGTAATTAAATAAACAAGTTAACTTCTTTTTAAAAAAGCCGATTCCAGCATGAAAAAAAACGGATGAGGAATTATCCAAGAAATTGTATCAGAAACGATTCAAAAGTTCAATTTTTTGAATAACTTTGTGAGTTTTTTCCTATCTCTTGAACTAGCTTTTGGATTTCTTCCTGTTGGGGATTCAACCGGAGCGATGCCTTGAGGACCTCTAGCGCTTTATCTTTCTGGTTGGTTTTATGGTAGCAGTACCCGAGGGAATTGAGGAGGGTAGTGTCGCTGTTGTAGATCTTACTCCCCTCCTCTAGGTTTGAGATGGCTAGTTTATATTCCTGCATCCCCATGTGCGCTCTGCCTTTGATCAAAAAATATTCGAACCGCAGATCTTTTTCATCCCTGATATTTTCGATCAGATCCAAGCATTCCTTTAATTTTTGGGATTCGATAAGGTATCGGGCATAATCCAACAATCCATTTTTGTAACCCGGGTTCATTCCATAGGCTTTTTGATAAAAATCCCCTGCCTTATCAAGCCGGCCGGTTTTACTGTATTGGGATGCAAGCATATAATAATAGGCATAACTATGAGCTAAAGGGATCCCTTTTGCATAAGCCGTCGGGTGGGCTACGGCATCTGCCGCAGAAATAACGAAATGGCTTACCTTGTGATCGACCATACTCCCCTTGCCGTCTAATAGTTTGATATGGATGTCATAATAATCCGGGGAGAGTTCGCGAACCGGAAACTCATGCGCTATTTTCAGAATTTTTCCGAGTGGTGAGCTTTTCAGCAAAAAAGTCCAATTTTTCTGCGACGGATTGGTTTGTTTCAGGCCTTGGATTCGTATTTCCGCTTTTCCCGACTCCCAAAGATCATTGTCCACATTCTTTACGAGAAAAAGAATGGAAAGCGAATCGCTCGTGCCGTAGGTTTTTTTAGGTTCGACCGCCAGCTTGCTATCGAGAACCTTGAAAGGGATGTGAACATCTGTGGGATAGCTCTGGAACCTGTAGCCTAAAAAAGGACCCATCAAACAGGATTCCTCGGACCTCTCAGGAATTTCCAACTCCTTCTCGTATATCGTAAATTCTTTCCCCACAGAATTCATCAGCAAAACGGTCAGCTTATATTTCCCCTCAGCCACAGGAAAGCAGTCCTCTATGCCCAGGCCGCTCGCCCTTATTTTATCGAGCTCATCCTGGGAAAAATAAAAAGGGAATTCTTTGGAATACTGGAAGACCGTCTTTTCATCCTGGCTCATGTTGACATTCAGCGTAAAGTTGCAAAAAAACTGATCCTTGGGTTCGTAATAATCCACTGAAATCAGGCGGGGCACGATCAAAAAATGCAAAAAATCCAATCCCATCGCCGGATCCGTTATCAAGGCATCTTCAGCATCGCTCTCGATATAGTTCGTCAGGTAATCCGTGCTGACGATCCCTCTGTAGTTCAAAAAATGTGTGGCGTAAACGGGATTGATATCCTCAATGGGTGATTCCATAATATCGGCAAGTACGATGTTATTGCGCAGAGAAGGCTGGTAATTGAAGGGAATTTCTCCAGGAATCATGCTGAGGGATACCAGAGCGAGAGTTGGCGCTAGTTCGTTGATTTTTTCATATGTTTTTTCATAAGCGAATGGATCCAGATTCCTCCCCTCGATCATAAGAGCCGCAGGCCCATCGGAAACGGGATCGTACAGTTTGTATTCTCCAGCCCCTCCCCTTTTAAAAAACACTAGACCAAAATAAGCGGGCAGGCCTTTTTCCCTCTCTCCATAGTAGTACCAGACTTGGGCCGGGTAAAGACCCTTCTGGTTGTCGAAACGTTCGATGCTCACAGGAGGACCCAGGATGATATGGAATCTTCCCATGTCGGTCATCCACCCTTCGCGCGGCGAACCTCGTCTGTAGTACTCATTGGCATAGTTGAATCTCTCGATATGTTCCTCTTTGTACTCATTCTCCGGGGTTCCGGGCGTAGGGTCCCGTTGCTTCCAGAAGGTTTGGATAAAAATATCTCTCTCCCGATTATTGGCAAGCAGCATAAAAACATCTTTTTCCTCTGGACGGATGATGTAGTTCACCAGCTTTAACCAATCTCTGTATTGGGGGAGGAGATCCTTCTCCTTGATCTGATTGCCACACAAAAACACAGAAAGCGCCATCAAAACGACAAGTGTTTTTGTGGTTCTTACGGCCGTCTCAGCCATCCTGGAAATATTTATTCGTCTCAGACTTTGATATTAAATATTTTTCTTACCTTTCCGACATCGGGCTTCACCGTGATAATAACATCGACAAAATATTTTCCTGGCTCCAAATCCTTCGGGATCGTGAAAACAATATCTTTCTGGTTCAAAATTCGTTCTTCCGTGGTTTCGAAATTTTCCGTGTGCTGAAATTTGTCCTTAACTCCCGACTCTTCCTGGTAGATGTAAAATTCAAACTCCAAATCCAACTTCAGGAGGTTTTCCTCCTCCTCGAAAACCAAAGCCTCTGTGGGGACCGAAATGATGAATTCCTTATTCTGTTTGTCATAATCCAACTGGAAATTCATGAACTTGTCGCTCATGCTATCCTGCTGGGGTATATATCCCAACCGGGCTTTTTCGATGGCGTAGGAAAAATCTCCCACAAGACCGCCCCCCAACTCTGTGGGTGTCGGTTCGATATTGTACTGGCCATCCCCTCTCCGGTCGAAAAAATACACCGCAAAACCATACCGATAATAGACCCACAAAATCCAACCCCTCATTCCCGGCTGGTTGCTCATCGGATTTCCGTCCATTCTATCCGGCGACCCGAAATAGATGTACATTCTTCCTCTGTCGGTTTTCCATCCTGGAGGCCCTTCGAAAAAATGTTCGTTGGCATATTCGATTCGACGGAAAAATTCTTCTCTGAATTCATTTTCATCCGTCTCTCTATCGGGATCCCGTTTAATCCAGAATTCTTGGATGAATTCTTCCCTTGATTCTTTATCGGGAAGATGTCTGAATATCCTGTTTTCCTGCTTCGTCATGATCAATCGAGCCGTTTCATAAAAATCTTTGCTCGCAGGGTCGAGCTCCAACTTCGGGCCTCCTCCACAGCTGATTAAACTGAAAGCGAACAGAACAAGACAGGAATGAGCGACAGATTTTAATATACTCTGGTTATTTCTCACAGCTTTCTCCCTTCAGATTAAAGTTTTCGATACAACTCATCATCGCAAAAGAATATAAGATGAATGCTCAACGATTGGCCTTCTTACATATCATTTTAGCACTTTTAAGAAATGATAAAAAGCCCTATCACGCAAGTACAAAAATCATGGATTTATTTTCCGCCAGGACCAGCCGAGTAAAAATAGGGATTTATTTTCCGTTTACCATAGTATTATCTTGAAATGTCACAAGGTATTTATATAAACTGGGAACAACACACAATGAAGTATGTGGCCGATCTCCACATTCACTCCAAATTTTCACGGGCCACCTCTCGTGACACCTCTCTCGACACCCTCGCACACTGGGCGAAAATCAAAGGGATCTCACTCCTGGGCACAGGAGATTTCACCCATCCGGAATGGCTTTTTCTCGCAAAAGAAAAGCTGACATCTTCAGGAAACGGGTTTTTCCGTCTGAAAAACGTCCTCCCTCAGAAGAACGGATTTCTTCAAGACATCGGAGTCTCCAAAGAAGATGTTTCCTTCATCCTGACCGCAGAGATCAGCTTTATCTACTCCAAAAAAGGAAAGGTTCGAAAGATTCACATCCTCGTGCTGGCGCCCGATTTCGAATCCGTCGACAAACTGAACAGCAAATTATCCAGTATCGGAAACCTGCGTTCGGATGGACGGCCCATCCTCGGACTGGATGCCAAAACTTTTGTAAAGATCGTGGCGAACGACTGCCCGCGTTGTGTGGTCATCCCCGCTCATATATGGACACCTTGGTTTTCTCTCTTCGGGGCCAACTCGGGCTTCGATACGATCGAAGAGTGCTTCGAAGAGACGACACCCTTTATCTTTGCGTTAGAGACAGGCCTGTCATCCGATCCATCGATGAACTGGCGGCTTTCTTCCCTCGACAAATACACATTTGTCTCCAACTCCGATGCCCATTCCCCATCGAAAATCGGCAGGGAATCCAATGTATTCGATACGGAATTCAGTTACGATGCTCTGGTGGAAGCCATCAAGAGCAAAAATCCCGATAAGTTTCTTTACACAGTGGAATTCTTCCCTGAGGAGGGCAAATACCACTACGATGGCCATCGCAAATGTGAGGTGATCTTCTCGCCCCAAGAAACAATCCAGCACAAATACATGTGCCCCCGCTGCGGGAAAAAGCTCACCGTAGGCGTGATGCATCGGGTGGAAAATTTAGCAGACAGAGAGAAAGGAAATTTCCCGCCGACCAGGATCCCATACAGAAACCTTATCCCTTTGAATGAAATCGTGGCGCAGGCGCTTTCCAAAACATCCGAATGTAAAAGCGTCTGGGAAATGTATTTCAAGTTCATCCATGAATTTGGGAACGAGCACAAAATCCTCACCGAAGTCCCCATCCATGAATTGGAGCGCCTTTCTCCGGAGCGGGTGAGTATGGCTGTGGACAGGATGAGAAAAGGCCATGTCAAGATCGTCCCTGGCCATGACGGCGAGTTCGGGAAAATCAACCTTTTCGATGAAGATACGGTTGAGGAGGAGGCGCAGGGCCAGCTGAAACTTTTTTAAAATATTTTTAAACCATTTTTTTTAATTCCTTTTTTCCTCTATAATAATTCTTCTGTTTGAAAAATGAACATGAAATTCCACTTTAAGGACCGCGAATTCGGTGAGCATATCCGGCTGTCTTTGCTTGCGGTTATTATTGGTTTATTCGCCGGATTAGCTTCTGTGCTTTTCAAGTTCATGATCCACTTCTTCCAAGAAATTTTCTGGAGATCGTCCAGCATCATCGAGGCGGTTGGCTCTCAACCATGGTATCTAACTCTGTTGATTCCGGTGGCCGGAGGATTGCTCATAGCCCCCCTTATCTACTATGGCGCTAAAGAGGCCAAAGGTCACGGAGTTCCGGAAATCATGGAATCTCTGATCTTCCGCGGTGCAAAAATAAGAAATCGAGTGGCCATCGTCAAGGCTCTTGCCTCGTCCATTTGTATCGGATCAGGAGGTTCAACCGGCCGTGAGGGCCCCATCGTCCAGATCTCTGCCAGTATCGCTTCTTCGATCGGGCAATTGTTCCGCATTCAAGAAAGGGCGATGCGAACGCTGGTAGCGGCAGGAGCAGGCGCGGGTATCGGGGCTACATTCAACGCCCCCATTGCCGGGGCTCTCTTTGCCGTAGAGGTTTTGCTGGGTGATTTCGGTGTCTACTCTTTCAGCCCAATCATCATCGCCTCCGTCATAGCCACCTTGATTTCACGTTTGATAACCGGAGATTTCGCCGCCTTCACGGTGCCTAAATATTCTCTGATCAGCGTTTGGGAAATTGGTCCGTACCTCCTGCTGGGGATTCTCAGTGGATTGGTGGCGATATTGTTCATCAAAGTTCTTTATTTTCTTGAGGACAGATTTGACAACCTTCGTATCCATCCGCTTCTGAAGCCTGCCCTCGGCGGCCTTATCGTCGGAATCATCGGATTGAAACTACCTCAAGTTTTCGGCGTTGGATACGAGGGTATCGACGCCTGTCTCCAAAGCCAACTGGGCTTTTGGATGGCCTTTCTCCTCGTAATGGCAAAAGTCTTTGGCACATCGATGACCCTCGGCTCCGGAGGTTCCGGGGGGATTTTTGCTCCATCCCTTTTTCTCGGAGCCATGACAGGGAATCTCGTGGGATCTCTTTTTCATTCTGCCTTTCCCGAATCCATTTCCTCTCCCGGAGCCTTTTCTCTAGTCGGCATGGGAGCTGTCGTGGCTGCCGCCACCCATGCCCCGATAACAGCCATCATCATCATCTTCGAACTGACCAACGATTACAAGATCATCCTGCCGTTGATGCTCACATGTATTATCGCCTCTTTTTTGGCGGTCGGCGTTCACAAAGAATCCATCTATACCATGAAGCTCAAACGCCAAGGCATCATCTTCAAAGAGGGGAGAGAAGAACATATCCTCAAGTCTCTTTCCGTCAAAGATTTCATCAGCCATGACTATCAACTCTTCCTCAACACGGAAAAGGTGGGAAAAATCATCGATCAGGCGATCGGAAGCAAACACCATTCCTTCCAGATCGTGGATGGGGAAAACAATCACATCGGGTGTTTCGCGCTCAATCAGTTGAAAAAATTGCTGGAAGAAAAAGACATCGTCGATTCTTTCGTCATCGCCCAGGATCTTGCCGTCACGGACATCAGGCTGGATTTCGAAGACAACCTCGAAAAAGCCATGAAGATATTCGGGCGGACCGATGTGGCCGAAATCGCCGTGCTCCAAAACGGGAAATTCGCCGGGGTAGTAAAGAGAAAGGATGTCATAGAGGCTTACAATCACGAAATCATTAAAAGAGAGGCTGCCGCTGGGCTTGTGAAGAGCATGAAATTCACGGCAGATGGGGAGTCATTCGATTTCGGCACAGGTTATAAGTTCATGGAAATCGAGGCCCCTCTTGTGTTCTGGAACAAAAGCTTGAAAGAACTGGATCTCAAGGCTTTGCATCGTATCGATGTCCTGTTGATCAAAAGAAAATTCCCGCCTCAGACAATAACCATTCCTTCGGGCAACGAAATCATCCGCAAAGGAGACCGTTTGATAATCGCAGGCCCAGAAGTGAATATCTCCGAAATAATATCGGGTAAAAAGAAATAATCCTTTCGATATAGCGGGAATAAGGATGGTTACCCAATGAGGGGATTTCTTGACAAGCTCCGGTCGGAAATATATATTTAGTTGTTGAAGCGGAGGACATCATGGAAATAGAAATGAAGATAAAAGGCCTGGTTGTCGATCCTCTATCCAAAATGCCTATCGTGGTCCTTGAAGACCCGAAAAGCGAACGCATTCTCCCGATCTGGATCGGGGTGTTCGAGGCAAACGCCATCGCTCTCAAAATCGAGAACATCGATACCCCCAGGCCCATGACGCACGATCTGCTGAAAACCGTTCTGGAAAAAACCGGCCTGAACATTCAAAGAATCGTAGTCAACGATGTTAAAGACAATACCTTTTATGCCATGATTCATTGTTTGTATGACGGGAATCCTCTTATTATCGATTCTCGTCCCTCCGATGCCATCGCATTGGCCCTCCGCGTCAAAGCTCCTATCTATGTCGACGAATCCGTTGTCAGCAAAGCTCACAGCCTAAAATTCGATGAAAACTTGGAAGACTCGGAAAAATTAAAAAAGTGGCTGGAAAACTTACAACCTGAGGACTTCGGCAAATACAAGATGTAGCCTTCCTATTCCACCCTTCCTTTAAATGAAATAGAAAGCCTGGATTATTTACAGGCCTAGACCCTCCACCCCGCCCTAGACCCTCCACCCCGCCCTAGTATTAAAGGATGCGAGGAAGTGGCCCATGAAGCTGTATTTATATACTACGAATGGGCTGCAACGAAGCCGATGCTGTGAGATCGACGTATAAATAATTCAGGATCAAGTTTTGAGGGTGGAGATGAGGTACAACCCAACCGCGCCAAAAATAAGACTGGGCCCCCAAGCGGCTAGAAAGGGGCTCAAATAATTTACATAACCCAGACTTCTAAAAGTCGCGACAGCTCCCCAAAAGGCTATCGCGATTACAACGCTCAATCCGATACCGACTAGGGCTCCTCTTTTTCCCATAGAAAAAGCGAACGGAATTCCGAGCAATGCCATAATGAGACTTGCTAGGGGGAAAGTGAGTTTGAAATTCAAATCGACTTTGAATTTCAGGGTTTCGAATCCTTTGTCCTCAATCTGCCCGATATATTGCCTCAATTCTCTAAAACTCATCTGATCGGGCTCCTCCCCCTCCTTCAAGAAATAATTTTTTTCCTCCGATTGTGGCAGCAGCATGGTTTCTATTTTCTCGAACCCGGTGACTCTCGAGCCTTCGAAATCCCGCGTCCATACATCCATCAGCATCAAATCTTGCCCCTCCAGATATCCTTTTTCGGAAAATATCCTTTTTTCAAGAGACCAAGAAACGGGTTCGATTTCGAAAATAGAGAGCTGGCTGAAAGCAGAGGCGTTTTTATCAAAATATCGGTAATGATAGATCCTATTTTTGGTCCTGCTCAGCAGCCACTGGCGATCCAGATTCCCATAACTTCTCGCAGGCATATCCTGGATCTCGCTCCATACTTTTTCTGCCCTTTTATTCGAATCGGGCAATATATTTTCCTGGACATAAAAAGAACAGAAGCTGACAAGACAGGACAGAACAAGAATAGGGATTATTATCCTGTAGAGACTTATGCCACAGGCTTTCATGGCCGTTATCTCGTTGGATTTGGTCAAGAGCCCGAGGGACAGAAGCGTGGCTATGAGTGCCGTGACCGGTAATATGTATTGCACAGATTCTGGAATTTTGTACCAGATAAAAGCAAAAAGAAGACCAAGAGGCTTGTTATGCTCGTAAACGCTGTCTATTCTATCAAAAAAACTGACGATGGCAGAGACAGACAACGCACTGAGAAATACAAAGGCGAATATGGATAAATATTTCCTCATAATGTAGCGATCGATGATATTGGGGAAAGGGAGGAAAATTCGGGGGAAGCTAGACACAAGCCGCTTTCTTTTAGGTTTAGAGTTGGCCTTCCCCTTTTTTTTGAAAAGTGAGGTTAAGGAAAAAAAAGAGCTCTCTCTCACCGACTGTACAAAGAAATACAGGCCAACGATAAGGAAAAGAATATTCGGTCCCCACATTCCCACAAAAGGAGAAATGCGTCCCTCCATAGCGATCTGCTCCCCAGCTGTTATCAAGATATAATAGATAAGGATAATTCCTATGCTGAGAGTGAAACCGCTGGTTCGTCCCCCCTTTTTTGTGAAGGCTCCGAGCGGAAGTCCTAAAAGAGCGAAAATGAAACAGGCAAATGGAAGAGCGATCTTTTTATGGATCTCGATCCAATGGGCTCTGGATTCCTTTTTTTTCAAATTAAACATTAGAGGATTTTTCTGGTCAACAAGAAACTCAGCCAATTCCAATTTTATCCTTTGGCTGTCTATCCACAGTTCTTTGATGTCTTTTTCCCGGACTCTTTTTTTGGCACCGATTTTGGGAAACGCTCCCTCCACATCCAGTTCCTCCTCGTAGTGGCCAAAGGATGTGATTCGATAATCATCGATGTCATGCAAGGGGTAGGCGTGGATCATGCCATCCCTGAGCTCCAAAGCAGCTCTTCTTTCTTCAGGGTAAAAATTCAACCTTCCCTCCCGAGCGAGGATGACTTTGGGCTCATCGGGGGGAGTGGCAAAATACACGAATATGTTCCTCCAACCCATCTCCGGCGTGATATCTTGAACAAAAATGACGGTGTTCGGAATGGTATCATTAAATTCTCTCGGATTTATATTGAACTGAACCCTCGTCATTACGGACTCCGAGAATGTCTGAACCCATTTGTAATTCGCCCTGGGAGCAAGGTAGAGGGTTAAAAACGCTGTCACAAAGAATCCCAAAAAGGAAAACACCAACACGGGCCTCAACAACCTGTTGTAACTGATACCCAGCGTTTTAAAGGCCGTGATTTCTGCATCGGAGGACAACCGACTCAATCCAGCAAGGATTCCCATCAGGACAGACATAGGAACGGTGAAAGCAAGAACAGAAGGGAAGAGAAAGACGAGCAGGTTGAGCACAACCTTGAAGGGAACTCCTCGTGCGATCAGGAGCTCGGACAAAAGGAGGATCTGTTGCATCAACAGGACAAAGGAATAGACCACTAGCCCTATTAAAAAAGGAGGAATTATCTCTTTGAGGATGTAGCGGTCAAATAGTCTGAGCACCATGGGTATTTATACCACAGAACAGCTAAATTGAAAAATGAGAAGAATCCTTTAATGTAAGGGCGGGGAGGTTGGCGGGGGTTTTGGGTTGGCCTGGCAAAAAAAAAGGCCCCGAGTTTATTCAACTCGGAGCCTTTCGAAATTTCTGTTCGAACGATCAGTACATATCGCCGCCGGGAGGCATCGGCATCCTGGGTCCTTTATCTTCCTCGGGGACTTCGGATATCACGCCTTCAGTGGTCAAGAGGAGTCCAGCGATACTGGCCGCATTTTGTAGAGCGATCCGAACAACTTTCATCGGATCCAATACGCCGCCTTTCACCAGATCTTCATACTTCTCTGTGAGAGCATTGAATCCCATATCCTGCTTCATCTCCTTGACTTTTTCTACAATAACGGATCCTTCAAAGCCGGCATTGTTGGCGATTTGGCGGAGAGGTTCTTCGAGCGCTCTCTTGATGATGTCCACACCGATCTGCATATCACCTTCAACTTTCAACCCTGCAAGAGCCTTTTGTGTTCTCAAAAGGGCTACTCCTCCGCCAGGAACGATCCCTTCTTCGACAGCTGCTTTGGTCGCATGCATGGCATCTTCCACGCGGGCTTTTTTCTCTTTGAGCTCGGTCTCGGTTGCGGCGCCGACTTTGATCAGGGCAACACCACCGACCATTTTGGCCAACCTTTCCTGGAGCTTTTCTCGGTCATAATCAGAAGTGGTGTCCTCGATTTGGGTCCTGGTCTGTTTGATCCGGGCTTGAACTTCTTCCGGTTTGCCTCTGCCTTCTACGATAGTGGTGTTGTCTTTATCGATAACCACCTTGGCGCAATTGCCCAGCCAATCGATGGTCACACTGTCAAGCTTCACACCGATATCCTCTGTGATGACTTTCCCTCCAGTCAAAACAGCGATGTCCTCGAGCATGGCTTTTCGTCTGTCCCCAAAACCGGGAGCTTTTACTGAGGCGCAGGAAAATGTTCCTTTCAGCTTGTTGACAACCAAAGTCGCCAAAGCTTCGCCTTCAACTTCTTCCGCGATAACCAGGAGGGGTTTCCCCATCTTGGCGACGTTCTCGAGCAACGGTAAAAAATCTCTCAAATTGCTGATCTTTTTTTCATGAAGAAGAATGAGAGGCTCCTCCAGAACGCATTCCATCCGGTCAGGATCGGTGATGAAATACGGAGAGAGGTATCCTCGATCAAACTGCATGCCTTCCACGATATCCATCGTGGTCTCAAGGCCTTTGGCCTCTTCCACTGTGATCACACCATCCTTGCCGACCTTGTCCATGGCTTCAGCGATAATCTTTCCGATGGACTCATCGTTATTGGCAGAGATGGCTCCCACCTGGGAAATCATCTCACCACTCACTTCCCGGCTGATCTTCTTCAGCTCCTCAACGACAGTTTTGACCGCCTGGTCGATTCCCTTCTTGATGAGGTTAGGATTGGCTCCAGCCGTGACATACTTCAATCCTCCGGAATAGATGCTTTGTGCCAATACGGTGGCCGTGGTCGTGCCGTCTCCGGCTACATCTGATGTCTTGGAAGCCACTTCCTTGACCAACTGAGCACCCATGTTTTCTAAAGGATCTTTCAACTCGACTTCTTTAGCCACGGTGACGCCGTCTTTCGTGCTGGTCGGAGAACCGAACTTCCTCTCTAAGACAACGTTTTTTCCTCTTGGACCAAGGGTTTCCTTGACCACATTGCTTAACGCATTCACTCCCTTTAACAGGGCCTGTCTGGCATCGTCACCAGTTGTTATTTGTTTTGCCATTTTTTCTCCTTTTTACCTTTGTCAGCTTATTTTCGCGAGGATCTCTTCTTCACGAAGAATCACATGCTCTTTGCCTTCGATCGTCACTTCGGTGCCGCTGAATTTTCCTATAAGAACCTTATCACCTTTTTTGACCTCGAGAGGAATAACCTTTCCGTCATCACCTATACGGCCTTGCCCCACAGCGATAACTTTAGCTTCTTGGGGTTTTTCCTTTGCGGTATCAGGGATGATTATTCCGCCTTTTGTGGTCTCCTCTGCCTCTAGCCTTTTGACTAGGACTCTGTCATGGAGAGGGGTAACCTTCATTAGAACCTCCTATTATGATTTTTAGCAATTAAAACGCAAGAGTGCTAATATACGAGAAAATTCATGGGATGTCAAGAAAAAAGTTAAAAAATTAGCACTCAATATCATGGAGTGCTAATTACTTGGGGACATCTTGGATTTTTCGCAAGTAGGGAATAGAGCATGATCCAGGACAAAGCAAAGGGAGGAAGGCTGGTTTTATTTTATTTTCAATGACTTGCAGAGATTATGAAGTGTATTACGATGGATACCCAACGCTTGTGCCATGGTGGTTTTATTGCCGTTATATTTACTTGCGGATGTTTCGATGTAAATTTTTTCGAATTCCTTGATGGCCTCTTTTAGGGGCAGCTCTTTATCCACCATCTCTTCGATCAGGCTTACCATTCGTTCATGGATAGTGGGTACCCTAGGATTTTTTTTCATCTTCCCTCGCTTCCTTTTCTCCCATAATCTCTCGATAAGCCTCCCTGAACTTATCCTTCAATTCCTGGGGAATGATTTCATAAGCACTATCGGCAATTTTTATGCAATAGGGTGTCAATATGGATTCCTCTAAAATCCGGGTATTGATAGGAAAAACAAGAAATCCGAAAACAACGATGACGCAGATAAGGATACCTTTTATCAGTCCAAAACCTGCCCCCATGAGATGATTCAAAGATTTAAATGGCCCCCTGACAGCTTTGGCCAATAAAATATTAATGCCCCAACCCACAGATAAAACGATCATGAATATCAAAAAAAATCCCAGCAACTGGGCCAGGACCTCATTTCGAAGGAATGTAAAAACATCCTTCCCATAGGGATAGTATTTGATAGCGAGGATCAAGCCGAAGATAACGGCAAGGAGTCCGATGATTTGCCTGACAAAGCCCTTGATAGCGCCGATAATAACCGTGATGGTTATGATCACGAGAAGTAGGATATCCAACCAGTTAAACATCATCTATGGCCTCCTCTTCCTCAATTCCTCGACCATCCAATAACCCCCATGGTTCAAAAATCCGAAGGGAATGTGAGGTTTGATCGTTCCGTGAAAATCAGAACCCGCTGTTGGAACGAGATCAAGCTCGCGAGCCATCTGATTGTATGACTCGCTCTGTTTTGTGGAGTGATAAGATGTGTAAATTTCCAAACCTTGAAGCCCTCTCTCTTTCAACACAACGAGGTCTTTTTTCTTCACCTTCTGAAAATATGCCCCGGGATGGGCGAGAACTGGAACCGCCCCTGCTTGGGGAATGATTTCGAGCACATCCAAAATGTTCAGGTTTTGCCGCGGCACCGAAGCTGGCTTCCCATCCATGAAATAGTCTTTATAAAAATAGTATGGCGCCAAAGGCCGATTTTTTTCCTCCAGGTATCTGTCCAACCTGAGGTCACTTTCCTTCCCCGCTTTACGGAGAAGGATCTGTGCAATTGTGACACCCAAGGGAGGGAAAGGGCCGGCTTCTTTTTGCACTTCTTTCCATGTGATATTAAACCCGAGCTCTTTTAGTTTTTCGATCCTTCCCTTCGCCTCTTTTATTCTCCTTTTCGCCACTTGAGAGATGAGATCGGAAACGATCTTGCTCTTCCAATCGACAAAAGGCAGGAGCAGATGAAACTCCCTTTCCTCAAAAATCGTCGTGAGCTCCATGCTGGGGATGATTTCCACACCGGCATTTTCGCCAAAACGGAGGGCTTCCGGGTATGCAGCGACCGTATCGTGATCCGATATAGAAATGGCTTTCATCTTTTTTTCTTCGGCAAGCTGAACGATATGGAAAGGAGAAAAATCTCCATCACTGCTTTTGGAAGAATGGATGTGAAGATCGATGGAAGAAGGCATCACAACTCTGATCTGTCGGAGAGAAGACGAAAAATCTCCATATATCTAGCCGATGTCTGCTGAACGATCTCCGGGGGCAGCGGAGGTGGGGGGGAATTCTTATCCCACTCTGTGCTATCGAGGTAATCCCGCACAAATTGCTTGTCCAAGCTCATCTGAGGTTGCCCCGGCGTGTAATGCTTCACCGGCCAAAACCGGGAGGAATCAGGCGTGAAAATCTCATCCACGAGGATTATCTCGTTTTCTTGCAGGCCAAACTCAAACTTTGTATCTGCTATGATGATGCCTTTGGACAAGGCATGAAGGGTGGCCTTCTTGTATAACGACAAGCTCACCTCTCTGATTTTTTTGGCTTGTTCTGTTCCGATGATCTTTTGCATCTCTTTGAACGAGATATTTATGTCGTGCCCTTCCTCGGCCTTCGTGGCCGGAGTGAAAATCGGCTCCTCCAGCCTGTCTGCCTGTCGCATTCCATCAGGCAGGCTCACTCCGCTCGTTTTCCCAGAAGTTTTGTATTCCCTCCAACCAGATCCAGCAAGGTACCCTCTTACCACACACTCGATCGGTACCACTTCGGTCTTTTCGACCAGCATGGACCTTTTCACCAGTTTCTCTCTGTGCTTATGGAGAACTTCGGGATATTCATCCACATCTGACGTGATCACGTGATTATGACAGATCAATTCGGTATGGTCGAACCAGAACAGAGAAAGCTGCGTGAGGATCTTTCCTTTGTCCGGGATAAGCGAGGGAAGCACATAATCATAAGCAGAGATGCGATCCGAAGCGACGATCAAAAGATTCTCGCCGATTTCATAAACCTCTCTGACCTTGCCCTTCTTGAATAGCTTCAAATCAGGGATGGTGATTTCAGAAAACATTTTGTCCATTCTTTTTTCCTTGTAAAGAAGTTTAGTATCACGGAGTAGATTAAGGATAAGAAAAATGGAATGAAAAATCAACAAAAATGCTCTGCAGTCAACTCACTAAGGAGGACAATCCGATGAAACTCAACATCCGGCCTTCTAATTGTGGAGATCGGCGATAGGAAAGAAGACTATCCTCGCAATGGGAACACAAATCCACTATCGCGATGTTCGATCCCTGAACTCCTTCCTCCATTAGCTGGTGTTTATTTGATAACCGCAGATCGAGATAATATTTCCCGACATGGAGGGGGTGGGGAAGAAACACATCCTCCTTCAATTTCCTGGCTTCGAATTCCCGCCTGACTTCCGCTCCCACTTCATAACAGCCTTTCCCAATGCACGGACCGAGGGCGGCCAGAAGGGAAGAAGGATCACATTGATAGTGATCCTCCATTCTCTTGACAACTTTTTGGGCCAACCTCTGGCTCGTACTCTTCCAGCCACAATGGACGGCAGCGATGACTTTTTTTTCTGGATCCACCATCAAAACTGGGAGACAGTCCGCTGTTTTGATGACAAGGAGCAAGCCTGGTTTGTCCGTCAGCAGGGCATCTCCAGATAGCATCTCTTCAGGAACCACATCGACGACGTGAAGAATGTCCGAATGCACCTGGCGCAAAAAAAGATGCTGGAAATTCTGCAGCCGGGGATGGGCCAGCATGTCCTTTATTTCCCAAAACTTATCGCCAAAACCGTGGACAAGGAAAGGCAGGCTATTCCACTCAAGTATGGAAAAAAATGGATTAAGCTCGAATTTCATTCTCGTTCTTTTATATCCTCAGGGCACGAAAAAAACAAGATATCATGCCATCATAGAGGGAAAAACATATGTTATAATCAAAAAAAATGCCATCGGAAACTTTTGCCCCGGCCTATTTAAAAACGTACGAAAAAGGGCTTTTTCCCGATCTCGCACACAAGGCTCACCATATGCTCAAGGCCTGCGCTGTTTGTCCTCGTAAGTGTGGTGTCGACCGCACCCGCGATGAACTGGGTTTTTGCGGAGCTGGATACTTGCCGGAAGTGAGCTCGCAATCCCCTCATTTCGGCGAAGAAAGCCCCCTGGTCGGGCAGCATGGTTCAGGAACAATCTTCCTCACTCACTGCAACCTCGGGTGCCTTTATTGCCAAAACTACTCCATAAGCCACTCCGGTGATGGCGTAAAAATATCCGTCCAGCAACTGGCTGATGTGATGGTGGGGCTGCAAAGAAGGGGATGTCACAACATCAATTTTGTCAGCCCAACCCACTTTGTCCCTCAAATCCTCAAAGCCCTTCCCCGAGCTATTGAAATGGGATTGAACGTACCGCTGGTTTATAACACGGGAGGTTATGATTCGGTGAAAACTCTCAGGCTTCTCGACGGAGTTTTCGATATCTACATGCCGGATTTCAAATACAGTCTGGGGAAAATCTCCCAAGAATACTCCCATGCCCCTGACTATCCAGCGATAGCCAAAAAGGCATTAAAAGAGATGTTCCGTCAGGTAGGCGATCTCAGGATCGATGAAAAGGGCCTGGCGCTCAGAGGCCTCCTCGTTCGTCACCTGGTGCTTCCCAACGGCTTGGCCGGAACAAAAGATATCATGCGGTTTCTTGCCGAAAAAATCTCCAAAAATACCTACGTCAACATCATGGATCAATACCAGCCTTGCGGAAATATCCCATTGGATTCCCCTCTCCGCCGGACGATCTCATCCGAGGAATACAGCCAAGCCATCGCCATAGCCAAAAAAGAGGGCATAACCCGGCTGGACAAGAAAGAGAGACTTCGTCTCGTTTGGTTCTGATCAGGGGCTGGTTTCGGGTAGGGGACTCGCCAACGAAGACCTCCCCCATAGCATGATCCCAGTGGATGAGACAAAGATGATCAGAGCAAGGGGCAAAAAAGCTCCTCTCACTCCAAGCGCCTGGGAGAGACATCCAAAAATGATGGGGCCTAGGGCAAAACCCAAATCGACCGATGATGCAAACAGGCTTAGCGCCTTGCCTTTATTCCTGGTCCCAACACCTTCCACGCTCAGAGCAGAAAGGTGGGGGTAGAGGACCCCTGTGCCCAAGCCCCAGACTATCCCTGACAAAGCAAGCATTCCTCCACTTTTGGACACATAAACCAAAACAGCCCCGGCGCTCAGCAAGTACAATGCCGGAAGCAGCAACTTGGGATTTCCCCAGAATTTCAACCTCCGTCCTCCGAATAAACGCATGAATACAGCCGTCATTCCCAAGCTAGTGTAAAAATAGCCAGCTCTAATGGAAAGATCTTCGTTAGCCAGCAAAGGAACAAAACTGAAGCTGGCGCTCAATGCGACCTCGAAAACGAAGGTCAAAAGAAAGACAAAAAGGATCCTTTTCTGTCTCAACAAGCTGAAAAAGCCGGTGCTTGCGAGCCCATCGTCCATCGTCTCTCTGGGCAAAGGAAACTTCTGGAAAAAGGCAAATATCAAGGGAATCGCCGCAAAAACAATGGCTGTGAGAAAATAGAAAAGAAAGCCATATCTTTTTATGACTTCTTCGCTCAAAGCAGGAACCACAAGAAGCGGAAGCAGGAAACCCGTGGATACCACTCCGATTGCATACGTTCTCAAATCCTCCCGAACGGCCAAAACCGCAAGCAGAAGTGCGGCAATTATTAAAAGAGAAAATCCGATTCCGTGGAAAATTCGCAGGAAAATGATAAACCAGTCAAGCCGTCGAACCAGAAGGTGGAGGCTCAAAGAGATCAGGACCATGATAAGACCTGCCAGCATAACCCTGCGTGGATTCGTCCGGCTGAGAAGCCAGCCTCCAAAGGGTCGGGATAGAAAGGAGGCGAAGGAAAAAATGCCGATCAAAAATCCAATCTGACGGGGACTGCCGTTCAAGTGTTCGAAGAAAAGGGGAAGCAATGTGAGGACCGCCAAAGAAGAATAGGAAAACAAAACCAGGAGCTGAATGGAATAGATCTGTTTGGGTAGTTTTTTATCCATGACAAAAGAAAACAAGGTAGCAGAAGTTTCTTCACTATTCAAATTTTCTCGAGTATGACTCAAGCGAAAAATAAAAAGGCTAGAGGGGAGAGTTCTATCGAGAGGAGGTCAGCGCTTCGAGGACAAAATCACGGTAGTGACGGATGATGTCTTGAATAATATCTTCTTTTTTCAACTTCAGAACACCCGCAGGAATTATGCCATCAATGAAGGGCAATGGTTTCTCTTCCATGATGCTCCCTTTGTCTTTCCTTCCCCTTATTCGTAAGGCTAATCTCAACTCGATAGAATTTTTCGGAAGGCAAATGGAATAATGAAAGTTGTCTATCCGAGAGCCAGGAAAATTTATGGTGAATGTGATGGATTTTCCCCGAGTCTTTTGGGATTTTGATGCGATGCCAAAATCTTTCAGCGCTTCCGACAATTTTTCAAACGCCGGTTCAGCGATAAACTCGCAAAACTGATCAAAATCATCGAGCGTCTCTTTTTTGCTCGTTTCGATGATTGCGTGTTCTTCAAAAAATGTAGCTAGATCTTTTTTCCAATCAGACCCCATATTGGACCTCGTTACAGCGAATCTTCAGGTATATTACCACATTTAGCTCGACGTTTAAAAGCAGGAAATGTGCGCAAGATTCTTCCCCAGTCTGCAGGCAATAAGTTGGAATTAGGAGGAGAATAAACGTTTATTTGATAATAAAACGTCTTTTCGACAAAATGCTTTCATTGATCTCTTCGAGTTTTTGCCGAATGAACAGCGGGGTGTTTTGGTCGTAGACATTCATTTCCCATTCATTCTTCGTCGTTTTATCGATGAAGACACCCTGCTCAGGACGATAAAGTCCTCCCTCCTGGTTTATGGCATTTCTTGCATCGCTAAGCCAGCGGTCGATACCGGGGAAATCAGGATGGTGCCTTTCGTTCCAATCGATGGGATACATGATATACTTGGACGCCCAATAATCCAGCGCGACAGGATCCTGGCTTGCCAGGAGTTGGTTTGCCCTAAAGGTCGTTTCTTGTGGATAGCCCTTCAAACTCAAATGCGATACCCAAATGGCATCGATAATGTTCAAAACAGGTGTTCTAACAGAGGCCACCATCTTCCCACAAGTCTTACCCAATCCGCTGTAATGCCGAAATTTGGATTGGCCATCCGCCATGGAGAGGATCCCATAGAAGTGTTTTAGGGATGCCGTGATCTCCGAACCATTTTTGTCATGATGTTTAAGAACAGGAATATTTATCAATTTGACGTTATCTCGGTAGCCATCGCCATTCCAGATTCCTTCACGCAATTCAATCCGCCGTCCACCGGCCGTTGTGAAGCACGGATAAGACACATTTTGAAAGATTCGGTAGCCATCCGTGAAATGATCGGAATCGTCGATAAACATCGATCGGATCGGATCCAAGAGATAACAAGAAACTCTAGGGTCATCGAACACATCATTCACCAGATACATATAATGATGGTTTTCATTCTCTGCATTGGCATGAATTCGATCGTCAGGATAAATGGCATTATTATTACTCGCATACATCCTATCGCAATAAAAACTTCCCCTTCCCTGGCCGTTTTCGATTACCACCACTTCGCCGATAAAACCATCGGGATGGTCCAAAATCCTCTGGATCACACCGCGCACAAGATCGATGTTTGTGCACCCTCTGTATTTCCATTGGGCATTGACCTTGAGCAAAACCACATCCGTCGCCTCGATCAATCCAGCCGGACCGCAAAGCTCAGAGAGCAACTCTGAACGATAAAACTTCAGTCCTTTACTCCCCATAAGATGGAGGAGACATTCCACACCCGCATGGGCATTCGATCCCAGCTTACCGACAAAGGGATGATAGGGAATCTCCTTGACCCAAAACAAGTCGTTTCCTGCGGGCGATTCAATTTGTGCAATCGAGCGGAAAGGGCGCAAGGCAGAGAATGCGAGCCCGCTTCCTGTCCATTTCAAGAAATCCCTGCGCTTAATAACTTGCTTCTTTTTGGGTATGTTCAATCTCATCGCTCCTTGTACATGAAAAGAGTTTAAATCCACCGAGCTTTAGTCGTCGAGGAGGAGGGGAAGTGGTTATTCTTCCTTTTTCACAGCCTCGGCAAATCGAGCCCCGAATTCTTCTGCCTTCTTGATGTCCTCTTCCGAGGGAGCCCCGAGGAATTCAAAGGTGTCCATAAGATCCCATTTCAAAGGCTCTACGATCTTCTGCATCTCTTTTAAGGCCCCTCCGCTCCATCCATGGCTGCCAAAATAGGCGGCCTTTTTGTTTTTGACCCGTTTTCTCACTGCCATATTCAAAACATCCGCCATGGGAGGAAAAAGAGAAACTTCATAGGTAGGGGCTCCGATCATAACAGCCTTTTTTGTCCAAAGAGAAGGAAGGATGTAGCTCACGTGGGTGCGGGCGGCATCGAAAATCTCGACGGAAATGCCCGCCCTGGAGATTCCTTGTGCCACAGCGTTCATCACAACTTCGGTATTCCCGTACATCGAGCCATAAACAAGCGTGATTCCCGGTTCTGTCTTTCCTGATTCACACTCTGCCCACTTCTTGTACAAATCCACGATGCGCGAGGAATTTTTTCTCCAGATAAGACCATGGGAGGGCGCGATCACATCCACTGGAACATCCGCCAATTTTTCGATAGCCGACAAAACCCTCGGACTATAATTCGCAACAATGTTGACATAATAGCGAAGGGCCTCTTTCTCGTAGAAATCGGGATTTTCGCAAAGGTCATCGAATATGGCACCCCGGATAGCTCCATAACCTCCGAATGCATCACAAGAAAAAAGGAGGCGTTCCGATGGTTCATAGGTCATCATGGTCTCAGGCCAATGCAAAAACGGAGTCATGAAAAACTGCAGGGTCCGCTTCCCCAATGAAAGCGTGTCTCCATCATTGACAACCTCGACATTTTTCCGTATGGAATAAAAATCTTCCAACAACTTTTTCGTTTTAGCAGAACCGATGAGAGTAACATCAGGCGAAATCCTCCTCAAGGTTCGAAGAAGACCCGTATGGTCAGGCTCCATGTGATTTATGATGATGTAGTCGATCTTGGACACATCCGTGATCTCATCTATCTGGGCAAAATATTCGTCCCCCTTGAACGATTTCATCAGATCGATGATGACTTTTTTTTCATCGTCGATCAGATATGAATTGTAGGTGACCCCTTCTTTAGTGATGGGCCACAGTCCTTCGAAAAGATCCGTGATCCTGTCGTTCAAACCGATCCAGTAGATATCAGGTTTTATCGATACAGCCGGCATCTAAGAACCTCCTCATTCAAAATGACCTTCTATTCTAACAAAAAATCGAAGACGTTCCAAAAAAGTAGAACCAGACCCTTTTATCTAGAGAACTTTTGTGCTAAAAGTAGAGGAGACAAAAAATGGAATATCAGGAAGATTCGAAGCGAGGCAGTTGGGGTTCTAAGCTCGCTTTCATTTTTGCCGCATCCGGTTCGGCCATCGGATTGGGAAGCATTTGGCGATTCCCGTTGATGACAGGATTGAATGGCGGGGCTATTTTCGTCTTGGTTTACATCGTCGCTGTTGTATTGATCGGGTTCACGGTGATGCTGGCCGAATTCACTCTCGGAAGACACACGGCAAAAAATCCCGTTGGTGCCTACGAAGCCATCAAACCGCGAACACCCTGGAAACTGGCCGGGTACATGGGTGTTTTCGGTTGTGCCTGCATCCTTTCCTATTATGGGATTATCGCCGGGTGGGCCTTTGGGTATTTTTACAAAACGATCGGCGGGGTGTTCAAGGGAGAGATATCATGGCAGGAATCGGATGCCATATTCCAGAATTTCGCCTCCAAGCCCGTCGAGGTCCTTTTCTGTCTTCTCGTGATCATAGGGCTGACAACCTTTGTGATTTCCAAGGGAGTCAAAGCGGGCATCGAAAGATGGTCAAAAATTCTAATGCCCATATTGTTCGGGTTGATCATCTTGCTAGCCCTGAGAGCCGTGACTCTGCCGGGAGCGGGTACGGGACTTGCCTTTTATCTCAAGCCTGACTTTTCCAAGCTGACGACAAAAGTGATTTTTTTCGGCATCGGGCAGGCCTTCTTTTCATTGAGCATCGGCGTCGGCACCATGATAACCTATGCCAGTTATTTATCCAAAAAAGACAATCTCGTCACTTCAGCCGGCTGGGTTTGCTTTTCCACGACGTTGGTCGCCCTTTTGACAGGATTCATCATCTTCCCGACCCTGTTCGCCACGCCGGGAATCACCCCGGATAAATTCGTCGCCGACTCAGGCCTGATGTTCCAGGTCTTCCCGATCATTATCTCGAAGATCCCTGGGGGGTACATCTTTGGGGTGCTTTTTTTCTTTCTCATTCTGGTGGCCGCCTTGACTTCGACTATATCTATGCTGGAAGTTCCGGTGGCCTACTTTGTGGATGAAAAAAACTGGTCGCGAAAAAAAGCGGCCATTCTGGTCGGATCGTTCTGTTTTTTGCTGGGGATCCCATCCGGATTGTCGGTAGGGGGATTAGAAATTTTCACCAAGTGGAAATTTCTAATAAACATGGACATCGTGTTCGGCAATATCGTCCTCGCCCTTGGAGGATTGATCATCAGCATTTTTGTAGGCTATGTATGGCGGATCAAAAATGCCCTCAAAGAAATTTCTTTCGGGAATCCACGCTTTCGTTTCAAGTCAATCTGGGTATTCAATATTAAATTTTTGGCCCCTGTGGTCATCATCCTGATCCTCATCTTTATCAGGACGCTAACAGGGTGACAGCTAAGCCTTTTGACTCCCCTCATAATGAATTATTCACGAGTCGAGGCCCTCCGCCCCACCCTATCATCAATGGATGCGAGGAAGTGATTCATGAAGCTGTATATGAATACTGCGAATGGATTGCAGCGTAGCCGCCGACCCTCCCCGCCCAGCAATATTGGCTCACCCGAAGGGGAAAAAATTCTGATAGAAATTATGACTTTGTTCTTTGTATTGAGTTTTTAAAGCAAGTTAGTGCCAGAATTTTTTTTAAATAATTCATTCAATATTTCTTTACCAATCGATGGTGATTGTGGTAATTAATACAGGATAAAAATGGAAAATCAGGATTTGATCCAGCGAGGAGCCTGGGGGTCAAAAGTCGCTTTTGTGTTTGCAGCCTCCGGCTCTGCTATCGGATTGGGAAACATCTGGCGTTTCCCGATGGTGGTTGGCCAGAACGGGGGAGCGCTTTTTGTTTTGGTCTACATATTGGCCGTTGCTCTCATCGGATTTTCCGTGATGCTGGCCGAACTTGTCATCGGCCGGTACACCAAGAAAAATCCTGCCGGTGCCTTTAAATTCATAAAACCGGGAAGCTTGTGGAAGCTCATCGGTTATTTCGGGATCTTGACAGCCATGTGTATTCTTTCCTACTACACAGTGATCGCTGGGTGGTCGGCCGGATACCTGGTGAAAACCGCAACCGGCTCGTTCAAAACCGGCATGACAAGTGAACTATCGGATAAGTTATTCACAGAGTTCAGCGCAGATCCCCTTCAAACCATCCTGTTCTTCCTGGTGATGATAACGATCACGACATTCATCGTTTCCAAGGGAATCAAAGGAGGCATCGAACGGTGGACAAAAATCCTGATGCCCATCCTCTTTATTCTGATTATTTACTTGGCAATACGAGCCTTGATGCTACCGGGAGCCAAACAAGGGATCACGTTTTATCTAAAACCGGATTTTTCACTGCTGAGCGGGAAACTCGTTCTCTTCGCTCTGGGACAAGCTTTTTTTTCCTTGAGCCTGGGTATGGGAATCATGGTGACCTACGGAAGCTATATTTCAAAATCAGACAATCTTGTCTCTTCAGCAGGGTGGGTTTGCTTTTTCGATACGCTGATCGCATTTTTCGCCGGTATCATCATCTTCCCCACACTCTTCGCCATCCCGGGAATCGCTCCTACCGCCGGCCCAGGATTGGTTTTCAAAGTCCTGCCTCTCATCTTCTCAAAGATTCCAGGCGGAGCTCTTTTTGGAACCCTTTTTTTCTTGCTGTTTTCCATAGCCGCCCTAACATCTACCATCTCTCTCCTGGAAGTTCCGGTGGCTTATTTCGTGGATGAACGGAGTTGGTCGCGTTATAAGGCAGCGATCCTGGTCGGTCTGTTTGTCTTTTGCCTTGGAATTCCATCAGCCCTTTCTTCGGGAGGCATGGCTTTTTTCACGAAGATCGATTTCATGGGTAAAATGGACTTTATTTTTCTATCTCTGTTTCTTCCGATCGGAGCTCTTTTGATCTGTGTTTTCTTGGGATATGTCTGGGGAATGAAAAACGCAACACAAGAAGTCCTCTCCGGGAATCCCCTTTTTAAGCTACGCGCCCTTTGGTCCTTTTCTATAAAATTTTTGTCACCGATCGCGATACTCATCATTCTTTATTTCATCAAGACCATCTCTGAATAGAGGAAACCATGAAGAAAAGACTATTCGTTTTCCTATCCCTTACAATCCTATTGTCAGGATATCTTGCGTTAAACGCTGCAGAGATCACGGGAAAGGTCACGGTCTCTCCGAAAGACAAGCCTTACGCTCACGGGAACATGCTCGTGATACCTATAGGGGAAGAAGAATTCACAAAAGCTGAGATCGACGAAGGAGGAAACTACCGTTATTCTGACCTGGACCCGGGAAGATATTTGCTGAAGATGGACCTCTACAGCCTCACCCCGTTTGAGACAGAAGTCATCCTATCCGAAGAAAACGAAATCCAAGTAGTGGACGTCAATCTTACGCTGACATTTTTAGACAGAGCGCTCGTCTTCACCAAAGAAGCCAGCGATTTTATCTGGTTTCCCTTGATGGTGGCATTTCTTTTAACCATCGGCGTGGTCCTGACCATCGTCACCCGCCTCATTCAAGTAAGACGGCTATTGCTTTCTCTCAAACTGGTCTTGAGAGGAGCCCTGCACAAAGACAAAGCAGATAAAGAGGAGGGAGATATCACCCCCTACGCTGCTTTGATGACAGCCCTGGCGGCCACTGTCGGCAACGGAAATCTGGCCGGTGTGGCCACGGCCATCGCCACCGGGGGCCCAGGAGCCCCTGTTTGGATGTGGATCGCCGGATTTTTCGGTATGGCCACCAAATACGCTGAAGGCTTTCTGGGAGTCAAGTTCAGGATAAAAAACGAGCGCGGAGAAATGTCAGGCGGGCCGATGTATTATGCCCGTTATGGCATCAAAAACCAAACCATCGCCAAATTTATGGGGATGTTTTTTGCTATTTGCGGAACCATTGCCTGTCTATTCGGCACGGGAAACATGGCCCAATCCAACTCTATGGCCCTTGCTTTCAACGACCAGTTCAGCGTCCCCTTCTGGCTGACCGGATTGGTAATCACGACCATGGTCGGCGCTGTCATCCTGGGGGGGATCAAGAGGATCGGTAGTGTTTCCGAGCGGCTGGTCCCGACCATGATCATCCTGTATTTCTGTGGGGCTATGGTGATCATTCTGGCCAACATCACCAACTTGCCACATGCGTTCTCGATCATTTTCAAGTCCGCCTTTTCGATCAAAGCGGTGGGAGGAGCCATGGTCGGAACGTCGGTCAGGCTGGCTATCAGCATCGGTGTGCGAAGGGGACTTCTTTCCAATGAATCCGGTCTTGGATCGGCGGCCATCGCCCAATCTGCCTCCAAATCATCAGACCCCTCCAAAAACGGATTGATCGCCATGACAGGCACTTTTATCGATACTCTCGTTGTCAACACCCTGACAACCTTGACCATCGTTATCACCGGAATGTACATCAAAACCGCGGCTTTCGGGTCGCCAGAGAACTTGACATCAACCCAATTGACAGCGGCGGCCTTCGATTCCGTCCTACCCTTCGGGGGTTATATTATTGCTGTAAGCTCGTTTCTTTTCGGGTATTCCACGTTACTCGGCTGGTGTTACTACGGAGAGAAATGTCTGGAGTACATATTCGGCGTCAAAATCGTTTTTCCTTTCCGGATCGCATTCATATCCCTTCTATTTGTTGGTTCGATCATCCAGGGCGTCCATTTAAATATCGTCTGGTACATTGGAGATATGGCCAACGCCTTCATGGCATTTCCAAATTTGGTTTCCCTGATCATACTCGCTGGATTGGTCGGGAGAGTGACCACCAAATATTTTTACAAAAAGGATTAAAGAAACGGCATTATCCATGCCAAAAAGAAAAGATCTATGGATCTTGGCACTTAAGCTCCTCTTCAGTTTTTCTATCCTCGCTTTTCTCCTTACCAGAGAAGTCCGGATCAAAGACATCCCGCAAGCCCTCGAAAATATCGATATCTTTTGGCTGGTGCTGTCTTTTTCCCTGCACTCTTTGGGACTCCTGATAAGCGCCTACAGATGGCAGATCCTGATCCGGGCGCAGGGGGATGAAGTCCCTTTGGGTTTCTTGGCTAAGTCATACCTTGTGGGCAACTTTTTCAATCTTTTTTTGCCCACGAGATTCGGAGGGGATGTTGTCCGTATCAAGGATGGGTCGCGGTATTCCCGCTCCCTCCTTAAATCATCAGCCATCGTGATCGTGGAGCGCTTCACCGGAGTCGTCATCCTCCTTACCTTCGCCTTTGTCGTTTCCCTCTCCCGGCTAGAGATGGCCCGAAGTCTGCCCATCATCTGGATATCCCTGCTTGTCGGATTCTTGGGCCTCTTCGCGGCATTCCTTTTTTTCACTCCGATCGCCTCCTATTTCCTCGAAAGGATCCCAGAGAGAGGATTTTGGCTCAAACTCAAATCCAAAATCTTTGAATTCCGGCGTGTCGTTTTCGTATACAAGGATAAAAAGAGGCCTTTTTTTCTGGCACTTTTTTGGGCCTTTCTTTTGCAGATCAATGTCATTCTGCACTACTATCTGGCCGGAAAAGCTTTTCATCTGGAAATTCCGTTGCTCGATTATTTTATATTCATCCCGATCATTCTTTTGATCTTGACTATCCCTGTGACGATCAGTGGCCTGGGCCTTCGAGAAGTGCTGTTCATCCAAATTTTCGCAACCTTTGGCATTGCCCAACACGTGGCTTTCTCTTTTTCCCTCGTTGCCGATTTTGTATTTACTCTTATCGTCGGTCTTATAGGCGGCCTCATCTTCATCCTGCGGAAGTAAATTAACCAGCCCCTTCGCCGATCCTGTGGATTTAAACCCGCGAATCAGATAAAATACGGAGAGGATGAGTTATTTTCGAACTCGAAAAATAGGATTCATCCCCTTTCTTCTCCTTTTTTTCCTCGTTTCAAGATTCGGTCAACCTGTCCTTCCCCAACAAGATCTTTCCGAATACGAAAAAAGACTGATCGCTATCACCGAACAGATCACCGATATCCGAAAAAAGATTTCGGAGGAAGAAAAGCGGAAAACATCGGTCCTTTCCCGGTTGAACAGCATCGGGCTCAACAAAACTTTGATAAAAAAAGAGATCGCCTTGTACAACGCCCAAATGCAAAAAGCCGACAGCGAACTGATAACTCTCCAGAAAAATATTCCTGTGCTAGAGGAAAAACTGCAAAAGGAAAAAAAATCGATCGAAAAGATCTTGGTGACACTGTACAAGTTCGGAAAATTTTCATATCTTGACTTCTTGCTCCAAGCCGAAGATGTCAGCCATCTCATCTCGGAAAGCAAGAATCTCTCTCTGTTGGCCCAATCCCAGAACAGAATAGTTTCCGATTACCTGGCTACCCTCGAAGAGATTCAGACTTCTAAGGAGAGGTTGGAAACAAAAAAACAGGAAATTTCCCAGCTGATCCAAAAAGCCGATGAAAAACGGCAGGACTATTCCAGTCAGGAAAATAAATACCAATCGTTGATCCAGGAAATCGACAGGAACAGAGAAATGCATATAAAAACGCTGGGCGAACTGAAGGACAGGGCCGAACAGCTGCAAGACTTGGTCAAAAAAATCCAAAGTGAAGAAATATCCCTCCCCTATACGCTCGTTCCCTTGTATGAAAAAAAGGGGAACCTTCCCTGGCCTCTCACCGGAAGGATCGTAACCCAATTCGGTCCTGCCCGGCATCGAGTTTTCAACACCATCACCCAGAATAACGGGATAGAAATCTCCCCTCAAAAGGACACCGTAGTCAAAGCTGTCCACGCGGGGCGGGTGGCTTACGCTGATTATTTCGAAGGTTACGGTTATCTCGTCATCATCGATCATGGCATGACCTCTCTCTCTATTTACGGGCACCTCGGCTCGGAATTTCTGGTTAAAAAGGGCGATTACGTTAAAGAGGGACAACCGATAGCCACGGTAGGCGAGTTCGGATCTCTGAAGGAAGAAACCCTATATTTCGAGATCCGCTACAAAAGCGAGCCCGTCAATCCCTTGCAATGGCTGAAAAAAAGATGATAAAATTTATGTTTATAAATAAAAAAATGGCAAAAAACAACATAAAAATATTCCTCATATCTTTGTTTATAGCTGTCTTGTTCTTTTTATTCATCCCGACAAAATTCCTTCCCAGCCTCACTCAAAAATCCGCCTCGGATAAAAACCTCCTTCTTCTCAAAGGCGTTGCCGATTTGATAAAGGACTATTATGTCGAAGAGCCCAATGCCCTTAAAACCATGAAGGGGGCGTTGAGGGGATTGATCGGGCCGCTCGATCCCGTTTCTGCTTATCTCGATCCACAAACAGCCAAAAAACTTAAAAATCCAGATTCACTCGAACTCAAGGAAACAGGAATAGTCGTCTATAAAAAGTTCGGAACTTACCCAGTTGTCATCGGAGTCGAAGAAAACTCTCCGGCTGCAAATGCTGGAATAAAGGTGGGCGACACGCTCAGCGAGATGGATGGACAACCGCTCCTGGAGCTCAGCATGCAGGAAGCGAATCTGTATCTTAAGAATTCCGAAGAAAAACCGGTCAACATCAAAATCCTCCGCGAAGAAGATTCAGAAGAAATGGCGATTCCGAGAAAAATCATCCATGAGGGTCCCTTCATGCTCACGCCGCAACAGAATACGAGCGGCATCTTGAAAATCCATTCCCTCCATCCGCCATTCATCAGTCAATTCAGGAAAAAAATGCTGCCCTCTCTAAAAAGCAAAAAAGCGCCGCTGATCATCGATTTGAGAAATTGTTACGAGGGAGAGATCGAGGAGTCTTTGAAATTCATCAATATTTTTCTTCAATCGGATCAAGTCGGATATTTTCAAGACAAAAAAGGTCATAAGGACTACCTATCCTGTCCCGATATCCCAGAGTTGAAAGAATTGCCGTTGATCCTGTGGACAAACAATGCCACCATCGGCCCAGCAGAAGCTATCGCAGGAGTCCTCAAGGATTTCCAAAGAGCGAAGATTATCGGTTTGAAAACACCGGGTCTATTGGTCAAACAAGATTTTTTCCCCCTTGAAGATGGAAGCGCCTTGCTCCTGACATCGCAAATTTTTTATCTGCGCGAAGGCAAGGAAATGTGGCTCAAGGGAGTCACGCCGGATAAAGAAATCGAAGAAAAAGATCCCCATTTCGATCTGTATCTCAAAAAAACGCTAGAAATCCTGCCAAAGATATAGTCTATGAAGACAAACAATCCGGTCAAAGGAAGCCCAAAAACTCCATGGAGCATCTATATTGTTTTTCTACTCCTTGCTGTGGCCTCTGCCATAGGCCTCGATTACATCAACTGGTCAAAAGGGAAACAGTCCTATGTTTTATCTATTCTCAGTAAGTCAAGAGAACCGGAAAAACCGGAAATTTCTTTAACCCTAGTCGTTCTCGATCGGCTTTCCACCCAAGGGATCCCCATGCCATCCATTTCCAGGTTCAAGGACAAAGCCGGCATTGACCATCTGAAGGTGGATCTATCCCAGGATGAATACTCAAGGTTGGGATCCCGGCTCAAACAGGACTTGAAAGACGCCCAGGCAAAGGTTACAAGACAAGAGGAACAAGAAGACGAGGAAAAGAAATATTTCCTCTGGGATGTCCAAAGACACGAGGCTGAAAAACTGGCTATCCTCTTTTCCTGTAAAAAGGAAATGCCTGAAGTCACCAAAAAACCCCCTGTCCCTACGCCCCAATACAAAGTCGCTTTGATAATGGATGATATGGGTTACAGCTTGGACGCAATCTACGACCTTCTAAGCCTGCAGGAGCCGATAACCGTTGCAATCATCCCCTTCAGTCCCATGGGAGAACGAACAGCTCAGATCGCCCATCAAAACGGTTTGGAGATCCTCTTGCACCTGCCACTGGAATCCATCAACAACACAGAAGCCAACAACAGTATCGAAGGGATGATTTTCACTGATATGAGCGAACAGGACATCATCATGACAGTGGAAAGGGATCTCGATCAGGTCCCCTATATCAGTGGTGTTAACAACCACATGGGATCGAAGGTCACCCCGGATGAATCATTGATGCGGACCATCCTCCAACGGTTAAAAAAAAGAAATCTATTTTTCGTCGACAGTCGCACGACGGGGAAATCCGTGGCTTACGATATGGCTCTCCAGCTGGAAATCCCGACAGCGCAACGGCATGTTTTTCTTGACAACGAACCGGACGAAGATACCATACGGAAAAAACTTGTGGAGCTTTTCACCCTAGCTCAAACGAGAGGCGAAGCTGTGGGAATCTGCCATCCTTTGCCTGAAACGCTCAAAGTCCTGAAAGAATATTTTCACCTAGCAAGGGAATACGGAGTGCAACCGGTCTTCATTTCTAAACTTGTCCATTGAACCGCGCTCTAATTTCAATTGCCAAATCCACCCACATCCTTTATCATTAAATCGTTGTAAGGAGGAATCCTATGAAAAAAATGCCGTTTATCCTGGCTATAATCGCTCTTTTTATCCTTGTCGTTATCATCGCTCATTTCACTGGTTTGCTGAAAACCATGTCTCATAAAGATCTGGAGGGTGCATTCGAGCTTATGGATGTCCAGACGAAATGGGTGGAAAAATCCTATCAGCCCTGGCCGCCAAAACTGGTGCTTGTCCCGGCTATCTCGTTCAGGATTAAAAATATCTCGGATGAGCCGCTAAAATATCTGTATGTGAATGCAAACTTCAAATTTCGGGATGATGTTGCAAACCTCGGAGATGGTTTCATCGAAGCCATTCGCGGAGAACCTCTTATGCCGGGAGACACCAGCGAGAACTTCCTCCTCAAAAGTACTCATGGTATCGATGGACAAAACCTGGAGCATTTCAAAAGCAGCCCCTTCTTCCAGTCGAAAACTGTCGACGTAAAAGTATTCGTAAAATCACAAGGCTCCCAGTACATCCCTGTGGGAGAGTGGGAGGTTTCGAAAAACATCGATTTCAAAGAACCTGACCCACTGGAGAAGGAGTCGGAAAAGAAAAAAGCGGAAGAAAAAAAATAATCCCTGCCATGAATAGCATAGTACCCAGACGAATATTCCTGACCAAGGGAAAAGGCCAGCACAAGGAAAAACTGGGAAGCTTTGAACTCGCCCTGAGAGAGGCGGGAATCGCAGCGTTCAACCTCGTTAAAGTTTCCAGCATTTATCCTCCTGGTTGTCATTTAGTGCCCAAGCAGCAAGGAATCAAGCACCTCCGTCCCGGACAGATCGTTTTTCTCGTGATGAGCGAATGCTCCACCGACGAATCCCAGAGGATCATATCCGCTTCCATAGGACTGGCTATTCCTAACGACTCCAATCACTACGGATACCTATCTGAACATCACAGTTTCGGTAACAGCGAAAAGGAAGCCGGAGAGTATGCAATGGACCTTGCTGCGGATATGCTGACAACCACTCTCGGAAAAAATTTCGATCTTTGTCAGATTTGGAACGAAGAGAGAAAATTATATGAAATGGGCAAGGGAATCGAAGTGAGGACACAGCACATCACGCAGATCGCTCGCGGGAAAAAGGGTTTCTGGACCACAGCCTTCGCCGCTGCAGTTATGATCCCCTGATCACCTATATTTGAGAGGATCGGGAATCAAGATTTTGATAAAACTCCGCTTTTTCAAGTCTTTTATGTAATCCTGGATCCTCACCTGTTGTTCTTGCATAAATAGCTGGTTTTCTATCTGTTTTTTGACTTCTTCAAAGGCTCTAAGCTGACTCTCTGTTTTTTTTTCGAGTTTCAACAAAAACCATCCGGTCGGGATTTCAATCCAAGAAGTTAGGTCTCTCTCTTCCAAATTCTCGACAGCCCGTTCCAAATTCTTGTCCATGTCTCCCTTCTTGTAAGTTCCTATATCTCCCTGAGATTCTTTTTCCGGACCTTCCGAATATTCACCGGCAAGATCTTCCAGTTCTTCTCCTGCAGCAATTTTTCCGTCGATCTCTTCCTTTTTCGCCTGGATCTCCTCTTCGCTTTTACCCTCTGAAGAGATATAGATTCCCCGCAATTTATACGTGGGGAGCACCGTGAATTCCTCAGGATGAAGGTCGTAATAGTTCACGACATCCGTTTCATCGATGGCAATACTCCGTCCGACCTGGCTGAAAATAAGAGCCTGCTGGAGAATATTCTTCTCTTGCTGTACGATCCAAGAATCGTAGTCAATCCCCTGTTGCCCCATCATACGTTTGAAATCCTCATCCGACCCGATGTTGTATTGTTTTTTTATATTATCAACAATGTTTTTAATCTGTCCATCGATATCGGCCGTGCTTCGTATATCCAGCCTCTCGGCCTCCTGAAGGAGCAATCGTTCAGTTATCAACCTCTCCATCAATCCTGCTTTCTCTGCTTCGTACTGTTTGGTGAACTCCTCTCCCTGGAGCTGTGAGCGGAGGAGCTCATAGATCGTATCATGCTCTGTGATGTAATCCGATATGGTGATGATATCATCATTCACGATGGCCACGATGGCATCCACCACCTCTTGTCCAAACAAAAAACAAACGCTCAATAAAACCGATAGCACAACAAAAGGGATTCGTATTTTACTCATTCGGAGTCCTCTGATATGGGAAATAAAGATTTTGATCGTAAAACTCCCATTCGAGGGAATTTTTTAATTTTTCGACTTGTCGATCGATACGATTTTTCACTTTGTGGCTGAGAATCTTCATCTTGATGGTCATGGCTGCTTGATCGAGAGGAATCAACTCCGGCTCATACCGGGAATCCAGGCGGAATATATGAAAACCATAGGAGGACTCCAAAACAGGGCTCATTTCTCCCTCTCTTAGCGCAAAAATGGCTTTTTCCATTTCATCAGGAAGCTGGCCTAAGGCAAACACCCCCATCTCTCCCCCTTTAGAGGCTTCAACGCCGATAGATTGAGCTCTGGCCGTTCTTTTGAATTCGACAGAATCGCCGTCCTCCAGGCTCTCCAGGATCTCCACCGCTTTTTCCTCGTTCGGGAGCAATATTTGACTTACTTTGACTCTTTCTGGAAGCAGAAATTCTTTTTTGTTCTCCTCATAGTATTCCTGAATTTCTTCATCCTCCACTTCGATGCCCTTGACGAGAGTATATGTGTATTTTTCCACAAGAAGCTGATCAAACAACAACTCTATCCCATCCTCATCCGATTCCCAGCTTTCTCCTTCGATCACAGAACTGCTGGATTGTTTTGCCAAATATTCCTTTTTCTCTTCCCAGCTCAATACAGTCTCCTGATTTCTCGCTTCTGCTAAAAGGAGTTTCTCCTCCAAGAAATTGTCGACCAACCGGCTCAGGGAAAGAGGGGAAAGATTTTGGTATTCATCCCCAAGACTGAGTTTGAGATATCTTTTAAAATCCGAATTGAAATAAACCGTTTCCTGTATATGAAGGATGATATAGTTTTCTTTTTCCCCGAGAGAATCCAGATCTGGCGGATCCTGGACAGACTGATTCCCTTTACAGCTTACGAATAGCATCATGAAAATCAGACCATACATGCGTACTTGCCACATCTTTTTATCATTCCGGGTAAGATTCAACTCATTATATTACATACCCGATAACTCCTTCAAGATAGAGTTCGTTTCAATCAAAAGGTTCCCTTTATCGGAAGAGGGCAATATGACAGTCATCACCCCCTGGGGCGTGATAGATCCATCATATTTATCGAGGAGAGCGGTTACCTGGGCAAGATCGACTGTGGTTGTCGGATAAAATTTAAACACGAGTTTCTGCCCGATATGATCGACGGACTTGACTCGAATTCTTTGGGCCAGGATTTTTATGGCGCCATAAAGCACAAGATTCCGAACGGGCTGGGGAGGAGGCCCGAATCTGTCTTCCATTTCTTTGCGGATTTTTGCGATGTCATCGATGGTCTCCATCGAAGATATACGTTTGTACAGATTCAATCGCAAGTTTGTTTGGGGAAGATAATCATCGGGGATTCGGATATTCACCTTTAAATTGATCTTGCTTTTTACCTCATCGGGTAATTCTCCTTGATGTTCCTTGACCGTTCGTTCAAGAAGATGCATGTAATAATCGATGCCAAGAGCCTCCATACAACCGTGCTGTTGAGAACCCAAAAAATTGCCGGCGCCTCTGATCTCCAGATCTTTGGCAGCCAAACGAAAACCTGATCCCAACTGGGAGAATTCCTGAAGCGCCTTCAACCTCTCTTTAGATAACGATGTGAGCTCAGAAAAAGGAGGCACAAGAAAATAAGCCACCGCTTGACGGGAAGATCGCCCCACTCTGCCGCGAAGCTGGTACAACTGGGCCAGCCCAAATCTATCGGCACGATTGACGATCAGAGTGTTGACAAGAGGGATATCGATCCCATTCTCGATGATCGTTGTCGAAACCAATACATCATACTTTTTTTGGATAAAATCGATCATCTTTTTTTCAAGGGCAAGGCTGGGCATTTTCCCATGAACGACCGCAACCTTAGCTCCGGCCACCCAAGACTCGATCATCCGAGCGATGCTGTCGATGTCCTCGACATGGTTGTGGATGAAATAAACCTGCCCGCCCCGGTTCAATTCTTTTCTTATGGCATCTGTGATGAGCTTCCGGCTGAAAGGCGTTACGAGAGTGTGGATAGCCAATCGATCCCTGGGAGGAGTTTCGATCAGACTGATATCCCTCAATCCGGAAAGCGAAATGTTCAAAGTACGGGGGATCGGAGTGGCCGTCATGGTCAGGACATCGATATTGGCCTTGATCTGCTTGATCTTTTCTTTGTGGGCAACACCGAATCTTTGCTCTTCGTCGACGATCAAGAGTCCCAAGTCATGAAACTTCACGTCCTTGGAAAGCAAGCGGTGCGTGCCGATCACGATATCGACCAGGCCCTTCTTCAGATCTCCCAGGATCTTATTTTGTTGAGTTTTTGTCTGGAGCCGGGTTAGACTTTCCACCCGAACCGGAAAAAGCACCATTCGATTCCGGAAGGTATTCAAATGCTGGCTGGAGAGCACAGTGGTCGGGCATAGGACAGCCACCTGTTTTCCATCCATCACGGCCTTGAATGAAGCACGGATGCCCACCTCTGTTTTTCCATAACCCACATCTCCGCACAAAAGACGATCCATCGGGGAAGAGGACTCCATGTCCTGGTAGATCTCCTTTATGGCCGCCATCTGATCATCCGTTTCTTCATACTCGAAGGTTTGTTCGAAATCGGATTGCCACTCACCACCGGGGCTGAATCCATGACCCTGGATAGCTTTCCTCTTTGCGTACAGTTGGAGAAGTTGATCGGTCATTTTTTCGATGGTTTTTTTGGCGCGCTCTTTCGTTTTTTCCCAAGCTGGAGTTCCCAGTTTGTTCAAAAGAGGAGAAGCCTTTCCCAAATGGGTGTACTTCTGCACTAGATTCAGATCCTCCGCAGGAACGAAGAGTTTGTCTTCATCTCGATAATGGATGGCGATAAATTCTTGGTCCCGTTCATCCACATCCAGCTTTATCAATCCCTTGAAGATACCGATTCCATAATCGGTATGGACAACGTAGTCATCGACCTTCAAATCTCGAAAATCAGAGACGAAGGGACGCACTCGGGGTCGGCTGATTAGAACTTTTTCTTCCGTGAATATGTCCGTTTCGGAAAAATACGTGATCCTTTCTGGAGGATAACGAAAACCGTGGTTTATGTTTCCCAAAAGGAGCACGATAGAACCATCCTCGGGGAATACTAAGGGTGAGGTAGATTCACGATGGAGGATCTTTCTTTGGCCAAGAAGTGTGGACAATTTCCGGCGGATCCCCTCTTGGGAAAAATAGATGAAGATTCTCTCTCTGTCGTCTTGACTCTTTTGGATATACTCCAAAAAAAAAGGGATTTTGTTGGCAAAACGCGGGACCGATTGAAAAGAGAAACGAAGAACATCTTTCCCGTCATCCGATACCATTTGAGTCAGGTATAGGGCCTCATTTTTTATCCTATCCCATAATTCGGGAGGAAAGATCTTATCGGGCGAAGGAGAAGCGCTTTTCTCTGAACCAAGCGCGTCAAACTGCCGTTGATTATCCTCGCAAATTTTTTCCCACTCTCCTTCCGTTTCTTCAGGATCATCGATCAGGAACAAAACATCATCGTAATAATGCATGAAGGAAACAGAAGAGGCGGGGTCGAGAGAGGAGAGCGGGGAGGCCGAACCCGGAAATTCGTTCAGGCTTGGGATGATGATGCGACCGGTTTTTTGAAGTGAGCGTTGGGTGGATGGCTGAAACGAGCGCACCGAAGCCACCTCTTCGCCGCTGAACTCGATGCGGAAGGGATACTCCTCCCATGGGGAAAAGACATCCACGATCCCGCCTCGCCATGCGTATTCCCCGTGGGCATTGACAAGATCTTGCCGAGCATACCCGCACTCACTCAATTTGTTTATCAACCGGTCACGACCGATGAATTCCCCTGGTCCCAATTCGCAAAACAGCTGCGTCAGTTCCTGAGGTCGGGGGATAGGCTTGAGAAGGCCGGGAAGATTGGTGATGAGGAGGGGAGGAGGAGATGTGCATAGCTGGTACAAGTACTGCATGCGAGCGGAAACGGAATCGAGGGCTGGTTGGACCTCTTGGTAGGGGTTATCGAACAAAGGGGGCAACACGCTGGTATGCGTCTGGCATTCCAATTGGGAGAGGAAAAACTGGCATTCCTCGTTAAAATGGGTGAGAGAGGAAGTGGTGGGCCGGATAAAAACAATGGGCTTTTCCCATGCCTGGCAGAGAACGGACAGAAAATACGGTTTGCCCGCCGGAATTATTCCAGATATTTCGATACCTCTTTTTTTGTCCTGGAGAGCATCGAGAAGGCTTTGGAATGGGGCAGTTTGTTCAAGAAAACGGAGACTCATAAGCTACCTATTATACAGTATGCAGACTTGAAAGCAGATAATTGATTGAAAGGAAAAGATCCGAGGAACAAATGGTGTAAAATAGGAAAGAGAGCGGAGATGAAAACAAAAACCTCAAAAGGCAATCGGTACGAGCTCCGATTCTACGCAGGGTACAAAGGCAGAGAGACGCCGCGGTCAGTGATTATCGGAAGCAGGGAATTCAAGATCGACAGAGTTCTGGAGCGAACGAGAGTGTGTGACGAGCAGACTGGCGGGACGAGCGACGTTTTCACCTGTTTGATGGGAGGACAGCGGGTCAGGATCACGGTCCGGGATTCCGGACAATTCGAGATAGATTACCTGTAAACCTACATCCGCCACCAGTAAGAAAATTTCAGGAATACGCTATAATTGGTTTGACCGTACCTTCCGAGATCGTCACGAAGCAGGTCGTTATCCACGCCCAGAAAAAAAACGGTTCCCGGCCTCAGCACAAAACTGATCAAAAAGCTCCCGTATATCTCTTTGTAAAAGTGATTATAGTCGACGATCGCACGCAATGAAAGCGCCTTGGAGAGCTGATAAGCGGTCCGTGCTCGGATCACATTGTAGTCAAAGACCAAATCTCCGCCCCGCTTTTCCACGAATGTCTGTTTAGTGAATTCCATTCCCAATCGCAATCTTTTGTTGGGCTTTAACTCGACAAAGACCCCATAGGTGTTGCTCCATCCCAAAAAGGGATCTTCAGGATCGTAATATATGCTGCTTCCGGTTTGGAAGAACAGCCCAAAAGGCATCCACTCGATGAGATTGTTTTGACCTTCGATGGAAAGGGTATTCTTATGGAAATCCACTCCCTCATACCTTTCCATGTCGTTTCTGTAAGACACAGACATCTGGCTGAATTCGGTGAACCGGAATTGAAGGTTGGCTCGCACCCATCTGTCCTGGACAATGTCTTCGAAGTAGGAATCTCTGATCCCCGCACTGAGACTCAACTGGATCTGATTCAAAAACTGTTTTTCAGGATAAACACTAAAATAGGAAAAAACTCCATAACTTTTGTAATCCACTCGATTGATAAATCCTGAGGACGCCTCGAAATCAGGGTGGATGGATTTCCACCAGGCTCCCGCTCCCGCATATTTGGAAAAATACATGAATTGGGCATACAGAGCAGGAACGATATCCGTCTCTTTATTTTCATATTTTGTCTTGGAACCAGCAGCTTGGAACGTGAGGAAAAATTTATTGCTGAATTTCAACTGTCCGTCAACGGCAGCAAGCCTGTTGTAAGACCCATCGATCTCCTTATCCGTAAGGGAAAACCCGATATAGCTCTCCTTAAAAACATCCGCTTTCATCCGGAAGATATTAAAAAGGGCATTCTGATCCCGGCCTCCGACACCGTGGCTGACCTCCCACAGACTTTCGGTCGGATCGGTGTCCAACGCTGACAACAATCCATAGGTGAACCGCCCGGCCTTGCCCGTCAGCTTTGCACCTCCGACAGGATCGTTGATCCTTCGGGTGTAGACGAGGTTCAGACCATCGCTGGGAAACTGGAAAATCTCCACGCCCTCCAGGAAAAAAGGACGTTTTTCCGAATAATAGAGCGCGTATCTCTGGTTGATATCTATCTGGGGAGCATCCGCTTCGATGTGGCTGAAGTCCGGGTTGACAGCCAGGTCCAAAGTCAAATCAGAGTTCACGCCCCATTTGAAGTTCACCCCTGGTTGGGCATCGACTTTTGCGCCCTTGGTTTTGAGGGAGGTCAAAATGGGCATGATCTCAAAATTTTTCCCTTTTTCGACATCTCCCCTAACGACCATAGGCTGGCTCTGGCAGATTATTCCTGGAATGTCACGGGAAAGGGAAGGCCAAGTGACGATCTCACCTGAGCGTGCGGTGCTTCTCCCCAAAAACACATTCCAAACCTTCTCATCTTCATCAGGAAATCGGATGCTTTTAAAGGGAATGGCGACTTCCACCGTGTAGCCCTCTTCATCGATTTTCCCATCGGAATAAAACACCGTGTCCCAGCTTTCATCCATCCTGTCATTCCCGCCTTCCTCTGTCCGGATCGCATCCAACTGAATGCCCAAAGGATTGAGGATAAAACAGAATGCCCGGCGTTTTTCATCGAAGGTGTCCAAAAAAATGGCCACCCAATCATCATCGATGATATTGTCCCTGTTGGTGATGGAGGCTCTGATTTTTTTCCAATCGGTGGCATAACACCGGAAGGCAACATACATGTTTTTGTGATCATATCCCAAATACGCCACGATTTTTTCCGTGGGCGTGCCCTTCTCCTTGGGGGCAAACTGCGTAAAATCTTGAATCTTGAGGGCCTGTTCATCCCAGATAGGATTGTCCAAGATGCCATCGATCTTCGGAGCTTCCGTCAACCTGGGTATATCTACCCGCTCTGGAGAAAAAGGGAGGATATCCTGGGGAAGGACACAAAAGGCCAGAAAGATCAACAGGAGTACCGCCGATTTCTTTTTCATTTCTATCATCCTTATAGGGCAAAAAATGCTCGACCTCCATGTCCATCCACTCCAGTCATTAATGGTTAACGTAAACCACTCCCAAAAAGTTTATACCCTGCCTGAATTTTTTATAAAATCCGCAGATACAAACATTCATCTTCTGTAGAAAATTTCATACTCAGCTGAGAATTCTATCGGCGTCTTTTACCCAACGGGCGAGCCAATCTCTCAGCATTGACTTCATCGTAGCCCGTTCGGAGTAGTCTACTACACCTTCACGGGCCACTTCTTCGTCACTACAGCAATCTTGACTCGTAAATAATCCAGGCTCCTAAATTAGTCATAAAATCCGCCGATACCGAGCCTGTTATAGGGTTGCCAAGATGATGCAGGAAAAACTATAATGAGATATCTTAAAAACGTCTGTCGGAGGTCAAGTGAAAAAAACTGCCTTTGGAAAGATAGTCCTTACCTTGGCTTTTTGTGGCTTATTCTGTTTCGGTTCCCTTTGGTGCCAATCAGACCAGCGCTTTTTCGACAATGCGCCTCAGAAATCGGACAATGTCCGCCTCACCGTCTTGTATCCCAGCTTGGGAGATCTTCAAGCCCTCGAACGTCTTCGAGAACAAGATCTCATCTCTATCGAGAACCTCATTGTCATAGGTCTTTACCACGAAAAACAATTAACTGACTTTGAAAAGTCCTTTCGCTTTGCAGCAGAGGATGGTCGTGATTGGATCAGATTCCATAAGCTCAGGGAAGATCTCCATCCCGAAAATCTGTACAAAAAAAACGATTTAAGCGACGAACTGCTCAAAATCTTTACTCATTCGGATGGTCTGATCCTTTTCGGAGGCGATGATGTGCCTCCTTCGCTGTACAAGGAAAAAACTAGCCTTTTAACAGATATCCAAACACCTTTCAGGAGCTATCTCGATTGCATGGCTGTATTCCACTTCCTCGGAGGGTGGCAAGATGTAAACTTCAAACCCTATCTCGATGCTCACCCGGAATACCCGATCCTGGGATTGTGCCTGGGCAGCCAAAGCCTGAATGTCGGCACGGGTGGAACATTGTTACAGGATATCCCATCCGAGGTCTATGGGAAAACAAACGTCGAAGATATTATCTCCATGACAAGGGAAAACTGGCACGACAATCCATATTATGAGCTTTATCCTGATGAATTTTGGTCTAGCCACATGCACCGGATCAGGCTTACCACAGATGGAAAATTCGTCCGCGATTGGGGATTCAATAAAACGGACACACCCCGAGTCTACAGTTCCCATCATCAAGCCATCCGTAAACTCGGTAAAGGAATCAAGGTCATCGCCACATCGATGGACGGCAGGGTGGTCGAAGCCATCGAACACACCAAATACCCCAATGTCCTCGGAGTCCAGTTCCACCCTGAATCTCGCAACATTTGGGACGCAACGAGAAAATCTCGATTAACTCCCGAGGATAGAGAAGAGACCAATCTTATCTCCATCCTAGAGAAAAACCCCCCGAGCCTCGCTTTTCATAAAAAGATCTGGTCTTGGTTCAGCCAGAAACTGGAGGCTTCCCAGAGATTTAGGAATGCGCGGGAATAAAAAAGGGTCAGAAAGAGACTTGACAATTTCCGATAAATCTTATATAATTAGTATTGTATGTTTAATTCTAAAAAGGAGACTCTGATGAAAAAATATTCCGTGCCTAGAGTAGCCCATTGTTCTGAAGGCTGTCATCCAAGATCCTGGGCATGATGTAAAACTGCTCTTTAAGTTTAAACAGAAATAGCCATAGCTCTTCATTCCCAATGAGGGATGGAGAGCTTTTTTTTCGCTCAACCAAGGAAGCGCCCAATTCTTTCAAGAATCGATGTGGTGGATTGCCCCGGACACAAAGGAACAAGCACGACCTCTCCCCCTGCTT
>CAZIDF010000017.1:59847-80810 GCA_964538085.1 uncultured Eubacteriales bacterium | reverse complement strand
GCGGCTTCGTCCTCTGAAACTTTGCCTTCGCCATTCCTCTTACCTCCTATTGCTTAAATAAAACCAAGCCTTTTTTCAAAGCCCACGACCAGATTTGAACTGGTGACCCCGTCCTTACCAAGGACGTGCTCTACCAACTGAGCTACGTGGGCATCCATGCGCCAAGAAAAAGCGGGAAACGGGACTCGAACCCGCGACTAACGGCTTGGAAGGCCGTTGCTCTACCAACTGAGCTATTCCCGCTTGCTCAAGTGGGCAGGGAAGGATTCGAACCTCCGAAGGGTTTCCCCAGCGGGTTTACAGCCCGCCCCATTTGGCCACTTTGGTACCTGCCCATATTATAAACAAAAGCCCATAGCCAAATCTGTTCGCCAAAAGCCAGCGAGAGGATTCGAACCCCCGACCCGCTGATTACAAATCAGCTGCTCTACCAACTGAGCTACGCTGGCATAATCTTCACTCTGTAAGTTTGATCTGTTTTTTTCGATTTTGGGAATAAAAAAAGAAGAGAAAGGGAATTCTTTCGCGCGACTTCTTTCTCTTTTCCTACCTCTACAGCTTATAGAAATAAAAGAATACAGACATCATGCTACAGAATCTCGCCATTTTTGTCAAGAAGATTATGCCACTATTTTTTCCTGTGTTTTTGGGGTCCCGTTTTCCGTTGACAGGACGGGGGGTTGCTGCTATGATTTGACCTCAATACAGGCAAGGAAAAAGATGATAAGAAGATACACGCGGCCAGAAATGGGTGCCATCTGGACAGAACAAAACAGATATCAGAAGTGGCTGGATGTCGAAATAGCTGTTTGCGAGGCCTGGCATGAATTGGGAGAAATCCCCTCTGATGCTCTGGAACGATTGAAAAAGAAAATCGGGTTTTCTGTCGAAAGGATCGAGGAGATCGAACGGGTCGTTAAACACGATGTATTGGCCTTTCTTCACTCTATCGCAGACCATGTGGGGGACGATTCCAGGTATGTCCATTTGGGACTGACTTCATATGATGTGGTCGATACAGCTTTGTCTCTTCTCCTCAAGGAATCCTTGGAAAGAACAGCCGAGGATTTGGAAAATCTGAAAGTCATTCTAAAAGAACAGGCTCTTAAATACAAAAAAACTCCGATCATGGGACGGACGCACGGGGTACATGCCGAACCGATCACATTCGGTGTAAAAATCCTCGTATGGTATGAGGAGGCCAAACGACACAGCGAACGAATCCATAGGGCTATCGATACCATGAGCGTCGGCCGGATCCAGGGTTCTGTAGGCACATACATTCATTTGGATCCCCGCGTGGAAATCATCGCATTGGAAAAACTGGGCTTAAAGCCAGCCCGGGTATCCACACAAGTTCTTCAGCGAGACAGGCATGCCGAAGCCCTTTTTGTGCTGGCTCTTATCTGCTCCACTCTTGATAAAATCGCTATCGAGATCCGCCACCTTCAGAAGACCGAAGTCATCGAGCTTGAAGAATCCTTTACCAAAGGCCAGAAAGGGTCTTCCTCGATGCCACACAAAAAAAATCCTGTTCGAGCAGAAAGGGTGTCTGGACTAGCGCGCGTGACACGTTCGAATCTCCACGTGGCTTTAGAAAATATCCCCCTATGGCACGAAAGAGATATCTCCCATTCATCAGCCGAGCGGGTGATTTTCCCTGATTCATTCATTATCACCGACTACCTTCTTGCTGAGACCTCCTCGCTTGTCAAAAACTGGAATGTCCACCCTGACAGAATGGAAAAAAACATCCATGTCACCAAGGGGCTTGTTTTTTCACAACGAGTCATGCTGGCTCTCACAAAAAAGGGTATTTCCCGGGAACAGGCCTATCAACTCGTTCAAAAGAACAGCCTCGAAGCCTGGAATAATAACCTGGATTTCATGGATCTCATTCTCAAGGATAGGGAGATATCCAAAGTCCTGACCGAAAAAGAGATCAAAGACTGTTTTACTCTCGATCCCTATTTAGAAAAAATTGACTATATTTTCGACAAGGTATTGGCAGATGAAAATTAGAGTTCTTGTTTCCTACAAAGACAGCGTTTTAGATCCCCAAGGCCAAACCGTCAGGAATGCTCTTCTGACTATGGGGTATGATTTCGTGAAGGATGTCAGGCAAGGAAAAGTATTCGAGATCGAAATGGGAGCTCTCCCTGAAGAAAAGATAAAACAGATTATCCCTGAACTTGCCGATAAAGTTTTGGCAAATCCCATAATCGAAAAATTCACATGGGAGATCATCGATTAAGTTGAGATTCGGCGTTGTCGTTTTCCCCGGTTCCAATTGCGATCATGACACTTTCCATGTCCTCAAAGAGGTTTGCAGCCAAGAAGCATTTTATCTCTGGCACAAAGATCACGACCTGAAAAACGCCGATTGTGTCGTTCTTCCCGGTGGATTTTCTTATGGAGATTATTTGCGATCGGGAGCAATTGCCAGATTCTCCCCTCTTATGCAAGAACTCCAGGAATTCGTGCAAAAGGGAGGACTTGTGCTGGGTATTTGCAATGGTTTTCAAGTCCTGCTGGAACTGGGGCTGCTTCCTGGTGCCATGCTCCGGAACAAAAACCTTAAATTTCTGTGTGAACATGTCCACCTCAAAATTGAAAATGATCAAACGCCTTTCACCAACATGGGAAAAAAGGATCAAGTGCTCAGGATTCCGATCGCTCATTTCGACGGAAACTACTACGCATCCCCGGACACGATCGAAGAACTGATAACGAACGATCAAATCGTGTTCCGGTATGCGGATGAAAAGGGACAGATCACAGAAGAGGCTAATGTGAACGGCTCACGAGAAAACATCGCGGGTCTGATCAACAAACAAAATAACGTATTGGGAATGATGCCCCACCCTGAAAGGGCATCGGAGGCACTTCTCGGAAGCGAAGATGGACGGATTATCTTTGAGTCGATTATACAGCACCTTGTTCGACTATAGATAAAGTGCCCTGGAAAGAATTAGGCTGGAGGCACATGCGAATCCAAAAGGGAGCTGACCGGTCATGATCGATAAAAAATTATTGGAAGAACACAATCTGACAGAAGAAGAATATGAAAAAATCGAAGAACTCATAGGAAAGCAACCCAATATCACAGAGTTGGGCATTTTTTCTTTGATGTGGTCCGAACACTGCAGTTACAAGAGTTCAAAGGCCCATCTTCAAAAATTGCCAGTTACAGGAGAAAATGTTATACAGGGTCCGGGGGAAAATGCAGGAATAATCGATATAGGCGACGGTCTAGCCGCCGTTTTTAAAATCGAATCCCATAACCACCCATCCTTTATCGAACCCTACCAAGGAGCGGCCACAGGTGTCGGTGGCATCCTGAGGGATATTTTTACGATGGGAGCCAGGCCGATCGCCCTGATGGATGCGCTTCGTTTCGGCCCCCTGTCTGTGCCCAAAAACAAGACCATCGCAGAGGGCGTTATCTCGGGAATTGCAGGGTACGGAAATTGCATGGGAGTTCCCACAGTTGGGGGAGATGTTTATTTCAACGAGTGCTACTCCCTCAATCCTCTCGTGAACGCTTTTTGCTTAGGGATCTGCGAAAAAGACAAGATTTTTTATGCCAAAGCCGAGGGTGAAGGCAATCCCGTGCTTTATGTCGGTTCCAAAACTGGAAGGGATGGCATCCATGGAGCCACTATGGCATCCGCAGAGTTCGGAGAGAACCTGGAGGAAAAGAGGCCGAACGTCCAGGTAGGAGATCCTTTCAAGGAAAAGTTATTGCTGGAAGCATGCTTGGAGGTTATGGACAAAAACCTGATAATCGGTATCCAGGACATGGGGGCCGCGGGTTTGACCTGTTCGACAACCGAGATGGCATCTAACTCCAACTCGGGGATCGAAATCAACCTGGACCTTATTCCCCAAAGAGAAGAAGGCATGACTCCCTATGAGATCATGCTATCTGAGTCGCAAGAACGCATGCTTCTTGTGGCCAAACAAGAAACAGTCAAGGAGGTCCAAGAGATCTATGCTAAATGGGACCTGGATGCGGTGATCGTGGGACAGGTCACATCCGACCAAAGACTCAAAGTCTTCTTTGGGGGTAAAATCGTCGTGGATATTCCGGTTCAAGCTGTCGTGGACATGTGCCCCCTTTATCACAGGGAGAGCAAAGTCCCCGCCTACCTTGAATCCCGAACTAAGCTCGATCCGGTTCCGCTTCCCGAAGATTACAATAGCACTCTCGAAAAACTGATCTCCTCACCGACCATCGCAGACAAGCAATGGGTATTTCGTCAGTATGACCATATGGTCCAGATAAACACAGCCCTTCTTCCGGGTGCCGATGCGTCCCTCCTGAGGGTAAAAAATAAAAAATTCGCTCTTGCAATTACATTGGACGGAAATTCTCTTTACACCTACCTCGATCCGAAAACGGGGGGAAAAATTGCGGTTGCCGAGGCCTGCAGGAACCTGGCCTGTGTAGGAGCGCATCCTGTCGGGGTCACCAATTGCCTGAATTTCGGGAATCCTGAAAAACCCGAGATCATGTGGCAGTTCCAAGAGGCGATCGAAGGTATAGCCGCGGCCTGCAGGACTTTCAGCATACCTGTTACAGGGGGGAATGTCAGTTTTTATAACGACACAGAAGGATTATCCATCTACCCCACTCCTGTACTCGGTGTCGTCGGTCTGGTTCGTGATGGGAACAAACCCATAGGCCCGGGATTTAAAAATGCCGGGGATTCGATTTTTCTTCTCGGCAAAAACAAAAATGAAATCGGCGGATCGGAATACCTCAAATACATCTGGAACATGGAAAAGGGCCGACCCCCGGAGATCGATCTCCAAGAAGAGAAAAAAGTACAGGAAGCCTGCATCGAGGCCATAGAAAACGGGCTACTCAACTCGGCCCATGACATCTCCGAAGGAGGTCTAGCGGTCTGTGTTGCAGAATGCGCTTTTTTCGGGGAGGACCGAATAGGCTGCACCATACATCTGAACGATGAAATAAGAAGAGATTCGCTTCTCTTCGGTGAATCTCAATCGAGGATCATCGTCACAACGGATTCTGGAAACAAAAAACCGCTGATTAAAATAGCCCAAGACAGGAATGTGCCTATCGAAGAAATCGGGACCACTGGCGGAGAAAATATCACCCTATTCCATAAAGAGGATAAGATCCTCGATCTTTCTGTCCGGGAGTCCTATATGATCTGGAAAAAAGCCATCCCAGACAATTTTAAAACCCGATGATCCCATGATTCCGCCTAAGAGATTATGAAGGGATTGAAAGTCCATGCCAGAAAAGTTAAACTGATAGGCTCATAACAACGATGGGAAAAGCGACGTGCAGGAGTGCAATGGATTCCGTCAGGAAGAGTGTTCAAATTTTCGGCTTCCTCTTGTTGGTCGGGATATCGGCCTATGGCATGAAGCTGGATTTTAAACTTTCGGGGGGATATGCCTATCTCGGCGTCAATGGCATCAACAGGGGAATCGCAGGCTGGGCCGAATGGAGGAAACGGGAGGCAGAAGAAAATAATAATTGGCAAATTCTCGGACAGAATCTGGATAAACTGAATTCTGGCATCCACTTGGAAGGAGAGATTTTGTTTTCCTTTTCTCCCCGTTTTGGACTCAGTTTCGGAGCTGGATATATTTACAGCGACGTGCATGAAAAAGACGTAGAAGTCTTGGTGCAGAAAGTCTCCGGACCGATAAGCCAGATATTCCCGACTACCGCGAGTGCCTACCCACTGGTCTTGACCGCTTATTATTTTATCCCGCTGAATACAAAGCTTCACTTTTATGTGCGGGGTGGCGGCGGCTTGGCATGGGCAAATTATGTGAACCGTGAAGCGAAAAAAGCCGAATCGGCAGAAAAATACAATTTTTTCCAACTGGAAAAGGCTACCGCATCCGGGCCTATATTTCTGGGAGGTTTTGGATTTATTTTTGAAACGGAAGTGGGAGTCCGTTTTTTTCTCGAAGGGTTGGTGAGAACAGCAAAGATCCAAGGATTTTCAGGTGAAAACGAGTTGGAAGAAAAAGGCACGCTGTACTATTTCGAAGAGTACGATCCATCGCTCGATTTTTGGCAAGCGAAAAACGAGATACGAGCCGAATTGCCATCTGGCTCGGATATTCGGTCAGTGTCAGAGACCGTGGTTGATTTTAGCGGATTTTCGGTTAAAATAGGTTTCATAATCAGATTTTAAGCGACTGAACAAATCCAACAAGGGAAGAACAAGATGCCAGAGGAAGTTTTTTTGAGCCCCCAGAAAAAAGGCCGGATCGCAGTCTTCCTCTCAGGACGCGGTTCGAATTTTGTCGCCATACACGATGCCATCGTCGCAGGAAAAATCAATGCTGAGATCGTTCTCGTTTTCAGCAATAAAAAAGAAGCGCCAGGATTAGAGATCGCAAAGGAACGCTATCTCGAAACCTTGTACTTCAAGCCTAAGGAATTCCCAACCCGCGAGGATTATGATGAAGCGATCATACAGGAAATAAAAAAAAGGGATGTGGATTTGATATGCCTGGCCGGATACATGAAAATTCTTACTCCCCTGTTTTGCAACACCTTTAAAAATAGAGTCATCAACATCCATCCAGCCCTTCTTCCTTCCTTCCCCGGCCTTCACGTTCAACAAAAGGCTATTGACTGGGGGGTTCGATATTCAGGCGCTACCGTCCATTTCGTTACCGCAGAAGTCGACCAGGGACCCATTATCCTGCAAGCGGCGGTGCCTGTTCTCCAAGATGACACCGAAGAAACACTGAGCGAAAGAATTTTGAAGCAGGAACACCAGATCTATCCTGAGGCTGTCAAGCTCTACTTCGAGGGAAGACTGGAAATAATGGGGCGGCGAGTTCTCATCAGGTAACTTCAAGCAAATAAAGGAAAAAATCATGAAATCTGTCGAAGAACAATTTGCACACCTTAAAAAAGGTTGTGTGGAAATAATCCAGGAAAGCGAACTCAAAGCCAGACTCGAACGGGCGATAAAGGAAAATAAGCCGCTGCGTGTGAAAGCGGGATTCGACCCGACAGCTCCCGATATTCATGTCGGTCACACGGTTCTCATCCGCAAGATGAAACACTTCCAAGATTTGGGTCACGATGTCATCTTCCTGATCGGAGATTTCACAGGCCTCATCGGAGATCCATCCGGCCAATCAGCCACCCGGCCTCCGATGACCCATGAACAGATAAATAAAAACGCCGAGACGTATAAAAGCCAGATATTCAAGATACTCGATCCTGAAAAAACGATCATCGACTTCAACTCCCGTTGGTTAGGAGAACTGACAAGTTTCGATATCATCAAGTTGACATCGAAGTATACCGTTGCAAGGATTTTGGAACGGGACGATTTTTCAAACCGGTTGAAAAGCGGCCAACCTATATCCTTACATGAACTCCTCTACCCTATTATGCAGGCTTATGACTCGGTCGCCTTGGAGGCCGATGTCGAACTGGGCGGAACAGATCAAAAATTCAACCTTCTGGTGGGTAGGGATATCCAAAGAGAATTTCAGCAGGAGCCACAGATCGTCATGACCATGCCCTTGCTGGAGGGACTCGATGGAGTGGAAAAAATGAGCAAATCCCTGAATAACTATGTGGGAATCACAGAGCCGCCGAAGGATATATACGGCAAGATAATGTCCATATCCGATCCATTGATGTTCCGTTATTATGAATTGCTCACGGATGTAACTCTTTCTCAGCTCGAAGGTTGGCGAAACGAAATCCGGGAAGAAATTCTCAATCCCAAGGACTTGAAATCAAGATTGGCCAGGATGATCGTGGCCGATTTTTGGGACAAAAAAGAAGCTGAAACTGCCGCCCAAGAATTTGACTTGGTATTCAAACAAAAAGAAATCCCGGAAGATCTTGCGGTTCATGTCGTGAATTCTGTGAAAATCTCGGAATCCAGACAAGCCCAGATAGTCGACGTTCTCGAAGATATAATGGGTTCTCGCGGAGAGGTTAAAAGAATGATCCGCCAGGGGGGAATTTACATCGATGGGGACCGAATCGACGATATCGAATTGATGCTGGATTTCAACAAAAAGAAGGAATATGTCCTGAAAATCGGCAAACGCAGATTCTATAAGATCGTGGCAAATAAAGAATAGGCATCAAATCTTAGGTGGAGCGAGCTTCGGCCGCCTGCCAAAAACCCCTTTATAAATCTCGGGATAAACATCTTTTCCGCCCAGAAGCAAACACGCTATCGGCATCACGCCCTTGGCCAAGTCGACCATCTGTCCCACAATATGCCGGATATCCCACTGGGCTGTCCGGTCTTCTCTCAAGCGGGAGATATGATAAAGCTCTCGGACATTGACCTTGAAGAGGACTCGTTTCCGGTGAGCATTAGTGAGGATATATTCTGCGCCCACCTCCATTTTATTTTGCATGAGGTCAAACACATCATTCGTCCTGCGGATCATCCCAAGGAACTCCTGATGACAACCAACGGCTTCGACAGAAGGGGGAACGGTCACTCCGAGGTTTGGATCGTATGGCTGAGAGGTCAAAGTGGCCATGCGATGACGTTTGAGTTGGGCGAAGCATGTCGCTGAAACGATCAGATCAAATTGCAGATCCAGGTATTCGAACTCTCGGAGAACAAAGTCATAAAACTCCATGCGCTGCCAGGCTAGTTTGACGAAGGATTCTTTATCTCCAAGGCTCATCTTTCTAGCCCTGTTATAACAGGCCTCATAGGGCAGGTTAGAAGAGGAGTGCAATAGCGCCGCAATCAATCGATTATCACCTTCGGCTGTGTAGGAGACAAGCTGGACTTGTCCATTTCCCGTAATCCTTTTATGAGTCAATACCGTCCTCGCGCTGTTTTCCAAATCCCGGTAGGTTTTCGCATCGAATTCATTGGATTCCGTAAAGAGGATGATGGAGGGAGCCACTTCTTTGGCCAGCTCATAAATCTTTTGATTCAATTCCTTCAGCTCGGCCAACCTTTTGGAAGCGAAACGGCGGATGAGAAACTCAAGATTGCGTGCATTCAATGTCATGCCCAATTGCGCTTGCGTAGCTAGGCTGACAATATACCGAGCATCTTCTTTGGCCCATCCATCGAGCAACGCATGATTCTTGGGATTGTCCGCCAGCTCTTTGTGTTTGTCGAAAATGAAAGGCTTCAACCTATCGAAAAGCTGATGGTAGAGGGTATTCTGAGCTCTAATAGTCTCGGTGAATATTTTTGTCAGTCCGGCCTTTTTTGCTTCATCGGGAAGGACAAAATCATCCTTCAATTTTATGTAACGTTGAGATTTTTCCGTGTAGGAACAGAGGCGAAATTTTTCGATTTCTTCCAGAGCTAAACGGCTAACGCCGACGATATCAAAATTGAATACAGCATGTTCTGCGACGGAATGATGGCCCATCTTAAAAATGATGTTTTGATTGGATTTCCTTGCTCTTTCGACTTGAGCCCTGGCAATGCTACGCAGTTCATTAGCCGGTCGCGGATCTCTGGAAATACGGGCATAGGAGGCGGACAGCGTTTCAGGAGTAATATCCATTCGTGGGGGGCTATTTTTTTTCAATTCTTCGATAACCACGCTATCGATGTTGTACCCAGCCAAAATAACATGCATAGTTTCTACAATAGAAATCCGGGGAAAAAAAGTCAATATCATAATCGACCTTTACCAATCCCAAAGAAAAGATTAGAATATTAAATTATCTGATTTAAGGAGAAAGATATGCTAGATGTTTCAACCGCTTCCGTTAAGGACCTTTTGGGATATTCCATCCGTGCAGAGATGGATTCGAACAAAGCGTACTCAGATCTTTCCGACAGGGTATCAAACCCGCTATTAAAAGAGAAATTTCGTTGGTTGGCATTCGAAGAAAACAAACACAAAGAGATCCTGATGAAACTTCACACGGCTCTTTTTCCCGACCAAACCATCCAAATTCCAGAAGAACCCAGCAAAGACCTGTTCAAACCCATCGATGTCGCGCCCTCAACCTCCTTGATAGACATCCTCCTTCAAGCGATGGAGGCCGAAAAATACGCAGAAGATTTTTATGCTCGTCTAGCCGACCGCATGGAGAACAGCCAAAAAAAACTGCTTCAATACCTCAGCAAGGTCGAGCATAGCCATTATCTAATGCTAAAAACCGAGTATGATGCGGTGCAGGATTTCGAAGATTATGCCGAACAGGATGTCGATAAAATCGTGACTTGAGGCTCAGCCCTTCATCACACCAACCGGAACGACTTTCGCAACAAGCCGTCCCAGTCCTTCCTCATGGGATATCCGGACAACCTCGTCCACATCTTTGTAGGCTTGGGAAGCTTCCTCGGCCACACCCCTCCAGCTTGTGCAATGAAGTTCGATACCTTTTTGTTCTAATTCTTCCTTTATTTTTTCTCCCCTGAATCGACGCTTTGCCTCATGCCGGGACATCACTCTTCCCGCTCCATGGGCAGTGGACCCAAAACTCCGTTCCTCTGCCATAGAAGTCCCGACAAGAATATAGGAGGAGGTCCCCATGCTCCCGGGTATTAAAACTGGCTGGCCAACCGATCGATAGATTTCAGGGATCTCATTCCTGCCTGGGCCAAAACTTCTTGTGGCTCCTTTCCTGTGGATGCACACTTCTTTGACTTTTCCCTCGATGGTATGTCGTTCGAATTTGGCCACATTATGGCACACATCATAGACTTGATCCATGCCATCGGAACTTCCCATGACCTTCTGGAAAACACACCTTGTCCAGTGGGCGATCATCTGTCGATTGGCAAAGGCAAAATTTACGGCCGCACTCATGGACTTGTAATATCTGTTCCCTAACTCTGATCGAATAGGTGCATAGATGAGTTCACGATCAGGCAATCCTTTCGTCCCAAATTTGTTCTCCATCAGTCTTATGTAGTCGGAGGCGACCTGATGTCCAAGGCCCCGGCTTCCACAATGAATCATCACCATAATCTGGTTCAGGGAATGAATACCAAAAACATTCGCCACGTCTGAATCGAAGATTTCGGATACTTTTTGGATCTCCAAAAAATGATTTCCAGCACCCAAAGTTCCCAACTGAGGGACACCTCTCTCGAAGGCTCGCGGGGACAGATAGCTGGGATCCGCCTCTCTCATCCTTCCGTTTTCTTCTGTCCGCGACAGGTCATCTTTTTCCCCGTATCCCTTCTCTACCGCCCATTCCGCTCCCTTGATACAGACTTCCTCCAACGCCTTGCGGCTCAGTCTAGTCGTCCCTCCTTTGCCCACACCAGCGGGCACTTCTTTGAAGATTTCAGAAAGGAGGAGCTTTTTTTGGGTACGAATATCTTGTTCTGTAAAATCCGTTTTTAACAAACGAACTCCACAGTTAATGTCATAGCCCACTCCGCCAGGAGAAATAACGCCCTCATGCAAATCGAAAGCGGCAACCCCTCCGATGGGAAATCCATAACCCTGATGGGCATCGGGCATGACGTATGCTTTGCGTTGGATACCAGGCAAACAAGCCACATTTTTTGCCTGGAAAAGCGTTTTATCTCCTCGGACACCTTTCAATAGCTTTTCCGACGCATAAATAATGGCCGGAACCCTCATGTTCGCCTGTTTTGGAATCTCCCAGGTATTCGAATTGATCTTTTTCAATTCCATGGTTTCACCTTAAACATCAACCACGACCTGCACCATAAAAGGGATTTCATTTTTAACGATCATTTCATTATAGGTAATGGCTTTCACATCCCCGAAGATTTCGTACCCGCTTACATTTTCATCCCCTGTAAACAAAGCCTGGATTTTCCAGCCCTCTGGTCCTTTTTCGAGCGAGATTTTGTCGATCGAACCCAATAGAAAATGCCGTGTATCCAATAGATACAGTATTTCCTCTAAGAAATTAACGAGAAGCTGTTCCAAGTCTATTCCCTCTATCTCGACAGGAATCTCGATATTTTTCGCTATTTTTTTCCAATCCCACATCAATGAAGCGACAGCAAAAGCAGCATGGGCAAATGTTTCTTCGAGGGTTTGTCCAAAGGCCTGAAACTTTGCATCCGCCATGTGAGACAAAAACTTGTACATATCCATTCAAATTTCTCGCGCTTTATATTTGAAAACGCCGGCAACGGGCGTCCCGCAAAAAGGACATTTCCCCTCTTTAATTTTATTCTCCGTTATGGTAAATCCTTGCCGGGGAATAAGCATCTTCTTACAGTGCGGGCATTCCGTCCCCTCTGACTCTCCAAGAATATTCCCGATATAGATGAACCGCAAACCCTCTTTTTTTGCTACATTATAGGCTAGGCGAAGGGATTGGACCGGAGTCGCTTCGGCATCCATGTATTTATAATCGGGATGGAAACGGCTGATATGCCAAGGTATATCGGGATCTATTTTTTTGATGAACCGAGCGATCTGTGTCAATTCCTGTTCGCTGTCATTGCGACCAGGAATGATGAGTGTCGTTATCTCCACCCAAATATCCATCTCCTTCATAAGCTTTACCGAATCCAACACAGGTTGAAGATGTGCCCCGCACATATCCTTATAAAAACCTTCATGAAATGCCTTGAGGTCCACATTACAGGCGTCTAGGTAAGGGCGGATGGTCTCCAAGGCCTCCCTGCTCATGTACCCGTTCGTCACGAACACATTAGCCAATCCCTCTTTTTTTGCAAGCTTCGCTGTGTCGAATGCATATTCAAAATATATGGTGGGTTCGGTATAGGTATAGGAAATGCTCTGGCAACGATGTTTTTTTGCGGAACGGACGACATCCTCAGGAGAATATTCCTGCCCATGATCTGTGAGGCCTTCGTTTTTCGATGCCTGTGAAATCTGCCAATTCTGGCAAAAGGGGCAGCGAAAATTGCATCCGATCGTCGCGATCGAAAATGATGACGTGCCTGGAAGAAAATGATACAAAGGTTTTTTTTCGATCGGGTCCACATGGGCGGCAATGATATGGCCATACACCAGAGTGTAAAGCTCTCCTGCTCTGTTTTGCCGTACTCCGCAGATGCCGTATTGGCCTGGAGAAATCTGGCAATTGTGATGGCAGAGGACACAGGAAACCTTCTCTGATGGGAGAGATTGGTAGAGCATGGCTTTTTTTATCATTCCTGTCCTCTCTTTTGATAAATCTCTATCAAATTCTCCTCGGGATCTCTAACAAAGAAAATAAAACGGCCTGTCCCCTCCAGCTTCAACAGCGAAACTCCCTTTTTTTGGAGCTTACGGACGAAGGCCTCCTTATCCTTCACTCCCAAGGCCCAATGATTGTACCCTTCTGATGGAGAGTTTCTGTTTGCCAGCTCGTCTTCTCCTTCCTGGGGCGCAAATATTTCGAGAATGGCTGAGCCAAAGCGCAATTTGATCAATCGGCATGGGGACGGCATACCAAAAATTTGGGCCATCCATTCTTTTGAAACGGTTTTGGTCCCCAGATGTTCGAAACCCATTTTTTCAGTATAAAATGAAACGAGTTTTTTTGGACTTTGACTGAACAATCCAATGTGATGACATTCTCCGTTCATTCGATCACCTCGAAGGAAAAAATTCCTGTGCTGCAGGACAGAGGGAATTCAACACGCAGGCGGGACAATCCGGTTTGCGGGCTTGGCAGGTCTTTCTTCCGTGATTGACGAGCATATAGTTGAAATCCATCCAGTCCTTTTGTGGCACGAGTTTTAACAGGTCCTGTTCGATCTTATCCGGGTCCCTCTCCTTGCTCAATCCCAATCTGTACGAAAGCCTTTTGACGTGTGTATCGACCGCAATGCCCTCAGCTTTATTGAAACCCGAGGAAAGAACGATGTTGGCTGTTTTTCTGGCTACTCCCTGAAGCGTGATCAGATCCTCCATGCGTTCAGGAACTTTGCCTCCGAAATTATCGACGATCTTTTTCGAAGCGAGGATGATGCTTTTTGTCTTGTTCCGGAAAAATCCGGTGGATCGGATCTCCTCTTCTAGCACACTGGGATTGGCCCCTGCGAAATCCGCAGCGGTTTTGTACTTGCGGAAGAGCGAAGGTGTGACCTTGTTGACCTGTTCATCCGTGCACTGAGCAGATAATATTGTCGCCACAAGGATCTGCAACGGTGTCTCAAAATTGAGGGCCGTTTTACTTACGGGGTAGGCCTTTTTTAGCATGAAAATAATTTCGTCTATCCTATCTTTTGATCTTTTCATCTCTATTCTCTCCTTTGGCCAACGATTCTCGTCCTGTCGGAGCGGATCATAAAAATCGAAAGGGAGATATTCCTGCACATTTTTGTTGTCATTTTCAATAATATCAAGATATCACTCCATATGTATACCTTAATGTTGGGGTGGGGTGGGTTGGCTTGGGGTGGGCGTTTTTATTGATATTCCAGTCAAAAGGTGCAGAGGCCTGATTGACATCCTCCCGAATATTCCGATTCCGCCATAATGAAGTTCATGTCCTCTTCTCTTTCCCCCAAAGACCGAGAATCGAAGGAAAGAACCTGGCCCTTTTTTGTGTTGTATCGGTAGATCGTGATTCCTTTGCATTTCAGCTCATGGGCCATCATAAATACCTTTCTCACATCTTCAACCGTTGCATCCGACGGCAGATTGATCGTTTTGGAAACAGAATTGTCGGTGTGTTCTTGAAATGCGGCTTGAATCCTGAGATGCATATCGGCAGACACATCAAAAGATGTGATAAAAACTTCCTTCAGATCTTCAGGAATGGAATGGATATCCCGAAGCGATCCGACTTTTCCCACCGCGGCCATCAATTCTTTGGAATACAATCCTCGCCGTCGAAGCTCCATTTCAAACATCGGATGTGTCTCGAAAAATCTCGTTCCCGAAAGGACATTCCGGACATAACTGAGCGCAAACAAAGGCTCGATCCCACTAGAACATCCGGCAATTATACTGATCGTTCCTGTTGGAGCCACTGTGTTGACCGTGGCATTTCTGAGTTTGATATTTTTTTTGGCAAAAACCGATCGGGCATGGTTAGGAAAAACACCCCTCTCCTTCGCCAAATCAATGGAAGCCTCGATCGATGCTTCATGGAAAAACTTCATGACTGTGGAAGCTGTTTTTACAGATTCATCGCTGGTGTAGGGTATCCCCATCCTGATCAGCATATCGGCAAAACCCATCACGCCAAGCCCGATCTTTCGGTTATCGGATGCGATCTTTTCGATTTGAGCGAGAGGATATTTATTCACGTGGATAACATTATCTAAAAAACGGACGCCCCACCTAATTTCTTTTTTTAACCTTTCCCAATCCAATGCCCCATTTTTCACGAACTTAGACAGATCGATCGAGCCCAAGTTACAGCTCTCATAGGGTAAAAGGGGAATCTCCCCGCAGGGATTCGTGGCTTCTATCTCGCCCAGATGAGGAGTAGGATTATGGCGATTTATTTCGTCCAGAAATACCATGCCCGGATCACCTGTTCTCCACGAAGAATACACCATCAGATCGAACAGAGCTCTTGCTTTGATGGACCTCATTCGTTCTTTGGTTCGGGGATTGACTAGATCGAAAACGCCATTGTTTTTCACCCCTTCCATGAATTTATCTGTAATCCCCACAGAAAGGTTAAAATTCGAAAAAGAACCTTCCTGAGTTTTTGCCTCGATAAAATCTTCGATATCCGGATGATCGCACCGGAGAATCCCCATGTTTGCCCCTCGCCTTCTCCCACCTTGAACGATCACTCCTGTGGCCTGATTGAATATGCTCATAAACGAGACTGGGCCCGAAGCACTCCCCTTGGTCGTTGAGACGAGATCGCCCCTCGGTCTAAGCCTCGAAAAATCGAATCCCGTTCCTCCTCCTGTCTGATGGATCCGTGCCATGTTCTTCAATGATTCGAATATTCCTCCGATCGAATCTTCCACCGGGAGCACAAAACAAGCAGAAAGCTGACCCAACGATGTCCCCGCATTCATGAGCGTCGGAGAATTGGGGATGAATTCAAGTCTACTCATCATCTGAAAAAACTTCTCTGCGACTTCATTCGTGGAAAACTTGGACCGAAAATCCGATTCTGCCTCGCTGACTGCATGTGCGACTCTCTCGAAAAGCTCCTTCGGGCTTTCTGTCACATTCTGGTTCTCATCTTTTTGAAGATACCGTCTCTTGAGGACGAGGAGGGTGTTGATCGGAAGCTTCAAGTCATCCCTCACTCCATAAATGACCTTAACTCGACGGATGTCCTGATGTTCCTTTCTGTAAAGGATATAACTTCTGGCGATGGAACGATACCCTGTCTCCATCAAGACCTCTTCTACGATATCCTGGATATTCTCGACCGAAGGCATTTCATCGGCAAACACAGACAAGATCTTGGCAAGGACCCTTTTTTTTGTGGTCTGGGCGATCTCCGCTGAATTCTTCTCATCCATCAGCACTTCCAGCGCCGCTCTCTGGATCGCGCGGACGATTTTTTGCTCATCAAAACTGACTGAGGACCCGTCCCTCTTGCGAACTTTTTCAGGCAGTTTATTCATTTTTTCTCTTTACACACCAAGTTCAGAACGAAGCTGGATATAACGGAGGATATCGCTGCGACATATTATCCCGGTTACTTTTCCATTTTCCACCACAGGGACCTGATGTATTTCTTTAGCTGTTAGGCTATTGAGAATTTTGTTCCCATCATCTTCTGGTGAAACAGCTTCCAATTTTTCCTTGGGCGTCATGATCTCGCTCACGGTCATTTCGGACCATTTTTCTCTTGAAGTCGCTTTCACATCTTCGAGGCAAACGATTCCCTGCAATATGCCGCTATCCTCGACGAGGAAGACTCTTTCTCTTTTGTGAAGGATATAATTATCCACCAGCTCCTGCACCAGGGTAGAACCTGAAATTCTCTCGAAATCCTCTCTCATCAATTCTTTTGCCTGAACCCCTTTTAGCGCTGATTCCACCGTGACCTGCTGATATCCTCTAACCGCGGCACTGTGCAAGAACCATCCCACGAATATCAACCAGAATCCACCCAAATTGCCTCTAAGTATTTGAAAGATGCCTAAAAATATTAGCAAAAAAGCCACGACCTGACCCACTCTCGATGCGATACGTGTGGCCATTTTCAGGTTCCCCGTTGCTTGCCAGATCAAAGCGCGCAAAACCCTGCCTCCATCCATCGGGAAACCCGGAAGGAGATTAAAAACGGCAAGAACAAAATTTATTATCGCCAAATACAGAAATGAGGCTTTGAGCGGTTCGCTCACTCCACTCAAGAAAAAAGAGAGGATAAAAAAACCAACCGCCAGAACCACGCTAGCAGATGGGCCCACTAAAGCCATGGTGAGCTCTTTCCATGGCTTTTTAGGCTCCTCTGTAATCTGAGCCACACCCCCCAAGATGAACAAGGTGATGCGACGCACTTCCTCCCCCTGCAATTTCGCCACAAGGGAGTGGGCAAGCTCATGGACGAGGACAGAAGCGAACATGGAGAAGCTGGTAAAGATCCCGATCAGCCAGTACTGAAGCGCCTGCCAATCCGCATATTGTTGGGGGAAGTAAGAAGTTGCAAGAGCCCAGGTGAATAAAATAAATATCACGAACCAACTGGAATCGATGTAGATATCAATCCCGATAATCTTCGTAATCTTCCAAGAATGCTTCATATATCAATCTTACAGCCTGACCATTCTTTCGATGGCTCCTCTCGCTCGCTGGCTTATTTCAACAGGCACTTCCACTCTGTGTTCCATGTTTTCCAGCGAAGCGAGGACTTTTCTCAAATCGATTTTTTTCATGTTGGAACAGTGAGCAAAATCTTTGACGGGATGAAAATTCTTATCCGGGTTCTCCTTCTTCATGCGATAAATAATTCCTGCCTCTGTCCCGATGAGGATATCAGGTTTTGTTGTGACCCTGGCTTCCTTGACCATTTTCCCCGTCGATAAAACCTTGTCTGCTATATCTATCACTTCTGGCCGGCATTCGGGATGGACCCACACTTCTGCTTCAGGCCATTTTTCTTTTTTTTCTCTTATATGTTTCAATCTGATATTGTTATGGACATAACAATATCCATCCCAGGGAATGATTTTTTTATCCGTGAAGCGCGCCACATAGGCGGCAAGATTTTTATCAGGGGCAAAAAGAATCTCATCCCCTTCTATTGCTTCAACAACCTGAAGAGCGTTGGACGAAGTGCAACAAATATCACACTCCGCTTTCACTTCTGCAGAGGTATTCACGTAACAAACCGCTTTTCTTCCCGGATACTGTTTTTTCCAATCCCTCATCTCCTGAGCCGTGATCATGTCGGCCATCGGGCAACCCGCATGGATATCAGGCATAAGGACAGTTTTGTGTGGAGACAGTATGGCCGCTGTTTCCGCCATGAAATGGACACCACAAAAAACGATCACTTCCGCCTCCAGTTTCGCTGCCTCTTGGCTCAATTGCAGGGAATCCCCCACAAAATCTGCTACATCCTGTACTTCACCTATCTGATAATTATGGGCTAAGATAACGGCATCTCGTTCTTTTTTCAGTCGTTCGATCCTGTTCGTCATCTCAGATTTTTTCACTTTTTTTCCTTTCATCCATCTTCAAGGCTGTCCGGATAAATAAAGAACAATTTCTCAAACTCAATCGGTTGTCGTAAAATCGCCGGATCAATCGGGCCGCCTCATCGTCCATGAAAACAACCTTCGAAAAATCGAGGATGACTCTTTCTCCAGTGTCTATCCATTTATCGATCTCGATCTGAAGTTCCTGCACATAATCCTGGCAAATCTTGCCTTCCAGATAAAGGACCTTTGTCTTTTCTCCTTCTTTTTTTTCTGTTATGCGCAGCATGATCGGTCCTCTACTCATGGATCTTTTTGACATACGCCTTGAAAATATCGCCTTCTTGTTCGATACCCAGAAATTCTTGACCTGTTTGTCTGCACCAAGCCGGCATATCCTCCAGAATACCTTTGTCCGTCGAGATCACTTCCAAAACCTCTCCGATTTTCAATTTTTTGATCTGCTGGGCTGTCTGTACGATCGGCATCGGACAGAGCAATCCAAAACAATCAAGAGTCTGATCTGCTTTCATATCTCTTCTGTATTAAATCAAACTCTCGGTTTCGTAGCGCCACAGTGAGGACAATCGTCCGCTTTTTTATTCATGGGCTTGTGGCACTCCGGGCAATCTTCGAACTCGATATGACAACTCTGACAGGAACTCTCCAGCCCCTCGATCGGCCCTTCACAGTAAGGACAGGAGCAGGAGTCATTCTCTCCCTCTTCTTTTTTTTCTGGGACGGTTTCAGAGCTTTCTTTGGCTTTTCGCTTCTCCTGGTAATCTTCGATAGCTTTATGGAGGGCGTCTGCGCCCAGATTGGAACAGTGCAGTTTGTTCTTGGGCAATCCCCCTAGTTCCTCTGCGACACTTTCGTTCGTGATCTTTAAGGCTTCTTCAATTGTTTTCCCCAAGGCCATTTCACTGACCATGCTTGAAACCGCTATAGCAGCACCGCAACCGAATGTTTGGAACTTCACGTCTGCGATGCGGTTTTCCTTGACCTTAATGTAAAAAGTCATCATGTCACCGCAAACTGGATTTCCCATCTGCCCGATCCCATCCGCATCCTCCATGGTTCCGACGTTCCTGGGATTTTGGAAATGGTCCATAACTTTATCGCTGTACATCATTTTTTCTTCTCCTCTAAATATTGAGTGTAAATGGGAGACATCTTTCTCAGTCTTTCGATTATGGGCGGAAAGACCTCCAAAAGATAATCGATATCTTCCGGAGCGTTGCTATCGATCATGCTGAAGACAAGGGAGCTCTGGGCCAAAGCATGATCGATGCCCATGGCCAAAAGAACATGGGATGCCTTCAGGGCACGTGATGTGCACGAAGATCCACTCGAACACGCAATCCCCTGCATATCCAGATTGAGCAGCATGGATTCCCCCTCGACGAACTCCACACAAAAACTGGCATGATGGGGAAGCCTCTTTTCAGGGTGACCGGTCAGAACGGTGTGCTCTATCGATACAAGCAGCCTCTTTATGAGAGTGTCTCTAAGGGTCTCCATTTTTTCCTTTCTAGGATCCATGTTTTGGAGTGCCAATTCAGCGGCTTTTCCCAGCCCGACTATAGCAGGGACATCCTCCGTTCCAGCTCTCCTCCCGCCTTCTTGAATACCGCCATCGATAAAGGGAAGAATCCTTCTCCCCTTTTTTATAAACAAGGCTGCACTACCCTTTGGTCCATAAAATTGATTACCAGCCAAACTCAGCGCGTCAACTCCGAGGATTTTGACATCGACAGGCATATTGCCCACCGCATCCACAGCATCTGTGTGCAGAAGGACTTCCCGGTTGCGACAGATCTCAGCGATCTCGGCCAGCGGTTCGATGGTCCCCACTTCTCCATTGGCCAGCATGATGGATACAAGTATAGTCTCTTTGGAAATCGCCTTTTGTACATCTTCCGGATCGACCATCCCGTACTTATCCACAGGAATATGAGAAAAAGTGAAACCCAGCTTTTCAAGGAATTTGGCGGAATTGAGGATCGATTGATGTTCGATAGATGAGAGAACGATGTGTTTCCCCTTGTTTCGCAAAGCCAAGGCAAATCCTTTCAACGCTAAATTGTTGGCTTCCGATCCGCTGGATGTGTAAAAGATCTCGGATGACTCTGCATTGATAAGCCGGGCGACTTTCTCTCTTGCTCCTTCGATAGCCTCCAAGGCTTCCTGACCAGCGGAGTGCAGGCTTTGCGGGTTGCCAAACTTCTCTTCGAGATAAGGCAGCATCGCCTCTACGACATCTTCATGAAGAGGAGTGCCTGCGATATGATCGAGATAGATCCTTCTCATTTTGACTCCCCCTTCTTTTTTTCTTGGCTAAACGGCCACGACTTCTTGGATTTCGGGGATTTCTTGCTTGAGAACCCTTTCGATGCCCATTTTCAGGGTCATCTGGGACATAGGACAACCGCCGCAAGCACCTGTCAATCTGACTTTAACGACGCCATCCTTCAC
>CAZIDF010000017.1:9778-59747 GCA_964538085.1 uncultured Eubacteriales bacterium | reverse complement strand
TAGGACAACCGCCGCAAGCACCTGTCAATCTGACTTTAACGACGCCATCCTTCACTTCCACCAGCTCCACATTTCCTCCATCCGCTATCAGGGAAGGGCGTACTTTGTCCAGCACTTTTTCCACTTTTTCTTTCATCGTTTATTCCTCCTTGTTTTCACAAAAAACCTACGAGCGTTTTTTCATTCAAATTTATCCAATTTTTTATCCAATTTTTTCTGATCGATATGCAATTCATTCTGAAAAAGGGGCGTCTTCACTGGAAGAACAAGGTCATCATAGGATGGTCCTATCTCTTGATACAGCAATCCCATGGCAAGCTTTTGTTTGTCGTTCAGGAACTTCCAGGCTTTTTCTCTGCTTTTGGGATCATATCCAGTGGCCTGATCCACATCGTAAGTATTTTTCCGGAACCAGTCATACGTGTTCATCAGGTTATGGGTAACACAAGGACTGAACACTTCGATCAGCGAAAATCCGTTGTGTCGGATGCCATTTTCCAAAAGCCAGATGAGCTGTTTCGGGGCTCCAGAAAAACCCCTGGCAATGAACGTTCCCCCGGAAACCAGAGCTAAATGAGGACCGCAGAGAGGGGACTCTTTCGAACCGAATGGGGTAGACTTAGAAACGAATCCTTTGCGGCTGGTTGGAGAAGTCTGTCCCTGAGTCAAGCCGTAAATCATGTTGTTTACCACAATGTAGGTAATATTCACATTGCGTCTCACGGCATGGATAAAATGCCCGAGACCGATAGAGTAGGCATCGCCATCACCACTGATAGCCATCACGGAAAGTTGCCTGTTGGCAAGCTTTATTCCCTGAGCTACAGGGAGGGCTCTTCCATGTAACGCATGAAATCCATAAGCATTGAAGTAGTTGTTCAACCGTCCATGGCAACCGATGCCGGTGACGACAACCATTTCCTCGGGTTTCAAATCCATGCTCGCGGCCGATTTTTTCAAAGCCGAAAAAATGGCGTATATCCCGCACCCGGAACACCAGGTTGGATCACAAACATGGAAATCTTTTTCTTTTATCATTCAGAGCGCCTTTCGAATCGGGCCAGAGATATCCCTGGGTCGGAATGTAAGGCCAGAATAATTGAGGATGTTGTTCAACTCGGTTTGTGACCTCACTTGGCTTTGTATGAGTTGCGCCAATTGGCCCGAGTAGTTGTTATCTACCACAAAAATCTTTTTGCAGCTCAGGATGAATTTTTCCACGTCCTTTTTCAAAAATGGCCAAAGAGTCCGTATCTGTAAAAACCTGGCTGTGATCCCTGAGCCCTTGAGTTGTTCCAAAGCTTCCCTGATCGGGCCCAAAGTGGAACCACAACCTATTATTCCGATTTCTGCATCCTTATTCCCCCAAATTTTTGGGCGGATAAGATCTTTCTTTGCCGTCTCGAGTTTCCTCATCCTTTTTTCCATCATCCTGGTTCTATTCCGAGAAGTCTCATCCCGATATCCCCATTCATCATGCTCATTGCTCTCGACCATATGAATCCCATTCTTCATCGAAGGAATAGCCCGCGGAGAAACTCCATCTCGGGTAAACTGAAAGCGTTTATACTCCTTGATCCCGAGAAGTTCCTTTTTGGTCAGCAACTTGCCCCTGTCGATCTCGATCTTTTCAAGGTTGAATTTACCGACCGTCCTGTAATTTTGGCCATAATCCTGTTCGGTAATCAGTATAACGGGACACTGGAATTTTTCTGCAAGGTTAAAAGATTTGATGGTGAACTCGAGACATTCTTGTATGGTTCCTGGAGATATTACGATACGCGGGAAATCACCGTGAGAGCCATAAATCCATTGCATCACTTCGGCCTGTTCGGATTTGGTTGGCAGCCCTGTGCTCGGGCCTACCCTTTGAACATGAACGACCACAAGCGGAATCTCCGTCATTCCAGCAAGACTGAACCCTTCCATCATGAGCGATGCACCGGGACCTGAGGTGGATGTCATCGCCCGGACTCCGGCATAAGAGGCTCCCAGCGCCATGTTTATGGCAGCCAATTCATCCTCGGTTTGAACCACAAGCCCTTTATTATCGGGAAAGTAGCGGACCAGCCATTGCCAGATCTCTGTGGCAGGACAGATGGGATAGGCCGCAAAAAAACGGCAACCGGCTGCCAAAGCTCCCAATCCAATAGTTTCATTTCCAGATATCAGAAGTCTGTTTACATCTTTTTTTCTCTGTAATAAATGCCTTTCATGTTGCTCTATGATCTTTTTAGCCTCTTCACCTCCAAGATGAATGGCCTCGATATTCCTGCGGACGACCTCCTTCCCTTTTCTCTCCAAAAAAGTCTCATTTATGACCTGGGAGATGATAGATAAATCCAGGTCCAAGATAAAACACAATCCACCAAGAAGAATCATATTTTTGAATATCTCATTCCCGAATTTTTCCTTGGCAAGAGTCCTCATCGGGAAAGCATGAAAAGTTTTTGCTGAGCGATCCGTCGGCTTAATCCGAGCTACTTCTTGCCCCTCACACAAGACTATACCACCTTCTGCCACACTATCAATATGCTGAAATATTGCATCGCAATCGAATGCCATGAGAACGTCGATTTCGTCAGCTCTCCCATGAATATTCTGCAAACTGGCTCTTATGGTGTAATTGGTCGCCTCGCCTCGAATATTGGAGGGAAAATCCCTAAATGTTACAATCTCCCATCCCAGGCGTTTGAGTATCTTTGCCAGAACATTGCCTGTGAACAGAACACCATCTCCAGCTTTTCCTGCGATCATCACAGATATATCTTTTATCATCTTCCTGACTTATTTAAATAATGTCTTCCTCGTTTTTATGTAAATTGCAATAAACGTACCAATATCAATTATTATATATCATTCCGGTCATGCTGTCTTGGATTCCTCGAGAAATATCGGGAGGAAGTTGAGACATTGTGTTTCTGATGAATCAAATGACAATAAAAACACCGAAATTTCGGTAAAAGTCCTTTTTTTCCGTTGTGGATCAGCGTAACTTGGTTTTTTGTACGCCCAGTTTTTTCATACGGCTTTGAAGCGTAGAAGGCTTCAAACCCAAAATCTTTGCCGCTCCCTTGGATCCGTAGAGAATTCCTCCTGTGTGTTGAAGAATATCTTCGATATATTTTCTTTCATAATCCTCAAGAGAAGGGTAGGTCGATAACTTCCTATCTTCTGCCCTCTCGACAAAATACATTTCAGACACATCAAGGTATTCGCCCTTTGATGTGACTAAACTGTGCTCGATGATGTTTTGTAATTCTCTCACGTTTCCTGGCCAGGAATATTCTTGAAAAAGCCGCAGGGTCTGATCCTTTATTTTATCCACTTTCTTTCCCAGCTTTCTCCCATATACTTCTAAGAAATAGGCTGTGAGCAGAGGAATATCCTCGGCTCTTTCACGAAGAGGGGGGATCTCGATAGGGAATACGTTCAAGCGGAAAAAAAGATCCTGTCTGAATTTCTTCTCCTCGACAAGGAGGCCAAGATCTCTGTTGGTAGCGGCGAGAAGTCTTACGTTAACCTTTATGGTCTTCGAACTCCCGACCCTCTCGAACTCGCCATCTTGGAGAACGCGCAAAAGCATGGCCTGCGTCTCCAGCGGCAAATCTCCGATCTCATCCAGAAAAATGGTTGCTCCATCGGCATATTCAAAACGCCCAAGACGCTTCATGATGGCACCCGTAAAGGCTCCCTTTTCATGGCCAAAAAGTTCAGATGTGATCAGACCTTCGGATAAGGCTGCACAATTGACCTTCACCAGTATTCGTTCTTTCCTAAGGCTGAGTTCATGGATATAACGTGCGACCAACTCTTTTCCGGTTCCCGTTTCTCCTTTGATTAGAACAGAAGTATTTGTAGGCGCTACTTGCTGAATCGCTTTTTTCAGAGATTGGATGGTTTTGCTGATCCCGATCATTTCTTCAAAAGGGTGCTCCAACTTCAATTCTTCTTTCAACACCTGGGTTTCTTGATAATAGCGATTCTTCAAGGATTCTGTTTGGGCCTTTTCCAGTCGTTCCTGCTCGAGCCTGATGCTATCTGTGATATCCTGAAACGTGCCTCGATATCCTGTAATGTTCCCGCGCGAATCTTTGATCGCTGACATGGAAAATTTAAAAAAAAGCTTTTCTTTGCCGGTTCGAAAATCAAGGATTTGGTCTACCACCCTATCCTGTTTGTCCAGTCGTTCAATATATTTTTCCCACTCCTCCTTCTCGATGTGGAGATCACTCATCTTGATATGGTGATCCAGCAACATTTCGGGCGAGGAATATCCGATGAGTTTGGCTCCATTGCTGTTTATTTGAATGAACTGACCTTTGGTATCGAGTTCTACGATACCGATCGGCGCAGAATTGAACAACTCCATCAATCTCTTTTTTGAATCGTTCAAATCGGAATAAAGTTGCGCATTCTGGACGGCCACTCCTATTTGGACACTAACCTTTTCTAGAAAATTCATCACTTCTTCAGAGAACATGTCTTCATTTTCGTCCGCGACATAAAGTTCAGCAACAATAGCCCCGCCAACTCGCATAGGAATAATCGCGACTGACTCATAGCCACTTTGGACACAAATTCCCCGAAGAGAGTTTTTTTCCATTTCTGGGTAGTCTTTTTTCGTTCTCTTCATGAAATCTGTCATATGAGAGGTGAAAAAAGAGCCATGATTGGAGATGAATGGATAAGATTTATTCACTTTTCCTCTGGCGACATACCCGCACAGACAATCTTTAAGAGTGATCCAATGCTCTGAATCGATAAACTTTTTATCCAAACCTAAATGCGCATAAAAAGGGATATTACCCTTCCTATCGACAATTCTTATGGCCAAATGATGACAGTTCGTGGCTTTCTTTAGAATGAGCAAGACCTCATGGAAATTCGATTTTAGATCGGGAAGCTGCGTGATCTTTTCTGCTATGAGTGAATACAATTCAAAAAAGTCAAGATTATTCAATGGTATGAATTACCTCCCATTTCAGGCAGTTTTTCGACTCCTGTAATATTTATCACCAAAAAAAAAGCAAGTCAATGGGAGCAAAAAGCGAAGATGAACAAGGTTGGACCAAATTACACGATAATCCTCGGCAAAAGAGGATTGATACGGCTGACTATTTCATAATTGATGGTTCCTGACCATGCCGCCAAGTCATCCGCACTGATAATTTCACCTCCATCCTTTCCCAGCAGCACGGCCTCATCCTCCAAGTGCACATCTGGAATATCTGTCACATCCGTCATGATAAAATCCATTGCCACTCTCCCACGCACCGGGGCTCTTTGTCCCTTGATTATCACATGGGACACGTTGGAAAAAGCTCGCGAGTAGCCATCGTAGTAACCCAACGGCAGTACTGCCAATATTGTCTCTCTGGTCGCACGAAAAGTACAACCGTATCCGACATAAGATCCTTTCGGGATTTTCTTGATCTGGGCGATACGGGTCTTCCAAGATAGCACAGGTTTCAATTGAATGGGTTTGCGATTCTGAAGAATGCAGGACAGATAAGTTTCCTTAGAAGGCCAGAGGCCATACATGCCCACCCCGATGCGGACCATGTCAAAATAGGTTTCAGGAAAAAGTATGATAGCAGCCGTGGATGCGATGTGTTTGATGGGGATCTCGATCCCGCGTTCATCGAGCTTCTGGCAAATCCTCTTAAAATTATCGAGTTGATAACGCGCATAGGAATGATCCGTGGTGTCCTCGATATTGGCAAAATGGGTGGACAACCCCTCTAAGATCAAATCAGGAGGCCTTAGGATTTTTCCGACAAAAGAGAAAAAATCCTCCTCCCGAATACCTTGGCGATGGGTTCCGGTTTCCACCTTCACATGCAGCCGGATTTTCCTATCGAGCCGAGAAGCGAGCTCGATTAATCGTCCGATAGTTTCTGGATTGTAAACGGTGAGCCGGAGGTCATACCGGACGGCCTGTTCCAGTTCATCGAGAGATACATACCCCAAAACAAGGATGGGACAATCCACTTTTTTCTTTCTCAGGAAAAGACCCTCTTCGATGGAATGGACGCCAAGCCAATCCGCCCCAGCCTTCAAAGCTACTTTTGTCACCTCTAGAATGCCATGGCCGTAAGCATTGGCTTTGACGGTGGCCAATAATTTTCTTTTCTTTCCGATCAGCCAGCGAAATTGGCTGATGTTGTGAGTGAGGGCAGAGCTGTCGATCTCGATCCATTGCATCGGTTTGGCTATCATAACGAGGGATATATCAGATCTCGGCTTTTATTTTATCCAAATCCATCAAGGGGGCCAAGTTTTTCTCCAGCAATATGGAATCTTTTCTTTCTTTTCCGGTGGAAATTATCGAGACTTCAGCTTGGATGAGATCTTCGATGAGTTTGACATAGTCTTTGAAAGCTTGGGGAAGAGAAGAATACTCTCTGATCCCGGTGACAGGCTGGGTCCATCCCTTGACTTTTTTGAACAGGGGTTTTACTTCGGCAAGTTCCCAGATTTCGGAAGGAAAACTTCTCAATTTCTCTCCCTTGTACTCGTATCCGACACACACCTGTATTTCCTCCAAGACATCGAGAACATCGGATTTGGTCAATATGATTTTATTTATTCCGCTGATCCGGCAGGAATATGCCACAGCCATGGCATCGAACCATCCGCATCTTCTGGGTCTCCCAGTCGTGGCTCCGTATTCATTCCCCTTTTCCATCAGAAGGCGTCCGGTTTCCCCATGTATCTCAGTCGGAAACGGTCCTGCTCCAACCCTTGTAGTATAGGCTTTTGTGATGCCGATTACTGCGTCTATTTTATCTGGCCCCAGGCCCAATCCCGTGCAAACTCCTCCGGCGGTGGAATTGGAGGAGGTGACATAGGGATAAGTGCCGTGATCGATATCAAGAAGGGTACCTTGCGCTCCTTCGAACAGGATTGGCTTTCCCTCTTTAATGCAATCGTCGAGGAGGAGGGAGATATCTTTTATGTACTTTTTCAGCTGTTGAGCGTAGGCAGCGAATTCATCGAATACCCGGTTTTTATTCAGTATTTTTTCACCAAAGTGCTCCAGATAGATGTTTTTTTCCTCCACATTCTGCTCGATTTTTTCCTTGAGAACCGAAAGATTGAGCAAGTCTCCAGCTCGAATACCCAAACGAGCCGCTTTATCTTGATATGCAGGACCTATTCCTCGAGAAGTCGTTCCAATTTTTTTGGCTCCCAACCTTTTTTCACTGATCTTTTCGATAAGGACATGGTAGGGTAAAATCAAGTGGGCTTTTTTGCTGATCGCAACGTTTTCACTGATTTTTATGCCATAAGATTCCAATGCTGCCAATTCGTCAAGAAAAGCCGCAGGATTGATGACGACTCCATTCCCGATGATGCAGAGTTTATCCGCCCGCAGAATCCCAGACGGGATAAGATGGAGCACGATTTTCTTGCCGTCGATATAGACAGTGTGGCCCGCGTTATGTCCTCCCTGAGAGCGGGCGACAACATCGAATGACGGAGCGATGAGATCTATGATCTTGCCTTTTCCTTCATCACCCCATTGGGTGCCGAGCACAACGATATTTGCCATAAATCTTCCTTGTTGTTTACTGTAGTTTACAATCAGACAGAATCAAACGGAGACAAAATAATATCAGATGGCGCAACATGAAACAAGGCTAAAAATTGACAGCCATTTGGAGAACCCATGAATCATTTTTTGTTTCGACTATTTTCTCTCGATTGAAGTCATATTCGAAAGAAATATAGATATTCGGGATAGGAACATAAACCACACCCAGTGCCCAACGGCTCCTGTCGAGGGATATCCCTTCTCCAGGTCCGAGTTCTGAAGAAAAATTCTGTCCATGGAAGGGATCCGCATATTTTATTTTCTGGTAGCTGCCAAAAGGTTGAAGCTCGCCTAGGAATATCGTAATCTGTACGAAATAAGCTTCGGCTTCTCCATTTTCGTAATCATCCGGATTTTTTATGATCGCTTTTGTGTATTCGCCCAATATCTGCCAGTCCTCAGTCATCCAATTAACATCTGCCCCATGAAGGGTCAATTTGCGGCTGTTTTCATTATCGTACTTTCCTGTATTGATGGAGTAAGCGAGCTCGAACCCCTGGCTGAATCTCCAACCGACTCTCCCTCCTTTCCCCTTATCCTTGTTATTATCCTCGAATTGCTGACCATCCTGGAGACTCACACCCTCCCTGAGACCATTTCCCAAATAGCCTTGATACACAAAACCTCCCATAATACCATCGACCACCACCCCTATATCTCTCCAATGTCCGGGGTAACAATACTCCACGTGCAACGGAGGGTTGATCAAAGCTTTTTGGTACGGTCTGTTGATACGGTTGTAAATACCGAAAGGGACAAGGTAAAGGCCCCCTTGCAGACGGAAAGCTTCAGAGGGAGTGATGCCCACCCACGCTTGATCGACCTCGACATGGGAGATATCGGTGATACGAAACTCGGCTCCGTAAGCAAAACCAGTGGAAATATCCCCAGAAAAAATCAATCCGAATAAAGGATTTTGAAAAGTCCCCTTATAATAATTTCCCTCTTTTTCGCTTTTGAAATAATTGGCTGAAACATATCCTGTGATTTGGCTCAGAGCCGGCCCAGCAAAAAAAAATGCTGCAAGGAGAACGAATAAAATTTTGCGTTTCATAGTCCTGAAAAATCAAAATCTTCATCCAGTAAAAATTGTTTCCACTTTTCCACATCGATCTTTTGGATGATCAATCTATTGATCTCGTTTACATTTTCTCTCGTTCCCATCCAAATTGCCCCGACGAGTTTTCCATTTTGTACGACGATCTTTTTGTAAATCCCGTCTTTTTTATTTATTCTTCTGATTTCTTCACAAGTCTCATCTTCCGGATTAACGTCCCCGATTGCGGTCAAATCCAAACCAACGACCTTCAAGGTGTTCGAGGGAACGGTCCCCTCATATTTTTTTTCTTGTCCCACTATATTGAAAGCCGCAGTTCTAGCCTGGTTGAACGAGGCCGGTATGATTCCATAGATCCTGTCTCTGTGCTGCACACAATCGCCAGCTGCAAAAATATCCGGGTTGCTCGTCCTCAGGCTATCATCGACAAGGATGCCTTTGTCAGTCTCTAGGCCTGCCTCTGCTGCCAGTCCGATGTTGGGTCTCACCCCTGCCGCAACGATAGCGGCCTGTGCTTCCAGTTTTTCTCCACCTTTAAACCTGAGGCCTTTGATTGTTTCTTCTCCCAGAATTTCTTCTGTGGCGATACCCAGCCGGACCTCGATCCCCATTCCTTCGATCTGGGATTGCAGCACAGAGGCTCCTTCAGTATCGAGCTGTCGGGGCAATAATCGAGGAAAAAACTCCACGACCTGAACAGATGCTCCCTTCGATCTGACTGCACGCGCTATCTCCAATCCGAGAAGTCCTCCCCCGATGATAACGACCTCGGGGTGCTCAACGATCCAATCGAGGATAAGGGAAGCATCATCCAGAGTTCTGAGCGCAAAAACTCCTTTTTTCTCTGTACCGACTATCGGAGGGATCCAAGATGAAGCTCCGTTAGCCAAGAGCAAAATATCATAGGGCTCTTTCCTTCCTCCGTCCAATTCAATTTCCTTTGAATCCGGATGGAGCCTTTTTACGGCTTGCCCAAGGTGGATCAAAATGTTCTTATCTGCAAACCACTCTTCTGAAAACGCAAAAAGATTATCTCGAGCTGTGTTTCCAGCCAGGTATTCGATCAGATTCGGGCGAGGATAGTAAAGGTAGTTTTCGTCCGCAAAGATATCGATATCGGCTTTTGGATCGATTTCACGGAGAGTCGTAGATGCAATCGTTCCAGCAAGGCCATTCCCCACCACTTTAACTCGCATGCCTCGATCTCTAAGTCCTGTCAATTCATCTTCTGGAAATATTCTTTCGCGACTCCACACTGAGGGCAAACCCAATCGTCGGGGAGATCTTCAAAAGCTGTTCCGGGTTCGATCCCGCTGTCTGGGTCGCCTTTTTCCGGGTCATAGATGTAACCACATGCTGTGCATTCCCATTTTTCCATTTTTCTCTCCTTAAAATCTCGTCAAAAAGTTCGGATGAATCAATCGTCCTCGAGTACATGTTTTTCGTATTCTGTCTCCAGTTTCAGTTTATGAGACTTCTCTTGTGTAATCAGGAATTCGAACAATTTCTTCAAGTCTTCGTTATCGGAATTTTCCTTAAGTTTTGTGTAAAGCTCCACGGCTTCATGCTCTTTTTTCGCGGCTAAGATTAGAAGATCTTGGAAGCTCATATCCTCACTTGGAGGTTCTTCTGTCAAAAAATCGGATATTTTCAAGTCGATGACTTCTTCTAACTTGAACGAAGCGATTTGCTCATCAGAAATATCCTCGAGGAGTTTTTTATGATTTTCTTCTTCTCCTTGAAGTTCGAGAAGAAGTTCTCGCAATCCGGGAGTTTTTGTCTTTTCGCTCATGTCGCCATAAGCATCGATGGCCGCTTCTTCTCTGCTTATCGCAAACTTTATGATGTCTTCATAATTTCTTAAATCCATATTGTTCTCCTTGCTTTATCCATTTATTCTTCTTTTATTTCCATAGGCTGATCACAACAAACCAGTGTTCCTACACCCGATTTTGTAACAATCACCTCTTGACCGCACAGATGGCAGACATAGGTTTTTCCTTCTTCGGCCATAAGATTCCTCCTTCGGTAAATAATTTTTCTGCAATGGGCTTAGTCACCCTCCAAAAACGATTAATCATTATAATGAATCTCCTTTGGACATGCAATAAATTCATTGATAATAGTAAGAAACATCCCCATAACTTCCCCAATTCTTGCAACAGAAGGTACCAGACTGGCAAGCTGAAGAAGAAGGCCTCGGGGAGTCGAGCAGAGATGCTTTCCTATTTAGTTCTTGATTTGATTTGTCATTTCTATTATCATTTCTATTCAAAAATGAAAGTCAAATCAATCGCGTGCATGATTCTAGGATGGATTCTTCCTGGACTGGGTCATATTGTCTTAAAAAAATATTGGAGAGGACTCATATTTTTTTTATGCATCACCGCTATGTTCGCTCTCGGTCTAATTCTTGAAGGCAGAATATACTCATTCCAGACAGAAAATCCTCTGACGATCCTCGGTTTTTTTTCGGATTTAGGGATAGGACTCTATTATTTTCTGTCAAAAACCCTTGCGCTTGGCATAGGCAATCTAAAAAGTTCAACCTTTGAATTTGGGACAGCCTACATAGCAGGAGCAGGCCTTTTGAACTACCTGGTGGCTTTGGATGCATTCGACATTGCTTTGGAAAAAAAGACATGATTCTAAAAAGCCACCTATTCTCGCTTATTATCTATGCATTTTTTGTTTGTATCGTTCTAGCCATTATCCGCAGACGCGAGAGAAAAGCGCAAATTCGCTACTTTGTTTCTCTGTTTCTGATCATGGTGGTCGGAGCTCTGTTGTTCGGGTGGTTCATGTATCTTTTCATCTCCTAATCTGGACTATTCATTAAAATGTCGAATCCATCATTTATTGTGCTATAATCTTCCCTCAACTGATGATCGAACTTTATCATATTTGGAAACAATACCAGAAACCGGACTGGGCTTTGAAGGATGTCACATTAAAGGTCAACCAGGGAGATTTTTGTTTCGTGACTGGACCCAGTGGTTCTGGAAAATCCACACTTCTCAAGATCATATTCCGAGAAATCTTCCCTACTCACGGCCAGATCGTCGTGGATGGAAGAAACATATTGCGTATCTCCGACCACAAGATTTTCAGGCTGAGGCGCACTATGGGAATTGTGTTTCAGGATTTTCGCCTCCTTTTTCATAAAAGGGTATTCGACAATGTGGCCGTCGTTCTCCAAGTTCTCGGTTATCCGAGGAAGGAATTGAGGCGCAGGGTTTTCAATGCGCTTCGGATGGTCAATCTTAATCACAAGATGTGGGAATACCCCTCCCATCTTTCTTACGGTGAACAGCAAAGAGTCGCGATCGCAAGAGCTGTGGTGAACAATCCCAATATCATTCTTGCTGACGAGCCCACTGGAAATCTGGACACCGAGCTCGCCTTCGAAATCATGAGCCTATTTTCAGAGATAAATAGAAAAGGAGCTACCGTCATCATTTGCACGCATGATAGAGAATTGATCAGGCATTTCGGCAAAAAAATCGTTTTTTTGTACAAGGGAAAGCTCTTGAGAGAGGAAAACATTTGATCACACAGAAGTTCAAACATTTCCAGAGAGAGACCTTGAACAATCTCTGGCAATATAGAGCCCGGAATGTTTTCTCTGTCACGATCATATGTTTGTCCTTCCTTATCGTCGGGATTTTTGTCTCTCTCTCGAATAATCTCCGGTACACAGCTCAACAGCTTTCTCAAGACATGGCAGTCGTTTTTTTCCTGAAAAATGACATATCACCGATTGATAGAGAAGCAATAACCCAGGAACTGGATAATTCATCTCTCGTGCAGAACATTCAATTCGTTGATTCAGAAGAGGCGATGGAAAAATTTTTGGTAAAATTTCCAGATCTCCAGGGGATCGTTGAGAATCTCAAGATAAATCCTTTTCCTTCCTCGTATGAAATCACTCTCCGTGAAAAAGATCTCACATATGAAGATGCACAACCTTTTATCGATAAGATGAAGAAGATGAAAGGAATCGAGGATGTCCAATTCAACAGAGACTGGGTAGAAAAGATGAACTCCCTCAGCCGGTTGGCTAGAGCCATCGGTTTTTTTCTGGGTGGTATTCTTATTCTGGCCTCATTCTTCATCGTATCCAATGTCATCAAGCTCAATGTTATCGCTAGAAAAGACGAGATAGAAATACTCCGCTTCGTGGGAGGAACGAATGTGTTCATCAGAATCCCATTTCTAACAGAAGGGATTATCCTCGGTGCCCTTGGAGGACTGCTCTCTCTCCTGCTTCTGTTTATCGTGATAAAATTATTTCCTGTCTATCTCGGTTCCTCATTAGGCATCCTGAAGGAGTTGATAAATTTTCGTTATCTCACATTTTCCCAGAGCTTTGCACTCATTCTCTCAGGAGCCATAATCGGATTGTTCGGCAGCCTTAGCTCTATCGCTAAATTCCTAAAATCTTAGATCTTAGGTCCAGAAAATAACTCCTTAGACTTGTTATGAGCGATTCTTATCGGCTCAGGTATTCTAAATCTGGAGCACGCCAGTACAATGTTGCACGAAGAAGCAAAGTTTACCCTGTGGCCTGGGGAAACGAAAACTGGTTTTACAGCCGTTCTTGTCCGCAAACAAAATCCAACCATCTCATTATTGCGGTCCTTATAAGAGCTGAATGCACCTCTTTTATCTGCCGGAGGAACAAACGAGAAAAAAGGAGACTTAGCGCATCCGATGGTCGGAATATCCAAAACGACGCCTACATAAGAGGCCAATCCCATCTTCCTTGGATGGGCAATCCCATTTCCATCTATCAACGTGACATCGGGCTTTCTTTTCAATTTTCGGAAGGCTCTAATAAAAGGAACCCCCTCACGGAAATTCAAGAATCCTGGAATATAAGGAATCCTGACTTCTCGAACTTCTTCAGCGATCTCGACAATCTCAAACTCTGGATATTTTTGGACGACGATAATAGCCCCTATAAGTCCTTTTTCATTTTGATAGCTAAAATCTGCGCCAGCGATGTGCGTGATATTCCGGACATCTTGTTTCAAGACAAGATGAGAAGCCAATCTCCGTTGGACATTAGCCGCTTTCTTCAAATCAAAATTCATGTTTGTGGATATTTCAAGTTAAATATATACAGAAGTAGACAGCGCGTAAAGCCTGTTGGGTGATTCTCCAGGGTCAGAAAAGGCTGCAAAGATTGACTTTAGAGGCCTCTTATCCTACAATTCGATAAAATGGCTTCCATCGGGCAGGAACTTAAGAGAGAACGAGAACTTCGGGGGATTTCTCTGAAAGAAATCGCCGAATCGACAAAAATCAACCTGAGATTTTTGCGCGCTTTAGAGGAAGACCGGTTCGACTTGCTGCCCGAGCAATTCTTTACAAGAGGCATAATCCGCACGTACGCAAAATATCTGGGCTTGGATGAACAAAGTGCCTTGAACACCTATATTGAAAGTCTGCAAAACCAGGAAATTAAAGAGATCCCAGATGGCGGTAAAAGGATTGAAACAAGAGAAAGTCCTGATTCTGGTCCAAAAGAGAAAAAAATCTCCTGGATTTTCGCATTGATGGTATTGGCTGTAATCGTACTTATCATCGTCATGTACTTTGCACTCCGGAAGGAAAAGGATCCCTCAAATAACACGATGAAAATCCAGCCGACCATTCAAGAGACACAAGAAAAACCATTGCCCCCGCCTCCTGTCGCTCAGGAAGAACCAGAAACCAAACCACAAGAATTGAATATTGAAATCCTCGTTCAACAGGAAACGTGGCTGGAAATTTTTGCCGATCAGGAAATGGTAGACAGTGGGATCAAGTATCCAGGGGATCGCCTCCAGTTCAAAGCACTCCAAGAGTTACTTATCCATATCGGAAACGCAGGAGGTGTCCAATATACCATCAATGGCCAACCCGGAAAAAAATTCGGAGAAGCAGGAGCTGTTAAAAGAGACATCCAGATTACATTGGAAAACTTCGAAGATTTTATAGTCAAGGAAGAAGAATCCTGAAATTATAGGTATGGCAGACACAAAGAATAAAGGCTCCCGTTTCGTTGCAGCGTTCATCATATTTCTGATCGTTTTATTTTTTACTATCGAATTCATAATTCGGGAAGCCCAAGAGTTCTCCCCTACTTCGTTCACGAAAATTCTTCTCAACTCTTTGCAGATAATCGTCCTTTTGATGTTCCTTATCTTGCTGTTCGTGCTGGGAAGAAATTTAGCTAAACTTTATCTAGAGAGGAAAAGAAAAGTCCTCGGAGCTCATTTCAAGACAAAACTTCTGCTCTTTTTTATCGCCCTCTCCCTTATTCCCACTCTCCTCCTTTTCTTCTTTGCAAGCGACCTCATAAGCCGGAACATTGAGACGTGGTTCAAAACTCCGATCGACCGTATCTTAGACGATACCAAAGGCCTGACCGACGGATTTTATATCAACGGAGAAGAGACCACTCTTCATTATGCCAGGCAACTGAGTGAAGCCATCCAAGCACAAAATCTCATCGACCTCGACCGAAGGCTCCCGCTAATGGAGTTTGTCCGGAATAAACTGACCGAGTACAAACTGGATGAAATCGGTATTTTCGTTGCCGAGGAAGAGCTTTTCACCTATCTCAATCCCGATCTTCCTTTTCAATACTACAGAGATATCAAAACAAACCTGGTCAGGAGAGCACTTCTCGGAGAGCCGCTCAGCAGCATCGATCAAATGGGTAATGGAGAAATGATCCGTGGCGGAATATCGTTCAATATCCCGAATGGAGAGAATGTGCTGGTCGTTGCAGGAAAATTTCTCTCCCAAAACTATGCAGAAAAGATCAACAATATTTCTGCCTATGTGCAGAGATACAGTCAATTGAAAATCCAGAAAAATCCGGTAAAAGCTTTTTATTTCATCACGTTGATATTCATCACTCTTCTCATCATCTTCGCAGCGAGCTGGATAGGATTCCATATCGCACGAGGAATAACTGTGCCGATCGAAAAACTTGCCCATGCCACAAAAGAAGTCAGCAGGGGAAACCTGAAAGTCCATGTCGAAGATCCAGCTTCAGACGAACTCGGGATTCTGATCGATTCTTTCAACCAGATGATTTCAGATTTGAACGAGAGCCAGCTTAATATCGCACACAAAACAGCGGAACTTGAGGGAAGAAAACAATACATCGAAACCGTTCTGAACAACATCACGACCGGCGTGATCACATTGGATGCACAAGGTGTCCTCACAACTATCAATCCTACAGCTCGCGATATGCTCGGTCTCGATCAGAGGAATTTGATCGGCAAGAGCTACAAGGAAGTGCTCATCGACGACAAGTATTGTGAAATCGCTGAAAATATCGAACGGGGGCTTAAGAAAAAGCACAAAGTTTCTGACAAGGAGATGAACATAAATTTCGACACCCAGAATGTCACACTGGCTTTGACATTATCTCCGTTGGGAAGAGCGGACTCAGAGTTTTCTGGGATGATTGTCGTGCTGGATAATCTGACTCAACTCATCAAAGCCCAAAAAATCTCGGCCTGGAAAGAGATCGCCCAACGAGTGGCCCATGAGATCAAAAATCCTCTCACTCCGATCCAACTATCAGCGGAAAGGATCATCAAAAATCTGAAAGTGAACAAGAGCCAATCGAACGATATCATCGAAGAAGGCGCCAACACTATAGTGCAAGAAGCACGCACGATTAAATCTCTCGTTGATGAGTTTTCGAATTTCGCTCGTATGCCCAGCATTCGCCTTCAATCGGCTGACCTGCACTTGATTATCGAACAAACGATTTCTCTGTTCACAGGCATTTTCTCCGAAATCGAATTCGAGAAGAAATTTTCGCCTGATATTCCTAATCCGCTCAGGATAGATCCCGATCAAATTAGACGAGTTTTCATCAACCTGATCGACAATGCTATCGATGCAATGAACAAAAAGGGGAAAATCCGAATTAGCACGTCATTCGATAAGATTCAGCAGCGGGTAAATATCGAAATCGCTGACTTCGGACCCGGGATACCGCAAAAAGAAAGAGAACGTTTATTCCATCCCCATTATTCAACAAAAAAGAAAGGCACTGGTCTTGGGTTGGCCATAGTCGATCAAGTCATTAGTGAGCATAAAGGTTCCATCGAGGTAGATGCCAACACGCCTCACGGCGCAAAATTTATTATTATGATCCCGACATGACAAAAGACAAAATACTTGTGATCGATGACGAAGCGGGGATAAGGTCTTCCCTTAGGGGTATCCTCGAGGATGAAGGGTTTTCTGTCACAACGACAGATACTGGAGAAGCAGGTCTTGAGATTCTAAAAAACGAAAATTTTGACCTGGTGCTTCTCGATATCTGGCTGCCACAAATGAGCGGTCTCGATGTCCTTGCAAAAATAAACAACTCTGAAGAAAATTCTCAAGTGGTCATGATTTCTGGACATGGTTCCATTGCAACAGCTGTGCAGGCTACAAAACTGGGCGCCTTTGATTTTTTAGAAAAGCCATTATCTTTGGAAAAAGTCGTCTTAACCATCAAAAATGCTCTCCGACAGAAAAAGCTTGAAGAAGAAAACATCCAGCTGCGGGAAAGGGTAAAAGGCCAATACCATTTGATCGGAGAAAGCCCTGCCATCCAAAAAATAAAGAAAGAAATTGAATTAGCGGCTCCAACCAATGGACGCGTGTTGATATACGGAGAGACTGGAGTAGGAAAAGAGCTCGTCGCGCGCTTGATCCATCAACAAAGTCCGAGGAAACACAAAAGATTTATTCAGATAAATTCTGCTGCTATTCCAGACGATCTTATCGAAGGCGAATTGTTCGGCTATGCTGGAAAAGACAGGGAAAGCCCTTCACCGGGAAAAAAGGGGAAAATCCTGCTTGCCGATGGAGGTTCGCTCTTTCTCGATGAAATAGGAGAAATGAGCCTCAAAACACAGGCCAAACTTGTGCACTTTATCGAAGAGCAAAGGTTCGAACCCTTGGGATCGGCCGAGTCCATCGCTTCAGATGTTCGGTTGATCGCATCCACACATAAAAACCTAAGAGAAAATATCGCCGCTTCAAAATTCAGAGAAGATCTGTTTTTCAAGCTCAATATCATTCCCATGGCCATGCCGCCCTTGCGAGAAAGAAAGGAAGATATCCCCTTGCTGATCGAACACTTCCTGAAATATTTTGTCAAAGAGTATGGAAAAAAACAAAAAACCATGGACAAGGAGGCGATGAAGGCCTTCATCAACTATTCTTGGCCTGGGAATGTAAGCGAGCTGATCAATGTAATCGAAAGATTCGTCATCATGGTCCAAGAAAGTGAAATAAAATCTACCCATCTATCGCTTCTTGTCGAACCGATGGAAACGCAGTTCATTTCCTTAGTGGAACAAAGCCAATCGCTCGGTCAAGCCAAAGATCAGTTCGAGAAAGAGTACATCCACAAGGCTTTGCTCAAACACCAATGGGATATTCCCAAAGCGGCAGCAGAACTCAAATTGGACATCAAAATCATAGAGGAGAAGATAAAGGATTTGGGAATCTCTTTCCTCGGATGACCTCATGGAAAATCAAATACTCATCATCTTGACCCAAATCAGAGATTACATATGGGGCCTGCCCCTCATCATCCTTTTGGTAGGAACAGGCATTTTTCTTACCATCCGATTGAGAGGACTTCAGATAAGAGGTCTGTATTCTTCCCTTTATCTCGCTTTTATCAAAAGAAAAGAAGACGACCAAGAAAAGGGGGACATTTCCCATTTCCAAGCACTGATGACAGCCCTGGCAGCGACAGTGGGAACAGGGAATATCGTCGGTGTCGCCATTGCCATCGGGGTGGGCGGACCGGGCGCTCTTTTCTGGATGTGGGTCACAGGTCTGTTCGGAATGGCTACCAAATATTCTGAGGCGGTTCTAGCCATCAAATACAGAGAGAAAGATGAATTCGGCACTATGAGCGGAGGGCCGATGTATTACCTTTCGAAAGGACTCAAGGCAAAATGGCTCGGAACCCTTTTCGCAGTATTTGCATCCCTCGCTGCATTTGGAATCGGGAATATGGTTCAATCGAACTCAGTCGCCGACTCTGTCAAATCATCTTTGGGGATTCCTCATTGGGTCACGGGACTCCTTCTCGCTACCTTCACGGCTATGGTCGTTCTTGGAGGAATCAAAAGCATCGCCAAAGTCACTCAAGTCCTCGTTCCTGTTATGATAATCGTGTATTTTTTGGGGGCGGCAATCATCCTGATCATGAAAATCACAGATATTCCTCAAATCTTTGCCCTCATCTTTAAATCTGCTTTCACTCCCACGGCTGCCTCAGGTGGCTTTTTGGGCGCAACGGTCATGCACACCATCCGCATGGGAGTGTCCAAAGGTGTTTTTTCCAATGAATCTGGACTTGGCTCAGCGCCCATAGCCGCAGCTGCAGCAAAAACTCCGAATCCGGTCAAACAGGCTTTGGTTTCAATGACTCAAACTTTTATCGACACCCTCGTGGTGTGCACGATGACCGGTATCGTTATTCTCACCTCAGGTCTATGGACAGCGGGATACACGGGTGCAGAACTCACAACGATCGTATTCGACAGTTTTCTTCCCGGAGGATTCGGTGGGTTTGTGGTGACAGTTAGTCTGATCTTTTTCGCTTACTCAACCATATTGGGTTGGTGTTATTACGGAGAAAAATCCATCGAATATCTGTTTTCGGAAAAAGCGGTCAAAGGCTACCGCATTGTTTTTGTCATTTTTGTCGCGATCGGAGCCATGCTTAAGCTGGAGATCGTCTGGAGAATTTCAGACATCATGAACGGGATGATGGCCTTCCCAAATCTTGTCGGATTGATAGGACTCAGCGGTGTGATCGTTCACGAGACAAATAAATATTTTTACGATAAGAAATAGCCTGCCTCTCTTTTTTCTCTAGATGCTCAGGAAATCACCTTGATCTCCTCCAATTATACGTTACAAAAGTCAGGTGAGTTGAGAAGGAGGCCATCTTTTCAATTTACACCTGAAATCTTTTGTGCTATCGTGATTGCCGATAACGCAAGGGAATTTAAATGAAAGTCGATGCATTGAGATTGATCATCAGTTCAGTCCGGAAATTCATCAACATGGGAGCTCTCTCCCGCTTGTGGAACTTGGTAAAAAACTTTCATGCTGCAGACATCGCTTCTTTAATGAACCACCTAATCGTAAGGGAAAAACTCACTCTTTTTAACATCATCTACGAAAAGGACAGGGAAAAAGGAGGAGAAGTCCTCAGTGAACTGGATCCCGAAGATGCCGCGGAAATGCTGAAGGAATTACCCGTTCAACAAATATCCGAGATGCTCCAAATTATTCCTCCTGACGATGTCCCCCCAATTCTCCAGCCTTTGCCAGAGGAGATGCAAAACTCGGTTCTTGCGGCTATGGAGGATAAACCCTCTGAAGATGTCAAGGAACTCCTGTTATACGAAGAAGAAACCGCTGGTCGAATCATGTCTCCCAACTTCTATGCTCTGAACGAAAACACAAATGTCTCGGATGCCATCACAGCAATGCAATTGGAAGGAGATGTAGAATCCGCGTTTTATCTTTATGCCGTAGATGACCTAGCACGGCTGGTGGGTGTGGTCTCTTTGAGGCAACTTCTTTTCGCTCGCCCCAACACACCGCTCAAACAAATAATGACAAAGGAAATCATCAGCGTGCACACCGAAACCGACCAGGAAGTCGTGGCACGAAATGTTGCCTCTTATAATCTTGTGGCCATCCCTGTCCTGGATGCAGAAAACAAGCTTGTCGGTGTGGTGACGGTCGACGACATTATCGATGTTATCGATAAAGAAGCAACCGAAGACATGTATAAAATGGTATCATTGGATACATCGGACCGAGTCCAGGACAGCGCCCTTACCTCTATCAAAAAAAGACTCCCTTTTCTTCTCTTCAGCCTTATGACCGCATCATTGGCTCCCTTGGTCGTAAAAAACTTCACGGGCACGATCGAAAAGGTGGTCGAGTTGGCTGTTTTTATGCCTCTGGTCGCAGCGTTGGGTGGAATTGCCGGTAATCAAACAATCGCTATAATGGTACGCGAGATCGCGATCGGACAGATAGATTGGCTTTCTGCAAAAAAGGCGTTGCTGAAAGAAATCTTGGTGGGGATGGGAAACGGTATCATCCTAGGTTCCATTCTAGGCGGACTTTCCTATGCCCTTATCGGCAATCTCTATTTCGGTCTGGTGCTGGGGGTGGCTTGCATCGTCAATCTGTTCATCGCTGCTCTGGTCGGCACTCTTATTCCTCTTCTTCTGAAACTACTTCGTCTCGATCCTGCCCTTGGATCGGTGAACCTCCTCACCATGTGCACAGATTCTATGGGATTCCTGACTTTTCTCGGGCTTGGAACCTTATTCCTGACACACATCGCATAACCTTCAATGCCACTGGAACAATCCGAAGCTTTTATCCTGAGGACTTTCCATGTGGGAGAACAGGATAAGATCGTGGTCTTTTTCGCTAAAAACAAAGGGATCGTCAAAGGGATAGCCAAGGGAGCGCGAAAATTCGGGAACCGTTTTGGAAGCAGCCTCGAACCCCTCTCCCACGTCAAACTCCATTATTACGAAAAGGAACACAAAGACCTAGTCATTCTGAACAACTGCGACCTCATCGAGTCCAACTTCGACCTTCAAAGAGATGTGGACCGAGCTTTCATTCTCAGCTATTTTTCCGAACTCATCGAGGAATTTTTTCCCTCGAGGGAAAAGGACGACGTTCTTTTTCGCCTATTGGAATCCAGCCTCAAAGCTATGAAAGAAGGCGGTGATTTGGATTTATTGGGGGCCTATTTCGAGGCATGGATTCTCAAAATCAATGGTTTTTTGCCCAGCTTCAAAAAATGTCGGAAATGCCGGAAAGAAATAATGGAATCGGCATGGCTTTCCTCAAAAAAAGAAGGTGTGTATTGCACAAGTTGTGCGTTTCATAAGAAAATGGAAATACACCCAGAGTTGAATGAATTCCTCACGTGGGTGAAGAAAAACCCTCCTCCCGGAAGGACGGAACTCCCTTTAGAAGAGGAGAAGCTGAAGGCTATTCGCAAAACCCTCCAGAGTATTATTGTCTATCATATGGAAAAGGAGCCTAAGAGTCTCCGTTTCATCTCATGATTTAGCCCTCGGAATCCTGTTGTTGAATCACATTTTTTTTCTTTTTTATCCCTTCTTTTTAATTCCTTAATCCTGGATTGATCAAGAGTCCATGAATAATTCGTTATTTGATCAATAATAGTTCGATCTGATGTCCATCGACCCATTTGCAGCCCCCTGATGTAAAAACGCCGTTTTCTTCGAAACCGATCCGCACATCCTGGCCTTCCCACTCCGGCACGCTGGAAGTGCTGCTGAATTCGATGGCAAACACTGTGTCATAATACAGAGGATACTCCATTTGTTTATCGATCCCTTCAGGAGCCCTTCCCAACGGTCGAGCATCCAGCTGGCAGCCAGCTCCATGCCCATGAAATCCAACAGGATGGGAGTAGATGAGAGGTCTTAATTCCTCTCCTTCGGCTTTTCTCATCGCTGAATCCGTGATCTCCTGTCCGGATCTCCCGTATTGGAATTCATTCATGAAGATCTCACTCACCCGATTAGCCCGTCGCAATGCTTCCTTCAGACCTTCGGGAGCATCCTCTTCCCCTATTTTGCACACATAAGCCTGCCACTGCATATCGGTACACATCCCCAGATATCTGATTCCCACATCGCAGTGCAGAAGGTCTCCTCTCCGAATAGTGGTTCTGTCATCCTTGTATTTTGCGGCCTCACTCTTGTGTCTTTGGATAGAGATCGATGGTTGGAACCATGTGTCCAATTTCAATTCTCGGAATTTATCCCTGATCCACCAGACAACCTCATCTGTCGTGGTCATATCAGGAGTGATTACCCTGTTTGAAAAAAATTCCCTTATGATATCGTGGGCGATCCCACAAATGTGCCGGTAAGTACTCAACTCCATCGGGCTCCGTTTTTCGAGCCATCCGACACAAAGGTTCTCAGCCGATACGAATCGGGCAGACAATTCTGGGCCCAAGGCCTCTTCCAGCTTCTGCTTCAGAGCTACACTCAAACCATCCCCAAAAGCCCACCTTGAAGAGACGTTGATGCCTATTTTTTTTGGATCCCGTTTTTTGATGAAGTCTGCCAAACTTTCAAACTGGAGCTTTTTTTTGTCTACCCAAGTTGTTTTGTACCACTCCCCCATTCCGTAGTAGCTTCCGCTCAATCGTTCTACTCCCAATTCCTCCCCCCGATCATGAAAAATAAGGATCGATGTTCTCCTTGCGTACATAACAGGTTCGGGCACAAGGCTCATGTAGACTGGATCCTCATTGTATTCTCGGTTGATCACAAGCCACATATCGATTCCTTCCCTCCGCATCAACTCAGGAATGATATTTTCCAAACGCCATTGCATCCAGTCATTCATCATCTGTGCCCTATCCATTTCAGGCAAGATATTCTTGCTATCATCGACAGCCGCCACTTCTTGATTTTTGGAAAAAGCTGGGAAAGCTATGACCAAAATAAAAACGAGACAATAAATTTGGAAATTTTGCCATTTTTTTTGTTCGAACATAGAGTATTCCTCCTATCTAAAAGAAACCTTCTTTTTGGCTGTGCCCGCTTTCTGAGACTCGACCAGCACATACCCCAAAGCACCCTTCTCTTTGACTCTAACCAGCCATTTAGTCGTCTTGGTATTTTGAGTATCAGAGCTCCATCGAAACCTCGATCCCGAAGCTAACGGAGTATTTCCCTCGATATGTCCCAATTCAACCTTCGATTTCCCGATGAGAAGTTCGGCTCCTTCCAGCTTCAAAGTGGCGGCCACTGGTTTTGCCAATCGATTCTGGATAGCCTTCTGGGTGACGTATGTCGGCAAAAATCCTTCATTCACAACCACAACAGTTATCCGGAACAGGTTGTCTCCCAGCGATTCTGCACGTATGTCTTCGATTTTGAGAAAAGGGAGCATTTCTGCATGTTTGAGTTCGAACAGACAATTTTTCTTCCACTCCTCCTCCATGAATTTCGCCGGAGGATTCTGAGTGAAATAGTTGGAATTCCAGCCTCCGATCTCGATTTCACCGAATTGAGGATGATCATATCTTGTCCAGTCGATAAATCCCTTCCCGCCCAATTCTTTGTCGTTCCATGCCATCGCTATATTCTCATCCGTTCCCTCAAATACCGACCTCCCGGTTTCTCCAGGAGCTTTCCATATCTCTGTTGTAAAAGCCAGAGCGCCAAAATGCTCGTAGGCCCAATCCACAAAAACGCCATGGCGAGGATTGGACTTGTTCGTCGTAAAATCATTGTAAACGGATAAAACAGGATAGCCTGTGATTTTTGTGCCGAGGCCCCCGATGGCCATAAAATTCTGCATATCTTGGGCAGGGATGTGCTCATCTCCCAAGTTACAATAAGGCCTCAAGATCACCCCGCTGTGTGTGTGATGAGCTTGGACTCCGGCGATATTGGGATGGGCTAGGATAAAATCGATTTGGGCTTTGGCCTCCTGTTCCGAAAGAGGGTAAGATCCGGCACTGGATTGAATCCATTCTGGAGCCCAGAAGGCTGGATAATTCCGATTGGAAACGCTCCGGACTCTGCCAGGTGGATCTTCATTGATTCTTCCATCCTCATCATTATCCAAGCCTTCCGGCCCGATTATCCGCCACTCCCCTTTTCCATCGATTTCTCTTTCCACCATAAGCCGAGAATCTTTCTGGGAGGTTTTTAAGGGGCCATTATCATCGCGGATGCGCATGAAGGAAATGATTCCATCGCCGTTCATGTCATCAGGACCATCTTCATCCAAGAACCCGTCCTCATCATCGTCAACCTTTTTAAGATCGGGCTCGATCGGATCGTCAGGTTTGCGTAAATAAGAATCCGATCCGTCGGGATTGATCTTGGGGAGAATATAAAAAACCCGTTTTTTCAACAGATCGGAAACCAAAGGATCAGTCCCAAAATTTTGCAACAAATATTGGATATCATACAAACACACTTCAGCCCCACTCACCTCACCAGCATGTGTGTTGCCATCTATGTACATACCGGGTTTGCTATCCGGAGAACCGGAGGAATAATCGGTGATTTCTATGCACCAAATTTCCTTCCCTTGAAAACTCTTTCCGATGGAATAAAGCTTGCAAAGATCTTTGTACTCTGTCGCAAAATTCCTAAGGATGATGGTGGTTTCGGAATGGTTGTGGTAACGGGTCCAATCTATTTTAATCGTGTCCGCTTCTTGTCCTGTCAAATGGAGCGAGTTGAAGAGTAAGGAAATCACTACACATAATAAACAAAATCCGTGAACACCTTTCATTGTGCCCTCCCCTCAAAAACATGGAATTAGAATATCTCCTCGGTTTTTCCTCTATATTACATTCATTTCCTGTATGGCTGTCAACACCTGAGCGAAAGTGCATCCCAGCCCTGTAGAACAGGTTTTGACTTTTATTTTTGTTCAGGGATATAATCGGCGATGCTTCAAATAAACCAGATACAAAAGAAAAAACACGGAGGAGGGAGAATGAACAAATCGATTGGTACATGTCAGACTTTTCTGGCTATATCCTTTGCATTTCTGTTGCTGTTAAATTCTGCGAGTTGTACAAAAGAGCAAATCGCACCAGCTGATCTAGTCTTGATGAACGGAGAGATCTTCACAGCTGATGTCGACAATCCTTCTGCAAAAGCTCTAGCGATCACTGGAAACAAAATCACAGCTGTCCTCTTGGATAATGCTAGAGTGAAAGAGCATATCGGAGATAAAACAGAGATTATCGACCTAGGGGGCAAATTCGTCACTCCCGGGATTATCGATGGTCATGTCCATTTTAACCGAGCAGGATCTTTGATCATAGATGCTAATTTGATGATGGTCTCGAATGAAAATGGGCTTAGGGATGAGATCGGTCGGGTGGCCAATTTGTTGGAAAAGGAAGAATGGATAACAGGAGGCCTGTGGGGAGCATACGAGCAATGGGCATTGGGAAATGCGGGTAAAGACACGTCAGAGGACAGGAAAGCCTGGAGACCCAACAGGGCGATGATCGATGATTTGACTCCTGATAATCCCTGTTTGCTTTGCCGATTCGATTACAAAGAGTGGTTGGCCAACACAGCAGCATTGAAAGCAGCCGGGATGGAAAATGAAAAAATGGACGGAATGGAGATAGGACAGGATGGGAAACCCACCGGAGTGATATTCGGCACTACCCCCGCATTAAAGCAATTGCAGCAAGCGGTCAAACCGAAATCCCACAAAAGGATGCTAGATGAAAATCGCGCAGCCTTAAAGGCCCTTAGAGAAGCGGGAGTGGTGGAGATTCACGACATCGCAACGCCCGATCAAACCAAACGATTCATCGAACTCCAAGAAAACGGTGAGTTGACCTGCCGTGTCTGGCTGAGACCTGACCTCTCGCGAGGTGGGGAATTGAAAGAACAGGGCCTCACGATGGGACTTCATCCCAAGTCCAAACAAAAAGATGGATGGCTGAGGTATGGGGCATTGAAGGGCTATATCGATGGTATCATGGGCACACACGGAGCCCTTTTTTATGAGCCCTATAATGACCAGCCCGACAATTACGGTCACTGGCGCCGCCATACATCCGATGATCCAGAACAAAAAGTCGGAAACATGGAGAAAATGTACAATCTCATAAAAGTGGGCATCGAGGGAGGTTTTGTTCCCAATGTCCATGCCATCGGGACAAGGGGAGTGGCAGAAATGCTCGATCTGTACGAGCGTTTGAAAAACGAGGGGAAAGACCTGACAGGATACAGGATCATTCATGCTCAGGTCATCAGGCCTCAGGATTTTCCTCGTTTCAAAGCCCTAAACGTCATCGCTGAAGTCAATCCCTACCATATCTCCGACGACATGCGCTGGATGGAAGAAAGGATCGGACACGAACGATGCAAGGGAGCTTATGCCTTTAAGTCTTTGTTGGACAACGGCGCCATCCTCAGTTTCGGATCGGATTGGCCGGGAACCAGCGCTGCACTGTACCATATGCATCCCAAGTATTTGATTTATGCGGCTGTGTCGAGAAAAACTCTCAAAGGCACGCCCGACAAGGGGTGGTTCCCGGAACAACGCATTTCCATCGAAGAAGCACTTAAGGCATACACAATCAACAATGCCTATGCTACCTTCGAAGAAGATATCCGTGGATCTCTAGAGGAAGGAAAATTGGCGGACATCACAGTCTTTGACAGAAATCTGCTGAAGATACCGCAAGATGAGATCCTCCAAGCTGAAGTAACGCACACAATTATCGACGGAAAGATCATTTTCGAAAAGAATTGAAGGGGGGGGTGCTGGCTGTTGGGGGATTTTGCCGGGTTTGAAAGGTAAAGGAGACAGGAGCCCTGCCCAGCCAGCCTAGCGGGGCCATATATATTAGTCGCAGAGCTTTGAAAAAATTGAAAGAAAAGATGCAGGAAAAGAAAGGGTGCTGGCTGTTTGGGGGAATCAGCAAAAAGGGGGTTAGGGATTTATTGGAAGGGTTCCTGTCCAGCCAGCGCAACAGGCACGTCCTTATAATACACAATTGTTTCTATAAAATCAATAGGATATATAAAAAAATATTTTTTTATACACTATATCTTTGAAATCTTGATTCTACCTGACATAGCGAGAGTGATTTTGTAGGTTCCCCAAGAATTTGAAAGCGTCAAGGAAACAAGGTTTGACACGGTACCTTGTGGATGAAACTGGGGACTGTTGTTCGCTTGGATAAAAACTCCTTCTAAGATATTTCCCGCATCAAATTTCCAATCTCCCGAATCTTGATCGAATCTCTCGATCGTGTAACCCGATGGACTGAACAAAATCCTGGATTTCGTTCCGGAAAAAATGGCTTTAAAACGAGCATAATTCAATTTAGCATGAATTTCCCAGACAGCTTTTTGAAGCCTGTATTTATCGGATGAATTCACAAAAGAACTCGATGCCAATCCCATCAAAATTGCGAAGATGGTAAGAAAAACCAAAATCTCTAAAAGAGTGAATCCTTTCATAAATTTTCCCTCCAACTAGTGACTCTAAAAAAGGAAATGTGCAAGACCGGCATTTCTGTCAGAGGCATATTTTCGGAGAGATCAACGCTCGAACGGAAAAGCCGCTCATCATATTTAATGCTGATCTCATTTTCATTCAAAGCCAATTCCGAAGTCTGGACACTGCCGAGCACTTGGACCTGTTTATCCTGGCCAAGGACGGTAACACCTCCACCGGATGCCGTCATTGAAGCATGGACTTTTAGTTGTTCAGGCGAATTCTCATCGATGATAATCTCTCCCCCCTTTTCCTCTCCATTTAGAAAATCCTGCCCTGCAGCATGGATGATTAATTGAGATTCGGCATCTTTGACATAGGGCACTCCTTCTATCCAACTCACTCCCTCGTAGATCAAGTGGGAAGAGAGCGTAATCTCATCGGAAGATATAATCGTAAGGTTCACTCCGCGCAGTACACAAGGAACTTCTTCCTGGTCAGCCATGAGGATCCCTCCAAATTCATCTTCATAGCCTCCTCCAAGAGAAATAATTTTCCCGTTGACGATGATTATCCCAATAGGAACCTGATCAAAGGATTGGGCCCCGACAGGACCGATGAAAAAAGAATTTCCATCAGCGGGGCTGAACTTTAAGATCCAAACATCCTGCCCTTGTCGAAACAAAATGATCTGATAATTGCCTTGGATGGCCAGAACCATTTCATCCAGATCACCTTGTACGAACACCCCCCCCAATCCAAGATCATCTTGGATCAGGTAAACTCCATCTGGAACCGGATCATTGTTCACGTCAAGGCCTAGTGCGAAGCGAAGTTTAGATGCGGATAGATCCTGAGGATGAAAGATCTCGATTTTAAGCGCTTTGGCCAAGGGCTGCACAGCTTGTTGAGGCAAAAGTCCGCCTTCAGAAAAAGATATAGGAGCGGGAAGATCGGCAAGCTCTGTAGGAATCATCTGGATATTGTTAGTCATCATAAAAGTCTTTTTTTCTTCCAAAGTCATGGATTTGTCCAACAAAAAAGCGATGGCAGGCAAAGGAATATGCCCAGCCAGTATGCTCATTTCAGAATCGAGAAAAGATGTTTTATCCGATTTGAAACCCTTCAATCTCCCTGTCGAGGCGATCTCTCCTCTGTACTGGACAAAAAAATAATCCCGTTCCTCATGAAGCTCTGAAAACTGGAAGTCTGAAAGGCTTTCCCATTCGAGTCTCTCCCAACTATCGGTCAACACAAAAGGAAGCCCACATCCAAGCAATCTTTGTACGGCTGCATTCCCCTGAACTCGTGAATCATCCAATATTCGAGAGGCTTCTGACTCTGTTAGAGGAACGGGTGATGTGGCATTAGATAAAAGACCATGGAGCTGTTCGTAACCTTGTTTAATGCCATTTTCCGAAGCATATTCTAACAGCATTGTATTTTTTCTGTATGCTGAAGTTTTGAGGTAGACCTGAGTAAGATAGATCATGCCAAGTCCGAGCGTTGAAAAAATTACGAATAAAAAAACAGCAAGAAGAGTCAGAGCTCCTTTGTCTTCTTTTTTATTTTTTCCCAAAAATCGCGGCCATGGCTGGGTTTTTCGGAAACACAGTGGTTTCATATGTCTTCTCCTCATCTAACTCCAGGATAAGATCCAACTTCACCAAGTTGGTATCTCTCGTATAATCAAATTCAAACGAAGCCACAGATTCGAGTAAAGGCTGGGCCGGGCTCGCATTGACCTTTCTCCGAATAATTCCTTCGGCCTCATCAAAAAAAAGGGAAATCTTTCTCAACAGGATCACATTTGAATTTTCTTTCAAATAGTTGGAAACGAGTGGCGACTCGATAACGATGCTGTTCTGATCCACCGATGAAACAGAGTGAATCTCCCCTCCATAGCGATTGAAAAATCCTATTTGTCGACCCCTTTTTATGCTTTTGGCATTTGGCGTCGCAATTCTCTGTTGTCCAGCTAATAAGGCTTCGGCAATGGCGATATCCTCATCCTTGCTCAAAACAACCAACATCCCTTGGGTTTCATATAAACCCTCCAGAACCTGTAACTCTATGGCTTCTGTAAGGCCCAATCCCGCATCCTTCAAATCCCTTCGCATCCTATCCAAAGCCGCATAAACAGCCGTGTTAGCTGATTCAGATTTTTTAAGCTCGTCAAAATGCCCTCTAACAGAAAGGAAACATTCCAGGCTGAAAAGCAAAATCAACAGGAATAAAAACAGGCTGATCAAACCTTCTAACAAAGAAAATCCCCTTTGGGCTTTTTTCATCTTAAAATCCTAGCTCCTTAGAAAAGAAAAGAACGAGTCGAGTTTTTTTCTGGACACAGCTGATCGAAAAACACTCCACCTCGATTTTCTTAAGATTTAAAGAAAAATCGGAGATGACCCATTTTCTCTCATAAATATCATTTCTTCTGTGACTTTGAATCCTTTCTTCGGACGAACTCTCTTCAAGTTCTCCGCTTTCAAAAGGGAGGGATTTTAGATATTCCAGTTTATCAGAGGCCATCTCAGCAGATTCGAGGCTACAATCGCTTGTCCTTTTGACATGCAGGGAATATAGAGTGAGTTGCGCTGCACCCAAAAGAAGAATCGCGACAATCGAAAATGAAATCAGAAGCTCCAATAGCGTGAATCCATGCTGTCTTTTTTTTCTCATTATTACCTCAGAAACACTTTCAGATGCATATGTTGTGCCATCTCGGATCATCGAATTCTCTCAGAGAAAAAATCGAAATTATGGCTCAGTGTCAACTTTTGGATAATATATTGGAATATTCTGGGTTTATCCGTTAACAAAAGTTGACAAGGCTGGGCACAACGGGCAAAAATAGGAAGATCGGGGTGAGCCATACGACTAAATAAAACGAACCCCCATCAGGATAAAATGCACCAGATAAAAAAAAGGCGTCTCGAAGATAAAAAAGGAAGGGACGAATCTGTCGTGGCCGCAAGCACACAATTTAAAGGGAAATTATCCGGGATCGAGAGTGTGTGCGTTGCAGGTCAAATCGAAGGAGATGTCAAAAGCGACCGGCTGGTCTGGATCGAGAGAGAGGGATTTATTAAGGGAAATATCGAAAGCCGATATATTATCATCGAGGGAAAACTGATCGGGAATATAATGGAAGCCGAACATGTCGAAATCAGGTCGGAAGCAAAAGTCACGGGCAATATCCAAACCCACAAAATAGCGATGGCTGAAGGGAGCTTTTTTAAAGGGGAAATCCACATGCCCCGAAAAGTTGACAAGCCTACGCATTTTGTGGAAAAAAGACAAACAGAGTAAAAAAGTAAGGGAGAAAGAAATGTTTGATGAAGATGTTAAACCCGACAATCAGGAACAGGAAGTCATAGATTTAGAAGAGAAATCCAAACCTTTAGAACAAGAAGTCGCTGAACTAAAAGATGATCTCGATCAATTAAGAAAGCGGATTGTCATGCTAGAGGGTGAAATGAGGATTGTGAAAGAAACGCTAAAAAAAATGTCTTTCGCACCAGGCCTCTAAAACTTAATCTTTTTCGACAACATATTTTTTCTGCTTATCCCATCCCCGAATTCCTCTTTTTTGCATTGCCTTTTTCTTTTCAAATCATTATCCTTTCTCTCGCATTGACCGGGATTTGAGGAGGCATTATCATGGAGTCAGTAAAAATCAAATATCATTATTACATTTCTATGTTCGTCATTTTCTTTATCTTGGGAATTTCCATCCACTGTACAAATTCATCAAACCCAGCCTATGACAGGCTCAAAGAATACATAAACACGATCAAAGTCATCGACACCCACGAACACCAGAGATGGTTTCCACAGTATGATGGCCGAGAGATCAACTTTTACACCCTTCTCAACCACAGCTATCTACAGGCCGATCTGATATCTGCAGGTGCCCTCGATTTTAATCTAGAGGATGTTAACGAAGGCGATCTGGATGCACTATGGGAGGCGTATGGTTACTATCTCGATTTTTCGCGCAACACCAGTTACTACAGCCATTTTCTCAAAGGTTTTAATCTCCTTTACGGATATGATGAATTTTTTTTCACTAAAGAAGGAATACGATTCCTATCAGAACAGATAGCGAACAACTATAAAAATCCTGAAGTCTGGTATGCGGAGGCGTTCGAAAAGGCCGGTTTCGAGACCATGTTCGTGGACCAGTATTGGGCTCCGTTCAATATAGAACTGGATCCGAGATATTTCACGCTTGTTTTTAACATAAATAATATGGTGTCCGCCACAACCCAGCGAACGATGAAATACCGGGAGGACACCCCGTCAAGTCAGAACCTGTACAAACTGGCTGAAGAAGAGGTTTATTCCATCAAAACTTTGGACGACTATTTGGCTTTTGCTGGCCACCTTCTTAAAAAGTTCAAAGATCATAGGGCCGTGTGTCTGAAAAACTCCATGGCCTATGGTCGAACCCTTTTTTATGAAGACGTTCCCTATGAAAAAGCCAAAGTATTGTTTTCGCAGGACTCCTCCTCCCTGTCACAGGATGAGAAAAAAGCGCTGGAGGATTTCATGTTCCACTGGATCTGCGAAAAATCCATCGAACTCGATCTGCCCATCCAGATCCACACAGGGTATCTTGCCGGAAACGGCAACAATCTCGAAAACGGCCGTCCCATCAAACTCAACAACGTTTTCCTGAAACACAGAAAAGCCAAGTTCAGCCTTTTTCATGGCGGGTATCCCTGGGTTGGTGAGTTTGTAGCCCTCGGCAAGATGTTCCCGAATGTTTATCTCGACCTGGTCTGGCTTCCCCAGATATCAAGAGAAGCTGCTGTCCGAGGACTGGATGAGATGCTCGACTGCGTCCCCTACAACAAATTTTTCTGGGGAGGCGATTGTCACTTCATCGAAGAAACCACGGGTTCGCTCGAATTCGGCAAAAGTGTCGTTGCTGAAGTCTTGGCCAAAAGAATGAATAGAGGCCTTCTGACTGAAGAAGTAGCCAAAGACATTGCCCGCAGAATCTTCCGCGACAATGCCATCCAGTTTTTCAAACTAGATGAGAAAGGAGGCCTCTCTAATTGATCACAATTTCTTTTGAATCATTTCCTGCTTTCTGGGAAACGGCTGAAATCTTCATGGTGGCTTTTTGAGAAGGATCTTTTATGCGGATGATATATGTCGTCTTCTCGCTTTCGGAATAACCTTCTATATGTCCCAGTTTGACCTTTGTATCTCCGAGGAGAATCTCGACATTTTCACTGGGTTCGACTTCTAAAAGCACCGGCTCCACCATATCCAATTCGACAGCCTGTTGTGTCGATGTGGGCAGGAAGCCTTTGTTTTCTACTTGGATATCCACCTGATAAATTCCGCCTTCCTTATCAGTTATTTCTGGTTCGGCGATCTTAATTTTTGCAGTTTGACCTGCAAGATAGATCACAAAAGCATTCCCCATCTCACACTCTTTCTGGATCAACTCCCCTTCAGGTGGACTGGTCTTTCTCCGTTTCCATCCCCCAATTTCAACCTCCCCTAATGTCGGATGCTCGAATTTGTGCCAACCGATGAATAATTTCCCGTCCAACTCCTCATCATTCCATTTAAATCTTTCTTTTTCCGTTACTTCTCCATCTTTATCGTAATCCGGGCTGGCCCAGTGTTCATCCCCCATCGAAAAAATTCCAAACAGATCATAGGTGGTCTCGATCGAGCTCCCCCAAGCAAAATAGCCCTGGTTACATTCGCATCCATCCAAGATACCGGCATAGTCATAAAAATTCTCCGTACCCTCATCGGGATACATTCCGCTGGGGGCATTCTTAATTTTCCCATCCTTATCCCTGTAAATCTGAGTCGATTTTCTGTTGGGCGTCCCGTACGGCCAATTCCAATCATACACCGATGTGGCCAGATCCCATCCTGAATACTCGATTCCCCGGGCACTGACAACCCTGTATAATTCGAGATCTTTCTGGTGCTTGAAATCCTTGTCCGGGCCTGTAGTCGGGGGGCGAAGAATCACCCGTCCGCAGCAGTGATGCTGCACATAAATGGCGATATTGGGATGGGCTGCAGCAAAATCCACTTCTGCCCGTGTCGTGCGCTCCTCCATCGGATACTGGCCTGCCCCACCCTGCACGGTCGCCGGTCGCCAGTTTCCCGGATAATTCCTGTTGGACAGGAATCTCATCCGGAAACCGTCTTCGTTGATTTTCTCGTCTCCATCATTATCAATTCCTTCGCTATAAAGCTTATAATACTTTCCTCCAGTTTCATCCGGAGCTTTGCGGATCATTGTCCTCGGGTCCTCTTCTGAGATCTTCCACTCGCCCTTGGGATCTATTTGTCTCATCTGAACTATGAATCCATCCCCATCCACATCTTCGGGCGGGTCTTCATCGAACAAGAAATCTCCATCCTCATCTCCCGGGTCAGGGTCTTCTCCTGCTGGTTTCCCGGTCAAATACGCCTCTGCCCCATCCATATCCAATCGAGGAATGATGTACCACACCAAATCATCCACGGCAGCTGTAATTTCTTTTTTTTTGCCATAATTTTCGAGCAGGTCCCAAATAGTGTAACAACAGGATGCAGCAGCAATGACCTCGCTCGAATGGATCTGGTTCAAGAAGAAACCCGGTTTGTCCTCTTCAGCACCTGTCTCCGGATTGTTGATCACGAACATCCACACATCCCTTCCCATATCCGACTTGCACAAAGAACGGAGTTCTGTCAGCTCAGGGTAGGCGTTATTCATATCCTTTAAAAAGTTGGTCAGTTCATCATATTCGTAATAATGATAAAAATCATACTTGTTCAGAGCTTTAACCTTGGTTGTTTTTTCCACAGCGCTGGTAACAGTAAGGCCTAAAAAAATAATGAACACGCCAAAAATTAGGACTTTTTTCTGCATTTTTGCCTCCTTTAATGCCGAAAAGTGTTCTCCTCATTAGAGATGCGAGAAAAAACTAATGAAATTCTTCCCATATGTCAAGAGAGGGAGCAAAATATTTTGGCAGAAGGCTTGACTTTTAGTATTTATCTACAGATAATATAGTTAAATTAAGTAAATAAATATATATTTAAGTAAATTTTAAGGATTATCGATGAGGACCATATGGTTGGGAAGCAAGGTCATTCAGCAGTATAATCTGAAGGACCTCCAGGAAAAACTCCAGATCAGCCGGGTAACAGCCCTCAAACTGCTAGGTACAGGCAAGATCAAAGCCCAGAAAATCGGCCGGCAGTGGTGGGTCAACGAAGAAGACCTGATTGTTTTTCTCGAGGGGAAAAAACAGACACCTTGACAAGCGTGAATTTTCAGCTTAATGCTGTTTGTTCGATATTTCGTTATACTTGGAGGGAAGCATATGTCTACATACATCATTCTCAGCAAAATCTCTCCTCAGGCTTTCAGCGATCCTTACGAGTTCAAGAAGATCGCCGAGAGGGTAGCAGCCAAAATCAAAAGCGAATGTCCAGATGTCGAGTGGAAACAAAGCTGCTCCACGATGGGTCGATTCGATGTTATCGATATCGTCGAGTCAGATGTTCCGGAACAAATCGCAAAAGCTGCCATGATCATCCGTGCTTATGGCCACTCCACGACTGAAACATTGACTGCCTTTCCCTGGCAGGAATTCCTCGATATGATGTGATAACCGACCCTGGGCACAGCATTTTTTCACAGGATATTTTCGGTGTGTGCAAACCTGCGAGAAATTGCAATTGGAAGCCCAATCAGCTAAGATAATCTTTCAGTATCACTACCACTACATTTTTTTGGAAGAATACTTTGCTTTCAGGAGGGAGAAACGTGAGAAAAAAAATCCTAATCATCCTTTTTATTCTAGGATTTCTGGCAGGCTTTGGATTTTCCCAGGAACCCTACAAGTTGCCACCCAAAGAAGTGATCGATATAGTCGACGCACCGCCATTACCTCGAGCAAGCTTGAATCCGACCGGAGATTTCATGCTCCTTTCAGAGTCCGAATCCATGCCCTCGATCGCATACATGTCTCAACCCCTGCTCAGGATTGCCGGAACAAGGATTACGCCGAACTACAACAGCCGACAACAGACATTTTTCACCACAGGATTGGTCCTAAAATCCCTGAAGGATGGAAAAGAAACGCGGATCGCTCTCCCTGAAGGGGCAAAACTGGATTTTCCTCGATGGTCGTTTGACGGAAAATGGCTGGCCTTTCCCCTATTGAAAGAAACAGGATTCGAACTTTGGATTGCGGACGTTACAACAGGTAAGGCCAAGGCAATCACTGGGCCCACCCTCAATTCCACCGTAAATTCTGGATTCTCATGGCTCCCGGGTAATAAAATCCTGGTTTATGCCATTCTGGAAGACCGCGGTGATCCACCGATAAAATCCGAAATACCCATCGGCCCCAATATCCAGGAAACCTTGGGACGATTCGCAAAAGTCCGGACTTATCAAGACCTGCTTCAGACTCCTCATGACGCAAAACTTTTCAAATATTATGCCACATCTCAGATTCATGAAATCGACATTGTATCCGGGAAAAGCCGAAAAATCGGAGAACCTGGTGTTTACCTCTATGCCGATCCCTCACCTGATGGAAAACTGCTTTTGGTCTACAGAGTTAAAGAGCCCTATTCATTTAGCGTTCCCTACTTCTCCTTCCCTCACAGTGAAGAAATATGGGACAGAGACGGAAATCTTGTCCATCTCTTCGCTGACCGTCCTTTAGAAGACGAAGTTCCGATCGGAGGTGTCCCCACTGGATCGAGATCTGTAGAATGGAGACCTCTCAAGCCCGCCACACTCGTGTGGGTCGAAGCCCTGGATAGCGGAGATCCAGAAAAAGAGGCTCCTTACAGGGACAAGTTGATGACTCAATCTGCTCCCTTCACGGCCGAGCCTAAGGAAATCATGAAGATCAAAGAGCGCTATGGCGGAATCTCCTGGTTGCAACAAGAAGGTTTGGCTTTGATCTCGGAACGCTATTGGAAAAAAAGATGGCGAACCACATACCTGGTGAATATCGATGACCCGAGCCAGGCCCCGAAAAAAATCATCGATATGGACTCCCAAGACCGTTACAACGATCCGGGGCGCCCTGTTTCCATATCAACTCTAAACGGAGAACGTGTCATACTCAAGGATAAGGACTGGATCTATCTTTCTGGAAGCGGCTCGTCTCCAAAAGGAGACATGCCCTTCCTGGACAAGATGAACATCGAAACGATGGAGAAGAAGAGGCTGTTCCAGTGCAGCGAGGGAAGCTACGAATCTTTTGTGGATTTTGTGGGGGAATCCAGGAATCAAATCATCACCCAGTATGAATCCAAAACCGAACCTCCCAATTATTACCTCTATGATCTGAAAAATAAAAAAAAGCAGGCTCTGACAGAATTCGAGGATCCCGCTCCCCAGCTAACCGGAATGAAGAAACAGCTCATCAAGTACACCCGGGAAGATGGGGTCGAACTTTCAGGCACATTGTACCTTCCTCCTGACTATAAAGAAGGAGAAAGGCTACCCTGTGTGATCTGGGCTTACCCCCTAGAATACCAGGACCCAAGGGTTGCCGGGCAGATCAGAGGATCTGAACATCGCTTCACTTTTTTTAGAGGGATATCCCAACTTTTTTATGTAACGCAAGGATATGCGGTCCTCGATGGCGCCCAAATGCCCGTTATCGGTGATCCCGAGACCATGAACGACACCTTTGTCGAACAGATCGTCTCCAGCCTGAAGGCCGCGATCGACAAGCTGGATTCCATGGGCATTATCGATCCCAAGCGAGTCGGTGTAGGCGGTCACAGCTATGGCGCTTTCATGACAGCCAACCTGCTCGCCCACTGCGACCTCCTGGCAGCTGGGGTAGCTCGAAGCGGAGCTTACAACAGAACACTAACACCATTCGGTTTCCAGAGTGAAAGGAGAACCCTCTGGCAAGCTCCTGAGATCTATTTCAAATTATCCCCGTTCATGCACGCCGACAAAATCAATGAACCCATCCTCCTTATTCATGGTGAGGCTGATAATAATTCTGGAACCTTCCCGATTCAGTCTCAACGGCTCTATCATGCTTTGAAAGGTCATGGTGCCACAGCACGGCTGGTCATGCTTCCCAATGAAAGCCACGGGTATAGAGCACGAGAGTCTGTCCTTCATGTGCTCGCCGAGATGTTCGAATGGTTCGATAAGTACGTCAAAAACAAGAAATAGATAACAAAAATGAAATGAACAAAACACATTGGTCCAGCGTTCTTTCTCTCCTGCTGCTCTTGTTTTTGATTCCTTTTGTTAGCGCTTCCAAATTCCAGGAAGAACAAGAAAATGCAACAGAAATAGCCATCGCCGATTGGCTCCTTCTTGGACCATTCCCCAATCCTTTACCAGCTCTATTAGAGGATTACAAAAAAGAACAACTCATCGAAAACTTGATAAAATTTCATCAAGTCGACAATTCCAAGCTGATACCTTCAGCTGGAAACTCTTTACGATGGCATGACGGGACTCTATCCCGCTGGCGAGAGATTCAATCAGGGGAAAACGGCGTTTCTCTTATCGGAGACAAAAACCACCCCGCCATCGCTTATTTCGGAACATATTTGGACGTAAAACGATGGACAAGAGCAAGAGTCACCATCCAAAGCCCTCAAGCCTATCACCTGTGTGTCGACGGGAGAATCTGTATCACAAAATTAAATGTCGAAAGTAATGGCGATAACAGCGCAACCAACCGAAAAAAAGTTTCGACCGACCTGAGCCTGGAAACCGGGAAACATCTTCTCATCGTCAAATCGGTGTATGATCCCAGTACCGATGAGGAATGGACGTTGAAGGGAACGATCTCCATTGACAAAAACTACCTTTCCCCGCCGCCCACCTTAACCTCATCCCATGAGCAGAATATGAGCCTGTACCATCTGCTGGATGTTCCAACGGTCACAGGGGCCTCTATCTCTCCGGACGGCACCTTGGTTACTGTTTCTGTGCGCAAAGCTCTTCCTCCAAGCGACGATTCTGAAGCCTGGGTTGAATTATATAATGTATCAGAGAATCGACTCCTCCAGACCTACCGAGGAGGGACATCGCTGTCCAGGATTTATTGGGCTCCAATAGAAAAAAAATTTTCTTACACAACTCAAAATAATTCTGGAGTAACCCTCTGGATCACCGACCTAGAAAAGGGCACTACAATCCCTCTTTTAGAGAATATAAAAGATTTTGGGAGTCACACCTGGGCCCCAGACGGAACATGTATCATCTACTCCGTCTCGGAAAAAGGAGAAGAGGACAGGCCAGGAGTAAAACGCCTGAGAAATCTAGATGACCGAAAACCTTGGGCTAGGAATAAATCTTATCTGTACAAGATCAACCTCGAAGATGGTGTCCGCCAGAAGCTAACAGCTGGCGAATTTTCGACTTCACTCAACAGCATCAGCCCGAATGGAAAAAAGCTCCTCTACACCCGCGCGATAGTCGATGAAACACAGCGGCCTTTTTTGAAAACCGAACTCTACTATCTCGACTTAAGAACCTTAGAAAACAAGCTGCTTTGGGAGGGAAGATGGTTCACACAGGCGCAATGGAGCGCTGACGGCACCAGAATCCTCATTCTGGGAGGCCCTTCCACTTTCGATGAGAAAGGTCAAAATCTTACCGGTGATTTGATTCCCAATGAATTCGATATTCAGGCCTTCATTTTCGATCCTGAAACAAAAGATGTAGAGCCCATCTCTAAAGAATTCGACCCTTCGATCCAAGAAGCTTTCTGGGACCATACAGAAAATGCCATCTACTTCCTAACGACAGACCACTCCTTCGGTCGCTTGTACAGGTATGATATTGAAAAGAAAAATTATCTTTTCATTCCCAGTGGCGTGGATATCATCGAGCGGTTCGAGCTTTCCCATGATAATCAGATGGCCGTGTTCACTGGATCCAGTGCTTCCATTCCTCCCAAAACCTATGTTCTAAATTTGAAGAACAAAAAATCCCAGGTGTTGCACGATCCTGCCCAGAAGGAATTTGCTGATGTCACATTCGGGAAAGTGGAACGCTGGACCTTCAGGAACAAAAAAGACCAACTGATAGACGGGAGGGTATATTATCCTCCTGATTTTGATCCTAAAAAAAAGTATCCTTTGATCGTGAATTATTATGGAGGGGTCACACCGACCACGAGGGAGTTTGGAGGACGTTATCCAAAAAATCTTTGGGCCGCTCAGGGATATGTCGTCTATGTGCTCCAGCCAAGCGGGGCCATCGGATACGGACAGGATTTTTCCGCCTATCATGTCAATGATTGGGGTATCATCGTCGCCGATGAAATTATCGAAGGAGTCAATAAGTTTTTAGCTGAACACCCCTTTATCGATCAAAGGAGATTAGGATGCATCGGAGCATCCTACGGTGGATTTATAACAATGATCATCCAGACGAGAACAAACCACTTTTCTGCTGCTGTTGCTCACGCGGGCATCAGTTCCATCTCCAGTTACTGGGGCGAAGGTTACACCGGGTATGAATACTCCGCATATGCGGCTGCCAATAGCTATCCTTGGAATCGTAAGGACATTTTCATCAACCAGAGTGCATTATTTAACGCCGACAAAATCACGACTCCGATGCTCCTCCTACATGGCGCTGAGGACACGAACGTGCCTCCAGGGGAGAGCATGCAGCTTTTTACGGCTCTTAAAATTCTGGGGAGAGAGGTCGAATACATCCAAATCCTCGACCAAAACCACTACATCATGACCTACAATAAAAGAAAAATCTGGACAAGAACCATCATGGCTTGGTTTGACAGGTGGCTCAAGGATGAGCCCGAGTGGTGGTACTATCTTTATCCAAATAACTAAATGAGGGATCGGAGGGATAATGAAGAACCCAAAATGCGCATTATGTAAACCCAAATTTTGTCACGATGGAATAACCGAAGATGAAAAACTGCCGGGCTTCTGTCCGATGAAGAATTATAAGGACCTCATTCATAATGTCGAAAAAAAATATAGTGCCGTTGATATAAAAGAATTTTTCCTGAGCGCTGCCTTGACCGAAAAGGAAGCGTATGATGAACAAGCAGCTCGAGAACAAGGAAAAATCATCCCTGTGAGACCTCGCATTAGAGAAATTGCCGAATTCGCAAAAAAACTAGGAGCGAAAAAGCTCGGCATGGCGTTCTGCAGCGGACTGAGCGATGAAGCAGCGAGGACACATGCCATTCTGGAAGGACATGACCTTGAAGTCATATCGGTGATCTGTTCCTGTGGAGGTATCGACAAAGAGGATGTGGGGATCCCGGCTGAATACAAAATCCGGTCACCAGAAAAATTCGAATCGACCTGCAATCCCATCCTTCAGGCCGAACTTCTGAATCAAGCGGGAACAACCTTCAATATTTTAGTCGGGCTGTGTGTCGGACATGACATGCTTTTCACCCAACACTCCGATTCCCCCGTTACAACACTGATAGTGAAGGATCGATTCACTGGCCACAATCCCGTCATTAGTCTGTACACCCGCTACCACAAAAACATCACCTAGCCTGGATCATTTATAAAAACTGTTGCTGGCATCATTCATTCAAAAAACAAATTAACAAACTAATTTATTTAACTTATCAACAGTTTTTACCCTTCGAGCAAGCCGATCTCACCACATCGGCTGCCTGAATCATTTATATGGAAATGATGACTTTTTCGGATTTTTTGCCGCTCATGTATTCGAGATCGATTCTTCCGATCTGAACTCCCTTGATAGATTCTTCCTTCAACTGGCGTTCCATAACCTTATTAGGATCATTCTCGAGAGCTTGTATCATAACTTCAAGAGCGTGCCTTTTTTCATCAATATCATCAATAAACGTAACCCGGCCCATAAACTGAGTCGTTGCATACAGGTGATCACAGGCTCCCTGAACATAACCTCTGTCCGTAAGGGCTTGCCCCCAAACTAAATTATTCTCACTCAGGATATCTATTTTTTTCCCCTCCTTCGCACAGTGAAAATAGATACAATATTGATCTTTATCGTATCCATGACTCAACGTAGCAAGGTAGGGTACATTGTCCTTACACATCGCGATTATGATGTATTTGGCATTCATGATGACTGCCAACATCTCATGTTTGTCTCTGATCTCCTTTTCTTTTCGCCTTATGTTTTTCATCATAATTATCAATATAAAGCTTTTTTGCGAATAATCCAGGAAAACTTGCTTTAGACGCTTTGCTGTACTATCATTTCTCTGTACGACTAATAGGGATGGGAAGATTGAACAACGGAAGGAGGCCTCAAGTGAAAAAAGCTATCCTCTTTGTCATAGTCCTTTGTTTTATGTTTACTGCCGCGCAAAATGTGACCGGAGTGGGCATAACCTCGGGAAAAAAGGAGGCTGAACTTAAAGAGATCGAACCCTTTGTTTATGTAAGCCTGCGACACAAAGGGCCCTTATCTGATATCGAAGATGTGATCACCGACCTGGTCACAACGATACAAAGTCTGAACGTCAATCCCCAAGGACCCATGATCGGCATCTTTCACACCGTTCCTGGCCCAGACGATCCTGAGGACATGGAAATGGAGTGGGAAATGGGATTTCCGATCGGTGAGCAAGCCTACATCCAAGCTCGAGAAGAGATACAAACTAAACTGGAGAGAAAGGTATGGCAACATCCCCTTGTGGCATGGACCACTTACTCTGGTCCCTATCAGGAAATGGGAGAAGCTATCGCCGATATTTTCCAATGGATGGAAGGCGAGGGGTATAACAAAGACGGCCCGGTCTTGGCGACCTTCCTGGAAGCAGGAACTCCGGATGCTCCACCTTCGCAACTAAAAGGTGAAATTTGGATACCCTGCAAAAAATAGAACCCATAACCTGATTAATCCAACGCGGTGAGCTTTCTCATCGCGAAGGGTGAAAAACACCCCAATAAAACCCCCCTTGGAATCATCCCCTTAGGCGATTTACTAAAATCCACCCTTCTCGTATTCTTCCAGGCGTGAAGACTAAATCTTAAGATAGGGAAAAAAACATGGCAAGCCACGAAGATATGCGATACGACACAGAAAAAAATGATTCTATGGATTTTGTGCCTAGGCCAGATCTGAGTGATCTTGAGGAAAATTACCGTACGCTCGTAGAAAACGCACCGGAAATATTTTTCATCGTCGACCTGAAGGGAAAATTTATCCTCATCAATCAGGCTGTCCAGAGGATCACAGGACATTCCACCTCTTCTGTTTTAGAAAAAGATCTCCAAAACCTGGTCGCTGCAGAATATCAAGACAAAGTGTACCAAATTCTGAACGAAGCTCCTCAGGGCATCATGAATCCCTACTTCGAAATGGAAATTGTCTCTTCCAATGGGAACAGAATTCCTCTGGAAGTTCACATCAAAACCGTACGGGACAGAAAAAAAAGAGTTGCGGCAATAAGAGGGGTAGCCAGGGATATAACCGAACGAAAAAAGATAGAGGCCGCCTTGAAGGCATCAGAAGATAAATTCTCAGCGCTGGCAGAACGAGCAAAGGATGGCGTGGTTATCGTGCAAGATGGCATCTGCAAATCTGCCAACAAGGCCACTTCTCAGATACTGGGATATTCAGTCGAAGAATTCAGAGGAAAACGCTTTTTCGAATGGTTCCCTTCGAAAGACAAAGTGACCTTAGCTCAAAGACACAAAGAACGCCTTGCTGGAGAGGATATTTCTCCTTCCCTCAAGACCAAGATTCTTCACAAAGAGGGGAACATAAAGGATATCGAATTTTCTTCATCTATCGTGCAATTCGATGGCCGTCCGGCCGAAATGGGGATCATCCAGGATATTTCCGACCTCAAAAGCCTCGAAGAAGCTCTAAAAAAAGCAGAAGAAAAATATCAAATCCTTGTCGATAACATAAACGAAATTATATTTATGATGGATCCCGGAGGGATATTCACCTTCATTAGCTCTGCAATCACCGAGCAATTAGGGTATACTCCTGAAGAAATTGTCGGAAAACCTTTCTCCGATCTAGTCCAACCAGAGGATTTGTCCTCATATGAATCCAACCTCAAGAATATTCTCGAAGGTAGCAACCAACCTCATGAACTTCGGATGCTCGATAAAGAAGGGAACGTTCGCCATGTGAGGATTTCTTCCAGTGCGATCATGGAGAACAATGAACCAGTGGGAATATTGGGGATATCCACAGACATCACAGAAAGAAAAAACTCGCTGGATGAGCTTAACCAAACTAGCCAAGCGATCGAAAACAAGAAAACCCAACTTGAGGCCATCATCGAAAATGCACCCAATGTAGCAATCCAGGGATTCAACAACAAGGGGGAGGTCCTCTTCTGGAACAAATACTCGGAGAAACTTTTGGGATTAACAGAGGATGAGATCAAAGGAAAACCTTTGAAGGGAGTATTGGCAACCGAAGCAGATGAAAAAAAATTTCTGGAGCTTGTCCAGGAAGTAATCCGCACTCAAAAACCTTCTTCCCTTCATGAGTGGAAAGTGTCGAGGAATTCAGGCGAGGAAAAACATATTTTGTCATCCATCTTTCCGGTCGTTCAGCCTGGACAGGAACCTATCGCTGTGGCGATGGACATGGATGTCACAGATCAAAAGAAAGCAGAAGAAAAAATCCTGGAGGTGAGCGGTCAGATCGAAAGATTCTCCAAGATATCTGCAGCTATTCTTTCAATAGAGGACGAAATAGAGCTTTTTAAATACATCACAAAAGCAGTGACCGAGATCTCAGGTTTTGGGCGAGTGCTCATATCCTATTTTATCGACACCCCACCCTTTCGTGAGATCATCGCTCACCAAGGAGTGAAAAAAGCAGACTTGGAAAGAGTGGAAAAAGTCGAGATGCCAAGGGAAAAATACCTTAGTTATTTCGAAAAAGGAAAAAAGCTGGGGAGTCAATCCTGTTATATTCCTTCTCATCAAAAAGACATCCTGGATCAAAGAGCCATTATTCCCAGTGATAAAACATACGCAGAAGAAGAAAGTGGATGGCATAAGGACGACAATCTTCTTGTTGCCATGAAAGATACCAAAGGCAAAATTATTGGGATGATATCCGTGGACGACAGCAAAAACGGCCAAATTCCCACAGAAGAAACGGTACGGCCTTTGGAGATCTTCGCTAACCTTATATCAGAAATTATCCAGAAAAGCGTGTTGACAAAAAAAATCAAAGACTCTGAGGAAAAATACCGTGAACTTATATCGAACATAAAAATAGGTGTTTTCCGCGGTACCCCCGATGGAGAAATCCTCGAAGCGAATCCATCTGTTTTAGACATGTTCGGGTACAAAGTGTTTGAAGAATTTCTCGATCTCAAAACAGCCGATCTTTACCAAAATCCGAATGACAACGGCTTTTTCATGAAAGAAATCGAAGAGAACGGGCTGGTACAAAAAAGAGATATCCAGATGAAAATGAAAGATGGCAAGACCTTTTGGGCTTCTGTGACCGCCGCAGCAATCAGAAATGAACTTGGAAAAGTTACCCACTATGACACCGTCGTGGAAGATATTACAGAACAAAAAAATCTCCAAGAAAAAGTGAAACGTTTATCGGTAACGGATGAATTGACTGGCCTTTATAACAGAAGATATTTTAATGAAAAATTGCCGATGGTTATCAAAGCGACCGAGACCTTCCGGAGTTCTCTTGCGCTTATCATGGTAGATGTCGATGATTTCAAGCCCTTCAATGATACATTTCATCATCTGGAAGGTGACGAAATCCTCAAGGAAATCGCGCGGGTTTGCTACCAGAATATCCGGAATTACAAAGATGATGAATGGATTTCGAAATTCGGCAGTGAAGAATTTGCATTCAATGACTGGGCCGCGCGTTTTGGCGGGGATGAATTCATCATCGTTCTTCCAGGTCAGAACGCTGAAGATGCCGTGAATGTAGCCGAGAGAGTACGGAAAGCCTTCGAACAAATATCATTCACACCAAAAAGAAAATCCATCAAAAAAACGGTGAGCTTGGGTATCGCATCCTGTTATTTTGCAGACGGGAAAGCCAGAAAAGGAACGAAAAAAAGAATTTTTCCACCGGATTATGAAAAAGCATCCACTGAGTTGACGAATCTGGCTGATAAAGCTCTGTATGAAGCCAAAAAAAGCGGAAAGAACAAAACTGTCATCTCCAAAACATCCATCGAACTGGCTAGATCTGCAGAAAAATCTGGAAAATCAAAAAATTAAAACAGCCTGGGGTGGGATTATTTAGGGCCTTTACAAGCCTTCACACAAACGCCGCAAATGTGTTGCCCTACAACTCCTTGCCGGCGGAACTCTTTAAGCTTGTCGAAGCAGGCCCAGTGGTCAAAATCCTCTTTGTTTTCTTTAATGGCCTGAGCCGGGCATGTTTTAAGGCACTCCATGCACTTACCACAATCTCTATCCAGTCCTTCACCAGGGTCGAGCGGCATATCCGTCAAAATCGTTACCAACCTGTGTCTTGAACCCAGCTGAGGATTGACAAGGAGATTGTTCCGCCCGATCCAACCAAGGCCAGCTAATCGTCCGATCATTTTATGCGAAACATGGCTTTTCTGTTTGACCCAATCGATTATCTGTGAGGCCGGAATAGGCAGAGCCTGAAATCCTCGATCTTGAATGCAGGATGAGAGGAGGAATGCACCGCGATCGAGGAAAAAATTCAGCTGACGATAGTGATGGAAATAAAGAAGGGTTGGCTTGTCTTTTATTTCCTCGATAACCGAATCCAATAGCTGCTTTCCGAGGCATATGGCTCTATCGAAACGGTTTACATAATCATGTCCGAGATGGAAATCCTTGCGGACTTCTGTGATATCCGCCACGCCGAAGAAGGAGAAATCCATCTCTTCAGCCAAAACTTTGATGCTCTTCGTATTTTTCTCTGCTGACATGAGATTTCATTGTACTGACCTCAAACATTCGAGTCAATCACCTCTCCAATTTATTGACTTGGTTTTTTCCCTCTGTTATAAGAATTTTGATTGACAGGATACGAAAATGACACCATTCAAAGATTGGCTCGATGAAACAAACGAAAAGATTGCCAAATATAAAAAAACTTTCACAAAATCAGAATCGCGAAAATACAAACTGGAATTTTTAGGGAGGGTGGCCAAAAGGGTCAATGAATTTTCGTCCATGTGTGGGGAATGTAATCAATTCAAGGGAGAAATAACCACGCTACTGAACAACTTGGAAGGCTTGATCCAACTATCCCCGATGGCAACAAAGGATTACCGAGATAAAATCAACAAGATAGTGGGGCATCTCCGAAAACAACATAAGCTTATCACTGCCGGCACCTACACAGCCATCGGAAACGGCATTGGAATCGCCGTAGGTGTCTCTCTCGGTGCTGCCATTGACAACATTGGCGCAGGAATCGGGGCAGGAGCAGGCATCGGTTTTGCTATTGGAGCTGCTTTGGAAGCAAAGGCAAAAAAAGACGGCAAGACTATATAACCTGAATAATTCAGAATAAAAGGAGCAAACATGGCAGAAAAAACACTGGCTATCATCAAACCAGATGCAGTCAAGAAAAAAGCTGTGGGAAAGATCATCCAGAGGATCGAAGAGGAAGGTTTTGAAATCTCGGGTATGAAGCAGCTCCATCTCACTAAAGAGGAAGCCGAAGGATTCTACCTCGTCCATAAAGAAAAACCTTTTTACGGAAGCCTTACAGACTTCATGTCTTCAGGAGCTATTATCGTCATGGTTCTGGAAAGAGAGTGGGCCATCGCGCACTGGAGAAAAACCATGGGCGTGACCGACCCCGCCATGGCTGAACCCGGGACGTTGCGTCACAGTTTTGGTTTTTCAGTGGAGCGAAACGCCTGTCACGGCTCGGATGCCCCTGAGACAGCAGAATGGGAGATCGATTACTTCTTTAAAAAATCATGATCTAGCCATGGGTTTTGCTACAATCTTCGGACTTTTTATCCTCCCAGCCTTGATCATCATCGTGTCTTTAGGCCTCTTTATCCTTTTCAAAGAAGAAGGAGAATAGGCCCGATGGAAATGGCCGTCGTTTCTTTTGTTCTCTATCTTCTGATCATTGTCACTATAGGAATTCTTTCAGCAAAATTTTCATCATCTGGTTTGGCCGAATTTTTCTTAGCGGGGAGAAAACTAAAGCAGTTCGTCGTTGCGTTGAGCGCTGTGGTTTCGGGAAGATCGGCATGGCTTTTGGTTGGGGTAACAGGGATGGCATTCACCATCGGAGCGCCGGCAGTCTGGGCAGTCACTGGTTACATCTCAGCTGAAGTGTTCATGTTTATTTTCCTAGGCAAACGTCTCAGACGTTATACAGCCATGATGGATAATCTGACACTCCCAGATTTTTTCGAGTCCAGATTCAAGGACAAATCCAATGTTCTCAGGATTCTCTCTGTTTCTATTATTATCGTCTTTATGATCTCGTATGTGGCATCCCAATTCGAGGCAGGTGGTAAAGCCTTCAGCACAAGTTTCGGAGTGAGCGAGACGAGTGGAATCCTGGTGACGGCAGTCATCGTCCTCATCTACACCATACTCGGAGGTTTTTTAGCTGTTTCCCTGACTGATATGATCCAAGCCTTTTTCATGATCTTTGCATTGCTTATTCTTCCGATCGTTGCGGTTGTGAATGCAGGCGGATGGGGAGAAGTCTTGGCGATTCTCCAGAACTTTAATCCTAAATTCCTCAATCCATTTGCTTATTCCGTGGGCGGGATCGTTGGATTTCTTGGGATAGGATTGGGCTCTCCCGGCAATCCCCATATCCTTGTCCGCTACATGTCCATCGATGATCCAAAAGCTCTCAGAAAATCTTGTTTGATCGGGACGGTGTGGAATGTGCTCATGGCATGGGGAGCGGTATTTATCGGACTCGTGGGCAGAGCTTTTTATCTGAAGCCAGAAGCGCTTCCTGGAGGGGATCCTGAGAATTTGTTCCCCTATCTTGCTTCAACTCAACTTAATCCTTTTCTTTTGGGTATTGTCGTGGCGTCGATCCTCGCAGCAATCATGTCCACGGCAGATTCCCAGCTTTTAGTGGCATCGTCTGGGATTACGAGAGACATTTACCAAAAGATCTTTGCAAAGGAAAAAACCATTCCGCCGAGGAAATTGGTGCTCATAAGTCGACTCGTGGTGTTATGCCTTGTGATCGCGGCTCTTGTATTCGGGGCATTAGCTAAAGAATATGTGTTCTGGTTGGTGCTTTTTGCCTGGGGAGGATTGGGTGCCTCCTTTGGTCCTACTCTACTCCTCTCGCTATTCTGGAAAAGAACTTCAAAGGCAGGCGTTATTGCAGGTTTTGTTTCAGGGACAGCCATAACGATAATATGGAACCAAATAGAAGCTCTGAATAATTTCATATACCACCTGGTTCCTGCCTTTTTTTTCTCTTTGTTTCTTACGATCCTTGTCAGCCTTTTCACGTCGGCCCCAGCCCAGGCGGAAGCTGAATTGGAATCTATAAAAGCCAAATACAGACAGAAGTCCAAAAAACCTTGATTTTCTAAAAAAAAAGTTCCCCACTAGATATATAGCTGATATATACAGATACCACTAAATAATGTGGTTAATCCCTAACATATTTCTTTTGAATAAGTTACAATAAAACTTTTTTTAGAAAATCCTTGACTTTTTATTTTCAATTACTTACATTTAATATGACGCCTTGGATGAGATGAGAGATAGCTTTCTGTTCTGAAGCCAGTCTCTTCGCATCCTTTCTTTTTTGATGCATCTACATGCAAGGCACCTCATTTTAAGGAGGTTGCTATGCGCAAAAGATCTTACACAAAAGTAGTCGCTATCGTGTCTATCGTTGCAATCCTGTCCTTAACAGCTCCAGGGCTATTCGCCGGAGATTCATTCAGGCACTTTTTCCGTTTCGAAAGACTCCTGGATCGAACGGCTGTCTTTCTCTATTCCTTCTTGTACTTCACACCGATCTATGATGTGGCAAAAGTTTTGGCACCCCCTACAGTCGAAAATAACAACTCAAAACCAATCAAAGTGCTTGGTGTAATTGATAGCGTAAGGCCTGCTGACGAAGACTAAATTACTACTGAATTCAATCAAGATAAACTGTTAATTTCCTAAATTAATAAACCTTCAATAAAGTCTTCCATCCCGACTTTTTAGTACAAATTCTCTAATATTTCTATTTAAAATATCACCCCCCTAATCATCTCTATGGGCGATTGATAAAACCTAACTGCCCTGTCACAATCCTAACTGTATTTTGCCGGCAGGAT
>CAZIDF010000017.1:0-9678 GCA_964538085.1 uncultured Eubacteriales bacterium | reverse complement strand
ATTGATAAAACCTAACTGCCCTGTCACAATCCTAACTGTATTTTGCCGGCAGGATTGGATGAAAAATTTGTTGTGTAAACAGAGAAAGGTAAAAAGCTTAATTGTTTGCACCAGTCTAGTCGGCCTCATCCTCACTGCAAATAGTTATTCTTTGGAGATGAATTCTTCCAAATACTCTTCCCTAACAGTCTCCGATCAATATTCAAAATTATTTCATGAAGCAGAAGAATTCCAAAAGAATGGCGAATTTGAAATGGCTATAGAAATTTTTGCTCAAACAAAAAAAATTGCAAAAAATTTTTCTTATAAAGAAAAAGAATGTGATGCACTTATAAAGCTTGGTCTTTTATACTGGAACATCGGAAAACTTGAAATATCATTAAAATATTTTTCCGACGCACAATCTCTCGCTAAAGAAATCGGGATGCAAAATCTCGAAGAAAAATGCAAGAATTCACTCGAAATATATTCACTATACAATCAAGGAAAGAAATATCGTTCTTTGGGTGACACTCAAAAATCCATCGAGAGTTTTAACAAAGCGATTGATATGTCACGAGCTTTAGAAAGTAAAGAACATGAAGTTAAATGTTTGCGTCTGCTAAGTATTACATATTGGGAGGCATTAAATTTTCACGAATATCTCTCTTTAAATGAGCAGGCTCTCGCAATTGCAAGGTTACTAAATCATAGGATTGAAGAAGGAAGGTGTTTAAAAAATATCGGCTTGTTTTATTTGAAAATTGACAATTATTCTAAATCAATCAATTTCTTTGAAAAAGCATTATTAATTGCAGCCCATTTGGAAAATGATAGGATGATTTCAGATTATCTTAATTTAATTGGGATATCGTACAGGAACATTGGAAACTACTCTAAATCTTTAGATTATTTAACAAAAGCGAGAGCTAACGCCGACAAAATAAAAGATTTGTATTTATTATCATTGATCCTAGACAATATAGGAAATACATATAGAAATAGAGCTCTTCTAAATGATAATGAGGAAGATTTCTATCAAGCAATTAAAAACTATGAAGAATCACTGCTAATAGCAAGAAAAAATAATGATTTAAAAACTCAAATAGAAGTATTAAACAACCTAGGGAGTGTAAATACCGACCTAAAGAATTTCTATCCAGCTTTAGAATACTTTCAGGAAGGATATAAAAAAGCACTAGAAATTCAAGATGTAGAATCTATTGGAATGATCCTGAATAATATGGGGATTGTTCATTTCAATCAAGGGAATTATGAGGAATCCACTAAGTACTACCAAAAAGCGATTGATCTAGCTCAGGGACTGGAAGGAGGACAGATTCTTTGGGAAGCTTTTTTTGAACTCGGGAATGCCTATGCTAGACAAAACAAAATATTTGAGGCGTTGAAAAACTATAAAAGCTCAATTCGGATTATTGAAAACATTCGCTCACAGATAAAATTGGAAGAATTGAAAGCAAGCTATCTGGGAACAGATAAAAGAATCGAAGCTTATCAGAATCTTATCCATATGTTGGTTACTCTTCACAACAGTGATAAAGAAGTTGGATATGATTTAGAGGCATTCAACTATCTTGAACGTGCAAAAGCGAGATCTTTTCTCGACAGCTTAGAAGTAGCTCAAGTAGACATTTCATTAGGTATAAACTTTAAGCTGATCAATCGAGAAAAAGAGATCATGAAGGATATTTCAACTATCTATAATAATTTGCTTGCTGCTGGGCTCTCTTCCGAAGTTAAAGAAAAACTTCATCAAGAACTTACAGAAAAAGAAAATGAGCTGGAGACACTTAAAAGAGAAATTAGATCCAAAAGCCCTGATTATGCGGATTTGAAATATCCTGAGATAATCTCCTTAAAAGAGACTCAGAAGCGACTGCTTGACTCTAAAACCGCTTTTCTTGCTTATATGGTGGGAAATCAAAATTCTTATGGGTTTGCCGTCACAAAAAATAACTTAAAAATTTTCCCTATCCCTGTGAGATCAAAACTTCAGGATTTAGTATCTTCCCACCTACAAATTATTACTGACAAAGATTCAATCGACTTTGATTCAGGAAAAGAATTATTCAAAATCCTAGTTCTCCCCGCATTAGATAAGAAAATTAAGAAAATTATTTTTATTCCTGATGACATCCTTCATTTTCTCCCGTTCGAAACTCTCATAGCTCAGCAAAACAAATTCCACTGGCTCATCGAAGATTATGAAGTTGCCTATGCCCCATCTATTTCATCTTATCGAGAAATTGTTCAAAGAAAAATTAAAACTGGTTCCAGGCAGAGGTCTGATATTCTTGCCTTTGGAGATCCAGACTTCGGATCGATGGAATCCGAAACAAATGGAGAAGATATTTTTCAAAACTTTTATTCCTCTAACGCATTCAATTTTTACAGACTTAAATACAGCGGAACAGAAATTGATAGGATAAGCTCACTTTTTAATAAAAAACGGCGAGATGTTTTTGTTAGAGAAAAAGCGACAGAAGAACGGCTCAAGAATCTTGAACTTGATGACTACAAAATTATCCATTTCGCCACTCACAGTCTCATTGATGATAAAATACCTGCGCGCTCATCCATTGTTCTTTCCTTAAATAATAATAAGGAAGAAGATGGCTTCGTTCAGATGAGGGAAATCTACAATCTAAAACTCAATGCGGACCTCGTCACTCTTTCCGCTTGTCAGACAGGACTTGGACAATATATCAGAGGAGAAGGCATTGCAGGCTTGAACCGTGCGTTCTTTTTTGCAGGCAGCTCTTCTATCCTTATGAGTTTATGGGCAGTAAACGATCAGGCCACTTATCAATTGATGGAAAGATTTTACACTCATCTTCGCTCCTCAGAACAGATCGCATCCTCCTTGCGTAAGACTAAGCTTGAAATGATTGCCTCAGATGAGGTTTCACATCCTTATTTTTGGGCAGGATTTATTGTCACAGGGGAATCGGATCTCGTATTGTTTGCAAGCAGTTTTTGGAAGTGGATCATTTATGGAGGATCATGTCTTGTTTTAGGAAGCTTGTTTTTATTCGCTGTAAAAAGGAATGGACATTTAACGCATCATCCATGATTGCCTATTCATTGTAAAAGCAGCAAAAGGCACAATCCACAACATCTGATTTTACTTTAAAGCAGGTGATGTTGAAATCAAACTGGGTAAATTTTCTCAATTTACTTGCGAATATTAAAATATAATTGATAAAATGCACATTATTTTTAATAAACTGAGAAAATTTGGGAGGTTGAGTACTCTATATTAATATGTAAGATTTCATTGTTAATACAATAAATCCAAAGCGTCATGAGTTCGAAAGCAGATAAGATAAAAGAATTTGATGTTATCATCAACAAATTCACACGATTCATAAAAGGGAACATCCAAAAATTTAATCTTCCAAAGGAAGGTATAGATCCTGAGGATGTGTTTCAAGAGGTTAGAATCAAAATTTGGAAATTATTATTTGATGAGAAAAAAATAGTTAATTATTCGTCATATATAAAGAAGATCGTGGATTCCTCTGTAATTGATCACATAAGAAAGATGCGAAGGGAAAGAGAATTATTATTACAACAGAAACACAAAACAATATCTGAATGGAAAAGCACGTATGAAACCGACAATATCGAAGATAAAAATTTAAAGATAATTTTAAGTGAAGCAGTTGATTCTCTTTTGGAGTCCCGACGCAAAGTGGTCAAGTTATATTTATTAAATCTTACAATCGAAGAAATTGCCACTCTTTTTTCATGGAGTAGAGATAAGACAAGAAACCTACTATATCGAGGTCTTTCTGACTTAAAAAAAGCTCTTAAAAAGCAGGATATTGAATATGAAATTAAATGACAACGACCTTCGTCAATTATTTTTAGCAAATATAGAAGAAAATATCCCCGCTACGAGAAGAGAATGTCCATCTCCTAAACAATTACTACGATTGTTTCGGGTAAATAAATCCGGAAAAGAAAAAACCCGTATCATTGACCATATAACTGATTGCTCTCATTGTGCTCATGAATTTGATTTTATTCTCAAATCCCTCAGATTTGAAAGGGATTTGAATCAGGTTGTTCAGAATTTTATTAAAAAAAAGAAAATAAGAGATGTATCCCCCCGGTTTTCATGGAGATTGGCTTCCCTAGTATCAGGGCTATCTCTTCTATGTGCAATAATAATATTTATCGCTATCCCAAACAGCTTCAGAAGCTTAAAATATAGAACCGCAACTCATTCCCAAATCAGTCTTTTTCAGCCTCAACAAAAAGCCATCCCAAAATCTTCCTTATTTTTTCAGTGGGAAGATGTGCAAGGTTTCGAATATTACATCTTTGAGCTATACGACGAGACGCTGTATCAGATCTGGAATAGTGACAAAATATTTCAAAATAATTATTCATTATCAAAAAAAATATCGTCTCAATTGATTACTAATAAAACCTATTTTTGGATGGTATCAGCAATCTTCCCGAACGGGAGAAAAATGGAATCACAATTAAAAGAAATCCTGCTCATTGAATAGTCAAATCCAAACAATTTTTTAGTTAAGTCCTTGTATTGGTGAACTATCTCCGTACAAAACAAAGGAAGCCCAAAAGAATGGGTGAGAATATTTGCTTTTTATCATTTTTATCTTTGCAAATCGCAGTGCCTGAGATTTGCTCTTACCTTCTGAAATATATTTGTAGAAATAAGTCATAAATTGAGTTGTCGATTTATCTGTAATTTTCCATAAGGAAGATATGACTGAGCGAGCTCCACAATAAAAAAAGATTCGTGGAAGGCCTAACACTCCTTCAACATTTTCTAACCTCCCTCTTCCCGTTTGGCAAGCAGATAGAACTATCATGTCAGCTGATAATCTTAAATTATAGATTTCACGAACCAATAAGAAGCCATCTTCCTCCTCATCTTCATCAATTGCCAATACCAACGCAGATCGGAATGGAAACTTTTCATCTAAAAGACTATGGCATGCAAAGTGAATGATTCTGTAATCTTCAAGTGAAGTTCTTTTGATAACTTCTTCTGTAGCTTGGTTACCAAGGTAAATATCACGCTTTTCTTTCGGAAACAATTTTGCGACATTTTTTATTTCTTTTTTACTATGCGGAATCGGAGTAAGGTCGAAACCTTGATCATAATAAATTTCCTTTAAAATGATTGAAGCAGCATTTTGTCTTGCATTTGGAATCCTGCTCAAATTGTAATTGGGATTTCCAATAGCTAGAAGTGATTTGGGATGCTCTAATCTTGCTTCTTTTTCTTTTAAAAAAAGTAAAGATGAACAAGAAGGAGCATACGAAATTGTAAATTTTTCAACAACATACTTTTTCTCTGAATCCATAAGGAGCGCTTCAAAGGGAAGAAAATAAAGAAACCCATCAGGCACGATAATTAAGTGTTCAATAGACTCAGGGAGGACTTCTTTTATAGGAAAAAGAAGCTCCTTATAAAGTCTGTTGCTAGCAAGGGACCCCTGGTAAATTCTCTGAGGAGGATCAGATAGCTCCTTGATGAAACCCTTTATTGATTTTCTAATTTCATCTCTAGATGGAAGCAAATATAGAAAGGAATCATTCTTTTTTATAATAAAAAGATAAGATTGTTTCTCCCCAAGAAAATATTCAACAACGGCTGTTTTCTCATCCACAAGCTGATTCTGAACTTGGACAAGATGGCATGGTTCAGGCAAAATCATATCTGCAACTTCGGGTATCTCCGATCTCATTTTAGAAATGAGCAACATATATTCATTCTCGGCTTGGTCATATTCTTCTTGAATCTTCTTTCTTAAGCTATCTGTAAGTTTATGATCTGTTAGTTGTTCTACAAGTGAAGTGATTTTATCAATAATATCAGTCTCTTTTAGTCTTAAATCATTACTTAATTTGTTCTTAATATTAGACTGTGATTCTCCAACACTATCAAGAAACGCCCTTGCCTTTGCACTTTCAATTATTTTGAACACTTTTTTATTTATATCAATAGACTTATCATTTGATCTAAACATCAGATTTATTAACGATTCATATACATGCAATTTATCTCTAGCAAATCCTGCTTTAAAAGTATCAATAATAATTCGACTTCTGATGTTGTCTATTTCTATAATTGAATTTTCATAATTTAGTATCGCTTTCTGGAAATCATTTGTTTTTTCAAAACATTGGCCAAGTCCAAAATACGCTTCCCAGAGAATAGTTGGAGCTTTTATCTGTTCCGCAAAAATAATTGCTCGACTATACTGCTTTGCAGCTTGCTGATAATTTTCTTTTTTAAAATAAGCTGCCCCAAGATTACATAAAATCATGCCCAAAGCCTCGATGTCATTAATTTCATTGGCTTTCTTATATCCTTCATAAAAATATTCGAGAGCAGAATTGTAATTCATAAGGTTTAGATGAACAGCTCCAATATTGTTGAGAATCCTTACTTCAATTATATTTATTAGGTTCAAATCTTTTTTTAGGTTACGAGTTTCTTCAATTAATAGTTTGCACTCGTTAAAATTGACCAACGATTTTTTATAATCATCTTCATTCTGTCTAAGAAGTCCTCTTATTCGATATATTTCCCCAATATTTATTAAATCAATTGCTATACTTGTCTTTATATCGAGCTGTTTATCTATTCTAAGAGAGCGAGTAAGAAAATCTAAAGCCCTATCGTAATTACCAATATCCTTATGAATATTTCCTATATTACTCAGAATCTCAGATTTGTCTTCTTTGTTTCCCATTTCCTCAGCAACTCTAAAAGCTTCCTCATAACGACTTAAAGACTTAGAATAACTTCCAGTTTTTCTGTGATATATTCCTATATTGTTCAAACATCTAAATTCTTCTCTTTTGTTATTTTGCTTTAAGGCAATTTTAAGAGCATGTTGGTTAAGCTTGAAAAAATTTTGGAATTTTCTGGTGTCCCAATAATTAATACTCAACTGGCGCAGGCATTTCACTTCATGGGCTTCGCTTTTTATTTCTTTTGCTAACACAATGGCCTTTTCAAAACTCTCAATCGATTTTTCATATTTACCTGAGGATCTATATTCTTTCCCCTCAGTATAAAGCTGATATATGGCAAGTGATTTTTGACATTCCTCTGCATAATGCTTCACACCATAATTCTCTGCCAGCTGAAGAGCTCTCTCATATAACCTTGTCGATTCCTTTAAATCTCCAACATTCCAATACAACAATCCTAATCGCATATAGCACTGAATTTTCCCTTCCTCAATATCTTGCTCTTCCGCAAAAGCCAACACCTCTTGGAACATTTCAGTAGCTTCCTGATAAGCTCCAGCTTTTAATAACACTTCGGCAGAATTAAAAGCTGCCTTATACTTATTTTGTACCTCTTTTTCAGCTTGAAAACTAAAATCAGATGAGGTCAACGGCATAAAATAAATGAATAGGATAATTAGGAAAGAAAATATCTTCTTTTTCTGAATCATTACCATCTCTACAGTAGTGCTATATTAACATACATTATTAAGACGATGTGACTGATCCAAGATTCTCACTCTTCGCGAGAAAATTAAAATTGTCGATTTGACTCCTCCCCTGTTCCTTGTTACTCTTCCTTCTAACGAACCTCAGGAGAATACCATGAGCACAGTTGCCATAGTCGGTTCTGGTATGGGTGGCCTGACAGCCGGCAATCTTCTGGCCAAAAAAGGACACAAAGTCACAATCTTCGAATCCCACATCACACCGGGCGGATACACCTCTGGATTCTGGAGAAAGGGCTTTTACTTCGAGAGCGGCACCCTCTCTTTCGAATCCTCGGATATGGTGTTCGGAGCCATGAAAGATATCGGTGTGTACGAAAAAATCCCCTTCACCCGGCAGTACGGCCGCTGGATTTACAAGGACATGGATTTCGAAGCCCAATCCTCGGCCGATCTCAAAAAAGCACTATATGAGTCATTTCCCTCAGAATTGGAAAACCTCGACAGGTATTTTTCCGAGGTGGACGATATGACCCAAGCCCTTCTTGCCATGGGCAAATCCAGCAACATACTCCAAACCATCACCCTTCCCCTGAAAATTCTAAAGATCATCAAATTATTCAAAAAGTACGGAAACATGACCATGCCAGAATTCACGGAAAAGTACTTCGATAAGGACTCCCCCCTCTACCATTTGCTCAAAAACATGGGATATCCTGATATGAGTGCAGCCATCCTCGGCATGGCCATTTGGTCCTTTTTTGACGATTACTGGACCGTTAAGACAGGCATGCAGTCCTGGGCTGACGTTCTTGTCGACAATTTCAAAAGCTTGGGCGGGGAACTCAGGCTAAAATCCAAGGTGGACCAAATCATCACAAAAAAAGGCGTGGCTGCCGGTGTTAGATGCAAGGGCGAAGACTTCCCTGCCGACTACGTCATCTCCGCCTCAGACTACAAAAAGACATTCCTCGATCTCCTGGATGACAAATCCCTCGTCCCTCAGGAATTACTCGGGAAGATCGAAAAAGCGGCTGTATCTGAGGGTTTTTTCACAGTCTATTTAGGATTGAACCTCCCTCAGAAAAAAATGAAGGAGTATTTGAAGATACCTCATGTGTATCGATTTGGTGACAGTCCAGATGTCAATATTTATAACGCCGATGATGAAAGCTATTTCGAGAAGTCCTTCACAATGCTGTATTCACCATCCCTCATGAATGCTGACCTTGCTCCGGAGAGCAAATCCTCCTTGATGATCCATACCATGACACCCCACAGGTGGATGAACAACTGGGGAGGAGGCGACAAGGAAGCTTACAGGAGCCTTAAAGAAAAAGCCAAAAATGCCCTGATCGACAAAACAGCATCTCTCATCCCCAACATCAGAGATCACATCGAATTCGAGGATGCGGCGACCCCGCTGACCTATGAACGTTACACTGCCAATACGGATGGGGCCACTTCGGCCTGGAGCTGGAATCCGAACAAAAAATTCTATAACCGGGGAATGATGACCCAGATCAAAACACCTGTTAAAAACCTTTACATCGGATCATGCTGGGCCGTCCAGATCGGGGGTGTCCCTGGAGCCATCGGTGCAGCCCAAGCCTGTGCCAAAGCTATTTGACACATCCCCTATTCCTTGATATTGTTTTGCTGATTTAACATGGGAATTTAAGGAGAAAATCGATGTCCAATGAAATCAGAATTCGCTGGGGCTGGCTGAAGATCATGTATGTTTACACGATCGTCGGAGCCGGAGGATTCGGCCTGGGAATGGTTTTCGTTCCTGATGTGATAAAATCTGTGTTTAAATTTCCCAGCCAGGACCCCATTGTATTTGGTGCTTTTGGCTGTATGTTGATATCATCTGGGATTTTGGCTGTATTAGGCCTGAGATCTCCTCTCAAATTTGTGCCTCTTCTGTTGTTCGAGCTGTGCTACAAGTCCATCTGGTTTGTGGGTGTTTTGATTCCCTTTTTGCTTGCGAAAGAGATGCAGACCTATGTCGTTATTTTTATTGTGGTATTTGCGACATTTATTATCGGGAATATGATTGCGATACCTTTTTCTTATTTGTTTGCGAAAAACTCTGTCAAGCAATAAGAAATACTAAGTCCACTCTAGAAAGACACTGATCCCGGCCTCCCCGAAGTCGACGACGCCCGCGCGAGGCTCACTAAACTGAAAAACCAATAATTTGACACTCTCCCCTATTCCTTGA
>CAZIDF010000016.1:80701-82788 GCA_964538085.1 uncultured Eubacteriales bacterium | reverse complement strand
GAATCCTGGAAAGAGATTTCCGACTATCTCAACCGCGATGTCAAAACCTGCCGCCGCTGGGAACAGGAGCTCGAACTTCCGATCCGGAGATTGGACGGCACCCCGAAGGCCCGGGTCTTCGCTTTCAAGGACGAGCTCGACTTCTGGCTCGAAGACAAGCTGAACAACAGGGAGATCAGCACCACCAAATACCTTCGCATTGCCAAAAAAAAACCGAAAAGATTTTGGATCGCCCTCCCGGTCGCCCTCGCTCTGATCATCGTAGCCGCAATCGCTACCCGTATTCTCCCCCGCATCGATTTTATCTCCTCTCCTTCCAAAAAACCTCATCTTGCCGTTCTTCCCGTCAAAAACTTCACCGGTGATGAGTCCCTGGGGAATTTGCGGGCAGCATTGACTAACCTCATCATCACGGACCTCTGCCAGTCCAAATACATCCAGGTCCTGAACGAAGAAAGACTGAACAAGGTTCTTTCGGATATCGATAAACTCGAGAGTGACTCTTATACCACGGATAATTTCAAAAAGATCGCTTCTCTTGTGGGGGTCACCCACTTTCTGACCGGGACTGTCACCAAATTTGGCGAAAAAATTCGCATCAATGCCTCAATCCAAAAGGCTGGTGATGGGGAGATCTCATGGTCCAAGCAGTACGAGGGAACTGAAAACGATTTGTTCGGTATGGTAGACAAGATGACGCCCGAGATAAAATCCCAATTTCACCTGACGGCTGAACAATTGGCAGACGACATCGACGCCAAAGTCGCTACGGTCACAACGGATAATCCGGAAGCGCTCAAATATTACGTGGAAGGCATGCGGTATGCGCTTTCTGCTGCGGGAATGCAAGCCATGGAGAGCTTCAGGAAGGCCGTGGAAATCGATCCGGAATTCGCCATGGCCTACCGGGGGATGTGGATTTTTTACAATATGGGAATGGAGAGGTCCAAATCCGAGGCCAAAGAGACCATTCAAAAAGCCATGAATTTGATGGATCGCCTGTCTCAACGTGAGCAATTCCTCATCAAGGCCGATTACTACCGCACGTATGACGACGACTTCGACAGGGCCATTGAGACCTACAAAGAGCTGTTGAAAATATACCCCGATGATTTTGCCGGAAATTACACGCTCGGGCGGTTATTGTGGGAGATGCGTGATTTCGAAGGAGCCAAGGAATACCTGTCGAGGCTTTTCCCCACAGCCATCACCTACCCTTCCGTCTACAATTATGGGTCCATGGCCTACAGCATGACATACGATCTCGGAGGAGCCAGGAAAGTGCACCTGGACCGCCTCAAGGCCATCGAGGAGATGGGGCTTCGCGATATTCCTAAATTTAGCCGCATCGGCATTGGCGATCTCCACTGGGTGGCCAATACCTATCTGATGGAAAAACGATACAATCTTGCGCTCAAGTACTTTGACCAGGCGGCAGCTCTTGATCCCGACAGTGCATGGTACAGGGATGCCAGGGCATTTCTGTATCTCATTCGAGATGATTTTGAAAAAGCAGAGATTTATTTTGACGACCGCGTGAACACAGAGACAGATGTTTTCGGACGGCTGCATGCGATATTTTGGAGAGAGTGTCTTTTGATCGCCCGGGGCCAGTTCTATAGAGCCGAACAGGATCTTTTGGCTTTTTATGAAGAGAATGAAAAAGATATTAGAGGGGACAATTGGGAGCATCGTACTTTTAATGCCCTTGGCGATTACTGTCTGAGAATGAACAGACCGGAAGAGGCTCTAGAGATGTTCGAGAAGGCGATGAATATTTATGTGAAAGAAACACTGGGGAACATAACCGAAATATTATTCAATCTCGGGAGAACATATATAGAACTTGGAGACTTGACGAAAGCCGAAAGCCTCCTTGGGGAATTGGATGCGGCGACCTCAAAAGGTTGGAACAAAAGGAATCGCTATTTCTGGAGATATCTCCGGGGCCGGCTCGCCTTGGCAAATAAGCAATCTCAGAAGGCTGTTGAATACATGGAGGACTGCGTATCCAATTTCTGGGGAGCGAGCCACAGAAACCGGGCAAGTGAACATGGCCTCTTTTTCGATACGTTGGCATCAGCCTA
>CAZIDF010000016.1:74650-80601 GCA_964538085.1 uncultured Eubacteriales bacterium | reverse complement strand
GCTTGACTCACCCCTGTTGGAAGAATAATTTTTGAGGTGAGGAGTATGATCACATTAAGGAGGGCCGGATGAAAAAATCTTTAACTATTCTGGTTGTATCTTTTTTGATCTGTTTATTCGTCTCTGACATATCCCCTGCCCAGGAGCAGTACGGAAATATCCGGGGCAAAGTGACCGATTCGAATAAGGAACCTCTCCCCGGTGTTACGGTCACTCTGGATTGCCCGTTGTATAGAGCCCGCTCCATGATCTCCTCATCAGGCGGCACGTTTCGATTCCTCAACTTGGCCACCGGCACATACTCGCTCAAATGCGAGCTGCCCGGATTCAAGACACATGTCGAGGAGAACATCATCATCCGCGTGGGTAACAATTTCGACTTTCCGGTTATTCTTGAGCCTGCGTCGCTCGAAGAAGATGTTACCGTCGTCGCCACATCCCCGATCGTGGATACCAAAAAAACCGGTGCAGCCATGAATTTTACGGATACGATGCTCCAGGAAGTTGCGTCGGCCCGGGATCCTTGGGTTATCCTTCAGCAGGCGCCGGGAACGGTCATGAGCCAAAAGAATGTTGGGGGTAGCAGTTCGGGGAGCCAATCAATTTTCATCTCGAAAGGAACTTTTTCGCAAGGCCAAGGAGCCATGTACAACATCGATGGAGTCATGATTACAGATATGGTTGCCAAGGGAGCATCATCGCGTTATTACGATTTTGATAGTTTCGAGGAAATTCAGATCATTACCAGTGGAGCTAAGCCTAACGTCCAATCTGCTTCCGTTTCTATAAACTTTATCACCCGTCGGGGCACCAATAATCTTCAGATTATGGCTCGGGCTTTCTTTACGAACAAAGATTTCCAGGCAGACAACCGGACACAGGAGCTTATCGACCTGGGTTATGTGGGAGATCAGATAAACCAGATATTGGATTATGGGTTTCAGATTGGAGGGCCTATCAAGCGGGATAAAATCTGGTTCTGGCTAGGTTATGGCATGCAGGATATCCGTCAGATTACCATCGCAGGTTATCCCAGCGACCAGAATATCGACAGCTTAAACGCCAAGCTGAATTTTAACCTCAGCAAAAATAATCGGGCAGAACTGATTTTTTTGCGCAATCACAAGACCAGCGATGGCACCGAGGCTGGTCCTTCTAGACCGCCTGAGACAACCTATGATAGTTATAGCAATGGGGCTCCATTGATCAAGTTTGAAAACGAACACGTTTTTTCCGATAATTTCCTGCTTTCCCTGAAGCTGGCGGCTTCTTTCAGCAAATGGGGGTGGGAGCCCAAGGGAGGCAGGCAAGTTCAGGGCGGTGAGGATTTGGTTACGGGAATGGTATCAGGAACATACACTTGGACCGAACAGAAACGACCGGATTACAGCGGCCGGCTGGATGGCAATTATTTCATGGAAGGTTTTTTAGGGGGAGACCATGAGGTCCAATTCGGCGTAGAGTATCGGGCAACTCCAGCAGAATCACGTACTGCCGATCCTTTGGATATTTGGAAATTATACGCAAATGGAGTTCCGCGTTATGCATATGTGGAACGGGAGGGGAGTTCGAAATTTCACGCCGACAGATGGAGTTTTTACATAAACGATTCCTACAGTCGTGGGCGATTGACATTCAATCTTGGCCTCCGGTTCGACAGAGAAAAGAGTTTGGTCAAAGAATCTTCAGTACCGGCTTCCCTTTCTGCGCCCGATCTTCTGCCGGCATTCACGTTCCCGGCCATCGATCCCGATTTTGCCCTTACCACGTTTTCTCCCAGGATCGGAATAACATTAGCATTGAAAGAAGACCGGAAGACAATCGTTCGCGCCAATCTGGCAAGATATCCTGAGTTGGCACCAGCCACGATAGCTGATTGGGTGAGCGTAGGAGGATGGGCTTGGGTGTTATACCGTTGGAATGATCAAAACGGCGACGACCTTGTGACGACGGATGAACTTATGGGATACCCTTTGGACGGCGTCCTTGACTTTGGAAATATCGATCCATGGAATCCCACTCGATTCGATTCTCCCAATGCCCTCGATAGAAATCTCAAGGCCTCCCTGACCGACGAATTCCTGGTCGGTGTCGAGAGAGAAGTGTTCACGAACTTCTCAATCAGCGCAACCCTCACCCTCCGTCGCAGTCACCGCCCCCGTTTGACTTATTTTTATGACAAAGAGACAGGTTGGATCGAGAGCCCGGAAGATTGGGTCGGTCCAATTCAGGGGAGTTTGAGTTATGAAGACCAAATATTTGAATATGAATACTGGACATTGAATCGGTATCGTCCGGCAGGCAAAATCATGAAAAACGGCCCGAACTACACAAATTACGCAGGTTTCGAGGTTGTGGCGACTAAGCGCTTGAGCCACCGCTGGATGATGAATGCCTCCTTCACTTATCAGAGAAATACCTATTATTTTGGTGAGGTCTATGATCCGACTGGAATTGAATATGTAAATGGCCGCCCTTTCTGGCCTGATCCCCAGTGGATGGCCAAGCTGAGCTTTTTGTACCAATTGCCTTGGGGATTCAATTTTTCTGGGTTTGTCCATGCGGAAGAAGGATTTGTCTTTTGGCCTCAAATAAGAACATTTTTGCCAGAAAGAGCAGCTGCAGGATTGGGAGGATCGGAGACGTTTGGCATCGAAAAATTTGGGGAAACCCGGCTTGAAAATTTTTACAATGTCGATTTGAGCTTGGCTAAAAATTTTCAGTTGGGAGATTACGGTAGGTTAACTCTCCAAATGGATGCGTTCAATGTGTTCAATTTTGCTCATACGCTTAGTCGTTATGATATTGTCAATTCATCAAGATTCAGGGAGATCACGGAAATCCTCAATCCCCGTGTCATCCGCCTAGGAGTACGATACAGATTCTAGCAGTCAGCATGGGATTTGTTGAAAGTGCGGCAATTTAGCCATGTCATTGCGAGTGACCGAAGAGAGCGCGGTAATCACCTGTGATTGCTTCGGGCCTGCAGCCCTCGCAAGGGTGGATAAATTAAGGATGAATCAGCAAAAGGGGGGTTGACGAGGGGAGGAGACGAGTAGAATGGAAAAACAAATCGTAGAATGCCCGGAGTGTAAGACAAAGAATCCGTCGGATTCTGTGTTCTGCAACAAGTGCGGGACTCAGTTTGGCCTAGGGAATCAGGAGTCCATGTCTTTCACAAAGACAATGCTCACGCCCGGGGAGGAACTAAAAAAAGGCCACACTCTGGCTGAACGTTACAACATCGTCGAGGAGCTCGGCAAGGGGGGAATGGGTTTTGTTTATAAAGTTTTCGACACCAAGATCCAGGAAGATGTGGCCCTTAAAGTCCTCAAACCCGAAGTGGCTGCACACAAGGACACGATCACCCGATTCAGCAACGAACTGAAGTTCGCCCGGAGGATCACCCACAAGAACGTATGCCGCATGCATGACATCAACGAAGCAGCTGGCACCCACTTCATCACCATGGAGTATGTGGAGGGGGAGGACCTGAAGAGTGTTATTAAAAGGCTGGGAAAGCTCAAGCTGGGGAATGTGCTGAGTATCGCTCTGCAGGTGACCGACGGACTGGCAGAGGCCCACAGTCTGGGGATCGTGCACAGGGATTTGAAACCCCAAAACATCATGATCGATAAGGAGGGCAACGCCAAGATCATGGACTTCGGGATTGCCCGGTCTGAGGAACACAAGGGATTGACGGCAGAGGGAATGGTCATCGGAACCCCCGATTACATGAGCCCGGAGCAGGTGGACGGGAAAAAGGCAGACCAGAGGGCGGATATTTATTCCCTGGGTGTGATCCTGTACGAAATGGTGACCGGAAAGGTGCCGTTTTTTGGGGATACGGCGTTCAGTGTGGCATTGAAGCACAAGAGTGAGGAACCGAAAGATCCGAGGCAGGCCGATCCGCAGCTTCCTGAAGGGATGGCCCGGGCCATCCTCCGGTGCATGGAAAAGGACAGGAACAGAAGATACCAGAGTGCTGAAGAATTGCTGGCTGTGTTGATGGCGGTGGAGGAGACGCTACCGGAGAAGGAGCGGGTAGTGCAGAAGATCATGCCGCGGATTTCTGTTGCCAGGGTCGAAAAGTTCAGCCTCAAGAAGGTACTGGTTCCTGCCTTGGCTGCGGCAGTGGTCGTTGTTGCAGGGATCATCGTCTGGCGCCTTCTGACTCCAACCCAAACAACCTTTCCCACCACACCGGACAGATTTAGAGTGGCTGTGCTTCCCTTCAAGAACAACTCCGGCGATAAGGAATTGGACCGCTTGAGGAGTGTTTTATCGAGCATGTTCACCACGGACCTGATGCAGTCCAAATATATCTCGGTAGCAGATGAAAGTCAGGTATACAGCGCTCTCAGCAAATTGGAGCTAGATGATGAGGCTAATTTCACTCAGGAGAATTTGAGGGATTTTGCCAAAGAAACCAGAGTTACGCATATCCTTAAAGGTACCTTCATTAAATTGGGGGATAAATATCGTGTGGACGCTGTGCTTCAGGATGCCAGCACTTTGGAGTCTGTTGTGGCTGAAAGAGAAGATGGAGCCGGAGAGGATGCCATCATTTATACCATGGTGGATAATCTGACAAAAAAACTCAAACCATACTTCAATCTTACAGAGGAACAAATCGCCGATGATATAGATGAGAATATAGGTGAGGTCACCTCCAATCATCCTCGCTCTATCTATTTTTATACAGAAGCCATCAAGGCTTTGAATAGCCGAGATTTTAACAAAGCTATAGAAATGTTGGAAAATGCCATTGCCCTGGACCCTGATTTTGCTATGGCTTATCGTTATTTAAGCGGCGTTTACAACAGGCTCGCGCTGGAGGTTGATTTTGATAATGAAGAATACTGGGAAAAAATGCGCGAATACAGGGAAAAAGCCCTCGAGGCTGCCCAACGCAGGCCTCCTACAGAAAGAGAACGCCTTTTCATCGAAGGTTCAGATCCGAATCAAGAGATGGATGAGCAATTACATACTTTATACAAATTGGTGGAGCTGTATCCTGATGATGAGAGAGGAAATGTGAATCTTGGCACATTTAATGCTCAACAGGAAGGATATGAACTGGCTAAGGGGCATTTTGAGCTCCTCGTCCATAATAACTCGAATAACCAGCTTGTCTATTCCTGGCTTGCACAGATTTACATAGCGCAGGGTCTGTATGAGAAGGCAAGGAACATAAACGAGATCGGTCTTGAGAAATTTCCCGATAATCCGATGAATTATAGCGCCATGGCATATGCTTATATTATGGAGCGCGACTTTGACAATGCCCTTTCCTGGTGCAAAAAGGGTTTTGAGCTAGATCCAAACGTATTTACGAATTTTGGAGTAACAGGGGATACTTACCTTTTCATGGGGAATTTTCCCAAGGCTGAGGAAGAATACCGTAAACAACTGGACAGCGATTCACACGAAGAACGCAGAAATGGCATGCAGAATCTGATCGATGTGTATAAAACACAAGGCCGGTTTGATGATATTTTAGCGTTTGCTGAAGAATCTCTGCAAAAAAATGAAGGACGCTTACAGACAATGGCGCACGCATATATTGCAAAAGGTGATTATGGAGAAGCCTTAAAACAATGCGAAGGGATAGGAGATAGGTTTTTTCGTCATTGGTATCTTGGTGAGCTGTATTCCAAAATGCAATTGTGGCAGAAGGTCGAAGAAGAGGTTGAAGAGTTTGAAAAAGCGTATGATACGCTCATGCAAAAACATCTCAGCATGGATTGGCCGGAACAAATTAAAAATTTTGTTCCTAAACATGAGCAGCGTCTTAAAAGACTTTCCTTGAGATGGCAGGGTTTGATCGAAATGGCTAGAGGTGACTTTGATCTGGCCATCGAGCACCTGGAAAAGGCCAAATCCTTGTTCAGGAATCTTCATGATGAAGATTTTGCCTTTATCGTCGAACCCTTGGCTTTGGCCTATTT
>CAZIDF010000016.1:0-74550 GCA_964538085.1 uncultured Eubacteriales bacterium | reverse complement strand
GAGATCAGAATATTGGTGTCTAGGACAACTTTAGTCAAAACCGTCACCTGTTTTTCTGACGGAATTTCTGAATTTCTTCAGCTATATCTTGTTCTTTAAGGCCCAATCGTTCGGCTTGTTGTTTCCCGAAATCGAATATTTTTTCCCACCTTTCTTTCCTTTCGATATACAGGCGGGACGCTTTTCTGATGAGCTCTGACCGGGTACGCATCTCTTCTTTGGCCACTTTGTCAATTTTTTCCAGCAAATCTTTCCTGAAGGATATATTGACGGTTTTAGTGTTCATTTTTCTCACCTCTGGTGGTTTTTCTTTAAAAATACTATATACAAAGTTTGTATATAAATCAAGTATCCCGGTCTTGACTAAATCATCCGCAATTGGTTAGATTGAAGAAGAAATAAGTCCGTTTTTTGGACCTCTCCATGAAGGATAAGGAAAAGAGCAAAAAGCAGCTTCTGGAAGAACTTTCACGTTTGCGCCGCCGCATTTCAAAATTGGAGAAATCGCAGAAGAAATCACAGAAAGAGCTAATTCCTGCCAGGATCGATCTGGGGATCCTGGAGCATGCCATCGCCTCATCCATCAGTGGCATCGGGATCACGGATATAGAAGGGAAATTGATCTATGTCAACGACACAATAATTAAAATGTGGGGCTATGAGGATAAAAACGAAGTGCTGGGACGATATCTGCCGGAATTTTGGGAGGGGGAAGGAGTCTATGAAACGATCGAGGTCCTTAAAGAGAAGGGTGCAAGGATAGGAGAGGATATCGGGAAAAGGAAGGACGGCTCCCTGTTTTATGTGGACTATATGACAAGCGTGATCCGGGATAGATCGGGCCGGCCCAAGTATATGTTCGGTTCTTTTGTGGACAACACAAGACGGAAAAAAATCGAGGAGGATCTCAAGAAAGCGTACGATGACCTGGAATGCAAAGTGGAGGAACGGACGGCCGAACTTACCAAAGCGATGGAAAGGCTGAGAAGCGTATTTGATTCATCCCCAGATTCCATTACGGTAACGGATGCGGATGCTATCATCATCGATTGCAACCAGGCAACTGTGGATAACCTGGGTTATGCGAGCACGGAAGAGCTGATCGGGAAAAGTGCCCTCGAAACTATCGCGAAAAAAGACCATAAGAGGGCATTGAAGAATTTGAATATCGTTACTGAAAAAGGTTCGGTTCACAATATAGAATATGAGGTCGTCAGAAAAGACCGGGGCACGTTTGCTGCCAATATTTCTGTGAGCGTCATCAAAGATGCGGCAGGAAATAGGACCGGATTCGTTGCTATAGCCCAGAATATAACTCAACGAAAACAGGCAGAAATTGCTCTGAAAGAATCTGAGACGAAACTGAGGGAGCAGAAACTAGCTCTGGAACAGAAAAACATCGCACTCCGGGAGATCATCGCGCAGATTGAGATTGAAAAGCGGAAAATAAAGGATGATATCGCAACGAATGCATCGACAATTTTGTCGCCCATTCTGAAAAAACTAAAAACAGATAAATCGACGGAAAAATATATCGACTTGCTGAGACATCACATCGAGGAATTGACCTCTTCTCTCTCTGGAAGGTTGATGGACATCGGGACGAAGCTCACGGCGCGAGAGGTCGAAATCTGCAACATGATCAAAGGCGGCCTGTCTAACAAAGATATTTCCCATCTTTTGAGCATCTCTATCCAGACAGTGGAGGGGCACCGCAAGAATATCCGGAAGAAGCTCGGATTGAAAAACAAAGGAATTAATCTGACATCTTATCTTAGAGGACTTTGATTTTTTGTCGTTTATTACTGGGTGTTTAATATACCCAATATACCCCCATTAATAGTGTTCTATAAAATTTTCGTTTTTCTTGATATTAGAAGTCCCCAACAGCATATTTTGTGTTTTAACAGGGGCGGGGGTGCCGGCTGTGTCAGCAAAAGGGGGGTTGATGATGGGAACCAAAAAGGTGGGGGTTCTCCCCAGCCGGCTCAAGAGAACCACCCTCATTGTATACTATATAAAATGCTTGTCAAGTATAAATTATAAAAATTAGTAAATTATTTTGATTTCGTGAAAAAAAAAGTTCTCTGTCTACCGCTAGGCTTATATCGTTATGCTTTTTTAATGATATCCTTTTCTTCCAGGTAGCGGATAACCATGTCTTTGCTTTCATCCAGATCCAATGCGTCGGTGTCGATAGTCAGTTCGGGATCGAGGGGTTCTTCGTAGGGAGCGTCGATTCCAGTGAATTCCTTGATCTCCCCAGCGCGGGCTTTTTTGTACAGGCCCTTTGGATCGCGTTTTTCGGCTTCGGGAAGAGAAACTTTCATGAAAACTTCGATAAATTCCCCTTCCTTCAAGAGGTGGCGGTTGTTATCTCGATCCTTTAGATAGGGGGAAATAAAGGCGGTCATGGTGATCAGACCGGCATCGGCGAACAGCTTGGCTACTTCTCCGATCCGGCGGATGTTCTCTTCCCGGTCCTCCGGTGAAAAACCGAGGTTTTTATTCAAACCGTGGCGGATGTTGTCGCCGTCCAGTACAAAACTGAGGTGACCACGTTTGAATAATTCTTCTTCGATGGCGTGGGCGATGGTGGATTTTCCCGAGCCGGATAGCCCTGTGAACCAGATAACCACACCTTTCTGATCGAGAAGCTTTTCCCGGTCCTGTTTGTTCAGTGCCCCTTCGTGCCAGGTTATGTTGGTCGCTTTTTGAATCGTCATTTATCTTTCTCCCTGTAATATTCCATCAAGATGTTAGCTACTTCGGGGCGGCTAAACTCCTTGGGCGGCATCTGGCCCTCGGAAAGCATTTGGCGGAGTTGGGTACCGCTTATCAGCACCCGGTCATCCTTGCCGTGCGGGCAGGTTTTCATCGAAGCCATGCCGTCGCATTTGTGGCACCAAAATGTCCAGTCGATCTTGAGAGGGACCAGGTGCAATTCCCCTTCGTCCAGCTCCTCGAAGATCTCTTGGGCATCGAACGGTCCGTAGTAATTTCCGACACCGGCGTGGTCGCGGCCAACGATCAGATGGCTGCAGCCGTAGTTCTGGCGGAAGATGGCGTGTAGGATGGCTTCCCTCGGGCCGCCGTACCGCATCTCCATCGGGTATACTTTGAGGACGACGCGGTCTTTGGGGTAGTAGTTTTCCATCAATACCTCGTAACATTTCATCCGGATGTCAGCAGGGATGTCGTCGGCTTTGAGTTTTCCCACTAACGGGTGGATCAGGATGCCATCGCACACTTCCAGCGCGATCTTGGTGCAGTATTCATGGCTGCGGTGGATAGGATTCCGGGTTTGAAATCCAGCCACTGTATCCCAACCCCGTTCTGTGAAGATGCGGCGCGTGTCTTCAGGCCGTCCGAAATAATCGCCGAATTGTTTGGGGTAGGGGCCTTCGCTGAAGGCTTTGACCGGGCCGGCGATCAGCGTTTCGTTCTGAGCATATACTTTGGCCACACCGGGGTGGGCTTCGTCATCTGTGCGGAAGACGTTTTTGGCTTCGTGTTTTTTGTCGTAGCCGTATTTTTCTTCGACGGTCATGCTGCCCATCAGCTCACTGCTTTCGTCATCCACCAGGGCCACTTCCGTACCGATCCCGAATGAGCCGGCATCTTCTTTTGTGACAGAGACCGTGATCGGGATGGGCCAGAGGGTTCCGTCGGCCATGTGCATGTTTTCTACAACGCCTGCGTAGTCCTCTTTTCCCATGAATCCTTCCAGTGGGCTGAAAGCACCAATGGCCATCATGATCAGGTCCGACGTTTCGCGGGATGTGAGGCGAACGACAGGAAGTCTCTTCGCTTTTTCTATCGCCTGTTTCAGTTCTTCTCCTTTTTGGATCAACGGTTTCAATCGACCACCATGCGGCGGCACTAGTTCCAACGACATATCTCCTCCTTTTTTTAATTGGGGACAGGATACCCTTTCACTTATTTCCAGGTCCTGGAAATAAGTGAAAGGGTATCCTGTCCCCAATTTATTTTATAGGTAACCGAGAGATTTCAGGCGTTTGCGAATAGCTTCGATCTCGTCTTTGCTCAGGCTTGTATCTTCCAGCCTTCGTGTGATTTTGGATTCGGACGATGTGGAAACCAAATCCCTGAGCACATACACGACAAAATCCGTGACCGAGTTGAATCCGCTTCCCGAAACGATCTTTGCGATACGGTTATAAAGGGGACCCGGGATCTTGATGGTCACTTTGCTGTCTGCCGGCTTCTCTCCGTTGACACTCATATGACACTCCTATAAGAGTGCTATCATAGGATATGTTTTTCTCTCTTGTCAAGGTGAAATAATCTTCGCTTGACAAAGATCCGGAAAGAATAGATAAACACCCATACCGAGGTTTTTTGGGCATATTTAAATTCATGCAAAAGAAAATTTTAAAACTTGTCTGGGTAGTCGGACTGTTTTTGTTTGCGTTTTTAATTTATAAAATAGGTCCTGAACGGATTCTCTCTAATATCCGTACTCTAGCGGTTAAAAATTTTCTCATTCTTTTTTTTCTGCGCTTTGGATATTGGCTGCTCAGAACCTTCGGATGGAAGGTCGTCTCTGACTCATACGGAGACAAAATTCCGTTTCTGCGCCTTTTCGCTGCCCGGTTATCGGGTTATGCCATCAGTTATATGACTCCCTCTGCACACATAGGAGGAGAAGCGATAAGAACAATGTGTCTCAAGACCCCGAACCGGAGAAAAACCCTTGCATCCGTGATCGTGGATAAAACTCTCGAGATCATCACGGCCATCTTTCTGGCGATTGCCGGATTTGTCATTGCTATCGTCAAGATTCCCATGCCGAGAGAATTAAAGGTAACCTTTCTCGGGATTGCTCTGGCTACGACATCTTTCATGATCTTCATTTTGTTCAAACAAAAACAAGGATTTTTCACCTGGTTTTTCAGAGCTCTGGAAAAAATAAAAATCAGGCCTCGTTTTGTTGCCCGATATCGCGATCGACTGAACGAGACAGATACATACATTTCTGATTTTTATGCTAAACACAAGGTTCCTTTTCTCTTAGCTAGTGCAATCCATTCCTTTTCCATTTTTTTCTGGGCACTGGAAATATGGATGACGCTTCGTTTTCTTGGTGTCGTGAGAATATCTTTACTCGAAAGCTTTTTGATTGTCTCGCTGGGAACTTTCGCTTTTATCATCCCCGCGATCCCTGCATCGCTGGGAACCTATGATGTCACTTTTCTTGCGCTGTTTGCGCTGTTCGGGATCAAAACGGGAGCGGGAATGACCGCCATCCTGATTCGCAGGATCATAGCCCTAGGCTGGGCGGGAGCTGGCTTGGCATTCATGTCCCAGACGAGAGAAAGATCCGTATGGTAATTCAAGAAAGCCCTGCGCAGTCAATATTTATCTATCTGAAAAAAAATCAAGGATTTTCTGGATATTTTCGTCTTTAAAATGATCCTGGAAGTATTTTTTGTCCATTTGAAGAGGATAGTGATCGATTTCTGTGTCAACGACAAGAAGATCCCGAGTGTTTTTTTGGAATAAATCCAAAACATGGTCATTGTTCAGAGTGGTATCCACATTGCTTAAAATAAGCGTGGTCGGAAGATCGTGAAATCTGCATGACTCGTTATTTTCGAGCAGGAGCCTTCCTGTCCTAAAAAATGTTTTGCCATCCAGTTGATCGAGAATCACATCCACCCGTTCTTCGGGATAGATGCTGTACCAACGCGCAAATTTCTTAAACGAGCGCTTTTTCCATAACCACGAAGAAATACCCAGGCCATCTATGATTCTTGTGCCTATATTGTAGATCAGCTTTTTTCGAAATTTTAGTTGGAGTGAACCGGAATCTGTGTAGGGAATGATCGCTGCGATTCCGCGGCATTTTTGGTCAACGGAGGCTCTGCTTGCGATGAAAAATCCAAATGAAACGCCTCCTAAGATGTAGGAATCGAGATCGAATTCCGCGATTTTTTCCTCCACGTAAGATGAAAAATCTTCAAAGGAGATTCGTTTTAATGGAGGCACCTGGCTGGAGAATCCTGGAAGATCTATGAAGTACACGTGAAAATAGTCTTGAATAAATTCTATCAGTCCTCCGAGGAGCATACTGTTGGCATAAAAGGAATTTATGAGTATGAGATTTTCCTTTTTCGCCATGATGTATCTGTTTAAAAATGTGCTATTGGTTATACCATAGGGGATAAAACGAGTCAAAATTCAATGACATACACCCGGCAACAAATTTTCTGCGTAAAAAAGCGAGCTTAATCCTCTAAACTGTGACTTCGATATATTTTATTTCCGAGGAAGGTTCAGGGATGGCATATCCTTGTTTTTTCAACCCCTCGATGTGGAATCGAATGGCTTCTTTCATTCTGGCCAATGTTTCTTTTGCAGTAGAGCCTGTGGCAACACAACCAGGCAGGTCTGGGCTGTACGCAGAATAATTTTCTTGGGTTTTTTCAATGATTACGGGATATTTAATCACTTTTTTCTCTCCCATTTTTAAGGCCTGCTTGTTTTATTATACTGTTTAAAGTGCCTTTTGCTAAATCGTCATTCAAATGGCCAGCAATAGTAACCAGGCCATTCTTTATTTTATGTTTGTACTGCCGATGACTGCCTTTCCTTCTTATCATGAACCAACCATTTTGTTCAATAATTTTTATAATTTCTCTTACTTTCATCTCGACTGATGAGGCGAAATTGTTTTTTTATAATAAAGACGTTTTGGAAGCTTGATATTCTCACCAAGTTTGATGTTTTTGATTGACTGTTTATTTTTTAGAAGAAATATGAAAAAATGGCAAAGCCTCAGGAGATTGTTCATGGACGAAGATAAAAGAATTTATCGAGCTTGGATAAGGATCGGAATCTTTGCCGGCCTTGCCGTCAGTGTCGTCTATCCCCTTATGGTTTTCGCTCCTTTTCCCAAACAATTAACGATCGTGCTGGCCAGCCTGTTCGGCCCTTTGCTTTTGGCGGCAAGCTTAGGATTGTACTTTTTTCTCAAAGCACATCGAAAAACAGTAACCGGCCAACTGGCGGTATTATCCAATATCATTGCCGCTGCCATGGCCAGCTTGATGCTGATCGTGCAGCTGTCGGTCAACCTGTCGATGGACAGATTGATGGAATCAGCCGGAGTAGGAATTTCTGAAGCCACCAAAAAATGGATCTGGCAGGTCGTGGATAAAGTGCAGCTGGGCATGGATGTGTCCTGGGATATTTTTATCGCGATCGGCACCATCCTGTTCGGGATGACCATGATGAAACATCCTCGGTTCGGAAAAATCTTTGGCTTTGTCGGAATCCTGATCGGCCTTCTTCTTCTCGTATTCAATCTTGCCACCTTTCCGACTCCCCCTGGTGATGCCGGGCTGATCGACTTCGGCCCTTTCGTCGGGATCTGGTATCTCGTGGCCACGGTCTTGATCATCCGTTCTATGAAATGGTTCGATAAATCCCTACTTGGAGATAGATCATGAAAACGATCAAAATGGAAGACATGAACTGGCCTGACATAAAAAAGGCCATCGACAAAGGATTCACGACGGTTGTGGTGGGCGTGGGTTCGACAGAACAGCATGGCCCCCACTTGCCAACCAAAACCGATACCCTGATCGGGGATATGCTGGCTCTCCGTTTTGCGATGGAATGGGGAAAAGCTTTGCAAGCGAAAACGATCCCCGTGGGTTGTTCGGAGCACCACCTCGCCTTCCCCGGGACCATATCCCTCAAGGCCCCCACATTGAAGGCCATCATCGCCGATTATACAGAGAGCCTGGCCAAACAGGGTTTCAAAACGATCATTTACCTTCCCTCTCATGGAGGAAATTTTGCTGCCGTAAAAGAAGCCATCCAAGAACAACGGGTCAAATTCCCCGAAATCAATATTGTCGGATACACCGATCTGATGGGATTGATGGGCTGCCTATTCAAGGTATCTGCAGAATTCGGGATCACGCAGGATGAAGCCGGAGCCCATGCCGGAGAAAATGAAACTTCTCTGATTTTAGCCTTTGCAGACTATTTAGTGCAACAAGACCGGTTCCGCCCGGGATATCTTGGGCCTTTGGGCGAAAAGGAAGTCAAGCTAATCATTCAAGAGGGGATGCCGGCATTATCGGAAATCGGCGTTTTGGGCGATCCCACCAAAGCCTCGGCCGAAAAGGGGGCTGTCTATCTAGAAAAAACCGTCCAGTTTCTGATAGCAGAGATCAAAAAACAACTGGAATAGGGTGGTTCCTCGTGGAGCGTCCCCTAATATTTTTGATGGCGGATTCAGCGGCCCGTTGGATAACGTCCCTGTAGGACTCCATCTGTGCCGCTTCTTCCAGGAAGGGGATAACCGATGAGTCGCCGCATTTCCCGATAGACCTAAGCGCTTCTGCTTGTGCCAGGTAGCTGTCCTCGGCTTCGAATCTTTCCTTGAAAAAGGGTACCAGTTCTTCCTTTCCGAACTCCCCCAGCGCAGTTAGGGCGGCAGCCCTCACACTGGATTTTTCATCGCTGCATTTTTCCTTGAAAAATGCGATATCTTCCTCTCTTTTCATCTCTCCCAGAGTCTCGACCGCACTCTGCCTCACGGCCCAAAAATCATCGATTCGTGCGCATGCGATCAAAGCCTCCACAACTTCTGCATTATCCTTGTGTTTGATCAATTCCGACGCTGCCCAGCTCCGCCCTATCACATCATCCTTTTCCAGTTGGTACAAAAGTTCGCCAACCTCTTTTTCGAATGTCCACTCCTTCAGCAGATAATTGCCTTCGTCGAACCGCACCATCAATGGTTTTTTTCCGGATTTGAACTCAAAAACCTCTTCCTGTTTTTCTATCCAGACCTTCTCCGAAACCGAACCCTCGCCTGAGTGGATTCCGATTATCACTGGAATTTTATAGATGGGTATACCTTTGGATGTATCCTGAACCTGTCGCACGGTGAGACTCACTTTACCGACTTCCTCATCCCAAACATAGCTCACGTCGAACACCGGATGGCCGGGTGCAAAAATGTACTGTTCGAAAAACCAGTCCATATTTTGGCCTGTGGCCTCCTTCACGGCTTTCATGAAATCATGGGTGTCCACGGCCTGGAATTCATGCTTGTGCAAAAAGTGTTTCAACGTCCGGAAAAAGGGCTCGTCCCCCAAAATAAACCGCAGCATGTGCAAAACTACGGCGGCTTTGGGATAGGTGTGGCTGTCGAAATTCTGCTGGGGCCGCTCATACCGGTCGAATACGATCGGCCGCATATACCGGTTATGGGCCTCCCTGAGATAAGCATTCTTTTTGTTAAGCAACTCATAAGCTCCTTCGTCCTTTCCTTTGTCATACCGCGTGTACAGGTAATCGGAATACGTGCCGAATCCTTCATTCAGCCATGTGTGTTCCCAGCTCCGCAGTGTGATCAGGTCGCCCCACCATTGGTGGGCTGCCTCGTGAGCGATGGTTTTTTCCCAGGAATAGTCTTTCTCGGCCTTCCTGTCATGTATGACTCCCTGTCCCAGTAGTGTAGCGGATGTGTTCTCCATCCCCCCACCGAAACGGGGGGATATCACCTGGTCATACTTGGCCCAGGGGTATTTATAGCCAAAGATGTTGTTGAAATACTCGATCATGTAGGGCGTTTTTTTAAAGATCCACTTGGCATCTTCTACTTCATCCTCGTACACCCAGTAATTTATCGGAAGGGATCCGAGCGAATCTTCGATGACCGCAAAAGGCCCGATGGCCAAAAGAAAAAGATAGGTGGAATGGGGAAGATCCTGGGACCAGTGATAGGTTTTGGTCCCCTTCAGTTTGTCTTCCATTACCCGCACCAGCCGGCCGTTTCCGAGGACTTTGAACCTGTCCTTGACCGTGATTATAAATTCATGGGTGACTTTGTCATGGGGATAATCGTAACAGGGAAGCCAATAATGAGTTTTATCCGGCCAGGATGTGGTGGTGACCATCTGGGGGTGATCCTCTGTCTTGTCGTCGAAGTGAATCCCTTGTTGAGGATCTTTTGCTTTGTACTCCACGGTGAAACGGACTTCTTCGCCAAAGTTATAGGCCTCTGGAAAATTAATGACTAGGTGCTTATCAGTCTGTTCGTACTCCAGTGGGGTGCCTGCGGGATTTTTGACTGTATCCACCTCCAGTCCTTCGGCATCCAGCACACACGAGGTAAACTCGTTTTTCAGCGGTGTCAAAGTGATGGTGTTCGTGCCCCAAAAGATTTTCTTATCCAGGTCGAATGTCAATTCCACACGGTAGTGTTTTGCGTCGTAATCCCGGCTTCTTTCGAACTGACGCGGCCTTTCGTAGATATCCAGTTGTGTTTGTTGAGCCAGAAGAACGAAAGAAAGGGAAAGGATAAATAACGCTGCCAGTGAAGCTGATATGATTTTTTTCATTGAACGCTCTCCTCAGATTCCTCCGCATTATACTAAAAATTCCTGGTTTTAAAAACCTTGACATCGTCTGCGGCGAGAGCTATTATATTAAAGCGACTATTAAGTCGCGACCAAAAGGTCGCGGAGGTGAAAAAATGCCGCAAAAAACATTCTTGAATCTGAGCGAGAAGAGGCAAAAGGAAATCATCGACACATGCCTTAAGGAATTCGCTCTCCGCAATTACAACGAAGTCTCACTGTCCAAGATCATCGAAAAGTTGGGTCTTGCCAAGGGTAGCTTTTACCGTTATTTCGAATCCAAAAGGGATCTTTATGAATATCTTATCGAATATGCGAAGAAGCTCAATGTCGGTCTTTTTGAAAAGACACTGCAAAATCCAGGGAATGACATCTTGGATGCCTGGTCCCGTTTTTATCTCCAAGCTGCCAAGCTCGACAACGAATACCCGGTGTTCGGAGGTTTTGGTTACAAGGTGTCTCAAGAGAGAGACAACGTCGTGCTCGGCGATGTGGCTTTGAAAAGCAAGATGAAGGGACTGGAGCTCCTCCGGGGACTTTTTGCAGAGCAGCAGAAAAAAGGAAACATCCGGAAGGATGTGGATATCGACCAGATGATCTATACCCTGTTGCAGGTCCAGGAGGGGGTGGTGGATTACCTGGAGCTCAAATACAAGATAAATTTCAAAAAAAATATCGCAAAAGGGAAGCCGCTTTTTTCCATCCCGGAAAATACTTTAAAAAAAGAGCTGGCAGGATTTGCCCGAATTCTGCGGGAAGGGATAGGAACGGAAAGGAGGAAAAAATGAATCTAGATGCCCAGACGATTCGAAAATATTTCGATGGGGTCTCCGAAAAGGAACTCCGGAGGTTTCAGGATTTTTTGGCCACTCACCCTCTCAAACACACCGATTTCAAGGGGAAGCCCATTTCCTATATTTGCTGCGGGAAGGGGGAAAAGACCATGCTCACGTTTAGCGGTGGACACAGCGGCCCCTGGGCCATTTACAGTTCCGTGCTCGGATTCGAGGAAGAATTCCGCATAGTCGTGGTGGACTTTTCCTCTTGCGACAACCTGGATGACTTCTGTCTGTGTGTCAATCATGTTCTCGGATTGGAAGGGATCGATAGGGTTTGTGTGACAGGCCAGTCCCTCACAGGGATGTTCGCTCAGGCCTACTTTCGCAGGAACATGGCTCGTGTCGAAGCCCTGGTGCTCACCAACACGCCGGCTCCAAAAAAAGATAGGAACAAGAAAGCGGCTTTGGCTATTTTTCGGATCTTCCCTTTTTTTCTGCTCAAGCCACTTTTAAAAAGAAGCCTTGTCCGGTTAGGGAAGATCGATGCCATAATTTCCCCGGAAATAGAAGACCGGTTGCGATTCCGGATGGCCCTTCTTCGCCACGATATGGATCGAGAGGCCAGCAAAAAAACACTCCTCGACCTGATCCGTATGCTTTTCGAATTCAATGAAAAGGATGCCGCCCCGACGGAAAATTTCGACCGATGGCCTGGAAAGGTGCTGATCGTGACAAGCGATGACGAACCATACCGGGAGGATGTGAAATTGCTGTTGGCCATCTATCCCAACGCCGAGCTTTATTCCTTCCCTGCAGGCGGGCGGCATGCGGCTCCACTTATCAACATGGAAAAGTTTCAGGGCCTAATCAGAGATTTTTTCCTGAATAAAAAGTAGTCCTCTTCCATTAAATTTCCAGAATAGCTACACTATAAAGTAGGTGAGTGGTATTCCAATCTGTATCGAAGGATATGATCATGGATAAATCGAGAACAAACACTATCATGTTTTCCTTATTTTTTTGTATGGTTTTTCTTTTATTTTGTGCCCCTTCCTTTCCCCAATCGGAAGATCTCCGAATTTTTCAAACCGACAAAAGGATCCAAATAGACGGAGTGCTGGACGACTGGGAAAGGATTCAGGAATTTCCGGTAGATCTCACCACTTCCGGAGACAAGATCCAGCATTCCAAAGGCATGACTGTGACAGCCAAGTTCGCCTACGATGCCAAAAACTTCTATGCAGCTGTAAAAGCCGTGGACGATACTCTCGAATTTCCCAGCAGAAGCTGGCGGTACGGCGATGGTTTTCTGTTGACCTTTCTCGATCCATCCCAAGGGAACGAGAGCGACAGTTTTTACTCTTTCGGGATATCGCTGGAGGAAAAAAATCCTGTGAAAGGAATCATCAACAAGGATGGGATTTATTTTCCCGGGATCGATGTCCGGGAAGTGGAACTTGTGATCGTTCCCGACGAGAAAAAGGGTGTCATCATCTATGAATTGTCCATCCCGTTTCAAATCCTTGTCCCGTTCAGGCCTTTTATGCAAGGCAAGTGGGGGATCAATCTCACGTACGCAGACCGCGATCAGGGCGCGATGGAACTGGCACAGCTTTATCCCGATCCTGGTTATGACACAGAGATGTCCAATAAAAGAAAGGGAGCGATTTTCTATTTCGTGAACCGTATTCCTGAAAAACCTGAAATTCAGATGTTGATCGATTCATTTCATTTTTATGATGACAGCGAAAAGACCATTACCCTTGCCGTCCATTCTCCAGAGGACAAATCAGGGTGGCTTTTCCGGTCCTTCTTGCTAGGGCCCGGGTTGAGCAATGTTCAGCAGAAGGAGGAATTTTCGTTCAAAAAAGGGATGAATATGCTGCGGTTCCAACTGGAGGAGCAAGAATACGAAACAGGGATTTACGATCTGAGTGTCGGGGTCATCGATGAAGAGGGGTCGCTGAACTTCAAAGAGGACACCAGGTTCTTTGTCGTGAATAGAGCAGAGCTGGAGGATTACCGGGCAAAATTCGAGACGGCAAAACAGGGGGAGCAATTTGCGAAGGATGAAAAATTCCGTAATAGCATGACCAATTTGGAAGCCCGGTTCGAATGGATCCAGGAGTACATGGAAGAGGTGCCGCCTTACCTCGGGATCGCAGCGATCGAGGAATGGATGGACGAAGTCAAGACCTTGATCGAAAGCGTTGAGGAGGGAAATCCCGCCTTTTTTCCTCTTGGATCGATCGGGAGGTATGCACACCGGTCGAAAATCGACGGAACCCTCCAGCCATATTCCATCTATGTTCCAAGGGATTACGATGAGGAAGTCCCGATTGCACTGTTCGTCGCCCTTCACGGAAGCGGGGTGGATGAGGTGAGCTATGCCGTGAATTTGGCGCAGCTCATCGGTCAGGCTCGCGCGCAGCTGCAAACACCGAAAATGATGATGATCGCTCCACAGGCCAGAGGCTTGTCCGATTGGTATTTGGGCAATTCTGGAACAGAAGTCATCGAATGTATCGACCATGTCAAAGCCTTGTACAACATCGACGAGAAAAATATCATCATCCATGGTTTTTCCATGGGGGGTTATGGAGCCTGGCGGCTGGCGCTTTTGCATCCGGATCTTTTCAAGGCTGCCGTTATCCTATCGGGGGCGATATCCCCTCCTCCCTATTTAAAAGGAGAAAATATCATCGATTTGCTTGACAGCGCGAAAGGGAAAAAATTGAATTTTTTCATCGTGCACGGGGCGAAGGATAATGCAGTTCCTGTGGAGGCTGCCAGGGAGGTCGTTCAAAGGCTCAAAGAGTTGGGAATCCCTCACGAATACATCGAGATCAAGAATGCCTATCACACCGGGTACAACAAATGGGTGGAGATATTCAGGTGGTTGAAAAATGTCGTCAACCAATACAAAAGGATAATCAGGTAAAAAACAAGTTTTTGCCATTGGGTATTCCTGGAGCGCCATTGAGGATCTAGCCTTTCCGAATTGTTCTGTGAGGGAATCCTGAAGGGACTCCGAGTATGTATTGAGCACGACTATATTCAAGGTTTAGAGCTTCAGACAATCAGGGGAACAGAAGCTTGAATGATAGAGACTGGGAATTAACGAGCGGAGTTACGCAGGAGCCGAGAAGGGCAATGAGAAAATGGCGTTAAAGATCCGAACTAGAGCGGAAGGTATGTCCAATGGCAAGTGATTTTACCAGATACCGGGGATGAGGCGGTAGCGGACTTTCTGGGCATATTCCCTGTAACCTGGGAGTTCTTCCAGGAGGGTCTTGTCTTCCAAGGCGGTCCGGAATAAGAAGAGTGCAACGATGATCACGGCGGGTATCAGAGTGTACAGGGATCCGAGGGAGAGAGGGAAACAGAACATGATCAAGAGAACCCCCATGTACATCGGGTGCCGGACATATTTGTAAGGCCCGGTGGTGACAACGGTGTGTCCACGGTCTTCCTGAATCCGCACGACATCGGATAAATAGGCATTTTCCCTCATGGCCCAGAATGCCATTGCAAATCCGGGTAAGTAGCCGATAAAAGCGAGTATTTTTACGAGAAGGGGAACGGTCGACCAACGGAAACGGACCGCATCCAGACCGGGTAGAATCAACAGAACGATCAGGAAGATCGAATAGAGGCGCATGAATACTCGGTCCCAACTTTTGGCATCCTTTTTTCTCTTCTGCCGCTCTTTGAGGAGGCTTGGCGCTTTTTTTTTCATCCAGGATATCGCGGCCGTCACGGCTATTGCATAGAGAACGATAAACAGCCAGGCTTCGGGCCATTTGAGAGTTCCTGCCGGAATAAAAATAGCGGCTAATGCGAAAAGTGCCGTAAAAATGGCCCGAATCGATTTTGTTGCTTTAGAAGGCGTTTTTGCCCTTTCCATTTTCAATGACTCATGCCTTTCTAACATAATACTCTCGCTGGATTTTTTAAAGTCTTTTTCATATTTTGACACCACGGGAGGGCTATGTTATTTTAGCCAACGTCTTGGAAGATTTGAGGGAGGTCGAAATCGATGAAAATAAAAAAAACATTGTTGAGCATATTGTTGTTTCTGGTGATCGGAAGCCATGTTTATATCGGTGCACAGGAGGCCAAAAGCCCGCTTTTGGATTCTTGGGAACAGTATGTGAAGATGAAAAAAAGTTCCCCGTTTGATCTCGAGTGGATTTCCCTGGGGCCTGTCTTCAATTCGGCAAGGGTGGAAGCTATTCAATGCGATCCTGCACGGCCTGGAACATGGTATGTGGCTTTTGGTTCGGGCAACTTGTGGAAAACGGTCAATCACGGTTTGACCTGGAAGCCGATCTTCGAAAACCAGTCGGCCCTCGGTATCGGGGACATCGCTCTGGCTCCTTCCAATCCCGATGTCATCTGGCTCGGGTCGGGGGAAAGCCTCAAAAAGCCGAGGAACTTCACGATGCCGGGCACGGGTGTGTTTCGGAGCGATGATGGTGGCAAAACTTGGCGGAATACAGGCCTGCCCGATTCCTATCACATCGGAGAGGTTGCCGTTCATCCGAAAAATCCCGACGTCGTGTTTGTGGCTGTTCAAGGTCATTTCTGGTCGACCAACAAAAACCGGGGTCTGTTCAGGACAATGGACGGCGGGAAAACGTGGGAGCATGTTCTTTATGTGAACGAGCGGACCGGAGCGAACGATGTTGTGATCTCACCCTCGAATCCGGATGTCATCTATGTGTCGATGTGGGAAAACAATCCGGGCATTTCCGGGAAAGAAAGCGGAGTTTATCGCAGCAGCGACGGAGGGAAGACCTGGAATAGGCTGAGGGGTGGGTTGCCCGATGGACCGCAGACTGGACGGATCGGGCTGGCAGTATCCTGGAGCAATCCGGATAAAGCTTATGCCCTGGTGGATAACCTGAACAAAAAAAGCAGTGCCAGCGCCGAAGTTTACCGGACTCTGGATGGAGGGCAGACCTGGACGAGAACCCACGAAGATGAACTCCACATCTTCTCGAGGATCGGGTGGTATTTCACCGATTGTTATGTGAATCCTCAGGATGACGATGAGATTTTCGGTCTGGGTGTGAGGGTGGCGCACAGTGCGGATGGAGGGAAGACCTTCCAGTTGATCGGTGGAGATGTGTTCCACTTTTTTCCCAACCAGGCAGAAGTCTTGCATCTGGATCACTGCGAGATGTGGATCGATCCTGAAAATCCCCAGCATCTGCTGTTGGGAAACGATGGGGGGCTTTATGTCAGCTACGATAAAGGGAAATCCTGGATGCATCACAACAACATCCCTGCCGGCGAGTTTTATGACATTTCGGTGGACAATCAGAATCCGTACTTTGTGTATGGAGGCACTCAGGATGATTCTTCCGTTTATGGACCGGCCAAGGAATGGAATCCCAAGTTCCAGGATGAGTGGAAATATGTGTGGCTCGATGCCTGGGCGGGTGGCGACGGGTGTTACACGATGGCCGACCCGCTGGATCCGAACATCGTGTACACGTCGAGCCAGGAAGGGGGAATCTTCCGGAAGGACATGCGGGCCGACCGGTCGGTGGGAATCCGGCCGAGGCTCCCCAAAGATCATAAAGGGAGGCAAGCCTACAATTTTATCGCCCCGTACATCATTTCCCCTCACGATCCTTCCACTGTGTATCATGCGGGCAACTACATCTTTAAAAGCATGAACAAAGGCAATTCCTGGGATCTGATCAGTCCGGATCTGTCCGTCTCGGCATTTCCGGAGAAAAGATCGGTGGCTGCTGGTGCCATAGCTGAGTCTCCGCTTGAGCCAGGCGTTTTGTATGTCGGAACGGATAGAGGCGCTTTCTGGGTCACGCATGATGACGGAAAAAATTGGGTCGAGCATTCCGATGGATTGTCCAACGGATATATCCGGAGCATCTGCCCATCCCGCTTCGACATGGAGCGCGTGTATGTCACTGCCGCGGGAATCAATTATGACGACCTGAAAAATTACCTGTATGTTTCGGAAGATTATGGGAAAACCTGGCGATCGATCGTGGCCAACCTTCCCGATGAGGTCGCTTATGTCATCCTGGAAGATCCTGTGAATGAAAATATTCTTTATGCCGGCTTATATAGGGGCGTGTACATCTCTGTGGATCGAGGGGAGAGCTGGTCCCTGTTGGGTCCGGAGATGGCTGCGACGGCCATCTCCGATCTTGTCATTCAGGAGAGAGAGATGGACCTTGTGGTAGGGACACACGGGAGAGGGATCTACAAGATGAATCTACGGCCGATCCACGAGGCGTTTAAAGATGGAATTCCCAAGACGGATATGATTTTTGCAACACCGGTCGCTCGGTTGCCGTGGATCAACGACACCCATCAGGATCCGAGAATGAGAACAGCGGAGAAGGTCCCGATCACGTTTTATCTGATGGATGATGGAGATGTCGAATTGAGAGTGGTCGACGACAAAGGCAAAACCATCTGGAGCGAGGTGTTGATGGGCAAAAAAGGTTTCAACCAATTCAGGTGGGACCTTGTCACCAAGAGGGTGGACAGTCCGCAGCCTTATTTTACAGGCTATTTGGAATTTGCTCCTGCCGGAACATATGAGATTCAGGTCACCGGCGATGGGATCGACCTGAAAACCGAACTGATCATTCTCGACCGCATAATTTAATTGGGGACAGGATACCCTGTCCCCAATTTAATAAGAACAGTAATAAAAAGTTTTGAGTTCTTCGATTTCTGGGCTATCTGTGATAAACGATGGGGAAGGAAGCTCTCTTAATTCTTCGGCCATAGTTTCTGCTTGCTGAAAATAGGAATCACGCGTCGAGTCGATCTTGGAAATATCCATCTTCTTCGTTCGAAAATCGAATTCAATTCCTAATTCAACATCTGCATGCAAGAATCCGTCAAATGTCCACTCTCCAGTCTGGATGTTGAAGTTGTATTTAGGCAAGAATAGATGGCCTTTATTAGCCACGAATGCGATGGTTCTTGCGAGAAAATCAATATCCTCTTTTCGGAAAGTGTAATGGATATTGACTCTTACCCAGCCGGGCTTCAATCCCAACAGCCCTTTTTGAACAGAATCCCTGTATTTGTTGGACCACTTTTCGTCGATGTCGAGCAAAATATGCCCGTATGGTCCGGCACAGCTACAACCAGCCCGGGATTGGATCCCGAAAAGATCGTTCAGCAATTTGGTCACGAATTTGGGATGGAGGATTCTATCCTTGTGTCGGATGTTGAAAGAGATGATCGGAATTTTTTCCTCAGGATCCACCCGGCCCACCATCTCCAAGTTGGGAATACGCTTCATTTTTGCGAGGAAATCCTTCGTATATTCAGCTTCGATACGCTCGATTTTTGGGACCCCGATCTTATCTTTCAAATCCATGGCTAAAGCGGCTTTTATTGTCTGGAGAATCGGAGGGGTTCCTGCCATTTCTCTAGTCTCGATGTCTTTGGCAAAATCGTGGGAGGTGAAGCCCACAAAGTCCACTGTGCCTCCCCCTGCTGTCGTGGGAGGCAGATCCTTTCGGTAAAGTTCCTCTCGAAAGACCAGGATGCCGCTTGCCCCCGGTCCTCCCAAGAATTTATGAGGAGAGAAAAATATGGCATCGAAATAAGATTGTTCGTCTTTGTTCATATCGATTTCAACATAAGGAGCCACAGCCGCAAAGTCGTAAAATATCAGGCAATCGTTGTCGTGACAGATCTTGGCGATATCGTAAACACTGGTGCGGATACCTGTGATGTTGGACCCGGCAGAAAATGATGCGACCTTGAAACGATCCTGGTATGCTTTGTCTTGGATCTTTTTTGCCAGATCGTGAGTGTCGATTCTTCCATAGGAATCCAACCTGGTGACCACAACCTCCACAAAAGCCTCTCTCCACATGAGCTCGTTCGTGTGGTGCTCGTAAGGGCCGATAAAAACGACAGGCCTGTCCGTGTCAATCCTTTTTTGGATGTCTTCAAAACTGTGTCCATTTCGTTCGATGGAGAGGAAAATCCTTTCCCTGGTGACTGGAGGAATATAAATCCCGATGATCTCCTGGAGTTTTTTCAAGGCTCCGGTCGAGCCCGATCCCACGCTGATGACTTTTCCGGTTTCTCCTGCGTTGACATGTTTTTTTATCGTTTTCAGGGCATCCTGGAAAAGCTGCGTCAGATATTTTCCAGAGTAGTCGTCCTCTGTGTGTGTGTTCGCATAAGAACACAAAATGTTCTGCAATTTATCCTCGATTAACTTCACTCCTCTCCCGGATGCGGTGTAGTCCGCGTATAGGATGTTACGTTCGCCAAAAGGCGTGTCGAAAACAAGATCGTTGCCGATAATCTGACTCCTTATATAACCAAGATCGTACGTTGCCATTTTTTCTCCTGCTCCTCCTATTTTATAATTCGGTGCCGGGATACTCAATTCCTTAATTATTATTGCTTGTCATCCTTATTTCTATTTTTGGCGTTCATTAATCTTCGGGTTTACAGAAAAATTCCTTGACACCCAGGTGTAATATCTTCTATAATACCGAAGAAATACAGGAGATTTCGATGACATTGAAATTTTTATCCCGCCAAGAAGAACTCATGCTTCTCTCCATTTGGAAGCTTGACACCAATGCCTATGGTGTGACCATACGCCAAAACGTCACCGACTTGACGGGCAAATACTGGTCGATCGGGGCCGTCTATGATGTCCTCGACCGGCTGACCAGGAAAGGGCTTGTCTCCACCGTCGTCGGAGATCCTGTCAAAGCCAGGGGGGGGAAGAGCAAGCGCTTCTACAGGATCACCAAATCCGGTTTCAAGGCACTGGAGGAGGTCAGGACTCTTCAGCGAAAAGCCTGGGTCGATCTTCCCGAACCATCCTTTGAAAAAAAGTAAATACCATGACCGTTAAAAAATATTCGTCCACTTATTTCGCGATAAAGTTTCTCAAAATCATCGCCAGCGCCAAAGACTGCGATTATGCCATCGGCGACTTGGAAGAAACCTATGAATACATCGCCGAAAACGAAGGACCCAAAAAAGCCAACCGCTGGTTCTGGCGTGAAGCCCTCAAATCTCTTCCCGGATTCGTGAAAAACGGCGTCTATAGGAGATCAGCTATGGTCCGAAACTATTTTAAGATCGCATTCCGGAACATCATCAGAAACAAGGTCTTTGCCCTGATCAACATTTTGGGATTGGCTGTAGGGATGGCCTGCTTCATCCTTATCACGCTCTGGATCCAGGATGAACTGAGCTATGACAAATTCCACACCAACAAAGACAACCTTTACATGCTCACCATCATCCACCCCGACGACGTCGTCGACCGCAATGTCCCGTATGCCTTGGCACCACGGTTGGCGGATGAATTCCCGGAATTCAGCCAGTTCACGAGGATTTATGAGTACGGACTTCTAGCGACTTGCACCTTCAAATACCAACCGAAGAGTGGAACACCGGTCATGTTCTATGAAGACAATGTGAACTTCGTGGATTCTTCCTTTTTTTCCATGTTCTCCTTTCCTTTTGTTTTCGGCGATCCTGAGACGGCCTTTCAGAATCCCAACTCTCTCGTCATCACGGATAAAATGGCCAACAAGTATTTCGGCCATGATGATCCGGTGGGAAAAATTATGACATTGAATAATAGCGATGATTTTGTTGTCTCAGGAGTGATCCATATCCCATCCAATTCCCATCTCCAACTGGATTTTTTAACACCCTTGCCAGACCGTTTGACCGATGACTGGAACTGGCGAGATCCTTCCTATGTCCTTCTAAACAAAAATGTTTCGCTCACAGAAGTCAGACAAAAGATTTCCGCAGCCTTGAGCAAGCACAGCCCGTACCCGTTTGCCGACACCTTAAAAGTCGATCTTTTGCCCATCACCAAAGTACACCTCAACTTCGGGCGCCGGACTTATGTATATATCTTTTCCATGATCGCGGCTTTTATCCTTCTTATCGCCTGCATCAATTATATGAACCTAGCGACGGCCTGCTCGGCCAATCGAGCTCGAGAAGTGGGATTGAGGAAGGTCATGGGAGCCAAACGCCCTGAGCTCATCCAGCAATTTCTGGGAGAATCTATTCTGATGTCGGTATTCGGTCTGGGCATTTCCCTGATTTTGGTAAAGATGGGGATTCCCCTTTTGAACGGCCTCACCTCCAAGCAGTTGACATTTTCGCTACTCGGCAGTCACTCGATGTACCTGTATCTGTTCGGGCTGATTTTTGTCGTGGGGCTTGTATCAGGAGCCTACCCGGCCTTTTTCCTCTCTGCCAACAGACCCGCCGACACTCTCAAATCTTCCTTGCATTTCAAATCCAAAAGATCGTCTTTCCGTGTCGTGACAGTAGTCGGGCAGTTTGGCATCTCCATATTGCTCATTGCTTGCACAGCTGTTGTTTTTCAACAGTTGAAGTATGTCCAGAACAGACCTTTGGGTTTAAAAACAGATTTTGTCATAAAAGTACCGATCAACCGGATGTTGCTGGGTCGATTGCCGAGCTACAGAGACCAGTTGTTGCAAAATCCCCATATCTTGAATGTCACAGCCGGCCAGAGTGTTCCTTACAATGAAGACTATAAAACAGGAGGAGTGGAATGGGATGGCAAGGATCCCGATCTTTCCCCAAATTTCCGGTACACGATATCCTTTTTCGATTACGTCGAGACATTCGAGATGGAGTTGGTGAAAGGCCGAAGTTTTCAGACCGGATCTACTGCCGATGCAAACAACTTCGTCATCAACGAAGAAGCCGCCAAATACATGGGAATGGAAGATCCCATCGGTCAGCGGCTCAGTTTCTGGGGTAGCGAAGGGACCATCATAGGGGTCGTTAAAAATTATCATCATGTCTCGTTACACAGAGAGATCATGCCGCACGTTTTCAGCGTTAATCCTCGAAACTATGGGTCCTTGAGGTTCATTTTCATCAAAATTTCCCCTGAAAATGTCCCGGATTCTCTGAAATATATTCGGGAGACGACCATGACTTTTGCCCCCACCTTCCCGTATGAATATGCATTTCTCGATCAGGGAGTGGAGGATCTCTACCAAGCAGAACAGAAATTGGGGAAAATTTTCAGCACCTTCGCTTTTCTTGCCATTTTCATCTCCTGTCTGGGGATTTTTGGATTGGCTTCCTTTACAGCCGAAAGAAGGACAAAGGAGATCGGCATTCGCAAGGTGCTGGGTGCATCTTTATCCCATATCGTGATGCTTCTCTCCAAGGAGTTTTCCCGCTGGATTCTTTTTGCCAACCTTATTGCTTGGCCGATCGGCTGGTACGCCATGCACAAGTGGCTGCAGAACTTTGCCTATCGCTCGAGCCTGAATCCACTCTTATTCCTGTTGGCAGGCATGCTTTCACTTTTCATCGCGGCCCTCCCTGTCGGCTACCAGGCCATCAAAGCCGCCATCGCCGATCCCATCGACTCCCTCCGCTACGAATAAAATGGGGGACAGGATACGCTTTCAGCAATTTAAATCTTGTTGACCTTCTCATCGCGTGTGTGATATTTCCTTATCGGCGCAATAATGGAATCCTTGGATATTGAGGAGGTTTCGCATGAAAAAGGGTCTATCGACAATCCTTTTTGTTTTCCTGATGGTTTCTGTCGTCAAGGGACAGGCCGAAGAAGCTCCTGTTCCCGCATTTAAAGATGTTTTGAGCCTTAAATCGGTGGGAGCCCCGGTGATTTCTCCTGACGGTCGCAGCATCCTTTTTACAGTGCGCGGGGTAGATTGGGAGAAAAATCGATACGATACCGAGATCTGGCTGTATAAGCAGGGAAAAAAGCCTTTCCAGCTGACCCGAACAGTTGAGGATAGCAGCACATCGCCCTCATGGTCGCCCGATGGGAACTGGATCTCGTTCACATCCAAACGCGGTGAGGAAACTCAGATTTATCTCATCCGCCCGGACGGCGGAGAGGCTTTCCCATTGACAGACCACAAGGAGGGAATCAACTCATACCGCTGGGCACCAGACGGGAAAAAAATCGCTTTCACCTCCACGGAACCGGAAACCGAGATTGCCAAATCCCGGGAGAAGCAATATGGCCGCTTCGCTGTCGAGGATGCCGAATACCGCCTGACACATCTCTGGGTATTCGATTTCGATCCCGACAGTCCCGGTGAACCGAAACGACTCACAGAAGGAGATAAATTCACGGTCGGCAGTTTTCGCTGGTCTCCCGACAGCACTAAGATCGCCTTTGACCACCGGCCGGACCCCCTGATCAACAGCTATGCAAAGTCGGATATCTCGGTGTTGGACGTGAATTCTGGCACCATTTCCCCTTTGGTCACCCAAACCGGTTCGGACGGCGGGCCGATGTGGTCTCCTGATGGAAAGTGGATCCTGTTCAGCACCAAGATGGGTGACGACCGCTATTACACCCTTTCCAAGATAGCCCGCATTAGCTCTGCCGGCGGAGAGATCACGGTTCTTTCCGGGAAATTCGATGAAAATCTCAGCTATGTCGAATGGACCGAAGCCGGCATCTATTGCCTGGCTAGCCAAGGGGTATACCGCCGGATTTTTCTCCTCGATCCCGAAAATAGGGAAATAAAAAAAATCGCCGATACTCCGGAGAACATATTCAGCCTCGATTTCGCATCAGACGGGAGGACCGTTGCAGTTCAAGGATTTGACAGGACTACTCTGCCTGAGATCTATCATACCCGCATCGATGACTATCATCTCGAGGCCATCGCCCAAATGACTGACCAGGTGAGCAAGTGGAAGACCGGAAGCAGGGAGGTTATCGACTGGAAAAGCAAAGACGGGACAAAAATCGAGGGCATCCTCTGGAAACCGGCCGGCTTCGAACCCTCAAAAAAATACCCGCTGCTGGTCATTATCCATGGCGGACCGTCTGCGATTTCGTTGCCTACCCTTGTATCCGGCGGTGTGTATCCTTACCTCCAGTGGTTGAATAAGGGGGCACTGATTCTCCAGCCCAATTACCGCGGTTCCGGCGGTTACGGCGCGAAATTTTTGGCTCTGAATGTGCGCAATCTGGGAGTTGGAGATATGTGGGATGTGGAATCGGGCGTCGATTCTCTAATAAAAAAAGGATTGGTCGATCCAAATCGTGTCGGGGCCATGGGTTGGAGTCAAGGGGGATTCATCTCGGCCTTTCTCGCAACAAATTCAAAAAAATTCAAAGCCATTTCAGTAGGAGCCGGAATATCCAACTGGGTGACCTATTATGTCAACACCGATATCCATCCATTTACCAGGCATTATCTAAACGCGACTCCCTGGGACGATATGGCTATATACCTCAAGACCTCACCGATGACCAATATCAAGAAGGCCAGCACTCCCACACTGATCCAGCACGGAGAGTTCGATCGCAGGGTTCCCATCCCCAACGCTTATGAACTTTTCCAAGGCCTCCAGGATGTGGGAGTGGAGGTGAAGCTCATCGTCTACAAGGATTTTGGGCATGGAATCTCCCGGCCGAAGGAACAGCTCGCTGCCCAATGGCATAACTGGCAGTGGTTCGCTAAATATATCTGGGGCCAGGATGTCGAAATCCCCATCGAAGCTGGCAAGGACGAGGAGAAGAAATAGGAAAATCCTTAATCATGCGTGTTCTTTGATTTTAACTTTTCTATGAATTATCCAGAGTAATATTTATATATGAGAAAATATTTTCTTTAGAGATATCAGGCACCTCTTTATCCTGCAGGTCATACTCCTTCGAGCAAGCCTGGACGTCTCTCCCTCACTTTTGTAAATTAGCAACTCCGATAATCCCGCAAGCTACCCGGGAACCGGCATTTCCTGTGGGCTGGGAGATGAAGTCGTCCTCTCCTTCGTGAATGATAACGGCAAGGCCAATGATTGAATGGGAACCAGAAAAAGAGATATGGTTGTCGATCCGTTCGTAATGAGCTTTGCCATCAGCGTTGGCCTCGAGGTTTCCTAAATCTCCTGCGTGCCGTTCCATATCGGCCGGAGCGCCATGAGGCATATTCTCCGGATTGAAATGTCCTCCGGCAGAGGTGCCGTCCGGAGAGCTGCAGTCCCCGTATTCATGGATGTGGAATCCGTGCTTACCGACAGATAATCCTTCGACATCAGCGACGATTTTAATACCATCTTCAATTTGGGTAAAGGAGACTATACCATGAACATCGTTGCCTTCAGTGGGTTGCAGAACCGCCACCGCTGCTGTTATGGCTTTTTCTTTTCCCGGAAGGACCATCTCTTCGAGCGGTTCCTTTTTTGCACAGTAGATCCCCCCGAGTACAACTAAAAACAAAGCAGCGACAATAACATATTTAGAATTTTTCACAAATCACTCCTTTCAATTGCTCATCGCAATGGATAAAAAACTTTCGATTATCGTAATAGCAAAAAGTATGCCACATATTTTCATCCTTCCTATCCTTGGGCTATAGATGTTTGCGCAGATTATCACTTTTTTCCTTTGAAACAGGATTTTTTCCTAAATTACAGGACAGGCATTCCACGAATTAAGATTTTCAAATCTATTGCCCCTGCCAAAAGAAAAAGCTGTTTTGGCACGTTCTTTGCTTTTTTTAAGAGCGAGCAAAAAACATTTTTTATTGGGCGATGTAAAAAATGCATAATTTGAGCAGAAAAAATCGATCAGAATAAGAAATTAAAGGCTCAGCATAGGAAGCAAACGATAACAATCTGGCCAGATCCTAGAATGTTTGGTGGATTTATGTGATGAGATCCTGGGGCTGATTTTTGCTGGTATTGATAGGCAGATGTGCTATCATGAAAAAAAAGTGCATTTGATGAATCCGTCCCTCCTTGACATGCTTCGCAAAAATAATCAGAAGTGCTCGATTTTTTCAAAAACAAGAAAATGGAGTAAGCCATAAAAAACAAAAGGCAAATAAAAGAAGATTTTCTGGAGAAAGCGTTTTCTAACCTCCATATTCATATTGCTTATTTAGACAAAGAATTCAACTTTGTTAGAGTTAATGATGCCTATGCCCGGGCAGGCGGTCACGATCCGGATTATTTTGTTGGCAAGAACCATTTTGATTTGTATCCCCACGAGGAAAACGAGAGGATTTTCCGGCAGGTAATAGAAACCGGTGAACCCTACACAACCTTCGCGAAACCCTTTGAATACCCTGATCAGCCAGGACTGGGAGTGACATACTGGGATTGGAACCTCCAGCCTCTAAAGGACAACGAAGGGGAAATCGAGGGCCTATTACTGAGTTTGATAGACGTGACGGTAAAGGAAAAGACTCTAAAAGATTATACCCGGCTAGCTACCGCGATCGAAAATGCAATGGAGGGGATTCTCATATTTAATAAGGGAAGAAAAATTATTTACGTAAATCCCTCTTTTTTAAAGTCCTCCGGCTTCACAAAAGAAGAATTGATCGGTGCAAATATAACCTTGCTGCGGAGCGACCTCCACGATGATCAATTCCACAGCGAAATATTCGATTCCATTTCTCAGGGAAAAGTATGGAAGGGACCTTACAAAAGACAGCGAAAAGACAGATCATATTATGATGTCGATATGACGATATTTCCCCTTCGAGACGGCGCGGGAAATGTTTCTGAATATGTGATAATCGAACGGGATGTCACCGATGAATTGAAGCTCCAGCAACGTATCCGTCAGATACAAAAAATGGAGGCGCTTGGAACTTTGGCCGCAGGAGTGGCCCATGATTTCAATAACATTCTGATGCCCATTATCGTGAATACCGAAATGGCCCTTTGGGATGTATCAAAAAATTCTTCTGCCCACGAATATTTGAGATTGTCACTGGATGCCGCGGAAAGAGGACGGGATTTGGTGAAACAAATCATTGCCTTCAGCAGACCGAGTTTTCAAGAAACAAATCCAATACAAATCGGTCCTATCGTCGAAGAAACCATCCAATTATTGAAATCCACACTTCCTTCCAATATAAGAATTTCTCAGTCTATCGAGGATGGTGCAGCTTTCATTCTGGCAGATCCAACTCAAATCCATCAGGTCCTGCTCAACTTATTCAGCAATGCAGTACACGCTATGAGAAAAAAAGGCGGAGAGCTGAGAGTGGAACTATCCAAAGTGCAGCTGGATGAGCCAGAAATGAAAAAGTATCCGGGACTTAAATTCGAGAAATGTCTGAAGCTTAGGGTATGCGATACGGGATTTGGCATTCCTGAGGAGAATATTGAAAGAATCTTTGATCCTTTTTTTACAACCAAAAGCCGGGGCGAAGGATCGGGCATGGGGCTTTCCGTTGTGCACGGCATCATCAAGAGCAGCGGAGGAGATATCGAAGTTCATAGCGAGGAGGGGAAAGGAACAACATTCGATATTCTTATCCCCCTGATCGAAGAGCGAAGATTCGAGAAAAGCCTTATAGAAAATGAGATTCCAAGAGGTAATGAGCGTATTCTCTTGGTAGATGATGAAGAATTTGTCTTAAAAAGTCTAGGATTCGCTTTGAGGCGCCTCGGATATGAGATCACCGGAAAAAAAGGCGGAAGGGAAGCGCTCAAAACATTTAAGGCTCAACCGGAAGCCTTCGATCTTGTGATCACTGATCAAATCATGCCCGAACTCTCTGGCATGGAACTGTCTAAGAAAATTTTGCAAATTCGGCCCAATATACCGATTATAATTTGCACAGGATTTAGTGATAAAATAGACAAGGAAAAAGTAAAAAAGACAGGGATTCGTAAAGTGGTTTTAAAACCTTTTAAAATGAGAGAGATCGCTCAAATCATTCGTCGAACTCTGGAAAAGTAAACGGACCGGGAATGAGAGCATGGAGGATTCATGGCAAATGTCCTGATCATCGATGATGACAGAATGATTTGTGATACAATTGCGAATGTCATAAAAGCCATGGGGCACTCTTCTACTTGTGTTTACACCCTGAAGGGGGGATTGGACAAGGCCCGTTCGGAGGACTTCGAGGTTGTGTTCCTGGATGTGCGCATGCCTGATGGATCTGGTTTGGATATCCTTCGCGATGTTCATGAGACGATCTCTTCTCCTGAGGTTATTATCATCACCGGGTATGGCGATCCTGACGGAGCAGAACTGGCCATTAAAAATGGAGCATGGGATTATATAGAAAAACCCCTTTCAGTACGGGAGATAAAACTTCCTCTCACAAGAGCGCTCCAATATTATACGGAAAAAAAGAGGGCATCCTCTTCGGTTAGCCTGAATAGAAAAGGGATAGTTGGGGAAAGCGCTCAAATTTCTGCCTGTTTGGATATTGTTGCCCAAGCCGCAACGAGCGATGCCAATGTATTGATTTTGGGTGAGACAGGTACAGGTAAGGAATTATTTGCCTGGGCAGTCCACAAAAACAGCAGCAGAGCCGATTATAATTTTGTGGTTGTGGATTGTGCAGCTCTGCCAGAGACTCTTGTGGAGAGTGTTCTTTTCGGGCACCGGAAAGGTGCCTTCACCGGAGCTGATCGTTCCCAGGATGGGTTGATCAAGCAAGCGGATAAAGGAACCCTGTTTCTGGATGAAGTCGGGGAGCTTCCTATTCCTGTTCAGAAATCCTTTCTCAGGGTTTTGCAAGAGCGGAGATTTCGGCCGGTTGGGGAGAAACAAGAGGTGAGAAGTGATTTTCGTTTAGTGGCAGCCACCAACAGAAACCTGGAAAAGATGGTCAAAGAGGGGACTTTCCGAGAGGACCTGCTCCACCGGCTGCGGACTTTGGTCATCAAGCTTCCCTCCCTCAGAGAAATTCCGGAAGACCTGGAAGAGCTGGTCACTTATTACAATCGCCAGCTATGCAGAAAATACAAGTCAAACATAAAGGGTATTTCCCCGGGATTTTGGGATGTTCTTCGTTCATACGACTGGCCTGGAAATACGAGAGAACTGATTCAAGCCTTGGAAAGAGCCATCATTGCAGCCCAGGATGAGTCAACCCTTTTTCCCATGCATCTGCCCCAACACATCCGTATAAAGTTGGCCCGTTCTTCGGTCGGGAAAAGAAGTAATCGAAAAATAGGTCTGCGGAAAGAAGCAGAGTCCTCGAATGAACTTCTGGCGCTCCAGGATGTTCGGGAAGCTGCAATCACTGATGCGGAAAAGCAATATTTATGCGATTTGATGGATATAACCGGCAGAGATGTCAAACAAGCATGCAGGATTTCCAAACTATCCAGGTCTCGACTGTACACTTTGTTGAAAAAACACAATATATCACCCTCCCGTTAAGCCCCTTTTTATTGCCTTCCAAGTCTTGATAAACAGGAAATATCCTTTCTGACGAAACTCTGGCTGTTCTAGAGAATATATTTACAATGAAAAGTTTCATTTTGTTTTCCCCATATAAAAGTTATCAAATGAAGCTAATTCAGGGAGAGAGATTAAGTTGGCATGTTTTTTGTTTATTGAGTTTACAGAACGCGATGCACATCGGCATTCATCATAATTTTTATGGAGTCGGACATGCATGTTTTTTTGTATTTTTCTGAGATAGGGAGAATAGGAAATGAATTACAGAGTTTGATGGAGGAACTCTTCCCACCTGACCAGCTGTTTGTCCTCAACTCCGTTGAGAATCTTTCTCTGAAGCTTCAAGAGCCCTGGGAAAAAAAGCCCATTGTTGTCATCCTGGTTTACAAGAAAGACGATCTTCTCGATCTCGTTTCCCTAAGGGAACAGTTGCATCTCATCCGTCTTATTCTCGTCCTGCCAGATGCTAAGGAAGGGACAATCTCACTTGCTCATAGATTTCGTCCGAACTATTTAACTTACATCCAGAGAGATCTCAACGAATTGAAGGCAGTGCTGCAGAAAATCAAAGGGAGTGAAGACGGTTAACCAGAAAAGTTGTAAGTATTTAAGTCTGGGATGGATTTAGAATATAATTCTAAACGATGAAAAAATTGCTAAGTATCCTTGATAAGAACAATCCTACATCCATTATCATACACAACAATCCAGATCCTGATTCCCTGGCTTCCGCTATGGCTCTGAAGCGTCTCCTTCATGTCATGAGATACAAACGAGTCAGGATCTTTTATGACGGATTAGTAGGCCGGGCGGAAAACCAAGCCATAATCAGGATTTTGAAAATCCCTCTGTTCAGGACGAAAAATATGACCCCGATGAAAGAGCGACAGTTCATCCTGGTGGATTGCCAGCCTTATACAGGAAATGTCACTTTGCCCGAAGACACAATTCCTGTTGCTGTTATCGATCATCACCCAGTTTCCAGAAAAACATCCAGAGTTCCTTTTCGTGATGTACGCCTTGATTACGGAGCCAGTTCCACGATTGTATCTGAATATTATGAGTCATTGCGCATTCCTGTACCCAAAGATGTCGCCACAGCCTTGTTCTACGCAATTTTCAGCGAAACGCAAAGCCTGGGCAGGGAGGGGAGTCAGGCGGATAAAAATGCTTATCTCAGGCTTCTCCCTCAAATCAGCTTCGCTCAACTATCCAAAATACAATTTCCAGCCATCTCGAAAGAGTTTGTTTGCAATTTATCGGATGTCCTGGTCAATACCTTCTATTACAAAAATCTGACCGGTGTCATTCTCGATCAGTTGCCCTATCCGGACTTTGTGGCAGAGATGGCGGATTTTCTAGTGAGAATCAGAAATATTACTTGGTCCATATGTATAGGTTCCTATGGAAATTTGTTGTATATTTCCCTCCGGACTACAAGCATCGATGCCAATGCCTCGAGGGTCATGAAAAAAATCATACCCAAATACGAGACAGCCGGTGGACACGATATGATAGCCGGAGCCCAGGTGAAAATAGATCGAAGAAAGTACAAAAATATCGGGCCGATAAAAAAAGAGATTGTCAGAAAAATGCTGTGGGAATTGAACCAGCAGCCAGTAAAAAATCTGTTTCGGCTTGTCTCAAACGAAGAATTCCTCCTGTGACACATTTTAGGTCCCATATCTAACCATAAAATTCACCATATCTCTGTCATTTCCGGTGTGGGATCTTACACGAGGATCTGAATTCCTGCCAAACGGGAAATAATCCTTATTGGCAGAACTAGATTGCTGTTTGATGTATGACAAAAAGATCGAGAAAGTCAGGCCGTCCATCTTAAATTCGATAAACTGGATATATGAGAAAAGTTTTGGCACGTTTTTTGGATTCATTATGTCAGAATCTTTTTTTATATGCAGCAGAGACAGTTTTTGTGTGTTCCGTTCACGAATCAGTGCCGAAGGAGATCTTAAATGTTTGGTAAAGGAATTCCGTTATTTAAACTTTTTGGTTTTGAAGTCAAAATCGATTTAAGTTGGCTTATCCTCGGGCTTCTTATAACCTGGACGCTTGCCGAGGGCTTATTTCCCAATTTGTATCAAGGTCTGCAGTCGACGACATACTGGATAATGGGAGTTGCCGGAGCATTGGGACTACTTTTTTCCATCGTGTTTCATGAACTCTGGCATTCTCTGATCGCGCGAAAATTTGGATTGTCCATGCGGGGCATCACGCTATTTATATTTGGCGGAGTCGCTGAGATGACAGAAGAACCTCCTAGCCCGAAAGCTGAATTTTTTATGGCTATTGCCGGTCCGATATCCAGCGTTATCCTCAGTATAGGACTCTTTGGAATCTTTTTTCTCGGAGTGAGTGCGGGATGGCCCAAATCCATAACTGGCGTATTCAACTATCTTGCCTTTCTGAATCTGATTTTGGCTGGTTTTAACCTTATGCCCGCTTTTCCACTGGATGGGGGGCGTGTGCTCCGTTCCGTCCTTTGGGGATGGAAAGATAATCTCCGGTGGGCCACCCAGATTTCTTCCAAGATCGGAGGAGCTTTTGGGATCGCTTTAGTCATATTGGGTGTTTTAGAGCTATTCCTTGGAAATTTTATAGGGGGAATCTGGATGGCTGTGATTGGATTGTTCATAAGGGGAGCCTCTCAGTCTGCTTACCAGCAAATGCTCATTCGAAGATCTTTGGAAGGAGAGAAAGTCCGTCGGTTTATGAAATCCGACCCTATAACCGTCTCTCCATCGATATCTGTCGAGAATTTGGTCGAAGATTACATCTATAAACACCATTTCAAGATGTATCCAGTGGCGGAAAACGGCCAACTCGTCGGCTGTGTCACCTTAAGCCAAGTCAAAACGATACCGAAAGAGGAAAGAGAACAACACACAGTGAGAGAATTGACTGCGGGTTGTTCGGAAAATAACACCATCGGTCCGGATGATGATGCCATAAAAGCTCTGACGACCATGAGAAAGGCCAATTCCAGTCGTCTCATGGTAATGGAAGGGAACAAGCTTGTGGGAGTGATCACCTTGAAAGACATGATGGGATTGCTTTCCCTCAAAATCGATCTGGAAGATTAACTCCCGTGTTAAATATTATGGACAAAGGAAATAGGGGATACGAACCCATTTTTGCTGAAGGAGAATAATTATGCACAAAGATCCAAAGGAATATTTTATGGGCAAAGTCGATGAGGATATCAGGGAGATCGAGGAACAGCTGGATGAACTAGAAACAAAACTGGAGGATGCCGAATGGGAACCTGAATTGGATTATGCAACGCAGATCGATAATATCCGGCTCAGGTTGAAAGAGCTCCAACAGGAATTGGATAGGTTTGAAGCGATCAGTGGGTCAACCTGGAGCGAGTTCAAGAAAAATTACGAGAATAAGCTGTCTGAGATTTCCAATGACGCTCAAGAACTCACTTCCGGACTGGATAAGTTTTTATTGGAGTAAAATGAGGGAAAAATCTAACGAAATATTAAAGGAGAATTGAGAATGCTGCCATTTAAAAAAATTCTTTGGCCGACAGATTTCAGTGAACCATCTTTTGTGGCACTCAAGGCGGCCAATGAGCTAGCTTTGAGGTTTAATGCCGAGCTTTGTGTGATGCATGTTGTCTCTTCATTGCCGGTTGCTTCTGCTCCATCTGGGCCAACCAGCTTTAATGTGAGCTTGTATGAAGAGGAATTATTGAATTCTGCGGATAGGACCGTCAAAGAAATCATCACAAAAAAGATCCCCGATAAAATCAAAACTAATCCCATTGTGAGAGCTGGTTTGGTCACAGACGAAATCATTCGTGAAGCCGAGAAACAGAAGATCAACTTGATCGTAATTGCCACTCATGGAGAGACTGCTTGGCATCGGTTTATATTTGGATCAGTCACAGAGAAGGTAGTCAGAATGGCCCCGTGTCCTGTTTTGACTGTCCATGCTTCCTGATATTTTGAAAAAATTAAAAGGAGGAAAAGCATAATGACACCTTCTGATATTCTTGAAGGTCTTGCCACAATCGTGAAAAATTTTAGATTTATTGCCATATTATGGCATATTGTATTTGCCATTGTTATCGTCCTTCTTATCACAGGCTGGCGTCCCTCAAGAAAATTTGCTGCAGTTGCCTTATCGACTCCTCTGTTTTCTGTGGGTATTTTTGCGTGGTTACAAAGTAATCCTTTCAACGGAATAGTTTTTCTTTTGTCCGGCATTCTTCTTGTGATCGTAGGCTTTCGATTGCCGGGCGATATGCTCCAAAGAGCACCTTCCTGGAGCTTGGTGATTGGGTTTCTGATGATAACATTTGGATGGGTTTATCCCCATTTTTTAAAATCTGGACATTGGTACGAATATTTGTTTGCAGCACCGACGGGATTGATACCTTGTCCAACTCTTTCAATCACGATAGGCTTTGCATTGCTGGCAAACGGAATGTCATCCCGGGTATGGTCCATTTTTTTGGCAGGCATTGGCCTTTTTTACGGCCTTTTCGGAGCCTTCCGTTTGGGTGTAAAGATCGATGTGGCGTTGTTTTTCGGCGCTTTAACATTATTTATTTTGGCTTTGACTTTGAAGCCTGCTCTTCATCCCAAACACCCGTAAACCAAGAGTATAACGGAAAGGACATCAATTGACGAGGCGGTTTATTGATCCATCGGTGCCGGCATGGATATGGCCGGTGGGACAACTGATGTGATCCTCGTGGAAAATGAAGCAAAATCTAGCTTGGGCAACGAGCCATAACACAATCGCCATTCCGCTGGCTGCTGAATCCTGTATAACCAGGGCATTGTCCTTGCCCCTGCTGTCGGCGTTCTCATCATGTCCTTCAGTACAGTCATCGTGGCAGTGAATGCCAATCAGGTGAAATATAAAAGATGAATTCCAAGGCACATATGAAGGAGGAAAACAATGGAATCCCTTAAAAGCTTGAAATGCATTCCCTGCAGAGGGGACGAACCCCCGGCTTCACTCAAGGAAATTCAAAGACTCAGCTCTCAGATTTCCGATTGGCGGGTTAATGAAGATAAGGGTGTCAAAAGACTTGAACGGACATTCAAGTTTAAAGATTTTAAAGAAGCGCTCCAGTTCACGAACAAAATAGGAGAGATTGCTGAACAAGAGGGTCATCATCCTGTGATCACTACTCAATGGGGAAAAGTCAAAGTTTCCTGGTGGACCCATAAAATCAAAGGTATTCACCGTAACGATTTTATCATGGCAGCCAAAACAGACGAGATTGACCGTTCTATTCAGAAATAAATGCGGAAGGATGTGTAGATCAAATCCGGGTAGGAACCGAATTCCGATCGATAAATAAAGGGAAGAGAATCGACCGGATCCGTAGCTACCTCGGGATTTTTGCCCAATCCGATATAGGCGCCTGCAACCAGGTAGATATCCTCTGCGATATTGTATTCGAAGGCGGGGGAAAGGATGAGAGACCCGTCACTGAGATTCAGGATGATCATTCCGGTGAAGGGCAATAGGGGTGTGAGTTGATAGACGCATCCTAAGTTCAAATAGTGCTTTCCGAGAAGATAGACCGATCCGTCTTGGTAAGCGGAGGATGGGATAATGTCCAAATATTTTTCCGGCCTATTTTTGCCAGGAGAGTTGAAATGGTATTCAAAGAATCCATATGTTTTGTTGTTCAGGTTGTAATCCATTCCGATAGAGGAGCGGAAATAGTTCTTTTCTTTTGGAGCCCTCTTTTCTCTGAAACAGTTGGGAATCACATAGGCTGATTCGAACCAAAGTCCTGCTCCTCCGACAGCTCGGGCAATGTCCAAGCCTATGAGAAGATGTTTTCGAAATCCTAACAAGATGGCGGATATGTCTGTCTGGATTTTGTATATCTTTGCTCGGAGAAAAAAGGCGTTGTTATCGCTTTTAAAATTTTTGCCCGCGACAAAACCGAGATCCAGTTCATCCATCGAACCAAGAGGGACTCTCATTCGTAAAGCATCTACACCCCGTCTTTCTTCTGTATCCAGTTCATTGAAGGCAAACGGGGCTATGATATCCGTGGGATTGATGAAACGAGCGCTTCCCCAGGCTATCGGCTGCCTTCCTACGAAAACATCCGCAAAATCTGTCTCCAAGGTCATATAAAAACGGTCCAGATTTTGGAAAAGACCGAAGCTTGAGATCGGCTCTCCAGGTTTAGGGTAAAGCATGTCCCGCAAATCATCCAACCTGTAATCAGGAAGACTCAGCAGGACTAAGAATGCATTTTCGTCGAAGAGTCGAGGATCCTGAATTCTCGCGGAAAAGTCGTAAGCGCAATGGAAAGAAACACGATCCGATGGACGAAAATCCATTGCAAATCTTAGCCGGCTATTGACAGCACCCAAGTCCGGTTCGCTGATTTTTGTCTCTTGGAATATATACACGGGCATCCTGAAGAGGATGGAGAAATTTTTATAGTATCCTGTAACAGATACAAGATGTTCTGGCCACGATTGTGCTGTCATTAAGAGAATAATAACCCCGAAGCCGATAATCTTTGAAAGGAGAATTTTTTGCTTCAATTTTCAGTTTTCCTCTCATCCTTTTCCACTTTCCCGTCTTTGAGAGTGATGACCCGGTCCGCCCTTTCCATGACCATCCGGTCATGGGTAGAGAAGAGAAAGGTCATCCCTGTTTTCCTGTTCAATTCCCTCATCATGTCCAATAGCTCTGCACCCGTTTGTTGGTCGAGATTGGCTGTCGGCTCATCGGCAAGTATCAACTCGGGCCTAGAGGCCATAGCCCTTGCAATAGCTACCCTTTGTTGCTGACCGCCAGAAATTTTGGGTGGAAAACGCTTTTCCATCCCTTCCATCCCGATCTCCTTAAGGATTTCTACAACCCTCTGGTGCCTTTCTCGTTTGGGAATGCTTTGGAGGAGCATGATATACTCGACGTTTTCCTCAACCGTTAAGACCGGAATAAGATTGTAGGCTTGGAATATGAATCCGATATGATCCCGCCTAAAATCAGAGAGCTCATTTCCGCTCATATCAGAGAGCAGTTTATCATCGAGCCAGACTTTTCCATCCGTAGGCGTGTCGAGGCCGGAAATTACATTCAAGAAAGTTGTTTTGCCAGAGCCGGAGGGTCCAACGATTGCCGTGAATTCCCCTTTTCTTATAGTCATGTCGATTCCTCTAACTGCCTTGACTACGATATTGTTATCTTTGTAGTCCTTTATAACATTCTCTGTGACAATGATCTTTTTGCCATTGTTTTCCATAGGTCTCTCCTCTTAAAGGCTTTTTCTCAGTGCCCCGGAAATCTGCATTTTCGAAGCCACTGTAGCCGGGTACAACCCGATGAGCAGCGTAAAAACAAAAACGGAAATGGGATAGATGAAATACTGCTGGATGTGGATCACAGGATAGAGCATCTCATGAATAGAAGTGCCGGCTATTTCAATCCCTCTATAATCGATGCCCACTTTTACGAAGATCAAAGTGATAATAAACCCCACGATAATGCCCAGAGCGATACTCAATACAGATAGGGCTCCGGCTTCAAACAGAATGAGTCTTCTGACTCCCGAGGGCCTGGTGCCTATCGCCCTGATGACTCCGAACTCGAACATTCGCTCGTATAAAGACATAAACAAAGTGTTGACAATGCCGAAAGCGACGATACCGAAAAGGATGATTCCCATGACCAGAAGGGATATCCAGAACATGCCGAGCATAGCTTGGAGCTGGGGCATTAGTTCGATCCAACTTACAGCCTCATTGTCATGGAGTCTGTATTCAGCCCAAAAGAGATTGCCCTTTTTGGATGCAAATCGGATGTCTTTGAATTTGAGGGCGATTTCATGAACATCCTTTCCGATTCCCAGCATTTTCTGAGCTTTTGAGAGTCGCACGAATGCCATTCCCGTATCCATTTCCTTGACGTTGAAACGATAAATACCAGAAACACGGAACATTTCTTGGACAAGATCTCCGCTATAAGCTTGAGTGACGGTTATGACCGTTCGATCACCGATTCCTACCTCCAAGAGTTCGGCAAGATCACTCCCGATCACGATCTCTCGCTCCCCATCTCCTTTGAAATAATCTCCCTTCTCGATGACATCGTCGATTTGGGATAGATATTTTTCGGTAGATGGGCGGATACCGTACAGCATGACAGAACTCACATTGGCAGGTGATGTGATCATCCCGAACGTGGCTGTTCGGAGCGTGAATCGTTCCAGGGCTTCTTCTTTTTCAAGATGGGCTACAATCCATTCCAGGTTGTTGATCGTTTTTTCCACTTCTTGGGTGAGACGGAAGCCCTGACGGTGTATCTGTCCTTCGCCGAGAAAAGACTCGGTGGCCGATTTGATCATATTGTCCTTCATTCCGATCATCAAGGCATCGGTGAAGATCATAGCTGCCAATCCTACGCCGATAGCAAGTCCGGCTATAATTGTTCGGCGTTTGTTCCTGAGGATATTCCGCCATGCAAGTTTCAAGTCGAACCACATCATAGCCCCCTATTGCATCCTCATCGTTTTCGCAGGCTCGGTTCTGGCTGCCTTGAAGGAAGGATAGAGACTCACCAAAGTCGAACTTAGAAGCACAGTCACAGCAGGAATGAGGAGACTTCTGGTGTTGACCTCTGAATACATGGTGTCAAAAGTCATTCCCCCGTAAGTAAAACCTTGCCCGAATTTTATTCCGTGGGTAGAAAGGAAAGAATTGGCTCCCAATCCCAATACTGTTCCTAAAAGGATGGATAAAACAGCAAGAATTGTGACTTCCAGCAACACAAGCTTGATGATCTCTCTGGGTTTTGTACCGACTGCCTTCAATAGTCCATACTCGCGGCGTCTTTCTAAGACGGACATCAATACGGTGTTCAAAACGCCGACCGCGACGATAGCTACAATGATGACCAACATGATCCACATGCCTTGTTTGTCAGCCTGCATGGCTTGATAAAAAGATTTGGCAAAAACTTGCCAGGGTTCTACCTCCAGTTCAGGATCATCCAGATTCGATTCGATGAGTTTAGTAACTCTGGATACATGGCTTAGCTTATCCACCGATACTGCAATTTCATGGATTCTCCCGTCAAGGACTAGAAGTTCCTGTGCATCCTTCAGGTGGAGATAGAAAGAGATCCGGTCGCTGACATCATTTCCGCTGGACAAGATTCCTATGATCGTGTAAAGGTCGTTGGCGATGGATCCATCCGCTGCTTGAGAAATAATCACGATTTCGTCATCGATTTTAGCGTCGAGAATCTCAGCCAGCCCTTTACCGACGATAGCCCCATGGGAAGGGGAAGGCGAGAAGCTGTGACCTTCGATGACTTTTTTATCGAAGTGGGTGGTCATTGTTTCCTTTTCCGGATCGATCCCTATGATTTGAACTCCTGCACTTTTCTCTCCCACAGAAACCAGGCCAGCCGAGAAAAGCCGAGGAGTCCAAGACTGAACCTCCTTGATCTGATGAAGGATTTCGTTGATGCGGGAGAGATTATCGATGGTTTTGTAAAGAGATGGTCGTTCCAAGTAAGTTTTTTTATGAATTTGGATATGGCCCAGCCGATCGCCGGTGAACGTTTTGATGATGTTATTGTAGGCACCATCTGACCAACCGATAAAAATCACGGCTAGAACAAAACCGACCATCATACTCAATCCTGTCAAGATAGTTCGCCGCTTTTGCCTGAAAATGTTACGAAAAGCCATCTTGAGGAGCAGCATAGCCTACAGCCTCTTTCGGAGATTCCTGAGAGTGAAAATACCCCTCTCGAGCTGAAGGTCAAATTGAGCCTCTAGGTAACGCAACACGGTTTTATTGCCTTCCTTGTTTTTGGGAATCAATTCCAAAACCGTTGGGATGTCCCTCTTCCCGAATGTTTTTATTTCCTTGAAAATCATTTCTCTTATCAAGTTCCCTTTTTCATCATAATATTTCTGCCAGAGTGGCATATAATCTTTTTCTTGCACAGCAACGGTGATGTATCCCCAAACGATAGGGAGGCCTTCTTTGGGTGTGCATTTGATGTAGAGAACTCCTTTTTCTGGATTGTCGATCGTGATCATCTCAAAATGATAGGACTCCAGAAAGGTGAACTCTTTGACTAAATCATCATTGGTGAAGTCTGAACCCATCCAGGAACTCATCATCATGGACGGTGGGATTTTCATCACTTTATTGGTTTTGGGAAGGTAGTTCCACATTTCGTTTTTTATCCGGAGAGTGGCAATGCCCTGTTCTTTTTTCGGCTCGAGAATCCGGATAAATGTATTATCCTTTCCTTCGCTCCAAACATTCATCTTCAAAGTTCGTTGCCAGTGCGGGGTTATGATATCCATTTCCACAAGGGCGCTACTGGTATCGGCCCTGTACAGTTCATCGACTTTTGCAACAATATCCTTTGCTTGACTCGCTTCCTGATATCGCGGGAAGGGAGAAAAAAGCAGGAAAGTCCCAAAGATGAGCGGACTAATAAATCCTGTCAGGGGATTTTTCATCGAACCTCCTTTTTTTGTCAGCATGCCTTTTCACTTTGTATTTATCTGATCTTAAGATAATATCATGTTTTTGTGTTTCAGAATATCTGGGTCATTTATCCTGAATGCAAAAACCTTGCCAAATCGTGTAGAGGCACTGAAAAAGCAATTTTATTCTTTCAACAATCTCTGTGAACGTGCCTATTCCCTTACGTCTATATGATTCATTTTTGTGAATTTTTTGTACAGCAATCCAGTCCTGCTCTACAGGACTGTGGATCGAGGAGATAGGCATCCGGAAAGTCCTGGGCTCCAATAGCTACTGTATCACCATGGAGCCGGATGTACTTCTGATTGCATAAGGGATGCCGCTTGTAGTCTTGCTTGCCACTGTGAGTTGTCTTGCTGAGCCTGGTTTTAGATACAGCAGTGCATCACTGGGTGGTTTGACCTGTTCGACTGGGGATTAGGGCTAAGGAAATTTTGAATATTATCTAGAATCATGATCCTGAACTTCGTGAGTTGAAGTCTTGAAAAAACACACGTAAAAGAAGGATGTTGAATCTCAAAATGTTTTATTCCCGACGAAATCCTTGTTCAGGCGGAAATGTGATACAAAAATAAGCTGGTCATAGCTTGCCAAATTTTCCTTCAAAACGGGAATCTGTCTCGGAATGCAGGATAATTCTTCGTGAATAATGTTGCTCAAAGAATCGATTTATTTTTCATTCTTGAGGAAAGGGATCAATGATTCGCAACAAAAATTCTTGGCACATTTTTTGCCATACTTCAACTGACGGAAATAAAAATCAGATGGAATGATATTGTGAAAGATGCCATTAACCGGCGGAGTCATTCTATAGGAGGTTTTCACATGAGGAAAAACGCAAGGAGAATTGGTTTAGGGGTCATTGCAGTACTTCTTATCATTGCGGTTTTTTATGTTATGGCTCTCAACAGGGATACGACATCTGAAGTCGCGAATAAAGAATTAGCTGCAAATTTTGTGAACCCTTCTCAGGATTCTCAGGCGCGAGATCTTGTGACGCAATTAAGCGAGGCTTTTGAACAGGCGTCTGAACAAGTGAGCCCAGCGGTTGTTTCGATATTTGCCGAGCAGATAGTTGAGGTTCAGAGCCCTTTTGGGATGCCCGATGAAGCATTCAAAGATTTTTTCGGAGGGGATCTTTTTAGGCGCTTTTTTGGCGATCCACAGCAGCAGGAGGAAAAGCGAACTGTCCGGAGCCTGGGTTCAGGAGTGATCGTGACCAAGGATGGCTATATATTGACCAACAATCACGTGGTCGAAAAAGCCGAAAAACTATCCGTGGTGGTTGGTGATAAAAATACATATGATGCGAAGGTCATCGGTACGGATCCTCCAACCGACGTCGCTGTGATTAAAATCGAGAGTAAAGACTTGCCTACGGCATCCCTCGGTAATTCAGACGATGTGAAGATAGGACAATGGGTTATCGCGGTCGGGAATCCCTTTCAATTGATGCACACTGTTACAGCTGGGATAATCAGCGCCAAAGGCCGCTCCTCGGTAGGTCTGGCTGATTATGAGGACTTCATACAAACGGATGCTTCGATCAATCCAGGCAATAGCGGTGGTGCTCTGGCAGATCTCGACGGCAACGTCATCGGGATCAATACAGCCATTACCAGCCCTTCCGGTGGCAACATCGGGATAGGATTCGCTATTCCGATAAATATGGCCCGGCAGGTGATGTCAACGCTGATGTCGGAAGGCAAGGTTTCTAGAGGTTATTTAGCCGTTTATCCTCAAGATATAAATGAAGATCTTGCAAAAGCTCTGAAGTTGAAAAGCACTGAAGGTACTCTTGTTGCGGATGTGACTCCTGGTGGGCCAGCCGACAAGGCCGGAATCAAGCGAGGAGATGTCATTGTGGAGTTCAATGGAAAAAAAGTAAAAGACAGCATGCAGCTTCGTAACATGGTAGCTCAAGTCCCACCAGGAAAGACGGTCGATGTCTTGCTGATTCGAGATAGCAAAGAAATGAGATTGAAGGTTCGTCTTGTCGAAAGGCCAAGAGGACCGGAAAGCGAATCTCCTGCTCAAGGACAACGTGGAGAGCAGATGAGCAGGAAACTGGGCATTGGCATTCAAACCCTTACTCCTGACTTGGCAGAGCAATTGGGTTTCAAAAACGCCAAAGGCGTGGTTATCACGGAGGTTGTGGCGGGGAGCCCTGCTGATGAAGCAGGTCTGCAAAGGGGCGACTTGATCCAGGAGGTCAATCGTAAAGCGGTCCAGACCGCAGAGGCTTTTGAGGATCAGGTAAGGGGTATGAAGAGCGGAGATGTCGTGGCCTTATTGGTCAGACGTGGTGCAAATACGTTTTTTGTTCCTGTCACGGTAAAATGATATAATAAAAAAAATCGGAATCGAATAGCTTGATTAAAGCAAACGGAGGTAAAGGAACGATGACAAAGAACAAGAAAATCCTAGGCTTAATCCTTCCCCTGGTTTTGGGATTTTTGTTGATGACTTTTCTGGGAGCATGCAAGTCTGAAGAGAAATCTGAAGAGAAAATGGAAGCGGAAAACGAGATGGTGGTCATCAGTAAAGAAATGCTCGTCCCGGTTTTTGGCCAAGGAGAAGGCACGGATTCAGGACTTTTGGATGTGGAACAGAGCAAAAATGAACTGAAGATTTCCTACTATTTTTTCACTGAGGACCTAAGTGATTTTGATGACGAAATCGAAGCTGAACTAGCTCCGAAAATACAGGAACTGTATACCAGAATCCCCGAAGTCGACAGGACAGCCTTTACGATTTTTATTCCACAATTGGGTGAAACTTCATATAAACCTTATGTTTCTTTTGTCCTTACGCGTGAAGTTGTAGAAAAAACGAACTGGATGAATTTGCTTGAGCTGGAGTTTTTTAATGTTGTAATGGATGTCAAGTATTACGAATAAATTTTTCGCTTCCTCAAGATCGCTGCTTTTCGACTGGACTTTTTTCTGGGATGAATGGAATCTGCCGATAGAAAAAAATCATGAAAAAGGCCTCATCTTCCCCGTTAGCAAAAGGACAAGAGGATGTAAAGCCAGTATCCGAATATCTGAAAGATTTGGATGCTTCAACCGATGGTCTTTCCCAAAAGCAAGCTGACGGCCGGCTCCCGTTCTTTTGTTAGCTGTGCTGGGAACACAAATCCTAGCCACCCTGATCGCTGTGTTCGGTTTGTTCATGGTTCCTCTTCCCTGGAAGTGGGCGCTTTTTGTTTGGGGATACGCACTTTTGTGGTTTCTTATCAATGATTTCGTGAAAATTCAAACCTATCGCATTTTTGACCGTCAAAAATCCCTTCTTTCGGCAAAAATGAGAAAAAAAAGCTTGGTGGCAACGAAAAGGTGAAGCATGAATCAAGTTAAATCCAAACCTTTAACAAAGATTCTCCTGGCATTGGATGGATCCTTAATATCCCAGAATACAGCGAGGACATCGATCGAAGTGGCAACGCTATTCGGGATCGAAGTTATTGGCCTTTATGTAATCGACGAAGAATTGGTAGCCAATGATTACACTGACTATCAGAAAGAATTGGGAGTCGAAGAGCTTTCGATCTCCCGGGCTGACAAAGCGGTCCTTTTCGAAACTCGAGGCCGTGAAATCCTGCAATGGCTAAAATCCTATTCTCTGGAATCTGGTGCTCGCTTGAAAACGGAGATGGGTGTAGGGGGAGTGGAGAAAATGATTCTGGATCAGGCCGAGAAGGCAATGATTCTGGCCATCAGCCGGAGGGGGAACGGACATCCAAACAGCATCGACTATCTAGGCAGTAATTTTCGTCATATCGCTCATCGATTGAAGATTCCTGTTTTGGTCGGGGGAGACAGGATAAAACCTATAAAAAAGATCTTAATTGCTTACAATGGAAGAGAGCGAGCGCAAAAAGCACTGGACTGGGCAGGCAAGTTTCAGGATCAAGGATCGATTGTGATGCTCGTTTTAGTCGTTCAGGAGGAAGATGGCCCTTCCGTTCGAGTCTGGAAAAATGAAATCAAATCTCAATATAATCAAAATAGAGCTAAGAATCTTCGGGTAATTATACAAAGGGGAAATGCTGCAGAACGAATTGCTGAAACAGCGGTGAAAAGCAGATCAGACCTTGTTATCATGGGGGGATACCGCCATAAAACCGTTTTGGAGTGGTTGGAGGGAAGTACGTTGGATTCCGTGCTAAAAAAAATGCCTTTGCCTGTCTTTGTTACTTGAGGCTTGATTGAACATTTACTTGACTAATGCGAAATGCTACATAGAGAAGTGCATCGGTCGCTAAGCCCGTCTGGCATAACCGAGCACAATGATAATCATAAAAAGGATCAGGAGGATCAAGAATGAAGTGCTGATAAGCACTTCAAGAGCCTCCTCTTTTTTTTTGGTTTCTTTATTGTCGACGTCTGAAGGAGTGGCATGCAATGCTGTGTAAGTTTCCAGGATGAGAACCATGATCAAGGCCACCACGAAAAAAGACAGCCAATAAATTCCCAAAAACGCTGGGCCCACTGGAGTGATCCAAATTCCTCCTGCCCAGGAGGCAAACAGCATGATTAAGAAAATCGATATGATTTTCCTCCATGACCTATGTTTTTTTCCTGATACTGTCAAGACTGTCGTGAAAAATAAGGCGATGATTAGGGCAATGAGAAAGTCTCCGAATATCATGGAACACTCCTTAGTATATGGAATCAGCCAAGATCATCGGGTTGGAATCATTTTTGGCTCGAGAATGAGTTATATTCTATTATATTTTGAAATTTTTATGCCACATCAAAAAATATTTGTACCGTTTCGACAGAAAGATGAATTTTATCTGATTCCGAGATTTGTATAATATACAAAAGTGGCGAATGATCACATGATTTCAAAAGTAAGCCCGGGCTTTTCATCCGATTACCCAAAAACCCTGGTCGCTCATGACCTCGTACTCAGCTATTTTCCTCAAGTATTCTAGAGGTGCTGATTTCTCGATGAACTTCCAGCCCCAGATCATCGAAGAAATGGATCTTCCCTAAGCGAAGATGTGACCCACTGGCGTACAATCTGAATGCTTCCCACGGAATAAATAACCCAGCTAAAGCGCTGAGGGAACTAGTCATCACACAATGCTGGATAGAGAGCAAATCCGGTGAAGATCTGGAAAATGACCGCCATGCATAGGAAAAGAGGTCCTAATCCAGATGGCCGATAGGGTCCCTTTTGAGCGTGGCCGTCATGCAGTGGAGAGATCCCCATCCCTTGCGGAGTTCGGAAATTTCCACTTCGATGACGGTTATTCCCCGCGATTGGAGAAACTCTTTTGTTTCAGGAAATCCGGCCGCCATAAGAATCTTTCCAGGGGCCAATGCAACAAAATTAAGGGCCAGATCCTTTGTTTCCTGAGAAGATGGTGCTTCGAAAAGTTTGAATCCGTTGTTTTTGAGTGCTATCCAAACATTCCAGGATAGGCGGGCCGGATCGAACACAGCCGTTTTTTTGTCCACAAAGCTGATGATGCTGTCGATGTGGGCATATCCATAGGGGATGGGGAGATGAAGGAAATTTTCCACACCCATCGAGTGCAAAGTCTCCTCGATCTGCCGGGCCCCTTCCTGGTTGGCTCGATTTCCCGTCCCGATGATGACGGTACCGGCATCCACCCACAGGCAGCAAGCGGTCTCGAAAATTCCCCTGCCGGAAACAGTCCTGAGGATCGGAACTCCAAGTCGCGCCAAGGCCTCTGCTGCGTATCTCTCTTCACCCCGCCGGCAGGCCATGGCCTGTCTCCCGACGATGGCTCCTTGGGGTGTCATCAACACATTGTCCCGCATAAAAAGAGCGTTGGGCTTGTCTTCGCGCATATTTTCAACATAGTGGACTTCGACACCCTCAGACCTGTAAAGCTCGGTGAGAGAATCGAATTGTTCCCTGGCGATCTTTACGTCCATGACCTCCAGCCACCGGCATTCGTCAGGATCTGCGATGTTCTCGATCTCTTTTCCCGGCCGCCTCAGGAGCACGGATCTCAATTTGCCTACCTCGGAATCGCACCCCCAATCGCCGCCCCAATAATCCGCAATTTCCTCTTCGAACGAAGTATCGAGCGATAGCCATTCTTTTTTTGTTCTTGTCGTTTTCATCGGTCCCTCACATCCTTATTATAGTATAGAGTTTTTCCTGCCTGTGACCATACATCACGGATCCAGTTTCGCACGAGCCGGATGAAATCCGTGACAGGCCTCAAGGGACAGAGGTAGCTACACCAGGTCCTGCGGATAAACAACGCGGCAACAAGCACCACTCCCAGCAACACAAAATGAAAGTTGTTCCCGATCAAGTGGAAAAAGGCGCCGAAGACCTCGTAGCTGGATATGCTCGGATTACGGTAGAAGAGAGCCACCAAGATCGCTCCGAGAGCCAATACCCTCTGGAACCAGCGTAGAGCGATATGGACATTCTTTGGCAGGCGCTTTTTGCCTCCTCCGATCACAGCCAAACATTCTTGTGCGGACCCGAAGGGGCAGAACCATTCGCAGTAAGGATTTTTGTTGTCAACGAAGGTGATGAACAGAATTCCGGCCAGCAGAATGTAAGAATAAAGATGGAGTTGCCACTGGGGAAAAAATCCCAGGAGCATCCTGTTGACCAGAACCATGGTGAGCGGTTTGTTGAACACAAATCCCAGGATAAAGAGCCCGGCCAGCATAGATATCCAGCGGGCTGTTTTTTTGTATCTGAAACGACGACTGCGTCCGATAATGCCGAACAGAAAAAGCCCGCTAAGGACAGCCGCAGAGAAACCGAATCGGATTTTTGGGGTTGGCTCAGGAGCGACAGTGTAACCGAGATTTCTGGATGCCACACTTCGACTTGCCTTCCTGGCCGCATCCGCCAACGCTTTGACGCTGTAGGTCGCTCCGGTAACACTGTCCACATCCTGGTCGAGAACGAATGGATCGGAAAAGTTTTTTCCCTTCAAGCCGTCCAGGACTCCCCGTCTCAGCACGCGTCCGAAAAAAGCCACTGTTTCTTTGTGATCCACCACGGCCAAGCCTTCGATCGATCCATCGAGGGTTAGGGCCACAGCCAGGTGTAGGTCTCCCCCATACCCATAGCCAGAATCCACTGCGACATACCCGATCAATTCCTTCTCATCGATGTCCTTCCATGCGGCGAAGTTACCGCTGTCGCCGAGCGTGAAATGGTCCGCTTCGGGCAAAGCTTGTTTGAGAAATGGCTCCAGGTCTTCCTGGGCCCTGAATGTCCCGGCGACCCAAACGCCGCTCAGAATGATCAAGGCAGCGACCGCTAAGATGCGATCCCATTTTTGAGATGTTGCCAACTTTCTAGGCATTGACCTCACATGGATTCGCGAGCAGTGATGGTTTTGTGCCCGTCTCTTTTCCAGAACTCTTCAGATTGAAGCTGGCGCCCGTATCCGCTGGCTTGATCGAGGCGAACCATCAGCTTGTTCAGCGGAGAAAATTTTGTCTCGATGACCTTGCGGATCATCTGGTGCAACCAAGAGTTGTTGGGTTTGGTAAAGGGGCACACCCGTTTGCAGTTGGAACAACTAAAACCGTTAAAGTCGTAACATTTTTCTGATTCGATGTACCATTTGAGTGTTCCGGGATTGTTCGAAGGGGATTTACCTTCCCAAGTGCGAGGTCCTCCGGTTATAGCGGTGCTCGGGCAGTGTTCGGCACACAGCATGCAGGCTTCGCAAAATTCGGTAACGCCGAACCTGATCGGCGAATCGGGTATAAGGGGCATGTCCGTTAAAACTTTGGCCAGCCGGACTCTGGGACCATACTTGGGTGTTATCAACAAGCCCAGGCGTCCCAGTTCCCCTAGACCGGCATCGATGGCCATCGGGATGCTGAGACCGGTGCCGTTTCCCGCAGGGATAGCCCGGTAACCCAGTTCCCGTACGAATTCAGCCAGCGTGCACGCAGTAAAAGCCATCCGGGAATACCCGTTTCCCACTGCAGCAGATGCGATCCTCCCAGGGGAGTTGGCGATGCCGTAATAATCCTCTTCGAATGCCAGGGCGATACCCCGGTTCATCGATCTGGGGATATACAGGGCCTCATCTGTCCTTTCGAACCGCTCTCCCTCGGAAAGCACTGGAATGGCGCGTGCACGGTCCTCCCGTGTTGGCGAGAAACTGTCGGAGTAAAGCCAGAGAGGGTTTAATTCGGCGATACCTGCGAGCGATGCTCCGAAAAACAGCGAGGCATGTTTGACGGCAAGCGATGCCTCTTCCCACGTCATCTCCAGGTCAGAGGGATCCCAAGGGCCGAGTTGATTGCTGAATGGTTCGCTGATTCCGGAATTGGATTCCCACTGGTAGGAAAGTCCGCCGCCCGAACGGGCACCATGCCATGCAGCGGTCATCAGAGCATAGCCGAGACGCGTTTGGTTGGGGACTTTCCCTTCTCCCTCCACCAGATTGATGTACGTGAGGTTTTCCTTTGTTTCGGGGCGATCCTGCCGGTCAGGGTCCCAATCATTCCGGCTGAATGTGGTGGATTTTTCACTCATCCGTTTGATTTTTTTTGTGTTATATTCATACGGAAAAGTTCTTGCATTGAGTTTTTCTACGACAAAACCAGCGTATTCAACCGGGGATTCGGCCAACACGCCAACCCTTGTTTTGGCTAGTGTTTTGGGCCCGGCGATGCCGAGGCCTAGTGAGGAAGCTCCTATTCCTATGAGTTTTAAAAAGTTGCGTCGGTTGACGGGAGAATTAGACATTGGATTTCTCCATATTTTTATGAACAAAGATTAACCTGAATAATTAAGGGAAATCATGGTTTGGATTTGCGAGAGAAAACAAATCGGTCCAGCAGCACGGCCCACAATAATGCGATAAAACCGAGGATAATCCCGATGACCAGGGCCGCCCTTTCTGCTCCTTCTTCAAGAAAGCTGACTATGACTTCAAGGATAAAACCGGCATACAGCAATCCCAGAATTGTCAACATCCATTGCCACAAAGTAAGCCGCAATTTTTTCTTTCTAGCATGAATAATGATAGAAATAAAGGCAGCCGTTAATAGTGCTCCGATGATCAAATGCGCCATTTTTCTCCTCCAGAAAGAGGCTTTTTTTAGCCTATATCATATAACAAATAATTAATTGGGGACAAATTAATTGGGGACAGGATATGCTTTCACCAATTTCTGAAATAAGTGAAAGCATATCCTGTCCCCAATTAAAAAAAAAGAAATATTTTGTGGGGTGGATTGTATATAAGGGTGGAGAACATGATGGAAGTTGAGGAAAAAAAATTCAAACAGGAGGAAAACATGAAAAAAACAAGATTAGGAACAATGGGGATCGGGATTCTTTTCGTACTGACGATTTTCCTGGGGATCAGTTTGGCAAGAAATGTCGCATCCCTGGAAGGCTTGGTTTTGGACGCCCGAGGCGTGGCCGTCCCTGGTGTTGAGGTAATCGCCCGAAACACCGCTACGCAGGTCACACATCGAACCAAGACCGACAAGACGGGGCATTACGCATTTCAAAATCTCCCTATCGGGATTTATGATGTGTGGGTGATGGTTCCCGGTTTTGAAACAGTGAAGCAGGCCGGGGTCAACATCCGGAGCGCCAAGACAGCGGTGATCAATTTCACACTTAATTTCGAGGGAAACTCTATTGTCCCTGCTGCGCCTGTTGAGGATGAACTTAATGAAGTAAAAGCCGACAAGCGAACACAGGGAGCTGTTGTCGGAGGAGTGCTGGGAGGTGTTAAAGGTGAGCTTGCCGTACCAGTGAGGACAAGACTGAAGGATTCTTTTCCCTATCAAAGTCAGCCCGACTGGAACACCGAGGAGTACGACAGGGTCTACGAAAACAGATTCCTGCTAGCGCTCCAAAATCCCCTTTCCACATTTTCCATCGATGTGGACACCGCTTCCTATTCCAATGTCCGCCGGTTCATCAACAGCAATCAGTTCCCTTACAAGGATGCGGTCCGGATCGAAGAGATGATCAATTACTTCTCCTATGATTACCCTCAACCCAAAAAAGATCATCCCTTTTCGATTTTCACGGAAATTTCCGCATGCCCGTGGAACACGTCCCACCGGTTGATTCACATCGGGCTCCAGGGGAAAACTCTGGAATCCGAAAAACTCCCCCCGAGCAACCTGGTGTTTCTTCTGGATGTCTCCGGGTCGATGGGCCAACCGAACAAACTCCCTCTCTTGCAAAAGGCTTTCAAATTGCTCGTCAATGAATTGGGAGCCAAGGACCGTGTCTCCATCGTGGTATATGCCGGAGCCGCCGGACTGGTTCTGCCATCCACAGCCGCTTCCCGGAAAGAGACGATCGCTTCGGCTATCGAACACCTAAGTGCAGGCGGGTCGACCGCAGGCGGTGCAGGAATCAAACTGGCCTACAAGGTGGCGCACGAGAATTTCATCCCGGAAGGGAACAACCGCATCATCCTGGCCACCGACGGTGACTTCAATGTGGGCGTTTCAAGCACATCCGAGTTGGTGCGCATGATCGAAGACTACAGAAAAAAAGGGATATTCCTGACGATTCTCGGTTTTGGCATGGGCAATTACAAGGATGGCCGCATGGAACAATTGGCGGACAAAGGGAACGGGAACTACTTCTACATCGACAATTTGATGGAAGCCAAAAAGGTCTTCGTCAACGATATGCGCGGGACCCTGTTCACCATCGCCAAGGATGTCAAGCTCCAGCTTGAGTTCAACCCGGCCAAGGTCAAAGCTTACCGGTTGATCGGTTATGAAAACCGAATGCTCGCCAAAGAAGATTTCGCCGACGACACAAAGGATGCAGGCGAATTGGGTGCAGGCCACACCGTGACAGCTCTTTACGAGATCATCCCCTTCGGATCGGGAGAAGAAATTCCCGGTGTGGATGAGCTCAGATACCAGGACAACAAGATCAGTCCCGAAGCCTTCAAAAACAAGGAGATCCTCACGCTCAAGCTCCGGTACAAAAAACCTGATGGCAATAAGAGCCGGCTGATCGTGCATCCTTTACAGGACAACAATATTGTTCTTGCCAAAACTTCCGACAACTTCAAGTTTTCGGCAGCCGTCGCAGCTTTCGGAATGCTGCTCAGGGAATCCGAGTTCAGGGGAGATTACAGTTACGAAAGCATCCTGGAACTTGCTCGTGATGGAAAAGGCAAGGATTACTTCGGTTACAGGGCGGAATTTATCCAACTGGTCGAAAAGTGCAGCCTGTTGGACAGCATCCGCTCCGAAGACAACTAGCCTCCTTTTTTCCCGGGACAGCCCTCTTTAACGGGGGGCTGTCTCTTTTTTTTCACAGATAAGATCGGCAGCCAAACATCCCGTGTGGACAGCAGTCGGAACTCCCCCAAGGAATAACTCTGAAGCGGCATAAATACCGGCCATCAATAGGTTCGGGATGGGAGTCCGGATCAGCAGTTTATTGCCCATGGCATGCTTGTTTTTAGTATCCCAAGTCCACCCCGCGATGGAGCCTTGATACCTGTTGCCCCAATCTCGATAGGTCAAAGGCGTGGCTGTTTCCATGAAGTCGATCGAGGAACTCAAGCCCGGTAAGATGTTTTCTGCTGTTTGCACGACTGATTCTGCCAGGCGATTCTTGTATTCCCGATATTCCGTCCTCCGTATTTTCTCACCCATCCAGAAATCTGAGAAGTGACTGTAAGGAAACCCGACACGGAGCACCAGAGATTTTTTTTGAAGGGGGGCCAAACCCTCCATGTTATCCGACCACTGGGTTATCGCGATCTCCCGGCGTGAAAAGTCCGTGGGTTCGTGCGCTTTCCCGGATTCCAGTTTGTGGCGGTAGAAAAGGTGGGTGGCTTTCATCGCCTTCCAGTCCACCCCACCTGGATCGAGCCCCGCGTACACACACAACTCTGATCCGGTGTAGGGGATGCTCATGATCTTGTTGAGATGGGCTGACGAAACCTGCCCCTCATCGAAGAATTCGAGAAATGTTTTTTTTGTGTCGGCGTTGGATACCACCCAGCGTGACTCGAAAACCTCTCCGTCCGATGTTTTTACGCCAACCGCTTTTCCTCCCTTAAGCAAAATTTTTTCGACAGGCTGGCCGAGCTGGAGTTCTCCTCCAAAAGAGGCAAAAGCCTTTTCGATCGTGTGGACAAGACCATGGATGCCGCAAGAAGGAAACCATATGCCTATCTCGGCCATCAAGTGCCACATCAGAGCGAGATTCAGCAGCGACATGCGGGGGGGATGCGTTCCCATCGAGCCTAAAAAATTTTTGAGATTGACATCCGAAAAATAAACATCGAGAATCTCTTTCCCCGGTGTTCGCGCATATGAGGAAATCGAATTCAGTTTTTCTTGGATGCTGCCTTGTGGGCTTTCCAGATGCCTATGTGTTTTTCCATCTAAATGATAATCCGCGTGCCATCTGTGAAGATCTCTGACTTGGGATGTGATGAGTCCCAGCTTATCGAAAAAATCATCTATCCTGGACTCTTTGGGAAAGATGAGGCGCAGCTTCTCGCGGAGTTCTCCAAAAGGAACGGAATAGATGCACTCCAAGTCCGGGCTTATGAGCTGAAAATGAGTTCGTTTGAAGTCCGGTTTTTGGAAAATTCCGATTTCATCAAAGAAATCCAGGATTCTTTGGGGATGGCTGAAACCCAGCGGTCCCATCGGGAAAAGATACCCCTTCCGGGAAAACACAGAGCTGGTTCCGCCGCAGTGAGGAGATTTTTCCAAAATAAGCACCTTTTTCCCCTTTTTTGCCAGGAGTGAGGCGCAACTCAATCCGCCGAAACCTGCTCCGATGATGATCGCGTCATAAATCATAGATTTTCTATATTTATTCTAGGTTCTGCTCAGTCTCTAGTCAATGATCAGAAAAATTAACCCCCTAATTCATCCTTAAAGGCGATTGATTGACCGGTTATTTGATGCTTGGCTGGCCCAACTATTTAAATTTAAACTAGTTACACGATTAATGGGTGCCTTATTCGAGCTTAGATCTTCCTTTTTGCCCCAAAAAAACATTTTAAGAGTGACCATTTTGGTCCCGCTCAGTTTATTGTTTATATTCGGCAATATAGCGTTCATAGGCACGCTGGACATAGCCTTCGGCAACGTCGCCTCGATAAATGTATAACCTGTAACGCAAAGTGACCGGTTTCCCTGGCTGTAAGGTGAAGGGCTTCAAGCCGGGCCAGGAGACGTTGAGGAATCCGGCGTAGCTGTTCCGGAGTATCCATGAGGGGGGAAAATCTGGATGGCCGGGCGAGACAAAAATGGCCACGCCCATCTCATCGGTCGTAAGGTCTGCCCAACGCAGAGCCAGGTTATTCGGTTCCCCTTCGAATTCACCTTGATCCGTTGACACAGCTAGTCCCTTGAACATCGGTGCACCGCGCAGAGAAAGGCCCCCATAACCCTTGTTTTGATCCGGTGTTCCCTGCAACGTTAACGGTCCCCCGACGGCCTCAATTTTGAGCTCCAGGTCGATTACCCGCCCTTCATCGACCACAGGATGGATGTTAAGGATCACAATTTCCTTCGCCACGATCTCTTGACCGTCCAATTTCCAGACATTTTCCACACCGAGTGTGGCGCTGTTATCATGGACTTCGCGTTTCAGCCAGCGCAGAAAATATTGCCGCAAGTTGGCCGGATGCCAGGTTTGGGTCTCTTGTCCGCGGGTTTTGATGACCGGCCAAGTCCAAAATAGACCGTGGTGATGGAGATGATCGGTTGGGAAATCGTCGGTCAGAGATTGTCCATCCAGTGAATAAAGAGGATGGATATAACATGACCGAGTTTGTTCGGGGTCGATCCCTTCCTTGAGCTGATCACCGAACCGGTAAGTCAGAACCTCGATTTTCCCGTCCTTCACTGTCAGCGTTCCCTTTTCTACATCTTCCACAATGGCCGTTTGAGCTGAAACATAAGTCCATGCCAAACCTATCAACAAGATTAAAACGAACATAGATTTCATGAAATACTCCATTTTTGACCGCCGCTTTTTTTCATCATTTCGATGACCTTGTCTTCATCGACTTCGATGCCTAGTCCGGGCCCGTCTGGAACATAAGCCACACCGTTTTCGATACGCAGCGGCTTTTTGAGCACATCGGCCGTGAGGAATTGGGGTCCGTTGAGCGCAGCGGGCTTTTTCAATCCGAATGCTCCATAGAGGCCCAGCGAGGCCGCCATCGAAATATCGGGATCTGTGAGCCCGCTTCCCAACCACAGGAGGCCCTGTTTTTGACAGAATTCGATCTGTCCCTTGTTCGAGAGCAATCCACCGCATCGGGCAGGTTTCATGGCAACGCCATCCAGCATGCCGAGCTTATGAAACTCCTCCAAGTCAATAGGCGTCACCACGCCCTCATCCATCAGGATCGGCAATGCCCCTTGTTTTTTTAGGGCTTGGTAGCCGCTGATCCGGTTGGGCCGGAGCGGGGCTTCCAACACATCCACGCCAGCGTCAGCCAATCTGGGAGCGGCCTTCAAAGCCGTTTCTAGATCGTAGCCGCCATTGGCATCGGCCCACAGGAATGACTCAGGAGCTAGCCGCCGAACTTCCCTGGCCATGGCCACATCGAATTCAGGATCTGGAGCGACCTTAATGTTGAAGTGGCGGTATCCGTGCTTTTTTCCCAAGTCCATCACGCTTCCGATGTCATCCAGGCTTGTGACGTTGACCGTCCAGCTGAGTGTTAGCGGACCGCCTTTGAGTTTGTCCCACATCTGGGCCAATGACTTACCCGAGAGCTTACCAGCCAGATCGTGCAAGGCCAGGTCAATCCCTGCACGGCTTATGGGCATTCCAGTCGTGAACCCTGGGGCCAAAGCCCCATCCATCTCGGCATGGGCCCCGCGGATATCTGTCGGATCATGCCCGATAAGGACAGGCGCGAAGTATTCGCGCAAAACAACCGTCGCCGTTTCCAATGTCTCGTAACTCCATTTGGCGATCGGAACGGATTGTCCCCAACCCACCGTCCCATCATCGGCGGTGATCTTTACGATAACCGCCGCGCGGCCGGCCGATCCGTGCGGTCCGGTAAAAAATTTGAAATAGCCTGTCATTGGATAGCGCATCGGGAACAGATCGATGCTATCGATTTTAGTCGTCGACGGATGGATTTTTTTCGAGGACTTCGAATCTTCAATTAAACGGGATTTATCATCAGAAAAAACAGGGGGCACAAGGCCAAACACGGCGGCGGTTGATGCGACTCCGAGGAACTCGCGCCTTTTCATCACTGCCACTTGCCCTGGACATACTGTTTATACCGTTGTGCTACCTTCCCGCTTTTCACATCGCCTGAGTGCACAAGGATACCCACCCGTTGGACGATCGACTGGCCCTTTTGAATCACAAAGGGCTTGCCGTTCTGTTCATCAGGCCGTCTCGGGCCGAAAATGCCGTATTCCCTGGTCAGCCACCGGTGTTTCTTGCCGTCAGGAAACTGGAAAACCGCCAGCCCTTCCTTGGTTCCTTCGACAGTATTCGAATAATCGATCCACCGGGCAACTTTCATGTTGGTGTTTTTTTCACCCTTGGCGCCATTATCCGCGACCAATCTGCCTCCGTTTTCCCCGCTGAAACGGGGATGCATCCGGATAAAGGGCCAGGCATAATGCACATCATCGCTGACGAACTCCACATCCCCGAATGCCGCGATCAGTTCGAATGTCATGTCGATCAGATACTCGCCTTTGCCCAGCGAATGGATCTTGAGCTGCCTTTTTTCTTCAAGCACAGGCATATTCCCATCCATCTCCCAGACAAGTTTGGCTCCTATAACGGCTCGGTTATCCTCCGCATCCAAACGGGTAAACCCGTCGTGGCGAATGTGATCGCGAAAAGGAGGACCGTAGCTTTCCGTGCCGATCCGTTGACCGGAATACAGGCCGTTGTATGTGCTGACCTCTCTCCGGCCGTCAAGCCGGATGGTGTCGGCCACATAAAATGACCGGTGATGCGGATAGGGTTCTGTCTGCTGCACAAGCATGTTTTTTCCTGATGGGCTGAACAGAGGCCAGATATGAGGGATGTCCAGCCATGGCGAGTATCTATATTCAAAAGCCTTCTGACCATCGATAATCACATGAAGGCACCCAGCCTTATCGTCTTGGTTTAGCTCTATATTCTGTCGTGCAGATAATGGGCTGAGGACCAGGAGCATGGTTAGAGAAATAAGTAGCAAACTTTGATGTTTCATTGGTAGCTGCATTTTTTTAAGGCCCAGCTAATTTCAAACCGTCCAAGGTTCCCGGTGCGGATAATCAAGCCAGCGGTTGGCTTCCTCATCACCGACGAAGCGTTCGACTTCAGGATCCCACTCAAGTTTGCGGTCGAGCTTCATCGCGATGTGTGTCATCACGCAGATAGTATTGGAGCGATGCCCCACCTCTACCGGTGCCGCGGGATCCTTCCGGCTGCGCATGCATTCCAAGAAATTTTTCATGTGATTGGTGCTTTTGTACAGTTTGATCTCGTCATCCTGGACTTTCTGGCGGAGGATTTCCCTGTCGGATGCATCGATGGCACCGCGCTTTACGAATATCCAGCCCTTATCACCCTCGAACCTGACACCTGCCGGGTCGCCTGTTTCCTGGACCAACTGGACACCATTGGCATATTGCGCTTCAGAACGATAGGTGGTGTGGACGTCGAAAAGCCCTCTATCAGGAAACTCTGCCTTTGCTTGGATCACCACGGGCCCTGTCTCTTCCGAGCCATTGCCCCACTGTGCGATGTCGTTCATGTGAGAGCCCCACCCTGTGATCATTCCGCGGCAGTATTGTTCGATCTGGATCCATCCCGGCCGGCTGTAGTCCCTCTGCGGGTGCACGCGATGCTCGGTAAATGGGGCTTGAGGTGCGGGACCCAACCAGAAGTTGTAATCGAGATTCTTGGGCACAGGAGCCGGTGTCGGATCCCCGGTACCCTGGTCCTCTGGCAGCCAGACCTTTATCGTGTGCAGTTGGCCGATACGCTGATTGCGAACCAGTTCACAAGCCATCAAAAAATAAGTGGAGGAGCGTTGTTGAGAACCCACCTGGAGGATCCGATCGTTTTTTCGCACGGCTTGGACGAGTTTTTTCCCTTCGGTGATGGAGTAAGTCAGCGGTTTCTCCAGGTAAATATCCTTACCTGCGTTTGCCGCGGCGATTGCGTGTGCGGCATGCCAGTGGTCAGGGGTGACGATCAAGACACCATCTATGTCCTCCCGAGCCAAAAGTTCCCGGAAATCCGAATACACATCACAACCTTTGTAGCTCCCCTTGTCCAGTTCTGTGGCGTAGATCTTTTCTGCTAGCCACTGGGCATCTTCCATACGGTGTCGGTCCACGTCACACACAGCCACCACACGGGCTCCCACATCCAAACCACGATAGATCAATTCCTGCATATCGTCTTGGCCCTGCCGGCCTACACCGATACATCCCATCTGAAGGGTATCGCTTGGAGCGAAACGTCCGAATACTCGGGACGGCACGATGGCCGGTGCCACGATCGTCACAGCGGCAGATTTAAGAAAGTTGCGCCGTGTTATGCTGTTTCGTTTTTTTGATCTGGGCATGGTCCCTCCATTCACATCCAACCTATCATGACAAAAATGATGATGTCAATGTTCGCGATTGACCTATCCTCGTTCGGTTTGATATGCATGTATCGGCTTTTTTCACCAGTTTCTTTTGCTGGATCGATATGAGAGGGTCAGGTCAAGAAAAAAAATAAAAAAATTCTTGACAAATAAGAATAATTCCTATTTAATAATGTTATGCAGAAACAAAAAATGTCCGGTTACCTCGATCCTTTTTTAGAGCTCTGCAAGAAATTCGACCTAAAGATCACGCCACAGCGCTGCGCTATATACAAAAGACTCATGCAGGCAAAAAATCATCCCACGGCCGATCAGATGTTTCGTGTCGTGAAAAGAGAATTTCCCAACATATCCTTTGACACGGTAAACCGAACATTGATGACATTTGCAGAGATAGGATTGGTCGATGTCATCCCAACCGAGGGCGGACCGAGGCGTTTTGACCCGGACCTGGACAAGCATCATCATTTTCACTGCATCCATTGCGGAGAGATCGTTGATTTCACCAACGAAGAGTTCGATAACCTTGGGATCCCGGAACATATCCTGGAGGACTTTACGGTATATTCCAAAAGGGTCGTCCTGAATGGAGTGTGCCCTAAATGCCGGAAGAAAAAGGGATTCAAGGATCGTAACAACGCGAAACAAAATAAAAATACATAAAATTAAGGAGAATCAAAATGAGTAAAACAGAAGAAAACATCAAGGCTGCTTTTGCAGGGGAATCACAGGCAAGAAACAAGTATACGTATTTTGCCGAAAAAGCACGGGAAGAAGGCTATCACTACATTGCCAAAATTTTCGAGGAAACCGCTTTTAATGAAATGAACCATGCTAAAGATCATTTCAAACTGTTGGGTGGTGTTGGGACCACGGCTGAGAATCTGGAAGCGGCTAAGAGCGGCGAGCATTATGAAACGGTCGATATGTATCCCCAATTTGCGGAAGAGGCAGAAGCCGAAGGAAACAAGGAAGCGGCTGTATTGTTCAAAATGATCGGCAAGATCGAAGCCCATCACAGGGAACGGTATGGAAAATTGCTGGAGATGGTCAAGAACGGCACGGTTTTCAAAAGAGAAAAACCGATCAAATGGAAATGCAGCGTGTGCGGCTTTACCGTCGAAGGAACCGAACCCCCTCCGAAATGCCCGGCCTGCAAACATCCCAAAGAATTCTACGAACCGGCCGATTTGGATTTCTAAGAAGGATCGAATGGCCGTTTACAAGTGTTCTGTATGCGACACCGTTTTTGACGAAAATAAAGAAGGGAAAAAATGGGATGAGCTTGAAGGGGACTGGAGTTGCCATGTCTGTGAATCCGGCAAATCCGTTTGGAAAAAAGTAGATAAAGAAGTTGGAGTTTCGAGCCCGGATGTGTCTGCGGGAATACCTGGGGATGCACCCGGGGCTCCCGATGAATTCCGGAGGTTGGAGGACGAGCTGGAAGTCCATATGGCCGATATCCACCAGATGGCGGAAAAGGGAAAACCGATCATCGAGCCCATGCGGACAAGAAAACCCGTTCCTTCTTGGGATGAGATCCTGATCAAAGGGGCTCAATTGGCAAAGCTCCCTCTCAACCGTGAGGTTCCTGTCAACACAAGGACCGTCATCGGGCCCAAGGCAAAAGTGCCCCTGGTAATCGAGACCCCTGTGTATATCACCCATATGTCTTTTGGGGCTCTTTCCAGAGAAGCGAAAATCGCTCTGGCGACCGGAAGCGCTGCCGCAAAAACAGTGATGTGTTCGGGAGAAGGGGGCATCCTTCCAGAATCCATGGAACGTGCGCACAAGTATATTTTTGAGTATGTCCCCAACCGATACAGCGCGACAGAGGATAATCTTCGACGTGTCGATGCCATCGAGATCAAGATAGGGCAATCGGCCAAGCCGGGGATGGGAGGCCATCTCCCAGGTAAAAAGGTGACCAAAGAAGTGGCCCAAGTCAGAGGATTCCAGGAAGGGGAAGACATCATCAGTCCGGCCCATTTTGAGGAGATCAAAAACAGGGACGATCTGAAAAAAATTGTGGAGCGTTTTCGCGAAGCATCCGGCGGGAAGCCCATCGGCATCAAATTTGCGGCAGGGAATATCGAAGCCGACTTGGAAGTGGCTCTGTATGCTCAGCCAGATTTTATCACGATCGACGGAAGGGCCGGTGCCACAGGGGCTTCTCCCAAATTCGTCAAAGCGGCCACTTCGGTGCCTTCGATGTTCGCCCTTTACAGGGCGCGGAAGTTCCTCAAAGAGAACGGTGCTGAAGACGTTTCCCTTGTGATCACCGGAGGATTGAGAGTGTCCTCCGATTTTGCCAAAGTGCTGGCCCTCGGAGCGGATGCCATCGCCATAGGAACTTCTGCATTGATGGCTATCGGATGCCAGCAGTACCGCATCTGCGACACCGGGAAGTGCCCCAAGGGGATCACGACACAGGATCCGGAATTGAGGGCAAGGCTCGATATCGAAGAGGCAGCCAGAGGATTGGAGAATTACCTGAAAGCTTCAACCGAGGAGCTGGAGGATTTTGCACGGCTTATCGGGAACGACGATGTGCACAAACTTTCCACAAATGACCTGTGCACGGCCAATTCCGAGATCTCTCAGCACACCGATATCGAACACGTCTGATTACTTTTTCACGTTGTCATAGATAACCTGTAAGAGATCCTTGACAAAATCCACTTTTTCGCTTTTTGTCGGATTTTCCTTTTCGAAGGTAAGAGGGGGAAGAAATTCGATCGTAAGGCAGGGCCTTTTATAGTTTTTTATCTTGAATAAATGCAATGTTTGTCTGAACAATCTGTAAAATATAATTCTATCCGAAACGTAACGCCAGTATGTGCTATGGTCGATGGCCGGCCGCTCCTTGATGATGCTGGGCACGATCTTTACGACCTTCCCTTGATTGTACAACCGGCTGGCCAGGGTTGGGATGGTCGTGTTATAAACGGGATTTTCGAATTCCTCGTATGTCTTTCCTCCACTGGGAGCGATGGCGATCGGGATATCTTTTTTCAGGCATCTCACACATTTTTTCAAGGCTTTGAGATTCGTTTTGAATTTATCGGATATTTCTTCTTTTTCGGTCGGATAATCCAGATTGGCGATGATCACATCGAATCTGTTCATCTGCGCGATTAGATACCGGGACAAGACGTCGACGATTTTTTCCAAAGCCGTCCCGGACCAGCGGAATCGGCTCGCTTTCTTTTGGATTTTCTGCGTGAAAACAGAATCTCGAAGATCTTCTTTCAATATCGGCAAGTTCTTGGGATCTGCCAGCTTGAAATCGGTTAAAAATCTGACATGAGGATTAACCGGAGTGCTGATTGCCAGCCACACCGGCTCAGCGCGCAAGACAATGTGATTGTAAACAAAGATAACAGGTTCAGCTTTGGGGATGTTTTCCAGTCCCAGTGTTTTGGGCTTTGGACAAATCGGGACAGTTCGCAAAAACCTTACGGCAGATCTGTAAGAGAGAGTCAGCATACAGCTTTTTACCTTTCGGGGCAGGCGGATTGGATGAAATTGGCCAGGTCTTGCTTTGCTTTTATCAGGGAGGGCAGGTGGAGGTACATCATGTGTCCTGCTTCGTAAAAACAGAAAGAGATGCGGTCTTTGAGTTTTCCCGTGAGATCCAAATGGTTCATGGTGAACTGGGCCGTGAAGTAGTCACAGGCTGCATCGTAATATCCCCCCAAAACTAAGACCTTGAGATAGGGATTGGAGGTCATGGCCTGGCGAAGCATTTCACCCGTGTTCACCTCCCCACGCCCCTTCCAGGGACGGACGCTGCCGGAAATATGGTATATTAAATCGGTGTTTATTTTTAGCTCATTCTTGAAATAACGGTTGACCGCACCGGTAAAAGGCCCGTTCCAATGCGCCATGGCCGGGTCGAATTCGAAGGTCTCTCCGGCAGAGTCACGATCCGCACCGGTGTAGCGGCTGTCCAAGCGGCCCACGGTCAAATCCCTTGAACGGAGCAGTTCCTTCCAAAATCGGTGTCGTTCGACACGGAGGTTACAGTTTTTAACAAAATCGGCCGATAGACCTGTTAACCGCGCAATTTTTTTTGCGATGTCATCCTTTTCGGATTCGGAAAGCCACCCCCCTTTGTTCAAGGCCAGGGCGTACTCTCCCAGGGCGAAGGTTTCCGCTTCGTCCAAAACCTCTCGGAGAGGCTTGGCCAGAAGGTCGGGTTGGAGGGCTTTGTGATACCAGGCTGTGGCCGTGAAGTGGGGGAGAATCAACATGCAGGAAACATCCAGGGGTGGATCGGGTCCCAGTTCGGTCATCGAAACCAGGATAGTACCGTTGGTGTACATACGGTGAGCGCTCGCGAGGTACCCGGTCAGGCCAGCGGCTCGTGTTGTTCCATAACTTTCTCCGATGATGAATTTCGGCGAGCCCCACCGGTCATTACGTGTGACATAAAGACGGATGAACTCGGCAACCGACTGGATGTCTTCCATCACGCCGTGGTATTTGTGGAGGGATTTTTTCGGCAGCATCCGGCTGTATCCTGTGGCTACAGGATCGATAAAAACCAGGTCTGCGGCATCCAGGATTGAGTGTTCATTGTCGACCATCTCATATGGGGGCTGGAGCTGGAAACCATCCCTATCGTATAGCACCTTGCGGGGACCTAAAAACCCCATGTGCATCCAGACCGATGCCGCTCCCGGTCCCCCGTTGAAAGAAAATAGAAGGGGACGTTTTGTCTTGTCTTTGATACCGTCCTTTATGTAGGCGATGTAAAAAATGTAAGCGTCCTGTTCGCCGTTGATATCCAGGAGGGGCATGGTTCCGGTGGTGACGGTGTAGTCGACGACTTGCCCTCCGATTGTCACCGAATGTTTGGTGACAGAATGGAGCTGCTTTTCAGTCGCAGATTCATCGGCGGCAGCAAGAAATACAAATACACAGAGTAGACAAGCAAGTATTCCCAGCTCTTTTTTTAAATGCATCCATCCCTCCTTGTTTGATTTTGATGCTTCGTGTTTTCTTCACTGAGGCAGTTCCGATGTATAACACAACACTTTTATTCGGTCAAATTCCATAATATGAATGTAAGCATGCTTATTCCCGAGATAAATTGGGGTTTTGGGAATTGGTTGAAGCAACCATTGAAGATTTAGCCTTCACGAACCCCTCTTCGAGGGAATCTGACGAAGTCAGACGGTGAGGATGTATTGAGCACGACTTTGCTAAGGAATGAGAGATCCGGACAGTCAGGGGAACAGAGGCTGGAGTGGTAGAGATCGGGTGTTAACGAGCGCAGTTCCGCTATGAATCAATCCTGGACGATGGGGGAAGCATGGGGATTCAATGGATTGATGCGGGCGGCTAGGGAGAAAAGGAAAGGATACTTCCCCTTCAGGTGTTCTGCATAGATGATCCACTCGGAGACGATCCTGGAATAAGCTCTTCTCAAATCTGTTTTGAGGTGGGCAATATCGGTATCGGGAAGATTTCGCATGGAATCCCGAAAATTCAGCTCCTCCGAGAGATGAAAAACGGCCCAAAGAAGGTCGGTGAATCGCTGATTTTCGAGAAGGGTGGGATTCTCCAGAAGACGCACGAGAAAGGAGTGGTTGCTCTTGAGAAAATCACGGAGCTTTTCCAGCCTGTCCACATCGAAGACCATGCTGTATTTGAAGGAGATGGCTTTGGATTGAGCTTCTTGGAATTTTTTTTTGTTCCATTGCGGGTCTATCAGGACTTCGCTCTCCAGTTGTTCGGCGTTTTCCACAAAATCACTGAAGTGGCGCAGGAGTTCCAGTCCAACTTCGCTGAAAAAGGTGCCGATCACCATATTCAGTTTATTAAGGATGGATTTTCTTTCTCTGCTGGCCAGTAGCCGCTCGATGATCAGAAGGACCAAAAGGACATCGATAAACAGAAATCCGAAATCTCCCACCATGTAAATGAAGATGTGATGAGCATCATGGAAAATGAGATAGTGGATCGTGTAAGACAAAGCGGAAGCCCCGACAAGTAGCAGAGCGATCCGAAACGTCCAGTTTTTGAGTATTTTTTTCATGTGTTTTTCCCTCAATTCATAGAATTCGCTGATGAAATCATAAAATGGAGATTAAAATAAATACTTTACGCGAAAAATTATCTCCGGGCAAGGGATGTAATTTTATCTTTTTGAAACTTTTTCTCAAAAATTATCGTATTTAATACTGTAATCCAGTAAAAGTTGTACAAGCCAGGATCATGAAGGATTTGACAAAGATCGAAGAAATGCTTTTAGTCGCAATATGGCATCTGAAAGAAAAAGCCTACGGTGTGAAAATCCGGCAATATGTGTCCACTGTCGTGGGCAAGGAGCTCACATACGGTCACCTCTACAGCGCTCTCAATCAACTGGTCATAAAAAAATACGTTACTAAATCCTTGGGAAAACCTCCGGCTCAAAGATTGGGAAGACCCCGTATCTATTATTCCATCTCTCCTGATGGGGTGAATGCTCTCCAAGAAGCGATGGAGATGAATGAAAAACTCTGGTCCGGAATTTCCAGATATGCCCTGGAGAAGGAGAAGTGAAGAGGAAGAACTCTCCCCCTCAAATACCCGGCTGGTTGATTAGACTATTCGCCTGGTATGATGACGGTTTTGTCGTTTTCGGCGATGTCTGCGAGGAGTATTATGAGATCATGGAGTCGAGGGGGAAGACTTGCGCAAAACTCTGGTTCTGGCGGCAATGCTTCCGGACATTCCCTGTATTTATCAGTGATTTTATCATCTGGAGGATGGTTATGTTTAAAAATTACTTGAAAGTCGCTTTCCGCAACGTCAGAAAACAGAAGGGATATGCTTTTATCAATATTGCAGGCCTGGCTATCGGGATGGCTGCCTGTCTTATGATTCTTCTGTGGATTAAGGATGAAATGAGCTATGACACATACCATGAGAATGCGGATCGAATCTACCGTTTGACGATCGATGCCAACATGGGAACGCAGATGAGTGCCCCAGTTTCCCCCACACCGGCCGGACCGGCCATGGTCGAGGAATATCCCGAGGTGCTCCAGGCTGTCCGTTTGACTCGTCCGAACAGGTCTCCCGTGGTTGTGGGGGAAAAGGATTATTTTGAAGAAAATGTGGCCTTTGCCGACCATTCGATTTTCGAGGTCTTTAGCTTCCCGTTTATTGAAGGCGATCCAAAAACAGCTCTCAAGGCAGCCTATTCGGCGGTGGTCACGGAGGATACCGCAAAAAAATACTTCGGCGATGACAGTCCCATAGGCAAAATGATCAAGTTCGATGGGAACCAAGAGTATGCGATTATGGGAGTAGTTGAGAATGTCCCCGCAAACTCCCACTTCAGTTTTAACATTCTCCGCTCCATGGAAACCCGGTATGCCGAAGCTAGGCCTCTGATGGAAAACTGGCTGGCCATCTCTCAGTACACGTATGTTCTTCTGGCTGAAAATGCGGACTCAGAAAGTCTGGAACAAAAGCTTCCTGCTTTTGTCGACAAAAATTTAGGGACCATACTCAAATCCTACGGGGCATCGGTCGTTCTTCATCTTCAGCCCTTGAAAAAGATCCATCTGCACTCAGATTTTCCCGGGGATATTGCCGCGCAAGGAGATATACGGTCTATTTATCTTTTTGCGGGCATCGCTTTTTTTGTCCTGATCATTGCATGCATCAACTTCGTCAATCTTTCCACAGCCCGTTCCGCCACACGGGCTAAGGAAGTCGGCATGAGAAAAACGTTGGGAGCCGTGAGGCACAGGTTGGTAGGACAGTTTCTCGGAGAATCTATTCTATACAGCACGCTTTCCTTGATTCTGGCTATCATCCTTATCCTTGCAGCCATGCCCTGGTTTAATGCCTTATTGGGGCGCAAATTAAGCCTGAATATTTTTCAGGTTCCCTGGCTCGTCCCAGGATTTGTATGCCTGGCCCTTATTGTCGGGATAACGGCAGGGAGTTATCCGGCTTTTTTTCTGTCTTCTTTCCATCCGGTACGTGTGTTGAGGGGGAGGATTAAGACCGGGACCAAGAACCTCCGGTTTCGACGCATCCTCGTCATAGCCCAGTTCGCTATCTCCGTCGTGTTGATCATAGGGACCATGATGATATACAAACAGCTCACATATATGAAACTCAAAGAGCTGGGATTCGACAAAGAGCACGTCGTCGTGCTGCCGGGGCTGAGCGATGTTATGGCCTCGTCCTATGAAACAATGCGGAATGAATTCAAAAACATCCCAGGCGTGGTAAATGTGGGAGCCTCATCAATGGTCCCGGGCCGCGGCATCACCAAGTCACTTTTTCAACCAGAAGGATTTGCTAAGGAGCAGTCCCAGCCCATGGATTACAGGATCATCGACCCCGATTATCTTTCAACCATGAAAATAGATGTCGTCGCCGGCAGAAATTTTTCTGAGGATCTTGCAACGGATAGGACCGAATCGGCACTCATCAACAAGACCGCAGCGGAAAAGTTCGGTTGGGATGAACCGATAGGAAAACAATTCATACAGGATTCTCAACAATCCGGCCAAGAGGGAGAAACGCGGATAAATGTTATCGGCGTGATAGAAGATTATCACAGCACGTCGCTCCGGGAAAAAATAGAACCGATGATCCTGTTTTATGACACGACCCAATACACGACATTCGCCATTCGCATCGCTCCAACAAACATCCAGAAGACGCTCAACCTTATACAGAATAAATGGAAGGCTATTTTTCCGCTAAAGCCTTTTGACTACTTTTTCCTGGACGATTCATTCGACAGTCAGTACAGGGCTGAAGAACGGATGGGAAATCTTACATTGAGGTTCAGCCTGCTGGCCATCTTTATCGGATGTCTGGGTCTTTTCGGCATGGCTTCCTACACCACGGAACAACGCACCAAAGAGATCGGGATCCGCAAGGTTCTGGGGGCATCCACAGGGATCATTGTCGGCATGTTGTCGAAAGAATATATCGTGCTTGTGGCCATCGGAAACCTGATCGCTTGGCCGGTGGCTTATTTCATGATGAGGAGCTGGCTGGATAATTTTGCCTACAGAACACCTCTGGCGCTTTGGGTCTTTATTGCAGCTGCGGTTATGTCCCTGGCGGTTGCTCTTTTAACCGTGAGCTACCAGTCCATAAAAGCCGCCTTGTCCAATCCAGTGAACTCGCTGAGATACGAATAGCCTTCCCCATTTTGTAATAATCCGGACTCTTTGAACAACTATTTATCTCTCATACGCCTACAATTATTTGGCCATTACATAGTCGGTCTTTTGCTATACAAAATATAACGGAGATTAAATTATGACAAAATTAAAATACCCTCCTGCTGCAAAGCTCCCCTTTCCCATGCTTTATCAAAAAGCCTCCCGCCAGATTGGCCAAGGGGGTAGATGATGCGCTCGAATTTGTTTGCGCCATTAAATTTAGGGGGAACGTTCAATAGTATGGCATACAGCTGAGTCACTCGTAGCGGAGGGAATCGACCCGATTGGCGCTGGTGGATCTGAAGGTTTGGAAAAGGCTGCCCATCTTTTGATCGGCCCGAAATGTTTGGTCAAAAACGTCGTCAAAAAAGGAATATTCTCGGAGCGGATTTTTATCGCCAGGTACCGCCTGTTCCAACTCTGTGTGATCGGTTTGAGATAAAGCGCGAGAAGCCCGATAGGTTGGGACATGGACTGGATGTGAAAATCACGGGCAACTCCGACAATATTCCCCCTTCGATTGCCGCCTCGGATCCGTGAATCTCTTATTGAGCGTGCGTTACAGCCTTGGTCTGGTCAATATCTCTAAAAACATCATGGACATGTCCTACGATTTTCAAGAGAACGACACGATAAAAAATAGAGCCTTTACCTTGTCGCTCGGGGTTGGTTTTATCCCCTCGGCATGCAGATAACCTCAATATCAGTTGAACTTCGGGTCTGAGCGGACAGTGAGGGATTTGGTCAGGGATATTCCGTTCACCGTCAGTTTCACTTTATACGTTCCCGGTTCTGCAGGAATGTTGTTGAGTTTTTTCTCTCTCCAGTTAATGCCGGCGAATTTCTGCCCCCGTTTTTCGAGGGATTCCCTTAACTGGTCATTGATCTCCCGTCTCTCTTCCCATTCCGTGGCTTTCAAGAACTTCTCGAACAGCACTTTTTCTTCTTCACTGAGCTCTGGCGGGTTGAACTGGAACGGCCAGAGATATTTGTTGATGCCGGTTTGGTCTTTCAGCTCGACAGATATTGTCTGCTCGCCTTTCCAGTCGGAGATGGTGAGCTTGGCCTCTTTGACATCGGCACCTAAAAAGTAGCTGATCGCGGCTCCTCGGGGAGGGTTTTCGCCCTGAAACAAGAACTGCCCTCTGGAACCCCCGCGACTTATGCTCCTCCACTGGGTGGCAATTCCCTGGTCGAAAAGATAAGCTTCAGCGGCTTCGATCTCTTTGTTCATATTCTGGAGGGGAGTGATGTCATCGCAGATCCAGATGCCACGGCCGTGGGTACCGATGATCACATCGTTATGAAGGGGATGGATCATCAGATCGTGAACAGCGACCGTGGGCAGGTTGTTCATGAAACGGTCCCATGTTTTGCCGCCATTTGTGGAGATGAAGAGCCCGAACTCTGTGCCCAAGAAAAGCAGATTTTTATTCTTGTGGTCTTCACGGATGACATAGGCCACCTGGCCGTCAGGAAGGTTGCTGCGGATGCTGGTCCAGGTTTTTCCGAAGTCGCTGGTTTTAAACACCCAGGGCATGAAGTTGTCGCTCCGGTGGCCGTCGAAAGTCACGTAACAAGTGCCATCATCGTAGTGGGAGGCTTCCACGCGGCTGACCCAGATTCCTTCCGGAACCCCCTTGAAATTCGGCCGCATGTTGGCCCAATTATTTCCGCCATCCATTGTGAGCTGGACATTCCCGTCATCTGTCCCGGCCCAAATGATCCCCGTATTGAGAGGGGATTCGGAGATGGTGACGATCGAGCAGTGGTTTTCTGCCCCTGTGACATCTGCCGTGAGTCCACCCGTTTTCCTGTCGATCTTGACAGGATCGTTGGTGGAGAGGTCCGGGCTGATGATCTCCCAGGACTCGCCGCGGTCTGTGGTTTTGAACATAAAGTTCCCTCCGAAAAATACCGTGCTCGGATCATGGGGAGAAATGACGATCGGGCTGTTCCAGTTGAACCGGAATGGATTGTTTTTTCCCCATCCGGCTTCCTCTTGCGTCTTCAGCATCTCCTCGGTCACATAATCGTCATAGTTGACGATGCTCTCTTTTCTCGGCTGGATGTATTTCGATTCCCTGGTTTCCACGTTGATACGAAAAATGCTTCCCTGCTGGCTCTCGCCGTACACGGTGCGCCAGTCTGACGGGTCGACGGCACAATAAAATCCGTCCCCGCCTCCGATACTGAACCAGTGGTCGGTCAGAATACCTGCTCTTTCCCTGCTCATGGAAGGGCCGCCCCATGAGCCATTGTCCTGGAGTCCTCCGTACACATAATAAGGATCGCGCATGTCCGCCCCGACGGCATAGAATTGGCTGTTGGGGAGGTTGTCGAAAAAGATGTAGTTTTTCCCATGGTCGTGGGTCAGAGCCGACCCCCCGTCGTTTCCGATATAATAACGGTTTTTGTTGGTCGGATCAGACCAGAGGGCATGGTAATCGCCGTGGATCCCGGTGTTCTGTCTCTCCAGAGTTTTGCCGCCATCATAGGAGATGTGGTAACTCCCAGCCACCACATAAACGATTTTATCGTCTACCGGATTGAGGTAGATGTGGCTGTAGTAAAACGGGCGGTTGTTGTACCTGTTCATGTACTGCCAGGTCGCTCCAGCATCTTCAGATCGGTAAATGCCGGTGCCCAGTTTTGTCATGTCCTTGTAATCGGGATTCTCTGTCCCATCCTCGAGGTTCTCCCCTGGCTGGAAACCATGTTCTACAAAAGCCATCAACACGTTTGGCTTACTCCGGCAAATGGCTAAACCGATTTTTCCTGTTTCTCCCTCAGGAAGTCCGTTGGCAAGCTTGGTCCATGACTCGCCGCCATCGCTGGTTTTGAAGATGCCGCCGTTGGGTCCGCCGCTGTCGAACCGGTATGGCCGGCGGATCCTCTGCCAGAATCCCACATACAGCACGTTTTCATCTGTCAGGTCCATCACCATGTCGATGGCGCCGGTTTTTCCGTCGTCGGGCAATCCGTTCGTCAATTTATTCCAGGTCTTTCCTCCGTCAGTCGTTTTGAAAAGTCCCCGGTCTCCCGTGTATCCCCAGAGGTGTCCGGCGGCTGCGGCATAAACGATGTCAGGATTCGAAGGATGGGTGATGATCTTGGAGATGGAATGGGTGTTTTTGAGCCCCATGTGGGTGAAGGTTTTTCCTCCGTCTGAGGATTTGTAGATCCCGTCCCCCCATGCGATACTGTTCCGCGGGTTTTTCTCCCCGGTACCGACCCAGATGATGTCAGGATTAGCCTGGTAAAAAGCCACATCTCCGATCGAAGCCGCTCCATACGTGTCGAAAATGGGCTGCCAGGTCGTGCCCGCGTTCACGGATTTCCAGACGCCGCCCGATGCCGATCCGATAAGCACGGTCGTGAAGTCAGCATCCACAGCCTCGATGTCGGCGATGCGGCCGGACATGTTGGCCGGGCCGATATTTCGCCACTTGAAGGCCCTGGCAATACCGGAGTCGTCCATCTGAGCATTGACATTTCCGGATGTTGCCATGAACAACAAGATGCAAAATACACTCAGGGTCACAGCCGTCAATTTTCTTCCGAATTTCATAGATCCCTCCTATTTTAAAATGATTTTGATTGGTATAAAGACATCATACACAGGATTGGGCCATTATATACAAGATAAAGAAAAAAAATGTTCGGTTTTTTCCGGGAAAAGGAATCGGGGATTCATTCAGAGTCTGCGTTCTTCATTATCCGATCGATCCGAACGAATGCGCCGGGGGCATTGTATCTGTGCGCCATTTCTATGTAGAGCTTTTTTCCGTAGCTCCAAAACTCCTTTTGCTTTTTATCCACTTCATTGACGACCCTGACCGGGACTCCCACGGCCACGCGGCCGTCAGGCACACGCTGGGAATTTTTAACGAGCCCCATTTCCCCGATGATCGCCCACTCGCCCACAACGCTGTAATCGCTGATCGTGGCCCTCATCCCTATTACGGCGTAATCCTTGATCTTTGCGTTGTGGACCATAGCTCCATGTCCCACCGTCACGAAACGGCCGAATACGGTGCGGTCATCCGGCCTGGCATGCACGATGGCACCTTCCTCGATGGCCGTTCCTTCGCCGACAACGATAGTCCCATAATCTCCCCGGAGAATCACACCGTGGCCGATGTAGACATCCTTGCCGATTTGAACATCGCCGATGACCAGGGCGGACTCGGCAACGAAAGAATCCTGGCCCATCCGTGGTGTACGTCCTTCGAATTGATACAAAGCCATTTTAGTCTCCAGAAGAATGCCTGATTTATTTATTTCTTTTCATCGTCACTTTTCGCACCCCGCGTACCTGCCGGAAATTGGCCCCCTGGCTTATGCTTTTGAGAGTTTGATTTTGGTCGACGACGATAGAACCTGACAGAATGTCGAATCCATGATCAAACAGAACAGGCGACAAAGGCGTGCTCGGGCCCAGCATTATCTTGACAGCATCCGGCGCTGTGAAACGGATGATGCTCCCTAGAGAGTGGTTGAGCAGTGTGGTGCTGGATATAGCAATGACGTCTGCTTTCGGGAGGAGCGTTTCGATTTCTTTTCCGGTGATATCCCCGGTACGGCCGCGTCCCGGAAGCTCGAAAACCCACAGTTCCTGCGCTTCGGCCCGTAGCCGCTTGACAAACGGGAAGTGCCCGATGATGGCGATTTTTTTTCCTGTCCCAAGGGAACGGATCTCTTCTTCAGCATTCAAATCCACGCACACGGATTCATCGATGGGAAGCATAGAATTAATGGCGGCCAGGCCGATGGCCCTTTCTAATATTCTCGACGAAAGAGACAGCTGGGACAATGCTTTCGCTCCTATGGGGAGAAGGTTTCCTGCGGATTCCACCTGAGGAACTTCGGAAGGCTGGATAGAAAAGGCCATGGTGGAGGCAAGACCACAGCGAAGGGAGCAGACCGCCGTCCAGAATACACATGTCCGAATGTCCGAAACGTCGGAATCTGTTTCAAGTGCAGACAAGAGGTCTTTCAATACCAATTCGCTTTTTTCCATGGATTTTCCCTTTTTCCCTGAAAAAAGCTTATATCACAGGAAATGGCTGCCGTCAATTCGGCATCGTCACTCTAACTCCCAGTCATAAAAAAAGCCAAAAAGCCGGATTTTATTACTTGAATTTATAAAGCGGGGGATGGCGATTGTGATTAAGCGATGGTACAATAATCGGGATTAGGGCGATGAACTGGAACGAGATTCCTGAAAGAAAGGATGCACCGGATTTCGATAATTTATTATCCGTGCTCCGGCGCGAAGTTCCGAGCCGCCCGACTTTGTTCGAGTTTTATTTCAACGAAAGAATATACAACCGGGTGGTGCCCGGCCCCACTCCCACCGATCCTGAAGTTTGGCTGAGACGTTTCATTCGTACCTTCTATCGGCTCGGTTATGATTTTGCCACAATTTTGCTCCCCGGCTTTCAATTTTCCGATCCTGATCTGCGGGAGACTAAAGAAACCTTCTCTATGAATGAAGGGGCGGTGATCCGGGATCAAAAGGAGTTCGATGATTTCAATTGGCCGAATCCTGAAGACGCCGATTACGATATTTTGGGCCGGTTGGCCGAAGATTTACCGAAAGGGATGAAGCTGATTCCTTATTCTCCAGACGGCGTGCTGGAAAATGTCATCCGGTTGATGGGATTCGACATGCTGTGTCTCAACCTCCATGATAATCCCCAGTTGGTGGAGGATGTTTTCCAGCAGGTCGGATCGCGTTTGGTGCAATATTACAAAAGAGCTGTCCAGCATGAATGTGTGGGGGCCTGCCTGGCCAATGACGATTGGGGCTTTATAAGCAACACTTTTATTTCGACCGATGACCTGCGCCGTTTTGTTTTTCCTTGGTACAAGCAGATCGTCGATATATCCCATTTGGCAGGTAAACCGGTCATTCTGCATTCCTGCGGTTACTTTGAAAATATCATAGAAGACATCATCGAAGATATGCGGTTCGACGGCCGGCACTCCTATGAGGATAACATCATGCCGGTCGAGGAAGTCTACGAAAAATATCATGACCGCTTGGCGATCATAGGTGGTATCGACGTGAATTTCATTTGCGAGTCGACTCCCGATGAAGTATATAAAAGGTCCAAGGCCATGCTTGAGCGGGCTTCCGGACGAGGCGGTTTTGCCTTGGGAACCGGCAACAGCGTACCCGAATACATGCCGGATGAGAACTTCTTCGCCCTCATCCGCGCCGCATTAGGATAGTCCTTCAAGGAATCCCCATCGATTACACCGCCACAGCCGGCAACATCCTGTTGAAAACCGAGGAGGGAAAGGCCACGGGCTCGCTCTTTTATATCGCCTATACCAAGGATGGAGTGAAGGATCCATCCCAGAGACCGATCATGTTCTGCTTCAACGGCGGACCCGGCGGCGCTGCCGTATGGGTTCACCTGGGAGCCTTCGGCCCCAAAAAATCTCTTCTGGATGATGAGGGCTTTCCCATTCTTCCACCTCCAGGAAAACTGGTCGATAACGAATTCAGTGTCCTGGACATGACCGATCTGGTGTTTATCGATCCCGTGACGACAGGATACAGCCGTGCAGTTCCAGGAGAAGATCCCGTACAGTTCTATGGTTTCGAAAAAGATGTCGAATCTGTGAGCGAATTTATCCGCCTTTATGTCACCCGCAACAAAAGATGGCTCTCTCCCAAGTTCCTTGCGGGTGAGAGTTACGCGACAACCCGAGTTTCCGGCTTGGCCAACCACCTACAAACCCGGTATGGAATGTTTCTAAACGGCGTGATTTTAATCTCCGTGATAATGAATTGGCAGAACACCGATTGGAGCATCGGAAACGACATGGCATATATCATGTTTCTCCCCTCATACACAGCAGCTGCTTGGTATCATGGTAAACTCGCTCCAGAACTATCGGGTGATCTCAGGCAAACACTAGACAAAGCGGAAGAATTTGCCATCGATGAATTTGCCCTGGCTCTTCTTAAAGGAAATAAGTTGGCTCCGACAGAAAGAGCGGCGATCATCAAGAAACTCTCCCATTTCACCGGCTTGTCTGAGGAATTCCTCGATCGCTCCAACATGAGAGTCACAGAGGAGCGTTTTTATAAAGAACTCCTCCGCGATCAAGGAAAGACAGTGGGAAGGTTGGATACCCGGTACACAGGTGTCGACCGCGAATCGGCCGGTGAAGCTCCAGAATTCGACCAGAGCTGGTCGATCGTCATCGGCTCATACGTTGCATTGCTAAACGACTACATACGAAGAGACCTGGAGTATGAAAACGACCTCCCCTACAATTTCCTCGCAGGTGTACAACCTTGGCCTATGAAACCAGGCGGCAGAGGATACCTCAACACGGCCGAGCTATTGAGGCAAGCCATGCACATGAATCCCCAACTCAAGATCTTAGTCGCCAGCGGGTATTATGACTTTGCCACTCCTTACTTCGATGCCGATTACACCATTGCCCACATGGATTTGGCCAAGGAGTTGCAAAAAAACATCAGCATGACCTATTACGAATCCGGACACATGCTGTACGTCCGCAAAACCGCTCACAAAAAATTTCGCAAGGATATGGAAGAATTCATTCAAAATGCCCTCAAGAAGTAAGGGCGAATCTATTTCTTTTCATTTTCTTGTTTTAAACGATCACGAAACGCTATCCCATCGCTCCAGGCTTTGCCGATCTGTTCCCCGATCGACCAGAATTTGTTATCCGGTTACCTCGATTTCGTCTCGTTCATTAAGGAAGCTAAACTATCATAGCGCATTTTACAGATTAATTATATCGAACACATTTTCCTTGAATTGCCATTAGAAATAAATATTGAGGTATAAAGTCTCCTGGTATAAGGT
>CAZIDF010000015.1:70848-87621 GCA_964538085.1 uncultured Eubacteriales bacterium | reverse complement strand
GTAGACCAGCCTGTTTGATATTCCTTCAGGTTTTATATATAATTCCCCAGTTCTCTATATCCTGATATAATAAACCTGTATAAACATTTCAGGTCAGAAAGAGGCAGACAAAGAATGAAAATAAACGTGTGGAACACTATTCTCCAACTCAGCAAGGAGAAGAGTGTTGAACCTAAAGTCATTGTCAATGCCATAAAAGAATCTTTAAAGGTGGCGTCTGCCCAATATTTTTCTCACAACGAAGAAATTCACATCAATTTCACTCCTGAGAAAGGCCTTCTCCGAGTATACACCGTCAAAAAAATCAGCGAAACGCCTAAAGAAGATGCCCTCGAGATATCCCTCCGAGATGCAAAAAAAATCGATCCAACAGCCATGGTCGGCAAGTATATCGAAATCGAACTTCCATCGGAAACCCTGGGGCGAATCGCTGCTCAAGCGGCCAAACAAGTCATATTTCAAAAGGTGCGTGATGCTGAACAGGAAAAGATCTACAACACATTCGCTCCTCGTATCGGGGACTTGGTGACAGGTGTCTTACGAAGGTTCGAACCCAATAACAACATGATCATCGAAGTGGAAAAGACAGAAATCCTCTTTCCTCACAGAGAAAAAATCCCGGAAGAAGAATTCATGAGAGGCGATAGGGTTAAAGCTGTCATCTTGCACGTTTTTAAAGAAAATAAAGGGCCGCAAGTGACCATTTCAAGAGCTCATACCCAATTTTTGAAAAAGCTTTTGGAAAACGAAATTCCCGAGATAGCTAACGGGAATATAATCATAAAAGACCTCATACGGCAACCCGGAGAGAGAGCCAAAGTGGCCGTCCATTCAGCAGAAGAAGATATCGATGCGATCGGAGCGTGCATCGGAGTCAAGGGAAACAGAATCCTTGCCATAAGCAAGGAATTGAACGGAGAAAAAATCGACATCATCGAATGGTCTGATAATCCTCTCGATTATGCAAAGGCTGCCTTAAGCCCGGCAAAAATAACAAAAGTTTTTATTCTCAACAAACCGGAAAAAAAATTACAGGCCATCGTTGCTAAGGATCATCTCTCTCTCGCCATCGGAAAAAAAGGAATCAATGTCAGGCTTGCGTCTAAACTCGTAGGCTGGAAAATAGAAATCAAATAGGTTAATCATGGAAACACAAAAAAAAGAAAAACCCTCGGAAAAAAAGAAAAAAGACTCACCCAAGACCATCCGCATCTTGGATAGCATGAGCTTAAAGGACCTCGCAAATAAAGCAGGTCTGGGTTCGAAAGAAATTATCGAAACTCTGTCAAAAGAAGGCTTCAATTTGGGAATCAATGATGCTGTCAACGAGTCAATCTTAAAAACCATTTCTAAGAAATTCAAGATAGAATTGGAGCTCCTGACTTACGAGGAGGACGTCCGAGAACGTGCCGTCAGCATAAAAAAGGAACTCGTCACTCGGCCTCCTGTCGTGACTATCTTGGGTCATGTCGATCACGGCAAAACGACATTGCTGGATTCCATACGGGAATCCAATATCGTCGGAAAAGAGCACGGCGGCATTACCCAACACATAGGTGCTTACAGAGTCCTGCACGATACCAGGCCTATCACCTTCATCGATACTCCGGGTCATGAGGCATTCACTCAATTGAGAGCCAGAGGAGCGAATCTAACAGACATCGCCATTCTGGTGGTCGCTGCCGATGATGGGGTGATGCCCCAAACAAAAGAGGCCATCAGTCATGCCAAAGCTGCAGGTGTTCCGATCATCATCGCTATCAATAAGATCGATAAAAAAGACGTGGATATCGAGAAAGTCAAACAACAATTGTCTAGAGAAGGATTATTGGTGGAAGATTGGGGGGGAGACACGGTGAGTGTTGAACTTTCCGCAAAGGAAAAAACCAATTTGAATGAACTCCTCGAGATGATCCTCCTTGTCAGTGACATGATCGAACTCAAAGCGAACCCAACGATCGAAGCACAAGGGATTGTCCTCGAGGCTCGTTTGGACGCAACAAAAGGGCCGGTGGCAACCGTTATCATTCTGCACGGAACACTCAAAAAGGGAGAATCCTATATTTCCGGGAGTACCTTCGGGAAGGCAAGGGCTTTGTTCGATGAACATGGGAAACCCTTGAAGAACGCTGGCCCTTCGGTCCCAGTTGAAGTGTTAGGATTTGCCAATGTTCCTGAGGCCGGAGACGTTTTTCAGGTCATCCCTGACCCAGACAGTGCAAAAAGGATATCGCAATTACGAAGATCTCAAATAGAAAAAAAGGAAGAACCTGAATCCGAACACCTTACATTGGACCAACTTTTTAAAAAATTCGAAGAGGGAGAGGCTAAAGAGTTAGCCCTCATCATTAAAGCCGATGTTCAGGGATCCGTTGAAGTTTTGATGGATATACTTCCGTCCCTGAGCACGGATGAGGTCAAAATAAAAATCGTGCATTCTGCCACAGGAAATATCACCGAAACAGATGTGCTCCTGGCTTCCGCTTCCAACGCCATTATTTTGGGTTACAACGCCAAAGCGACTCAAAAAATACTGGATTTGGCCAAAGAAGAAAACGTGGAAATCCGTATTTACAACGTTATTTATCAAATAACCAAGGATATCAAGGATGCCCTCAGCGGCCTCCTCGAGCCCATCCAAAAAGAGGTAAATTTGGGTAGGGCTGAGGTCAGAAGAATATTCCGCGTTCCCAGAGTCGGCACAATCGCAGGATGCCTTGTTACCGAAGGCCAAATCAGCAGGAATGCACAGGTAAGGGTTATCCGGGGAGAGGAAGAGATCCACCGGGGAAAAATATCTTCGCTCAAGCACATCAAGGAGAATGTGACCGAGATAAAAAAGGGGTATGAATGCGGGATCGGGATCGAATCATTCAAAGATCTCCAAGAAGGAGATATCATCGAAGCTTTTAAAACAGAATTGGAATCGAGACAATAACAGAAGACGCATCAATTTCCGATGATTATCGGACTTTTAACTTTAGAAATTTACATCCCGTATTCCCATTCATTGAAAGAAAAACGAAAATCTCTGAAAAAAATCAAAGATAGAGTGAAAAATAAGTTTAATGTCGCCTATGCCGAACTGGATTTCCTGAACAAGTGGCAGCGAACCAAAATCGGAATGGTGACGATAAACACACAAAAAAACATGGTTGAAAAAATTTTTCATAAGATCGTCCTAGAAATTGAAGAAAACATCGAGGGGGAGATCTTAAAAAAAGAAATATATTTCTTTTAAACAGAGCTAGAGAAAAAGGGATGGAAGAAAGTCGGAGACAAAAAAGGGTCTCTAAAGCTATCAAGGAAGAACTCAGCCGTCATATTATCGAGTCCTTTCAGGATTCCACATCAGGGCTCATAACGATCACACACGTATCGATGAGCAAAGATCTTAAAAATGCCTATGTCTATCTGAGCATCTTGGGAGATTCCCCAAAACAAGAGATCCTGGACCTCTTCAACGAAAGAAGAGGTTATCTGAGAAAAGCTATTGCCACTAAAATAAAATTAAAGTATAATCCCTTGCTCATTTTTTCTCTTGATAACAGCTTTGAATATGAAGAAAAAATCCAGAAGGTCATGAAGATGTTGAAGAAAAATGAAAAGTGATCCAGTAGAGCTCATCAACAAAAAAATCACGCAAAGCCAACGAATCGTAATCACATCGCATCTCAGGCCAGACGGGGACTCCCTCTGCACCAGTCTTGCTCTTTATTTTATCGGAAAACAAATGGGAAAAGACATGGCCATCATCAATAAAGACAACACTCCGTTCCCGTTCAATCAATACCCCGATATCAAAAACATTCAGATAGGACAGATCCCCCCAAATAAATATGATATGATCATTCTTCTGGAATGTGCCAATGTCGGTCGTTCGGGCCAGCTTGATATCGAGAGCTATTTTAAGATCAACATCGATCATCACTACTCTAATGATTATTATGCCGATATAAATTGGGTGGAACCCAAGGCCCCGGCTGTTTCGGAAATGGCCGTCAAACTCGCCAAAAAACTAAAAGTCAGGATCTCTCCCAAGATCGCAAACCATTTGTATTGCGGAATTGTTTCTGATACCGGATCTTTTCAGTTTTCGAACACAAATGCAGAAGCCTTCAAATCTTGTTATGAACTCGTCACGCTGGGGGCAAGCCCGATAAAGGTTTCAGAACACCTATTCAACAATAATCCTCCCGAAAAAATAAAACTTCTTGGCGCTGTTTTATCGACTTTGCAAATGAACTCAACGGGTGACATTGCCGTTATCACAATGTTCAAAGAACACCTCGATAGCCTGAACATAAAAGAAATCGATACAGAAGATATCACGACTCTGACTCGGTCCATTAAAGGCGTGAGGACAGTATTATTTTTCAAAGAAATGGCCAAGAATACATTCCGTGTCAGTATAAGGTCGAAAGGCTCCGCCAATGCGGCCAAGATAGCCGAATATTTTGGAGGAGGCGGACATCGCCATGCGGCTGGATTCACCGTAACGGGAAAACACGAAAAATTGATCCAGGACATTCCGAATAAAGTACGAAAGTTTCTCAAAACACATTCGTAGAGTGTGCCATGGACGGCCTTATACTTGTCCATAAACCAAAAGGGGTGACTTCCCATGACATCGTCATCTGGTTCAGAAAAAACCTACGTACAAAAAAAGTCGGCCACTTCGGCACCCTCGATCCCCTGGCAACAGGTCTTTTGCTAATCGCTTTGGGAAAAGCGACAAGACTTTTCCCTTATTATTTGCAATTTGCGAAAACCTATGAGGGACAGATTCGGTTGGGATATTCCACAGACACCTATGATGCGGAAGGAGAACCAGCATCTAGAGAATCTAAAAATTACCCAGATAAAACAAAACTTCTTAAAAATATGAAAAGATTCGTGGGAGAAATCGAACAGGTCCCTCCTCCCTATTCAGCAAAAAAATACAAGGGCGAAACCCTCTATAAGAGGGTCCGCGAGCAAAAAGAATTTGAGTTGAAATCGTCGACGGTGACCGTGCATTTTTTTAGGCTAAAAGAGTATTGTCCGCCTCATGTTGATTTCGATGTGAAATGTTCCTCAGGAACCTATATCCGATCCATAGCGCATGATCTGGGACAATGTTTAGGATGTGGAGCTCATCTCAATCGGTTGATCAGAACGGAAATAGGAGAGTTCCATATCGATAAATCCCACACCGTCGAAGAAATCAAAAAAATGGCATCCCTTGGTCAATCGGCTAAATTTCTGCTTCCGATCGAAGCCCTCCTGCCAGATTTCCCAAGAATCGTGGTGAACGACAGTGATGCTCCTCGTGTTCGCAACGGAAACTCTTTTTTCCCAGACTCCTTGCCGTCGATTCCTTTTCAAGATAAAGAAACAACCAGCGCAGAAATAAAAAAACAGGACCTATTTAGAATTTTCGATTCTCGAGGAAAGCTCATCGCTTTTGCAAAAAAAAATGCCCAAAACAATTCGCTTCGACCATTCCTGGTATTCCAACCTGAAAATCATCCCGAATAGATGCCTCCCCCCTTTTCTCTGAACCGCTAAATTCGGGGATGACAGGGATTATTCTTGAAATTTAACCCAAGGTAGTGTATTTTATGGGGGACATGAGACTCACAAAAAGCCAAATCGAACACATGGCCTTTGTCATCGTGCGCAATCTTTTAAAAGAAGAAAAAATAATTTCCGATAAAAAGAATAAGCTTATCGAAGATTTGGAAATTTTATTGCTGGAAGAATTCCAGAATGAAGACAAGCTCGATCAGGAAGTCAGAGAGATTCTCAGTGAGCACATGGAAAAGATCCGGAAAGAAAATATCGAATACCAAACGATGTTCAGAATGATCAAGACAAAGCTTGCAAAGGAAAGGAAGATAGTCCTGTGAGCATTAGGCTTTCGAGAGAAAAAATCAACTTTTTGGGCCGTCTTGTTCTCAATTATCTATTCCAAGACAAAGAAGTCGAATTTCTCGATGAATCCAATGAGATTAGATTGAATATCGTGAGAAGTATAGAAGACGAGCTCAAGCTCTATGATTTGATCGACCAAAAGGCTATCGAAAAAATCCAATCACAGAAAAAAGCGATAAAAGAGGGAAGCCGGGAATGGGAAATTCTTTACCGGAAATATTATAACGAAGAAATATCCAAATTGGGAAAATTCATCGACTAAAACCATCCTTTCCAGCTCCTCCATCAATCCTTCATCGATACCATCAAAAATGACGCCATTCCGAAACCCATCGAAAGGGAATGGCACACAACCCCGAATTGTTGGAAAAGCTTCGGGCTAAAAGCAAAAAAAAGGCCAGGAAATGATTCCTGGCCCTTTTATTTTATTCTCTATCAGAACAACAACCGGAATCCTAGAATGAGTTTATGGTGCTTGGAAAAGGATCGGTTTTCTCCGATAGGCCCTTGCCCTTCGAAAAAGATAGATCCGATAGTCGTGTAGTTATTGAAAACATTAACGCCGATATTCCCGAGAAGGAAAAGATCGGTCTGTTCTCGATCCACTCTCACTTGAGTGTTGAATCCCAATCCTGCACCCACATAAACTGGATCAAAATGGTAGTTCAAGCTGGCGTTGGCCAACATAAAAGACTTCCAAGGCTCGTCTTTCATGGCCAAAGCACCCCCTCCCTCCAAGAAGAGGCTGAAATTTGAGGGGAGCATGAGGGCGATTCCAAGACGTCCGCCGATATACGGGCCATGGCTGCCTCTTGCTTGTGGCAACCCAATATCTGCCAAGACATACAGTTTTTTCTCCTTGACATTGAACTCGGCCCTGCACGGTTCGGACATAGCCCCGAAATCATCCGTCACGACAACCGTGACCGTATAAAGCCCAGGTTCATTGAAAATCATCTCCCAATTGAATGGTTTATCTGTAGCGTGTGTATCGACAACATTTCCCGTTTCATCGGCAATCTCGAAGTTCGCTTTTACCACTTCTCCATCGGAATCGGAAGACCCTGAGGCATCAAACATGAACGGCTTTGTGATGTAATCCTCTGCCGGTGTAGCTGTGAGCTGGCAAATGGGGGGATGATTGATATAAGTCTTGGCATCACAAGGATTTGTGGAGGGTGTCCCTTTGACATTGAAAGCTTTGGCTTTGAAAACATACTCGCCCGGTTTGTCGAACTTGGTTTGCCACTTGGGTGAATCAGGGGTAAGGGCTTTTGTCGCTATCTTTTTGCCTTCTGCATTGAAAACTTCCACCTCCATGGATTTGGCATTTTGCGAGCCGCTCATATCCACGGAAATGGGATCATTTATGTTGGCTTTCCCCGGCTCGACCTGAATGTCACACACAGCATCAGGAATAATCTCCTCGACCTTGTAAAGAGAAATGTTTCCACAGGGTTTGGGCATGACGATTTCATAGTGCATAAATCCCTTCACAATGGTGAAAGAAAATACAGGAAGAGCCTCTTTCCCTGCCCACTCCAGGTCTTCGACAACCTTGACCTTGTCACGCGACCGGAAGAGCATCCATATAAACTTGTCGCCGATAGCGATCTCTTTTTCTTTGAAAGCAGAATCTCGAATTTGATCCATAAAAGGAAGGAAAAGCTCCCCATAGCCTGCTAGATCGAATCCATATTTTATATCCGCAGCGTATTTTTCCAACAAGGTCTTCATGACTTCTTGTGTAGGAACCTCTCCTTTGATCCTTACCAAAGTGTACTGCCCGATCTGCTCCAATTTTTTCGTTTCTGCGAAAGCAGCTAAAGTGAATAAGATAAGAATTCCCAATGTGAAAAAAGCAATTTTTTTGTTCTTCATTCCTGCCTCCTCTTTGCGAATGGGTGAAAAACGTATATATACTACATAATAAATTCCCGAATTTGTCAAGAAAAATTGTATCTCAATCGTGCTATGTGGACTGCCCGAAAAATTTCTCAGTAATAGGTCGGATAAGACCTGAATCTTGTGGTGTCGATTCTAAAGCCTGAGCAAAAAGCTCAACAGGTGCGTGTTTATACCGCACTCGATTTTTCAAGTATTTCTGGGCTTCGGAAACATTCATTTCCGGATGAATTTGAAGCCCCAATACTGGCCTATTTTTCATCCGGAAAGCCTGGATCGAACAGTGTTCAGAATATGCAAAAATCTGAAAATTTTCGGGCAAATCAATCACCTCATCAAAGTGAGAGGAAAAAGAAAAAGCCTGACGTTTTTTCCCAAATATTTCTTCGTTATCGTTTATCTGAACAGAAATCCATCCAATCTCAGGAAAGGCGCACCTTTGCACACATTCCGGACCTGCCAGGGCAACGGCCAGCAATTGGTGTCCAAAACAACTCCCGAGTACGGATAGACCTCTATCAACGGCCTGACGAATGAGCTTAGACTCTTCTTTTACCCATGTTTCCCTTTCCAATATGGAGGCCTCAGAGCCCGTTAAAATCAAATGGGTGTAGTTCTGAATCTCCGGAAAATCATATTCAGTGGCTTTGTACACATCAAAATCTATCTCCAGGCAGGATTTCCAATGGCGTATCGGATTGTAAACAGAGTGATTTATGGCGTTATCTATTATGGCAAGTCTAATGTCCTGCTCTTTCACTGTCGCATCCTTCTTAAAAAAAAATAAATCATCCCCATTATAAGGCTTTCCCAATAAAACTCAAATTCCTTGTGCCTTATGTAAGGCATCTCTATTTTCGTGATGAATAGGGCTTTTAAGGATGGTTGAAGCGACCATTGAAGCCAACCCACCCCACCCAACTAATCCGTCCGTTCTTCGAGGGAATCTGACGGAGTCAGACGGCGAGGATGTATTGAGCACGACTTTACTAAGGGATCAGAGATCCGGACAATCATGGGAACAGAGGCAAAAGTGGCAGCGATGGGAGCTAACGGGCGGAGTTCCGCAGCCGCCGAGAAGACCGGCGAGGGAATGGCGTTAAAAATCTTCATGGGAGCAAAACCATTCGTGAAAGCCTTTATAAAACCTTTAGATATTACGGAAATAGAGATGCTTCCGTGCCTTATGATATTTGCATTTGATATTTCCTTTGTTTTTCAAAAGCCTATTTTGGTATAATTCCTATTCATAAGGAGAAATAAATTGTACGAAGTAAAGCTTGATCAAGAACTCCAAATCATCACTCCTAACGAGCCGGGAATTCTAGGCCGAGTCCTTGGGACTTTAGCCAATGCTAGAGTTAACCTTAAAGCTTTGAATGCTTATTCTGATGAAAAAAAAGGTGTCTTCCTCCTGGTAACCTCAGACAGTAAGAAAGCCCAGAAATGTTTGAAAACTATGGGGTATGAAGTGAGCTCCAATCAAGTTGTGACCATTCTTATCGAAGATAGGATTGGTGCAGGTTCAGAAATAGGCGCACTCCTCGGCAATGCTGTGATCGATGTGGATTATTGTTATGGTTCATCAGCAGGAGTCGGCAAAGTTCTGTTGGTTTTTAAGACAAGTAACGATAAAAAAGCTATTAAAACATTGAGATAATCATGAAGCCCGAAAAAAGGGGCTTGGAAAATGTGGGTATAATCTCCATCGGATCCCACGAAGAAAAAATCCTATTTGTCCTATCTCGTTTGATGTCTTCCACAGGAGTTATTTTGAGCTTGTCTGAGAACTTTGATTATCCCCAAGGACGCTTAGAAGAGCTAATTTATTGGATAGAATCCACGCTCCAACACAAAGGGGTAAGAGGCGTTGTCTTTGATGTTAGAGTTCGAGAATGGCCAGAATATGAGCCATTGGAAACTGCACAAGCTTTATCTCAGGTTCTCCAGGATATCTGCAGTCGTCAGCAAATCAGCTCATCTGTTTTTTTGACCAACGGTTGTCAGCCATTGGGAAATTTCATGGGGACACAATTTGAAATCATCGAGGCTGAGGGGGTACTCGGGGGAAGAGGACCTCTTGACCTCACCAAATTTGCCCTAGAAATCGGATCGGATTTGCTCCTGATGGCTAAAAAAGCAAGACAAAGAAGGGATGGCAAACAGATTCTACGAGATAAAATCATCCGAGACGAAATATCATTTTCCGGAGAAAAAATGTTGGCCGAGTCCTCTTCTTTATTTCCCTCGCTAAAAAAAATGACGATATCTTCAAAAAAAAAGGGCTATGTTCACCATCTCGCCGTTGATGAAATTCATTCATTGAAATGGGAACTTACCCTTTCCTTTAATGGAAGCGGTTTTGCTCTGCTTAAAAAAACCGGGGATCCGATCGAAAAGGGAGAGGGCATTGTCCGGGTGTTCCAAGTCGGAGAGGAAAAAAAGCCCCCGTGGGAATCAAAATTCAGAAAGGCTTTTAAAATCTTCTCTGACCCGCCTGAGTTCCAGCCTTTTATCCTAGAAAGATCTGAGTTAAGATTATTATCTTGAAAACAAAATGAGAGTTGCGGTTGTCACCTCCGATGTCCTGTTTGTCGAGGGGGGGCATATCATCATTGCACGCCAGATCGTGAAAGCTCTCAGACAATTCGGCTATGAGGCACATCTTGTGCTCACACCGCAAAACAGATTTGGCCGCCAACTCCAGGCCTATCTTGCCACCCGCCTAACCGATGTGGAAGAGGACGGATGGGGACGCAAGGTCGATCAGGTAATTTCATTGCGGTTCCCGAGTTTCGCTGTCAAACATACCAGCCACGTCTGTTGGCTAAACCACAGGCTGAGGCACTATTATGACCTATGGGATGACCTTTATTCTGGGCTTAACATTACGGGTAAGATAAAAGAAAGAATCAGGAAAAACGTGATTCATGCTTTGGATAGTCACTTTCTGAAGCACAATGTGACAAAACTGTTCGCTATATCAAAAACCATCCAGGGGAGGCTGAAAAAATGGGGAAATATTTCATCTGAGGTTCTCTACCCTCCCCCACCCCAAAGAGATTACCTCTGCGATGCGTATGATAATTACATTTTTGCTATCTCGCGTCTGGAAAAGCTCAAGCGATTGGACCTACTGATTGATGCTATGAGCTACACAAAAAATAAGGAACTTGAGGCCTATATCATCGGGAGCGGATCGGAAGAAAAGCCGCTTTCTCGAAAAATCAGAGATCTGAATCTCGATAATCGTATCCATCTATTGGGGGCAGCGGACGAGAAAACGGTATTGTCTTATTATGCCGGATGCAGGGCAGTCTTTTTTGCCCCTTTTCAAGAAGATTATGGTTTTGTAACTGGGGAAGCCTTTTCCTGTAAAAAACCAGTGATCACCACTACAGACAGTGGTGGACCTTCAGAAATTGTCGAACACAACGGATCTGGTTATGTCTTGGATCCTGATCCCCGATCGATCGCAGCAAAATTTGATGAACTCGCCGAGGATCAAGATTTGTCCATCAAAATGGGTGAGAAAGGATTTGAATTTATTTCCCGAATCACTTGGAGAGACACGATAGACAAACTGATTATTGCTTGATAATGTAATCCTCGAGAAGTTGCTGAAAAAAAGACAACACATTCTTCTTGAAATTTTCGGTCGAAAAATTACCCGCCTTTTCACACGCCTTCTGACTCATCTTCCGGAGAATATCCGGATTCTTGATCAACTTCAACGAATATTCCAACAATGCGGCCGAATTCTGGACACAAAAACCATTCTGTCCATGGTCCACAATTTCCCTAAGGCCACCTCCGTCAAAAACAATAGGAACGACCTTGTTTTGCATGGCCTCGACCACTGCCATCCCAAAATGCTCTGTTTCGGCTGGATCTTTTCCGCCTAGGCCACACAGGTGCCAGAACAAGGATGATTGTTGGTATAAATTTTTAAGTTCTTCTTTGGGTATATTGACTTTTAATTCTATATTTCGGAAAGAATTGGTTTTGATCAGATCGTCTAGTTCGGAAAGATACGGGTTCCCAGGATTGGACCCTCCTACGACTAGGAATTTCCAGTTTTGTGCAATATCCTGGTAATGCTGGCTCAATTTTATGAATAGTTTGATCATTTCTTTCTGCCGCTTGGTTCCTTCTATTTCAAACCTCGCGACCGACAAAATATATTTTTTCTTCTTTAAATCTTCGCCCTTGACCAACATATCAACAGGAGGATAAATGTGCTGATGGGGGGAGAATTTCCATTTTTTTTCAATCCACTCTGCCGTGAATTTGCTGTTATAAACGACAGATGTGTATTTATCGGCATAAAAATAGCTCTTCGGTCTCCTTTCGGGAAAATGACAAACCAGCACCGATACATTGGCTAAGGGAAAAACCATTTCATTCATGCTGTTATTGATAAAAAAATCATAATTCCCGCTCTCTTTGCTAACTAGATGGAAGGGATTTTCCAACTCCTTCGTGATACAGGCGGGATCAAGGTGAGGATCGTTTTTTTGTTCATAAAAAGGAAGCTTTATGACCTTGATAGGACATTTGGAAAGATCCAGCTCATACCATTCATAAAAATTCTGATGACTGACCTCTTCATTCGCAATGATCGTGATATCAAATTGCTCCTGAAGCAAGGAAGTCATGGTCAACCCATATTTTTGAGCCCCACCGATAAAATGGAAAGCGTGGTCGTATATGGCCAAAGCTGGCCTCCGGATTTGCAGACTGACTTCTGTGCGGAGTATCCGATTGTAGGCAGACTGGACGCCGCTTGTTCTGGCAATTTTGTCCACTTCTTCTGCAAAGTTTGACAAACTGTTGCCTCTCATTTTCAGCACATTCGACTCTAGTTTAATCCTGATGGTTTTCTGTGCCTGTGTCTTCTGGTCGGTCTTCGCTCAGACGCAACCCTTCTTTTTTGTCTTTAACGATGACAATGTTTTCTTCGCAGTCCTGGATCCTTCTCTCCATTAAAGAGATTTTTTTTTCGAATTCCCCTATACGCAAAGAAAGGGCTTGACACAACTCAACCACCCGTTGATTGAATTGTATCTGCTTGTCCAATAACACATTGGAATAAGCGCTGCCCATTTTAAGAAAAAATCGTTTTATCCCAACTATAATCTTCCCAACCATTTTCCTGTGGGAAGTGACTGATTTTTTGTCTGGTCTTGTGTCCTTTAATTGGGCTAAAGAAGACAGGTTTTCGGCGATAAATGTTGCCAGCTCTTTTTCAGACAGTTCCCAAATACTGGGTAGAAATTCCCTGTCAATTTCCTTATGAGTCAATTGTTTGATATCGGTGATTTTTTCTTTTTCCCGGAGTATTTTTGTTTTTATTTCTTGAATCTCTTTTTTTGATGCCTTGTCCATATCACAAAAATAATACCCTTTTTTTGCCTTTAAAACAATCGCTGGAAAACGGCCCATCTGGCTTTGACAATAAAAAAATCCTATGTTATAGCTATGCTTGCGAAAATTCATAAGACTTGGATAAAAAAGTGAACTCCCAAACAGAAGATCATGATAGAGCTTTTTTGATAAATTTGTACAGAGATATGCTGCACCGGGAAGCTGATCCAAAAGGTCTTGCTCATTATCTTTCCCTGATGCGGGAAAAGAAATACGGGCCAAGACAAATCACCCGGCTGCTAAAAAACTCAGAGGAATATCGGCTCCTTCACGCCCAGGGAGATGTACCCAAGCTCGTTATGAAAAACAACAATCTGAATGGCCAGGAAATTCGCGAGGCACAAACCTTTCTTCGATCAAAACCGCCCCTTTTTAACTTTGACTTAGCCGGTGTATGCAACATGATTCCCCCCTGCGCCATGTGTTTGAACTGGAGAGGAGAAATCGGACCCCGGCATCATCCCGGTCTTGAGAAAAAAGATATTTTTGAATATGGAGACTTTATCCGTTTAGCTCAGGATGTGATAAACTGCGGTATTGGCGAGCCTCTTCTCACCAAGGAACTCATCCCCATACTTGAACTATTCGCTTCTTGGGAAAAAATGCTCGGGATCAACAGCAACGGTATTGCCCTCACTCCTGAGTTCACAGACAGACTCATCCCTTTTTTTGACATCCTAACGATAAATTTTTCTGTGGATGCTGCTACAGAAAACACCTATGCCAAAATCCGAGGGAAACACTTCCAGCGAGTGTTGGATAATATTGCCTATTATTGCCAAAAACGACTCGAACTTCATTCCGAGGGCTTGGCAAGCAAGGTGGGCATGGTGATGATCCCGATGCGGGTCAACCGCCATGAAGTTATTGATTTTATTCAATTAGCCGCCAAGTTAGGGGTTGATGTTGTCGAATTGCGTGCCCTGAATGAAATCCAACAGGATGTGCAAGTGCAAAAAGGTGATTTTTCATTCAATTATAATGAGCAAATGCTTTCCTGGGAAGAATTAGAGGAAGTCCGGATCGAAGCAGAAAAAGCGGCGTTTGAAATAGGCATCATCCTTGATTGTCAGTACAAGGTCTCTGAAGAGGAAACGTTTTATTTCTTCCTCCCCAAAGAATTCAAGAAGATGAATATCAAATGCACACAACCTTGGCGTTTCTTGCTGCCTTACCAGAATGGGGATACTGTTGGTTGTTGTTTCATGAGCGAATCACTGGGCAATTGGCGCGAAAAGGGATTGGATGCCTTATGGAACTCCCAACGCATGCAGGTCCTGAGAGAAGAAATGGCCACCGGAACATTGCCCTCCGAATGCTGGAACTACTCCTCTTGTCCGATCGTCAAAGCGGAAAAGGCAAAAAAAAGAGGTAAGGGGGAAATTTTGGAAAAAGAAGAGATTTTGGCAAAAATCACAGAGATCAAAAAAAGCGTCTCCGAAGACAACATCAAAATCATACGCAATAAAATTCTCGAAAGGGAATTCCAGATTTTCAAGCCGAACCGGCTCCGCCTTATCGGGAAACCCATACAAAAAATCAGAAAGCGCCTGGCCGCGGAGGTGGAACATGTGATCCAGTCGATTCTGGACAATCAGAAGGAAATCAATTTGAGGTTTTTGAAAGAAATCGAGGAACTAAAAAAATTAGTCCAATCTGATCAGCAAAACATAAGGAAAGATGAAAAAGATAGCCAAACATCTTTTGTCGAAGATCAGGAATAGAATGAGCGGGTCTGAAAACAGAAAAAAGATCCGAACCATCGCTGTTTGTGCTGCCCAGGTTCCATTCCGAAGAGGAGGAGCTGAAGAGCATGTGGACTCCCTGATTCGCGAGCTTAAAAAAAGAGGATACGAAGTCGATCTTATCAACCTGCCCTTCAAGTGGTACCCTCATGAGCAGTTGTTCCAAAGTATCCAAATGTGGAAAATGATGGATTTGTTTGAATCGGACGGTGAAAGGATCGACCTGGTCATAACCACCAAATTTCCTTCTTATTTTGCCGAACATCCTAACCGCGTCCTGTGGCTGATTCACCAGTACCGTCAGGCTTATGATCTATTTGGAACCCCATTCTCAGGATTTGACCCTCAAAACAAAAAAGAGATGGATACAAGAGAACGTTTCATCAGAATGGATACGGATGAATTAAAAAAATACAAAAGAATTTACACAAACTCACAAAATACAGCCAATCGATTGAAGAAGTTTAACGGCGTTTCTTCCACTCCTTTGTACCATCCGCCCAAACTTGCGGGGAAATACTTTAATGCAGGATATGAAAATTACATTCTGTATGCGGGCCGGCTAAATCCGTTGAAAAGAGTAGATCTTATGATTCGAGCTCTGCGCTTCTGTGATCCACGTGTCCGCTGCAAAATTGCTGGAATGGGACCCGAGCTTGAACGTTTGGAAAAAATGGCAGAAGAAACTGGAGTCCATGAGCGGGTGGAGTTTCTGGGATATGTTCCGGACGAGGAACTTTTGGATCTGTATGCCCGCTGCCGATTCGTCTTTTTCCCTCCTCTGGATGAAGATTACGGCTATATTACTCTTGAGGCTTTTTTATCCGAAAAACCTGTGATCACTTGTTTTGACTCCGGCGGGCCGCTGGAATTTGTCAAAGATGGCATTAACGGGATTGTTTTACCCACAACAGATGAAAAAGAAATAGCTCCGATGATGGAGAATCTGTTTTTTGACACAGCAAAATGCCGTGAATATGGCCGACAAGGTTTCCAAGAAGTGAAAGGCATAAACTGGGATCACGTTATCGAAACTCTGATCCATGACTAAAAAAATCAAGATAGCCTTGTTCAGCCCTCTGAAGCCAGTCAGGAGCGGGATTGCCGATTATGTGGAAGAGATGCTGATTGAGCTTTCCAAACACATGGATATCGATATTTATGTATCCAAGGATTCAAAACCGGAGACCCAGAAAATAAAAGAGCGTTTTAAAATAATCCCTTTTGAGAAAAAAAGTTTCCGTCCGGATGAATACGATGAAATTGTATTCCAGATGGGAAACAGCTACTTGCCGCACAGATATATGTATAACGCCATAAAAGAGATGAAAGGGATCGTTGTGCTCCACGATTATGTCCTCCAAGGGTTTTACGCAGGAATGTACTTCACAACGGGAGATTTTTATGCGTACTCCTCCGTACAGAAAAAGTTTTATGGCCAAAAAGGGGAAAAAATTGCCGAGCACATCGCCAAGCGGTTACCCCAGCCGATTTGGGATACAGAAGAAGGGATTGAATATCCGTTAAACGAGGAAATCCTGTTATCTGCCAAAGCTCTTATCGTCCATTCCGATTTTGTGAGGAACAAAATATTGGAAAAATGGGATAAACCGATTGTGACCATACCCCATCACGGTCATCCACAAAAAATATTTGATAATGATAAAATTCGATACGAGCTTGGTTTGTCGGAAGAGGATGTCTTGATCGGTTCCTATGGATTCATTAACTGGAACAAACGTTTCCATATCATCCTGCCTGCCATTGCCGAATTGAACAT
>CAZIDF010000015.1:2156-70748 GCA_964538085.1 uncultured Eubacteriales bacterium | reverse complement strand
TTAACTGGAACAAACGTTTCCATATCATCCTGCCTGCCATTGCCGAATTGAACATCCCTCATCTCAAATACCTGATCGTCGGTGAAGATGGATCGAATCTTTTGCAAAACTTGCTCAAAAAAAACACCCGGAACATCATCCATAAGAGTTATATTCCTCTGGAGGATTTAGAAGAATTGATCAGCGTTTGCGATATCGGTATCAATTTGCGATATCCCACAATGGGTGAGACGTCCGGATCTTTGATAAGAATGATGGGCTACGGGAAACCTGTGCTGGTAACCAACGTGAGAAATTATGCAGAATTGCCTGATTATACTGTGTTCAAAATCGATCCTGATATTGACGAAGCAGAAACAATAAAACGATCGATTGTAACTCTTATCCAAAACGTGGATTTTAGAGAATCCATGGGTCGGGAAGCAGCAAAATACACCCGGGAAACATGCAGCATCGAAATATCAGCAAGAAAATATGCAGATTTTATCCATCACATTCACACGAGCACCGATCTAATTTGAACCAGTTTGGGATTTTGAACTTAGGTTTTCTATATGATAGACTCCTTTGTGTATTAAATTCAGAAAAGGATAGCCAATATGTCAGATTTTCAACCATACGTTCCCGAAGAAACGGCTTATAAGGACTGGACCATCAAGGGCGTGGTTGTCGGAGCCATCTTTGGCGTGATTTTTGGATCTGCCAATGCCTATCTGGGATTGCATGTCGGTCTCACCATCTCCACAGCCATCCCTTTGGCGGTCATCGCTGTTGCCGTTTTTAAGGTCTTGACCCCTATCCTGGGGAAGAGCTCCATTTTGGACAGCAATATCGCTCAAACGACAGGATCGGCAAGTTCTTCGCTGGCATCAGGACTGATATTCACCATCCCCGCTCTATTTATGTGGGGATTCAATCCGAGCATATTCAAAATGGGCACATTAGCCTTGCTTGGCGGTATCTTGGGAGTGCTTTTTATGATCCCTCTAAGAGGAGCCTTGATCGTCCGAGAGCATGGCGTTCTCCCCTATCCCGAAGGCACGGCAGCCGCTCAGGTCCTTATATCCGCTGAAGAAGGCGGCGCAAAGGCAAAAAATATATTTATAGGCCTGGGAATAGGCGCGGTATACACAACGTGTGTCCGATTTTTGCATCTATGGCCTGAAAAAATCCACCTCAACCTTCCGGTGTTAAAAAAAGCCAAATTGGGCGGAGAACCGATGCCGGCTCTGCTCGGCGTGGGATATATTTTAGGGCCACGTATCGCCGGCATCATGGTGGCCGGAGGGCTTTTATCCTGGCTAGGAGTCATTCCCCTAATCGCTTATTTCGGAGAAAACCTGAATGTCCCGTTGTTCCCTGAAAAAATTCTTCCGATTTCCCAAATGTCGCCTGAACAGATCTGGGATAAATACATCCGAGTAATCGGCGCTGGGGCCGTCGCTGTGGCTGGAATCATCACGGTCATTAAATCCATCCCAACCATGTACAATGCCTTGAAGATGGGAATAAAAGATGTCACTCTCAGAAAGAAAAATGCCCAGATCCAAAGAAAAAGAACCCAAACTGACCTTCCGATAACTGTGTTGGGAATAGGGGTTCTGGCTGTTATCGCCATCCTCATTCTCTCGCCACAGACTCTGGGCATGGACACTTCCATACTCCTTAGAATGATCGCAGCGGTATGCATCGCGATCTTCGCCTTTTGTTTCGTGACGGTATCTTCCCGGATAGTGGGCATGGTGGGAGTCACATCCAACCCTACATCTGGGATGACCATCGTGACGCTTCTCGGGACAAGCTTGATATTTTATGCATTGGGGTGGACAGATGCCATAGGCCAAGCCACAGCTCTCACAATCGGCACCGTTGTTGCGGTAGCCGCATCGATCGCTGGAGATATCTCGCAAGACCTCAAAGCCGGCTACATTATAGGGGCAACTCCCCGAAGGCAACAGGCATCAGAATTGATCGGTGTCCTCACATCCGCTTTTGCCATCGCTGCGGTTGTCTGGCTACTGGGAGAAGCCTTTACATTCGGATCGGAGGCCCTGGCCGCTCCCCAAGCCACACTGATGAAGACCGTGATCGAGGGTGTGCTCGGTGGAAATCTTCCTTGGGGATTGGTCATGATAGGCGGATCATTCGCCATCGTTGCGGAGTTGTTGGGCGTCCCTTCACTTCCTTTTGCCGTCGGCATATACCTGCCCTTATCTACGATGACCCCGATATATGTGGGTGGTGTCCTCCGGTACTTTGTCGAGAAAAGAGCCGGAGATAATGCAGAAGCCAAAAAGAAAAAAAGCGAAAAGGGAGTTCTTCTCGGATCGGGATTTATCGCAGGGGAAGGGATCGCCATGGTCGGAGTAGCTGCTTATGCATTTATTCGAAAAGCCCAACCAGAAGGGATCGGCCTTGTCTGGTCTGGCCATATCGGGGATTTTATCGCTCTGGCTGCATTTTTCTGTATGGTAGGTTTTATCCTGTATAAAACACGAAAGCGATCCATATGAACATCCTGATCATTGCCTTCATCCTTATCCTTTGGTTATTCCTGGGTTACAAAATCTACGGAAGCTTCATCGAAAAAAAAGTCCTCCTGATCGATAAAACCCGCCCCACGCCTGCCCAGGAAATGAATGATGGGGTCGATTACTCACCGGCAAAAAAGCCCCTCCTTTTCGGCCACCACTTTTCCTCGATAGCAGGAGCCGGTCCGATCTTGGGGCCATTGCTGGGGGTTCTGTACTTCGGTTGGCTCGGAGCGCTCCTCTGGGTGGCATTGGGCAGCGTATTTCTCGGAGCCGTCCACGACTACACCGCATTGATGACCTCTGTTCAGAACAAAGGCAAATCCTTGGGTGACATTTCAGAAAAAACATTGGGAAAAAGAACAAAAATCATCTTCTCCATTTTCCTTTGGTTCGCATTGGCTCTGGTCATCGCTGTGTTTGCTGTTGTGGCCTCAAGAACTCTGGTGTCTCAACCGGAAATCGTCATCCCCACATTCGGATTGGTCTTTTTAGCCATGATATTCGGTTGGATGATCTATAAAAAAGGGATTTCCACTCCTGTCGCTTCAGTGATTGCGGTCGTTATTCTCTTTTTTCTTATCTATTTAGGAGAGCTCATGCCCGTGGAACTTCCTGCAAAGATATTGGGCATGTCCAACCAGAATTTTTGGTTTTTTATCCTGATCATATACAGTTTGTTCGCTTCCTCCCTTCCTGTATGGTTCCTCCTCCAACCGCGCGATTACATCAGCACATGGATACTGTTTATCGGACTCGGATTGGGATACATGGGGCTTATCGTGTTTCAGCCAACCATTCAGGCACCGGCCTTTGTTTCTTTCAACAGCGACGGGGGCCCTCTATGGCCAATGCTGTTCGTCATCATCGCTTGTGGGGCGATCTCTGGTTTTCATTCGATCGTGGCAGCAGGCACAACGTCTAAACAGCTTCCGGATGAAGCCTCTGGCAAGTTGATCGGATTTGGGGGGATGGTCACAGAGGCCGTTTTGGCAGGCCTCGTCATATTCATCGCAGCCGGAGTTTTGACATGGGATCCTTCGGGCGCAAAAAGCCAATTCGGGTTCCAATATCTGATGACAACAGAGGGAGATCCGATCAAAGCCTTTGCTACAGGATACGGGAGGATAATCTCATCTCTTCCTGGTATCACTTTAGCCATAGGCTCTTTTTTCGGCATGGTCATGCTGAATGCATTCGTTCTCACAACTCTCGATACCGGAACAAGACTGGGTCGACTCATATCCTCCGAGCTGTTGGAAAAAAAAGTCCCCCTCTTTAAAAACAGATGGGCCGCCTCTTCGATAATTCTTGTTTTTGCTGTGTTTATGGGAGCCACCGAGAGCTATAAAGCCATTTGGCCCGTTTTCGGAGCTTCCAACCAACTTGTCGCCGCGTTGGCGTTGATCGTGGTCTCATCTTATCTGGTGGCGATCAAACGACCCAAAAAGTACACTCTTTATCCCGCATACTTCATGCTCCTGACCACCTTAGCCGCACTTCTTTATCAGGGAACAAAATTCTTCAATCAAGGAAGCTATTTTCTGGCAGGAGTCAGCGTTTTATTGATCGCGCTGGCCCTTGTCATCGTGTATGAGGCACGCCATATCCTGTTCAATATGAAGACAAGGAACTAGATTCGGCTGACTTTGAATATAACGCCTTTGGGATCAGGACAGCACAGGTTTTCTGTCTCTGCGATCCAATCATCATGGGGGAGTTCGTCCTCTCTTTGTTTAGCAGTCAGGAAAGGAAAAAGGCTGTTCAAGGCATACAGGCAGATTTTTTTTCCTTCAGGGATCTCGATGGTTCCTTCTCCTCGGATATAAAAAGAATCTCCGACTTTGTGCCTGGCTCCGCACCGTTCGATTATCTCTGTGACTTCGACCTTCAGTTCCTTCATTTTTCCTCCTTTTTGTTATGCCATCAATATACATTTCCAAACAAAAAAAATCAATTTCTCAAGTTTTTTAACATTGACAAACACAAAGTGAGTGTCATACAATAAATGGCTACAGAACGGAGAATACAAGGAGGAAGTTATGTCCGGAAATGCAGAACCCAATGTGGTCCCCTTATGCGATGTCTTATTGGTTCTCATCATCATTTTCATGGTTCTAACACCCCAAGCTCAAAAAGGATTCGATATCAAACTCCCTGAAACTTCGACGGATACTAGTTCAACCCCCGGGAGTCTGATCGTTCTGACCTTGTTTAAAGGTGATCGAGTAGATATCAATAAAGAACAGTGGAACATTGCCGACGTGGGAGACGAACTAAGGAGAATCTTCGCCACTCGTCAGGAAAAGACTGCATTCATTCGAGCCGATGCTAAGCTTTCTTATGGCAAAATAGTTGAACTCCTGGACCTCGCAAAAGGAGCTGGTGTGGAAGTCATAGGCATCATCCCCGAATATTTCACAGAAGAAGAAATCCCGTAGGAAATCCGTTTCTGGTTAATATCGAAATTCTTTCCTACAAACCCGCCTTTATCTCTCTTTCGATTATTTTTAATTTTTTTTTGTCGAAAAATTTGTTTGCTCGTATGGACACCTGGCTATAATCCCAAAAACAGCAGAAATATTTTTTTTTATTTTTTGATCGGTCCGATAACCTCTCTAGAGATGACCAATCTCTGGATCTCGTTCGTTCCTTCATAGATCTGAAGCAGCTTTGCGTCCCTCATCAACTTTTCCATCGGGTAATCCTTCATGTACCCGTATCCGCCAAAAATCTGCAGGGCGTCTGTCGTAACCTTCATGGCTATATCCGAACCGTACATCTTGGCCATAGCAGACTCTTTTCCACAAGGCTTTCCCTGGTCCATCATCCATGCTGCACGCCAAACAAGCTGTCGGGCTGCATCTATTTCTGTGGCCATTTGCGCGATCTTGAATGAAGTGTTCTGATACAGAGCAACGGGTTTGCCGAACTGGATTCTTGTTTTGGCATATTCGATGGCATATTCCATCGCCGCTCTGGCAACCCCGACACCAGCCGCTCCAACAGGAGCCCGGGTATGGTCCAGCGTCCTCATGGCAATGATGAATCCCATGCCCTCTTTAGCCAGAAGATTTTCGGCAGGAACCCTAACATCCTCAAAAAAAAGCTCCACCGTGTTCGAGGCTCGGTGCCCCATTTTATCCTCTTCTTTTCCGATCGAAATGCCGGGCGTCTCACGAGGCACGATAAAAGCACTCATTCCACGGGCACCTTTCCCTGGATCTGTCAAAGCAAATACCGTGTACATGCCGGCGATCCCTCCGTTGGATATAAAACACTTGGATCCGTTGATAATGTATTCATCGCCATTTTTTATGGCTTTGGTTTTCAAGGACCCCGCATCCGAGCCTGCTTCCCTCTCAGTCAGACAGAATGCGGCAAAAGACATCTTCTCTGTGTGAGGAGTGAGGTATTTCTTTTTTTGCTCATCGGTTCCGAAACGGATGATCGGAGTGTAGGCCAAGGCATTGACCATCATGGTGGTGTACATTCCTGCGCATCCGGCAGCTAGTTCTTCACTGATGATGACAGTATCCACATCAGAAAGCCCTCCGCCCCCGTATTCTTTGGGGATCGTGCATGTGAGGAAACCCACTTCGAACGCCTTTTTCATGACATCTTCGGAAAACTCATCACCCTTGTCATACTTGGCTGCTTTGGGCTTCATTTCCTTCTCTGCAAATTCACGACTCATCTCTTGAAGGGCGATCTGTTCTTCGGTAAGGCTAAAATCAATCACTCTTTCCTCCTTGGGCCAGAATAAAAAAAATCTTACTAATGGCCAAAAATGTCTTATACTGAAAACTCCTCCCTCTGTCAATCACGACGTTAGGCCGTCTCAACATCATCGATAATGATTTGCTCACGCGCCATCAAAAAAACTGGATTTTCCAGGCCAAAGATAGAGGCCACGATCTCTTGGGGCTTTCCGCCTTTTTGAGGAGGATTTTTTATCATCATCAACAGTTTTCCTTCCTTTTCGTCCACAGAAATACTATCCAGCATATATTCATCGATCTTCTTGACATAATCCTCGGTCATCTTTTTTACCTGATCGAAATACCTGTCTCCTTTTCTCACACGCCCTGTAAGGCTTTTTACTGCCTCTTTTACCCTTTTATTCAGCAAGTCAAGAGAATAAACAAAGGCACGAATCTTCTTGTTCATCGAAGGCTCCGATTCATCCTCCAAATGAAAATTAAAAAACTCGATCCCCTCGAGCATAGCCGGATTGATACGGGCCACGAACTCATCCTTTGTCATAAGATATCGGGATTTGAACTCGATCCATTCAGCCAGGCCTGCCATTCCCAGTGGAAGAGCTGGTGGATAAGAAATCAACATCTTGGGATGGAATCCCTGCGAGTACAGAACAGGGATTCCGGCTCTCCGGAATCCTTGCTGTATCGAATTGTTCAAGTCTAATTGGGATAAATAGCGTGCTTGACCCATTTTCCGGTAGGCTACCATGTATCTGCGGACCTGTTCTGTCCGCTCTCCCAAATGCCGTGAATCCTCTTGGACTGGGTAAATACCCTCATCAAATCTTTTTGCATCGAATTTCGGAAGAGAACATCCCTGACAAATCTCACAATCTTTTTCCGTACAGGGAGGGCTCGATTTTCCCTCCCATGCCAATTTGAGCTCTTCCTGCAAATGATTTTTCTTCAAGCCTGTGTCAATGTGGTCCCAGGGAAGAACACCTTTTATGTCCAGCTCCGTAAGATATTCTCGGAAATCTATGCGCTCCGATTCAAAGGCCTCCTCCCAGATCGGGAATCGAAACAGGTCATTCCAGCTATCAAACCGAGCTCCCCTCACCCAAGCCTGGTGGAGAACAGCATTCAATCGCCTATCTCCCCTGGAAAATATGCCTTCAAGAACCGAGCGCTCCAATGAATCCCGTTTCAATCTAATGGAAGGAAATTTTTTCAAACGCGATAATATAAATTGGAATTTCTCTTGCAGAATCTCCTCCCCTTCCATCCGGAGCCACTGGAAGGGTGTATGCGGCTTAGGAATAAAAGAAGAAATGCTGAGATTGATCTGGGGAGATCTTCTCAAGATCTTTCTCCCTATTTGGTGGATCTCTCGCACAACATCCACGATACCTAAAAGATCCTCCTCCTTTTCTGTAGGAAGGCCGATCATAAAATACAGTTTGAGCCGTTTCCAGCCTTGGGAAAAAGCATTTTCCGCCGCTTCCCTGATTTCATCGTCCGTTAGGCATTTATTGATCACGCCGCGCAATCTCTCTGTACCCGCTTCAGGTACGAGGGTAAATCCAGTTTTTTTCACTTTGACGATGTTTTCGACTATCTCGGAGGTCAATCCTTTGGGCCTGAGAGATGACAAAGAGAGGGAAACCTTCCGCTTTTCCAATTCCTTCATCAGGGTTCGAACTACACTTTCGAGATAGGGATAATCGCTCACCGATAAAGATGTCAGAGATACGGCATCATAACCCGTGGAGCGCACGCTATTCAAAATTCCTTCGATCACAGAAGAAGGATCTTTTACACGCGGCGGAAAATAAATGCTCGAAGCTTGACAAAACCGGCAATTCTGGGGACATCCTCTGGCCACTTCCCAAGCCACTCGGTCGAATATGACTTGGATGTGGGGAACGACAATATCCTCTGGGAACGGAGCCTCGTGGAAAGATAACAGCACTCTTTTTTTGACTTTGGCAGGATTTCCTTCTTGCGGCCGAACCGCCAATAGGGGAATATTTTTAGGCCGATATGGAACATACAATGAGGGGACATAGACACCCCTGATTTTTGACAGTTCCCTCAACAGGGTTTTTTTATTTCCTGATTTCTTTTTAAAAAAGACATAACCCTCAATAATTTCTAAAATGGCCTCCTCGCCATCTCCTATCACAAAAAGGTCGAAATAATCGGCAAGAGGCTCTGGATTGAATACGGCCGGTCCTCCAGCGATCACCAACGCATGGTTTCGATCTCTTTTATCGGCAAAAAGCGGAATGCCTCCAAGATCGAGCATGGTGAGGATGTTGGAATAATTAAGTTCATACAAAAGAGAAAAGCCGATGATGTCGAATCGACCGAGCGGGATCCTGTTTTCCAGCGAAAAAAGCGGCATATTTCGGGATCTGAGTTCATGTTCAAAATCTGGCCAGGGGGCAAAAACCCGTTCGGCCAAGATGTGAGGCTGCGAATTCAGGATATGGTAGAGAATTTTTTGTCCGAGGTAGGACATGCCGACTTCATACAGATCCGGAAACGCCAGGGCTATCTTCGTTTCAATCCCGCTGGGATCCTTTTTGACAGCATTCCACTCTCCTCCCAAATATCGGCCGGGTTTCTCCACTTTTTGAAGAATTTCTTCCAAGTCATCCCACTTTATCATCTCAATTTCAGATTCCTCGTATCAGACATTGACAAACCTTCTCATCCGGACATTGATGACAAGAGAGATGGCCAGAAAATTCGCGATCAAGGAAGATCCTCCATAGCTGATCAAGGGAAGCGGAACGCCTGCAATCGGAAAAAGTCCGATGGTCATCGAAACATTGACGAAAAACTGGAATGCGATCATCACCGAAACCATATAGGTGATAAACACGCCTTCTCGGTCTCTTGCCTTTGACACAGATTGAAAAAGTCGAGCGAGGAATAAAAAATAGAGCAGGAATGTGCCTACAACTCCGACAAACCCAAATTCCTCGCCGATCACAGAAAAGATGAAATCTGTATGCCTGGCAGGAAGAAATCTGAGCTGGCTTTGTGTTCCCTTTTTAAATCCTTTTCCCAGAAAACCGCCCGAACCGATGGCGATCTTGGATTGGATGGTTTGATACCCTGCGCCCAAAGGATCTTTTCCAGGTGAAAGGAGTGTCGTGATCCTTTCTTTTTGGTACTGTTTGAGAAACACACTCCACCCAAGAACTCCCAACAATAGGGCCAATATTACCAGAACGATGACCGTTCTTTTTTTCAAACCCACAACGACAAAAACAGCCAATAAAATCGGAAGATATGTAAGAGCTGTCCCCAAATCGGGTTGCAGTCCCACCAACAATATGGGAACCCCTACGACCAGAATGCTGAGAAGGCCATGGCCCAAAGAGAGGGAGCTTTTTGTGTAAGAAGAAAATATGTGCGCCAGGACCAATATCACCAATATTTTCGTGATCTCAGAGGGCTGAATCTGAAAAAACGGGAGAACGATCCAACTCTTGGTTCCAGCCGTTAGCCTGCCGAACAGCAATACACTTGCAAGAATGATGATGGCCACCGTATAAAAATACAGAGAATAGGCAACCAACACTCTGTAATTGATGGATAAAAGCACAAACAGGCCCGCCAACGCTGCAAGGAACCAGAAAAATTGTTTGAGAGCATAATTTCCCGGCAAATAATGCGAACTGCTGTAGATAAAAGCTATGCCTATGGCAGCGTTGAGGATCAGAAGCCCGATCAATCCCCAATCGATGTTCCTCAGTTGATTTCTATCGATCATGATTTTCTCGGTACAGACGAAAAATCTCCTTGGCGAGTGGAGCTGCTGTCGCTCCTCCCATCCCGCCGTATTCCACAAGTATGGTGATGACAATCTCAGGATCATCTTTCGGGGCAAAGCCTGAAAACCAGGAGTGGGTTCTGACGATTTTTTTATCCTCGCCAAGTTTTTCTGCCGTTGCCGTGCTTACCACTTGAGTGGATCCTGTTTTCCCACAAACATCAAGCCCCTGAACCATGGCAGCTCTCCCGGTACCATTCTCATTAACCGATCTCCACATTCCTGTTATGACTTTTTCGAAGACCGTTTCTTGAATATCGACATGCGCTGCTTCTTTACGCTCCGTAAGATTCTTTCGGAAAAGATAAGGGACTATTCCAGTTCCCCTGTTGGCTATAAGCGCGGTCTGAGCAGCCATCTGAAGAGGGGTTACCTGGATCGGTCCTTGCCCAATGGATACAGAGATGGTTTCCCCTGGATACCAAGGCTCATTTCTAACCCTTCTCTTCCATTCTGGATCGGGCACCAGTCCTGCCTTTTCTCCGGGTAAATCGATCCCCGTCAGGGCTCCCAAGCCCAACATCCTCGCATATTTAGCGATCTCCTGGATTCCCATCAATTTTCCAACTTGGTAGAAATAGATATTGCAGGAGTGTTTGATCGCGTTGGAAAGGTTAACCGAACCATGTCCTCCCTTGAACCAGCAAGAAAAGGGATGCCCATAAATGCGCGTCGAACCGGTACAATAGAATGTTTTCCATTCGTTGACGACTCGAGAATCTAGCGCTCCCAAAGCCATGGTGAGTTTGAAAATAGAACCAGGCGCATAAAGACCCCGGATAGCCCTATTTTCTAGAGGAAATTCTGGATCTTTGAGCAATGTGAGCCATTCCTCTGGCGAAAATCGGCTTATGAACTTGTTCGGATCGAAGGTCGGAAAGCTAGCCAAGGCCAAGATTTCTCCGGTCCTTGGATCCAACACCACCACAGCTCCTTCCTTCCCCTCGAGGAGCTCCTCAGCTTTGCTTTGAAGGGCAAAATCCAAAGTAAGGTCGATATTTTGGCCGGGAACGGGGTCCACTCTGGAAATCTCGCCCCTTCGTCTTCCCAGACTGTCGACAATTTCTAGAATTCGGCCTTCCTTACCAACGAGAAGATGCTCATACTCTCTCTCGATGCCAGTTTTCCCTACAAGATCACCCAGACGTCTATTTCGGCCAGATTCGCCGATCTCAATTTGGGAGATCTCCTGTAAATACCCGATAACATGAGCTGCAAGCGTCTGGTACAGATATTTTCTCCTGGGTCCAGCCTGGATAACCAGTTCAGGAAACTCTTCCTGTCTCGCTTTGACTTGCGAGACTTCCTTGAGCTCGAGATTATCTTTGATCACGATCGGCTGAAATTCCGGAAGAAAACGGTATTTGTCGATCCTCTCTTGCAAAACAGGAAGTTCCAGGTCGAGCAACTGGGCGATCCGCTGGTAAGATCGATCGATATCTCGGCTGTTTTCACGAATTATAGCGACTTGAAAGGAAGCGACATTGGTAGCCAGGATTTCGCCGTTTCTGTCTTTGATCAGACCTCTTTGAGGAGGAAGTATGATCTCCCTTATTCGATTCGCCTCAGATTGTCTCCAATATTTTGTGTAATCGAGGATTTGGACCTTCCACAAAAAAAATGTCAGGAAAAGAAATAAAAAGGCAACGAAAATTAAGGTTATCTGGGCTTTAACCTGAAAAGGAGTAAGATCTTCATAGATTTTTTTTTCTTTTTTCATCTCCTATCTACATTTTCGATCTATTCTGTTTGAGAAGAAACCGATAGGCCAACGATCCAACTGCGGCTGTGATCAAGGGCTGAAAAAAGATCAAGCCTCCTCCTGTGTTCACTCTTTCCGAAAAAATAAAGGAATACAAAAACGCCCAGATCAGAAGTTCCATGCAAAGAAGTACAAAAACGAAGACAAAGCTTCGTCTCACAGAGGTTACATTGATCTTGCCTGAAATATATCCTGCGAAAAAGCCGATGATCGTCTTTGCGATACCGGCTACTCCAAAAACGCTCAGGGAAAAGGAGTCTTGGAGAAGTCCACAGATTGTGCCCAAACAAGCGCCATAGATCTCGCCTTTCTTTAATGCGAAATAAATCACGAGCAAGCTGAAAAAATTCACGAGCAAAAGTAAAGAAACAGAAATTTTTCCTAGAAGCGTGTATAAAACGAAGGCGATGAGAACGGAAACGAACATCCAGATAAAATCTTTCATTGCTCTATCTAAAAAAGGTCGTGGATATCTTCCTTGATGATGGCCAATAAATCCAAATCTTGTATTTTGAAGGCTGGCTCTACCCTGATCTCTTTGAAAAGTGAAATATTCTCCTTGACCGAGATGACATGCCCAACGAGAATACCCGGCAAATATATTCCATCGAAGCCAGTCGTGATCAGGCTGTCCCCTTCCACGATCAAAGTATCGGTGGCGATAATATATTCCAGTTTGCACTGTCCATTCCCCAGCCCATTTATTATGCCCGGGGCATTTTTATCCTGTGGAACCACATATACGCCACTCTGGCTATCCGTGATCATCTGTACACGGGATTGTTTGAATGATATGGGGTCGACCACCCGGCCCACAAGATATCCATTTTTATCGAGCACAACCATGTCTTTTTTCACACCATCCAAAGAGCCTTTATTGATCATCAGAGATTTCCAGATATTGCTGGCATCCATCCCGACAGTCCGAGCGGGGATGATACTTCCCTCAAACTCACTCAGAAGGTCCAACATTTTGTTTTCCGTTCTGTAAGTGCGGAGTATGCTCCGCAAAAGGCTATTTTCCTGGTTGAGCCGAAATACCTCCTCCTGCAGTCTTTGATTGTTTTTTTGCACCTTGTGTAAGCCGAAGTAGCTTTTCCATATGTTTCCGATCCCCTGAAATACGGAAACGACTCCACTATTGATCGGAGAGAAAACAGAAAATACGACGCGTTCGAAGTAATTGGATTCATTACCCATCGGGACCTGAATAGAAATCAGCACCAACTGGCAAAAAATCAAGGATAGGAGAATGATGAAGCTTTTTGCTTTTTTCAAAGAAATGGGCATTCCCTAAGATAAATGTTTTTAGATCAAAGATATTTTTTTCAACAGTTCGAAATCATCCAGCATCTTGCCCGCGCCAAGCACCACGGTGGTCAATGGATCCTCCGTGATAAAAACCGGAAGTTGAGTTTCTTCCCGAATTCTCTTATCAATATTTTTCAGGAGAGCTCCTCCACCGGTGAGAACGATTCCCCTGTCGATTATATCCGCAGAAAGTTCGGGGGGAGTTTTCTCTAAAGCTATGCGGACGGCATTCACGATAGCGGCCACCACGTCCTCTAGAGACTCACGGATCTCTTGATCATCGACCACGATGGTTTTAGGAATCCCTTCTCTCAAATCTCTTCCCTTGATCTCTAGAGTCATCGGCTCATCCAAAGGATAGGCCGAACCAATCTGCATCTTCACTTGTTCCGCAGTTCTCTCCCCGATCAACAAATTGTACTTCTTCTTGATGTTTTGGATTATGCTCTCATCCATCTCATTCCCAGCGATGCGTATGGAGTGGTTGAAAACGATCCCATTCAAAGAAATGACAGCGATGTCTGTCGTGCCGCCCCCGATATCGACGATCATGTTGCCCGTGGGTTCGGATATAGGCAGTTCAGCGCCGACCGAGGCTGACATGGGCTGTTCGACAAGGTAAACCTCCGAAGCCTTCGCTCTCATCGCCACATCTTTGACAGCGCGTCTTTCGACCTGGGTTATTCCTGTCGGGATGCCGATCACGATCCGAGGTCGCAATAAAAAACCACGATTGTTTGTGGCCCTTTTGATAAAAAAATCCAACATTTTTTCAGCGATTTCAAAATCCGCGATGACTCCATCCCTCATCGGTTTGATGGCAAGCACACTGGTGGGTGTCTTTCCAAGCATGTCTTTTGCCCGCTTACCTACCGCTTCCACTTTCCCTGTTTGTTTATTCACAACAACGATGGAGGGTTCCTGAACAATGATTCCTTTGCCTTTTAAATAAACGAGCGTGTTGGCTGTTCCTAGATCGATAGCGAGATCACAAAACAAGCGTTCTTTAAACCAACTTACTAAACTCATGCGTATCCTTCTCTATTTACACAACTTATTTAGCACAAATTCAGGATTCGCGCAAATGAAATTTCTCATCGAAAGAGTAACGCTTCGCAGGACCGTTTAGTCGCACAGTCCATTCTTTTGATTTAATCTTGATTTTAATGTGCATTTTTCTCTTGATTTTTGTTTCGGCAAAATATATATTCAAGAAAATTTTTTATCTTTTAAAGCAAGGAGGTAGGAATGAGCGACCAAGCCTTCAAGCCATACGTCCCAGCTGAACAGTCCATGAAAGAGATCTCCCTCAAAGCTATTCTTCTGGGAATCCTAATGGCAGTCATTCTTGGCGCAGCCAACGCGTATCTCGGTCTCCTCGTCGGGATGACCGTTGCCGCAACCTTTCCGGCTGCGGTGATTGCCATGGCTGTACTTAAAATATTCAAAGGGAGCATCCTGGAAGAAAATTTTGCCCGTACGACTGGAGCTGTTGGAGAAGCCCTGGCTGCAGGAGCCATTTTCACCATCCCGGCTTTTTTGATGACTGGCGTATGGGAGAAATTCGACCTTGTCAAATCTTCGCTCCTCATGCTGATCGGTGGCATACTGGGAGTGCTGTTCATCATTCTCGTCAGGAGAACACTTGTCGAAGACGCTGATCTCCCCTTCCCTGAGAGCGTTGCTTGCGCAGAGATGGTCAAAGCCGGACAAAAAGGAGGCTCGGACGCCGCCTACATGTTCTGGGCGATGGGTTTGGGAGGATTGATCGAATTTTTTTCAAGCAACAACGGGATCCGTCTGATCAAACCCTACATCAGCACCGTTTTCAACATCCCCGGTCTTTCCAAAATAAGATATCTCAACGAAGACAATGTGCAGGTATTCCCTCCTGAAGGAACGCCGACTGATCAGATAGCTCAAATAAAGGGGAGAATGTTCATCGAGTCCCCTGCTGCTAATGCTGCTATGACCGGAGTCGGCTACATCATCGGGCCCAAATTGGCAGCATTAACATTTTCTGGAGGAGTTCTTGGCTGGCTTTTCTTGATGCCTTTCATGCTTTTTATATATGGAGATAACCTTGGAGACGTTGTGGCTCAAGTGACAGCACTCAATTCTGGATGGACATGGACTACTATGGCCGCTTCCGCTTACAATGCCCTGATCAAACCCATCGCCGTGGGGGCTATGCTTGTCGGAGCCTTTTTCACGCTATTCAGAATGAGAAAAAGCCTCATGGCAGGGATCGGCCGCTCGATCAAAGACGTCAAAAAAACACGGAGTGGAGGTGAGGTAGAGACGCTGCGAACCGATAAGGATCTCCCCTTCTCAACGATCGTCATTTCCATCCTCGCTCTGATCATACCCATGGTTGTCCTGTACCATATCTTTACGCACAATATCGGATCTGCCTTGGTTGCAGCTCTTGTTATGGTCGTCATGGGATTGCTGTTTGCCGCCGTTGCTGGATACCTTGTCGGAATCATCGGTTCCTCTTCCAATCCGATCTCAGGCCTGACCCTGACAACTCTTCTTATCGCTGCCCTGATGATGGTGCTGATGGGACAAAGAGGGAACGAAGGGATCGCTGCTGTTTTGGGGGTTGCAGCTGTTGTTTGCTGTGTGGCAGGGGTGGCAGGAGATATGATCCAAGACTGGAAAGTAGGGCATATACTAGGCGGTACGCCGTGGCGAATGCAGATAGGTGGAATCATCGGTGTTGTGGCTGCAGCTTTAACTCTTACTTTCTCCTTGCAGCTCCTGCACAACACCATGGGAATCGGGAGTAACGATCTACCAGCTCCTCAAGCCGGTCTTATGGCTACCATGGCCAAGGGAATCGTCGGGGGAGAAATGGCATGGCCTCTGGTGATCGCAGGGATGCTGCTTGCGATCGTCTTGATTCTCATCGGATCTCCTTCGCCCATGCTCATCGCCGTGGGCATGTATCTTCCCTTCCGGGCCACCGCCTGCATATTTTTTGGAGGTGTTATTAAGCATTACCTGGATAGGAGTGTGACGAAGAAAAATCCCACTAGAAGAGGGAAAGAAATCGTGGAAAACATCGGCCTGTTGATCGCTTCTGGATTGATCGCAGGCCAGGCCTTGCTGGGGATCATCACAGCTGCAATCAAGGGATTGAATGTCAATATGCCAGAATCCTTGGATAATCCATGGTTTGGATTGCTGATCTTCTTTATTCTCGGTTTCATCATGATTTATTTCCCGTATAAAAAGTTCGTGACATCAGGAGAATACGGACAGGAAAGTGAAAAAACAGAAGGATGAGCCTTCCCCAGTCAACCTTCTTGAGCTGATTCCCGAACAAAACATAAAGTCGGAAAAATCGGAGGACGGATTCTCCGTCCTCCTCAAACCAAAATACCGACACCCCTTATTTGCCAAACACATCCTTCCTCGCTTGAAAAGTCCGAACTATAAGATCAAATTGGATGATATCGGTTCCTTCACATGGGATCTTTGTGATGGCAGAAATAACGTGGAAGACATCGGCAACAAGCTGAAAGAAAAATTCGGCGACAAAGTAGAGCCCTTGTACGATCGCCTCAGGATCTTTTTCCAAAACTTAGAGAAAAACAAATTCATCACCTTTAAAAATCTTTAGGGAACGTCCCCATACAATCAAATACCTTTACCAAAAAGAGAATTTTTTCTACAATAATAAGTGAGAACAATGGAATCCAACGAAGAAGCGGTCCTGGAAATCATCACGATCGGCAACCCTGTGCTCAACAGGAAAGCTGACAAAATAACCAACTTAGACCAACACATTCACGATCTTGCAATGCAGATGGTCAAAACCATGCATTTTGCCCCAGGAGTCGGCTTGGCTGCTCCTCAGGTAAACCAGAGTATCCAGCTCATCACAATCGACCTCTCTGTAGGAGAGAACAGTTCGGATTTGATCGTACTGGTGAACCCAGAGCTTCTGCACCAGGAGGGCGAAACCATCATCGAGGAAGGGTGCCTTTCTGTGCCCGGGATTAATGAGAAAGTCTCTAGGCCCTACCGAGTGGTCATAAAAGGAGTCGATCTGGATGGCAAGGAAAAAATAATCGAAGCTGAAGATCTCCTGGCTCGAGTTTTCTGTCACGAGATCGATCATGTCAATGGAAAGCTTTTTATCGAACACCTCTCTCCTCTCAAAAAAAACCTTATCCGCAAAAAACTCAAAAAGCAGAAGGATAAGAATAACGAAGAATGAAGATCGTGTTCTTTGGGAGCCCTGACTCTGCTGTCCAATCCCTTCGTAGAATAATCGAAGAAGGACATCGCGTAGAGCTCATCATCACCAAACCGGATAGGCCTGCCGGGAGAGGAAAAAAAATGGTCTCTCCTCCGGTAAAAGTCTTTGCACAAGCAAACAACATACCGGTGTATCAACCGGAAAAGATCAGAAAGGACCCTGTAGCTCTTGAAAGATTGAAAGAGATCGATCCGGACATAAATGTTGTTGTGGCTTACGGACAGATCCTCCCCGCCTCTATCATCTATTACCCGAAATACAATTCCATCAATTTGCATTTTTCCTTGCTGCCTAAATACCGAGGGGCATCTCCCGTGCATTGGAGTATATTGAATGGAGAGAAAAATACAGGGGTGTCTATAATTGAACTGAACGAAAAAATGGATGAAGGAGACATCCTTTCAAAGAAAGAATTGTCCATTCATCCTGGGGAATATGCACATGATTTAGAACTTCGACTCGCAAAAATCGGTTCAGAACTCTTATGCCATACTATAAAACAGATCGATTCTATCCAGAAAATGAAACAGGACCATTCAGAGGCCACCTTCGCTCCTCTGCTGAAAAAAGAAGATGGAAGACTAGACTGGTCAAAAAATGCCATCGAAATCGACAGAAAAATCAGAGCTTTCACTCCATGGCCGTCTGCTTTTTCCTTTTTCGGCCAAAAAAGAATAAAAATTATCATGGGGAAAAAACAGGAGAGCCAAACACAATGCGGAACACCTGGTGAAATACTGGATGTAAATAAAGCCGGAATCCAGGTAAAATGCGGCCAAAATAGCAGCTATCTCATCGAAGAGCTCCAACCTGAGGGCAAAAAAGTCATGACCGCCTTCGCTTTTTCTCAAGGGACACAAATTAGCCCAGGAAAAAGTTTCGACTGAATGATGTGCAGTTTTTGATCGAAGAATGCGGGGAAACTGTTTATTCTTCCAAGAGGAAATAAAACGGATTCTTTTCTTTGCCGTTGAGTTGGACTTCATAATGTACATGAGGCCCTCTGGCTTTTCCTGTGCTTCCCACTAATCCGATTGTTTCTCCTCTTTTTACTTTTTGTCCTACTTTGACAAGAAATTTGCTCATGTGACAATAAATCGTGACATAGCCGAACATGTGTTTGAGCTTAACGGTTTTTCCCCCAATTTTATCGGTAACTGCTTGGATCACAGTCCCATCCGCCGTGGCATAAATGGGATTCCCGTGAGATGTGGCTATGTCGATTCCATGATGAAAAGTTCGCTTCCCCGTGAAGGGATCGTCTCTCCACCCATAAGGAGAACTCATGTATCCCTTTGTTGGCCAAATCGTAGGTGTGGAAGCGAGCTGTAACGTTTGATCCTCGAAAAAGGCCGTCAACGTATCAAGATTTTTTGTGATTCGATCTGCCTTTTGACTGATATCCACAAGATTTTCGAAATCCACGATCTGAGACGGATCTGTATTCCCTATTTCTTGACTATCGCCTGGCCCGCCGATCCCTGGTTCTCCCTCCAGTATTTCTTCCGATTTAAGACCGGCCATGACATTGAGTTTTTTGGCGTAGCTTTCGTAATTGTCGATCGTGATTTGCAATTTATCCACGGTTTCTTGGTATTGGGCAATCGCTGTTTTTTGTTGGGCGTTCTCATTGGAAAGAGCTCTGTATTTTTGCCTCGTCACATTCATCGTGAAGTAGTCGACCAGAAATACGGCAAGGGCTAGAAACACAAAAATCCCGATCCCGGCTGCGATTTTGATCGTTTTTTCAGACAGACATATGTTCCTCGATTTCGCTTTATTATGCGGTACAATGATGATAGATACGTATTTTTTGGCCATGGGTGTCTACATTGAATACCACAAATGAAAAATTGATGTCAAGAAATTTCGCCCTTTTATTTAGCCGCCTGGAACATTATCCAGGATCCATTGCACAATATCTTTAGTCGATGAACCGGGTAAAAATATTTCGGCGATCCCGATTTTTTTTAATCCCGGAATATCCTTCTCGGGAATAATTCCGCCTGCTATCACCCGGATGTCTTCAATTCCCTTTTGCTCCAAAAGCCTCATGAGCTCGGGGAAGAGCACATTATGGGCACCGGAAAGAATGCTCAGTCCGATGACATCGGCATCTTCCTGGATGGCTGCATTCACGATTTCTTCTGGAGTCCTGCGCAAACCTGTATAAATAACCTCGAATCCGGCATCCCGTAGAGCCCGACTTATAACCTTGGCTCCTCTATCATGACCATCCAAACCCGGTTTTGCCACCAAAATGCGTATTTTCTTGTCCGTCATCGATTCCTCCAAAAACCGAAATCACGATCCACAGCGTTGCAGTTCATCTCTTAAAAATCTATCGGCTCTTCGTATTCACCGAATACTTCCCTCAAGGTTTCTGTGATTTCTCCCAAAGTCGCATAACTCCTGACACAACCCAAAATAAAGGGCATCAAGTTGACCTCATCTTCAGCAGCCTTTTTCAAGTCATGTAATTTTTGCATAACCTGGGCTGAATTCCTCGTTTTTTTGACATCAATTTGCCGTGCCAAGTGATGTTTCACCACCGATTCATCGATTTCCAAAAGAGATATGGGCTCATGATCTTTTTCGAAAGCATTGACTCCCACGACTATTTTTTCCTTCTTCTCCACAGCCATTTGGTACCAGTAAGCACTGTTGGTGATTTCCTTTTGTGGGAATCCCATTTCGATAGCTTTGACCATCCCTCCCATGTCATCGATCTTGCGGATGTAATCCAGCGCTTCTTCTTCCATTTCACACGTTAGTTTTTCCACAAAATAGGATCCGCCTAATGGATCTATCGAGTTTGTAACCCCGCTTTCATGCGCGATGATCTGCTGTGTTCTCAGGGCAATCGTTACGGCATCTTCAGAAGGCAACGCATATGTCTCATCTAGAGAATTTGTATGCAAAGATTGGGTTCCTCCCAATACCGCGGAGAGGGCTTGGAGAGCAACGCGTATCACATTGTTGTAAGGTTGTTGAGCCATCAGAGATACACCAGAGGTTTGTGTGTGAAACCTCAACAGCCACGACCTGGGATTTTTTGCACCGAACCGCTCCTTCATGGCATGAGCCCATATCCTTCGAGCAGCCCTGAATTTAGCGATCTCTTCGAAAAAGTCGTTGTGCGCATTGAAAAAGAAGGAAAGCCGGGGAGCGAACTCGTCGATATCGAGTCCCCTTTTTAACGCCCATTCCACGTACTCGATGCCATCTCGAAGAGTAAAAGCCAATTCCTGGACCGCAGTTGAACCCGCCTCGCGGATATGATAGCCAGATATCGATATGGTGTTCCAGCGCGGCACCTTTTTGGCCCCGAACTCGAATGTATCCACGATCAGTTTCATCGAAGGCCCTGGGGGAAATATAAATGTTTTTTGGGCGATATACTCCTTCAGCATGTCGTTCTGGATCGTTCCTGAAATCACTTCAGCTGGAAATCCCTGTTTTTCGGCCACAGCGATATACATGGCCCAAAGAATAGCTGCAGGGGGATTGATGGTCATGGATGTGGAAATTCTGTCTAAAGGAATTCCCTCAAAGAGGACCTCCATATCCGCCAACGTATCTATTGCGACACCACATTTCCCGATCTCCCCCTTTGCTAACGGATTGTCTGAATCCATTCCCATCAAAGTCGGCAGATGGAAGGCAACGCTCAGACCCGTGGTGCCATGATTGAGAAGATATTTATACCGTCGGTTGGTTTGCTCTGCGGTTCCAAAGCCGGAAAATTGCCGCATTGTCCAGAGCCTTCCTTGATACATGGTTGGGTGGATCCCCCGGGTAAAAGGATATTCTCCAGGAAAACCCAGCTTTTCGTCATAATCGAAATTTTCTAAATCCAGCGGAGTGTACAGCTCATCGATCCTTTTACCAGAAATCGTGGTGGCAGGTTTTTTTCCCGGACATGAGTTATCCAGAGACACATCATACCTATTTTTTTTCCACTGTTGGAGTTTCTGTTTCATTCTATTTGTGGACTTGTCTTTTTCGTTCAATCTCAGACCTCTCTACTCACAAAATTTTAGATCTCTCTCGCTCTTAGGTAATTATGAAATGGGATTGATGTTGGCTGATTCACTCCTCGCTTACTTTAAAAACCAAATCACCTTCTCGTACGGAAGCCTCCACCTTCAGCCCGACCTGCATTCCTTCTTCAGCCGATTCTACAGGAGCATGTTCGACCTGCATGGATTGGATTTTTTGGTAGTAATCTGTTGTGTGTCCTTTGATATGAAGAGTGTCCCCAATGTGGATATTTCCTTTGGTTAATTCTAAAACACCCACATTGATCTTGGAGAAATAATGGGTAATCCTTCCTATCTCTTCCTCCATAGGTTCCTCCTTGTTGAGCGTCCCTTAAAAGCTATCAAAATCGAAGGATTTTGGCAAGCCGTCTAGGCACACAGCACAGAACCACCGTTGACATTGACCACTTCGCCCGTGATATGCCGTGCTAAATCCGATGCCAAAAAAAGGATCGGACCCGCTATGTCTTCGGGAGGGGGTATTCTTTTCAACGGAATACTAGACTCGACCTTCTCTCTGTATCCTGGAATCTGGAAAACCTCTTCACACATTTCCGTGTCTACCCAACCGGGAGCGACACAATTAACCCTGATGCCCTCCGGCGCCAGTTCCGCAGCGAGAGATTTGGTAAAAGAAATGATCGCCCCTTTGCTGGCTGCATAGTGAGAATGGAAGGCCTCCCCTCTAACACCGGCCGTGGAAGACACATTGATTATCCCTCCAACTTTTTTCTTTTTCATTATGGGAACCACGGCATTGCACAGAAAAAAAACAGCATCGAGATTGAGCTCCATCGTCTCACGCCAGGTAGCATCGTCCATATTTCCGACCTCGCCATATGTCCAGACTCCTGCGTTGTTCACTAGGATGTCGATCTGATTCCATTCGGTCAAAAGAGTTCTCACCGATCTTTCCACTTGATCCTTTTGAGATATATCGGCCTTAAGAACCAAACAATCCCTGCCCAATTCGTTGACTTTGTCTTTCACTTCCAAGGCTTTTTGTTCTCGATGGAGAAAATTGATGGCCACATCCGCACCCGCTCTGGCAAACAAAATCGCGGTAGCCCTTCCGATTCCCCGAGATCCTCCGGTGATCAAGGCTTTTTTCCCTTCTAAACTGATCATTTTTCCTCCCAAACTGCTGGCATATTATTCGGAAAATCTCATCAAGAATAGTCAAGGACAAAGTCCTTCATTTCATCGAACTGCAGATAACGATAAATCTCTTCCGCTTTGGGCAACACCTTTTTTTCGATGAGGGCAAAGTATTTCTCCGGCGAAGGAAGACGACCTTCCAATGCAGCGACAGCAGCCAATTCGGCAGACCCCAAATACACCCGCGCAGCATCGCCTATGCGGTTGTCGAAATTGCGTGTGGATGTGGAGATGATGGTGGCCTTAGGCTTCACCCGGGCTTGATTCCCCATGCACAGGGAACATCCAGGGATCTCCAATCTCGATCCGACGCTGGAGAAGATGGAATAATAACCTTCTCTCATCAACTGGGCCTTATCCATCTTGGTCGGCGGAGTCAACCAAATCCGCGTCCCTGAATAGCCTTCATTCTCGAGGATCTTTCCAGCTGCACGGAAATGCCCGATATTTGTCATGCATGATCCGATAAAAATCTCATCGATTTTGTCTCCGGCCACTTCGGAAAGAAGTTTCACATCATCCGGATCGTTCGGGCAAGCGACGATGGGTTCTTTGATGTCACCGAGATCGATCTCCAACATCGCAGCGTATACAGCATTGTCATCCCTTTGAATGAGCACCGGATTTTCCAGCCATTTCTCGCAAGCTTGAATCCGCCTTTTAAGGGTGTCCTTATCTTGATACCCGACTTCGATAAGTTTCTCCATTAAGGCGATATTGCTCTTCAGGAACTTTGCCACACTCTTTTCGTCAAGCGCATACGTTCCCCCTGCCGCAGATCTTTCTGCCGTGGCATCGGTCAATTCGAAAGCCTGTTCCACCGTCAAATCCGGCAGCCCCTCCATCTCCAGGACACGTCCGTTAAAAATATTTTTCTTTCCTTCCTTTGCGACGGTGAGGAGTCCCTGCTGAATCGCAAAATAGGGTATGGAATTGACGACATCCCTCAATGTGATGCAGGGATTCAGCTTTCCCCGAAATTTAACGAGCACAGATTCGGGCATATCTAAAGGCATAAAACCCAGTGCCCCAGCAAAAGCGACAAGGCCTGAGCCTGCTGGAAAGCTCAGCCCGATTGGAAATCGTGTGTGCGAATCCCCCCCTGTACCCATGGTATCGGGAATCAACAGTCGATTGAGCCAAGAATGGATGACGCCATCGCCAGGCTTGAGCGCCACTCCCTTTCTCTCCACCATAAATCGGGATAGGGACGAGTGCATTTTAACATCGGTCAGCTTTGGATATGCCGCCGTATGACAGAAGGACTGCATAAAAAGGTCGGTTTGAAACTCCAAACATGCCAGTTCCTTGAGCTCATCAGCCGTCATCGGACCTGTGGTATCCTGTGACCCGACCGTGGTCATCTTGGGTTCACAAGCCATCCCCGGAAGAACGCCATCCATTTCGCAGGCCTTTCCGACAATCTTCTGAGCTAACGAATAGCCTTGATCCGGTTTGGGCTCTGGATTATCGATCTTGGCAAATAAATCAATCTCACCCATACCCATAACTTCCCTAGCTTTGGCGGTCAAAGCTCTACCGATTATCAGGAAAAGCCGTCCTCCAGCGCGGAATTCATCCTTGAGTGTTGGCGGTTGGATCGCGAAGGTGGATAAAGTTTCTCCTGCCTGGTTCGTGATGATTCCCGCTCTTGTGTCGCATCGGATAACCTCCCCATTCTGTATTTTGCTCACATCACAAATCAGGGGTAACCCGCCCGAGTCCTCGACCGTGTTAAAAAAAATGGGAGCGATCAATCCACCGATGACGACTCCTCCTTTCCGTTTGTTCGGCACAAACGGAATATCCTCGCCAATATGCCAAAGCAAGGAATTGGTGGCTGACTTTCTCGAAGATCCGGTCCCCACGACATCCCCGACAAATACCACGCGATCGCCTTGATCACGAAACTGCCGTATGTCTTCAATCCCAATTGGGAATCGTGTTTCTCCCATGGAGAGCGCGTGAAGAGGGATATCGGGCCGACTCCAGGCATATTTAGCTGGGGACAAATCATCTGTGTTTATTTCTCCCTCCACTTTGACGACCCTAAGAGCGATGTTTTCGGGAAATTCAGGTTTGGAAAGAAACCACTCCCCGTCAGCCCACGATCGGAGAACGGCCTGCGCTTCATCATTGGTTTTGGCCAAATCCACGATCTTATCGAAGGCATTGTAGATGAGGATGATGTTCTTGAGGGCTTTAGCAGCTTCTGAAGCGAGTTCATCGCTGTCCAAAAGATCGATCAATGGCTCGACGTTATAACCCCCAAGCATGGTTCCGAGAAGAAATACGGCCTTATTTTTGGATATCGACGGTGATCCCAATTCACCCTTGGCTATTTTCGCCAGCCACTCTGCCTTGACCTTGGCCGCTGGATCGACCCCAGGCGATACCCTCTGGCCTATAAGATAGAATAAAAAATCCTCTTTCCCTTTAGGAGGATTTTCCAACCATCGGCATACTTCCGAAGTCTGATCCGGATTCAGAGGAAGCGGGGGAATGTTGAGTTCCTTTCTCTCTTTTTCATGTTCTAAATAAGAATCAAGCATCGTTATCGCTCCATTTTTCGTTCGAATTATTCATTTGAAATGAGAGTGATAATATATCTCACCGCTTTAAAAAGTTCAAATAAAATAGAGGACATTCCACGGTATTTTTGGCATCCTTATTCCCTAGATAGATTGCGTCGAGCCACTTTTGGAGGGAATCTGACAAAGTCAGACGGCGAGGATGTATTGAGCACGACTTTGCTAAAGGATGAAAGATCCGGACTGTCAGGGGAACAGAGGCTAGAGCGACATTGGTTGAGAGCTAACACGCGCAGTTCCACAGCCGCCGAGAAGAGCGTTGAGGGAATGGCGTTAAAAATCTTCACGGGAGCAAAACCAGTTCCAAAAGTCTATATGAAGCCTCCTGATATCACGGAAATTGGGATGATTACCACGTTATTAAAGATGTTGATTTTCCATCGCAAAAAGTATAATATCTATCTTCATTTTTTTATAATCATACACCGGGAGGAATTATCATGGATCATGCTTCAATCGCAAAGGCCAAAGAATACTTTGGCACCATTGTGGAAGAACAACTCAATCGAGTTGAAAAAATGAAAAAAGGGCAAGACTGGATCGATTATTCTCAGTTAAAGCCCATTATCATCGGTATCATCGGAGGAGACGGAATAGGTCCCTTTATCGCGACCGAATCACGGAGTGTTCTGGAATTCGTGTTGCAGAAAGAAATCGAAAGCGGAAAAGTCGAGATGCGGGATATCGAAGGTTTGACTATCGAAAATCGAGCAGTTCAAAATAAATCCATTCCTGACGACGTTCTGGAAGAAATCAAGAAATGCCACGTTACCCTGAAGGGCCCGACCACTACACCCAGGAAAGGAGATCCCTGGCCGAACATCGAGAGCTGCAACGTCTCCATGAGGAGGTACCTAGACCTCTTTGCAAACGTCAGACCCGTGAAGGTTCCCAAAGATGGGATCGACTGGATGTTTTTTCGAGAAAACACAGAAGGTGCCTATATCATGGGAAGCAAAGGCCTCAATGTCAACGATGATCTTGCTTTTGATTTTACGGTCACAACCACTCAAGGAGCGGAACGGATCATCCGATTGGCTTTTGAATATGCCAAAAAAAACAACATCAAAAAGGTCACCATCGTGACAAAGGCCAACGTGATCAAAACAACGGACGGAAAGTTCTTGGACATGGGATACAAGATCGCTCAGGAATACCCCGAGATCGAAGCGGATGACTGGTATATCGATATCATGACGGCAAAACTCGTCGATCCCAAACGACGCACACAGTTCAAGGTCCTCATCCTTCCCAACCTGTACGGTGATATCCTGACTGACGAAGCCGCTGAATTCCAAGGAGGTGTGGGGACAGCAGGAAGCGCGAACATCGGCAAACAGTATGCCATGTTCGAAGCGATCCATGGTTCTGCTCCCCGGATGGTCAAGGAAGGCCGGGCCAAATATGCCGACCCTGCCAGTATGATCAGGGCAGCCGCCATGCTGGTCAACCACATCGGATATCCAGACAGGGCAAAAAAATTGGAGATGGCGCTGGATATCTGCGGAAATTACGAGAAAAAATTAGTGACGACCGGCCGTGACACTGGTGCTACCGGTGCCAAGTACGCCAGCTACATCATGGAAACCATGCAGGATCCCAACCTCAAAGAGCGATGGGAAGGTTACATCCAAGGCTAAAGCTTAGATCATTCGGTCTATTATCAGATCGGATAGCTAGGTACAAAATACAATAAATCATAATATGAGGAGGTTCATATGAGAAAAAAAATAGCTCTAATCGGCGGTGGACAGATCGGACAAATTCTGGCCATGCTTGCCGCCCAGAAAGAAATGGGAGACATCGTTGTCCTTGACATCCCCGACTATGTCAATCCTGTCAAAGGCAAAGCCCTCGATCTCATGGAAATGGCTCCCCATGGTAATTATGATGCCAACATCAGCGGGACTTCGGACTATGCCGATATCGCAGGAGCCGATGTGTGCATCATCACGGCTGGAAAACCAAGACAGGCTGGAATGACGCGTGAAGACTTGCTCAACACGAATATCCAGATCATCGACGACGTGGCCAAAGGTATCAAAAAACATGCCCCGAATGCATTCTGTATCGTGCTCACGAATCCACTGGATGCGATGGTGTACTGCTTCCACAAAGTCACAGGATTTCCCAAGAACCAGGTTATGGGCATGGCCGGCACTCTGGATACTGCCCGTTACCGTGCATTCCTCGCGATGGAACTGGGAGTTTCCGTAGCAGACATATCAGGGACAGTTCTCGGTGGCCACGGCCCGACCATGGTCCCTCTCCCCCGCCTGACAACCATCGGCGGAGTTCCCCTGGCTGAAATCGCCACACAAGAACAGATCGACGCGGTCGTCACACGGACGCGCAAAGCCGGGACAGAGATCGTTCAGCTATTCGGCAAAGGCTCGGCCTTTTTTAGCCCCGCATGGAGTGCTATTGTCATCGCCGAATCCTACCTGAAGGACAAACGCCGTGTTCTCCCTGGTGCCGCTCTGTGTGAGGGTGAATATGGTGTCAACGGCCTATTCATCGGTGTTCCTTGTTTGATCAGCGCCAAAGGCGTGGAAAAAATCCTCGAGATCAAACTCACCGACGAAGAAAATGCAATGCTCCAGACCACATTGGAGGCGGTGCAGAAAACCGTTGACGAATGCAAAGCTCAAGGTTTCTAAACCCTGATCGGGAGTCGAAATCATGGCTGAACACAGAATCACGACACCCGTTTCGGATGATGTCATCGGAAAGCTTCGCTCAGGAGATACCGTCTACATCACGGGCTATCTTTACACAGGACGAGATTCAGCGCATAAAAAGCTGATCGATCTAATCAGCGAAGGGAAAGACCTCCCTATCGAAGTTGAAGGGCAACTCATCTATTATGTCGGGCCTACTCCTGCACGTCCGGGTAAACCCATCGGTTCTGCAGGTCCAACAACGAGTTACCGGATGGACTCATTCGCCCCCACTCTCCATAGACTCGGTATCAAAGGCACGATCGGCAAGGGAGCCCGGAATCAAGAAGTCAAGGATTCCCTTAAAAAGTACAAAGCTGTCTACCTCGCTGCAGTCGGAGGAGCAGGCGCTCTGATCTCCAAGAGTATAGAGGAAGCAGAAGTGATTGCCTATCCTGAGTTGGGACCGGAAGCCATCCGCCGGGTCAAAGTCAAAGAATTCCCCTGCATCGTGATCAACGACATGTACGGAGGAGACCTGTACCAAGAGGGCAAAAAACAGTACAAGATAGAGTAGACTGAACAGATTATCAATTCTCTATTTTTTTTAAAAGGATTAGTTTAATGAAAATACATGAATATCAGGCCAAACAAATCCTGAGCAAATTTGGTGTGCAAACACCCAAAGGAGAGGTCGCTTTTACCCCAGCTGAAGCCAAAAAAATCGCAGATAAGATCGGACCTCGAGTCGTCGTGAAGGCTCAGATCCATGCGGGTGGAAGAGGCAAAGGAGGGGGGGTTAAAATCGCCAACACCCCACAAGAAGCAGAAGCCCTCGCCCAGGACATGATCGGAATGACGCTAGTCACCCATCAGACAGGTCCTGAGGGAAAAATCGTCAAACGAATCCTGGTGGAAGAAGCCTTGGATATCGACAGGGAACTTTACATCGGGATCGTCATCGATAGAGCCAAAGAGGCGCCAGTTGTTATGGCCTCCTCTGAGGGGGGGGTCGAGATCGAAAAAGTTGCGGCTGAAACTCCCGAGTTGATTTTCAAAGAGTACATCAACCCTGCCACAGGATTTTTGGGATTCCAGGCAAGAAAACTGGCATTCCAACTCGGACTTGAAGGGGACACCCTGAAGCAAGCCGTCAAATTCCTGAATGCGCTGTACAAAGCTTTTCAAGCGACAGATGCTTCCCTTGCCGAGATCAATCCCTTGCTCATCACGAAACAAGGAAACGTGCTTGCCCTAGATGCCAAAATGAATTTCGATGACAATGCGCTGGTTCGTCACCCGGAAGTGCTCGAGATGAGAGACATCGATGAAGAGGACCCCCTCGAGGTGGAAGCATCCAAATTCGGCCTGAATTATATCAAACTGGATGGAAATGTCGGGTGTATGGTCAACGGAGCCGGATTGGCCATGGCCACAATGGACATCATCATGTTGAGTGGAGGCATGCCGGCCAACTTCCTGGATGTGGGCGGCGGCGTCTCCGAAGAAGCTGTCAAAAACGCATTCAAAATTCTCGTTTCCGATCAAGATGTGAAGGCGGCATTGATCAATATTTTCGGCGGAATCGTCCGCTGTGACCTTGTTGCCAGCGGAATCGTAAAAGCGGCCAAAGAGCTGGGCTTGAAGGTACCGATGGTCGTAAGGCTGGAAGGCACGAATGTCGAACAGGGTAAAAAAATCCTGGAAGAATCCGGTCTCAGCTTTCAGTCGGCTTCCAGCATGCAAGAAGCCGCTGATAAAGTTGTTCCTCTCGCAACCCAGGGACAATAAAAGAGGAGTGTACCATGAGTATTTTAATAGATGAAAAAACTCGCGTTGTCGTGCAAGGGATTACCGGAGGAGAGGGCACATTCCACACACAAAGAATGCAGGAATACGGCACGAACGTCGTCGCTGGTGTCACCCCCGGCAAGGGAGGCCAAACTCATTTGGACGTTCCCGTGTTTAACACGGTCGCTGATGCGGTTATAAAAAAGGGAGCCAATGCCTCAGCCATATTTGTGCCACCCTTTTTCGCCGCAGATGCCATCATGGAAGCCGCCGACGCAGGAGTGAAACTAGTTGTGTGTATTACGGAAGGCCTCCCCACATTCGACATGATCAAAGTCAAGCAGTACTTAAAAGATAAAGATTGTCATCTCATCGGCCCAAACACTCCTGGGATCATATCTCCCGGGAAATGCAAGATCGGCATCATGCCCGGACACATCCACTCGCCTGGAACCATCGGTATTATCTCCCGATCCGGAACATTGACCTACGAAGCGGTTCAGCAGGTTTCCATCCAAGGATACGGACAATCCACGGCGATCGGGATCGGTGGGGATCCGATCGTGGGCTTGAAGTTCATCGAGCTGTTGCAGATGTTTAAAGAAGATGATGGAACAGAGGCGGTAATCCTCATTGGTGAGATCGGTGGATCGGCCGAAGAAGAAGCAGCTGCCTACATCGAGAAAGAATTCACCAAACCTGTCGTGAGCTTTATCGCTGGGCAAACCGCCCCCCCTGGACGCCGAATGGGGCATGCTGGGGCCATCATTGCCGGTGGCAAGGGAACGGCCAAAGAAAAAATGGAAGCTCTGGAGAAGGCCGGTGTTTATGTCGCCAAGAGCCCGGCTGACATGGGGGCAAAACTCAAGGAAGCTTTGGCCTGATACCGCTGTTTTTCATCGATCGACACCCAGATCTGTCGTGAAATAGAAGTAGTCGAAGACAAACCTCGATATCTGGGCGATGATGTCCTCAACTTCTTGTGTCCTCTCTTCTGTATCTTTAGTAAAAACGGTTATGGCCAGGTGTCCGAGATCTTCAGGTAGATAGATAATCCCCACATTGTTGACGGTCCCCCCGATGGTCCCTGTTTTATGGGCAATCTGGACATGACGGGGAAGGTCTCCCTTCAGCCTTCTCTCTCCGGTCTGGCATTTCAGCATCACGGAAATGATGGTGTCGCAACTCAGCTCATCCAGAATTTCTTTTTTAAATATCAACTCCAAAAGTCTGTTCATGGCTCTGGGTGTGCTTTGATCTTTGATAACCTGGCTGAATTTCGATGCAGCCTCCTCAAAGGCTGCCGGATTCTCCTGTCTTTCTTTTGTATACGCTTTTATAACTTCCTCCAGCGGAAGACCTTTGTGTTTTTCATAATCCATCCCGATAGCATCCATGATCAGGTTTTGACACGTGCGATCGACCGAGATTTTTTCCAATCCAAACGAACGAAGACGTTTGTTCACATTCTCGGCTCCCACTTTTGTCAATAGAATATCTGTTGCAGAATTATCGCTTATCATCATCATCAAGTTGATCATATTTTTTATGGATAGCTTTATCCCCGGAGCTTCCAGGTCGCTGAGATATCCACTTCCCAAATGTTGGTCGGTCTTCCGAATGCTGACTTCATCTTCCATGGTGAACCGTCCCTCTTTGATCTGAGCCATGACTTCCACAAGCACGGGAACCTTGAAAACACTGGCCATCGGGAAATAAGTGTCGCCGTTGATGAATATTTCCTCCCCTGTCTCGAGGTGCTTGGCAGCTACGCCTACTTTTCCATCAACGTCCCTCGTAATGGCTTCGATCTGATTTCTCAGCCTTTCGATTCTCTGTGAGGGCTGGGAAGAATTTCCCCATAAAATAAAGGGAAATACCCAACACGCCAAGCAAGCAAAAATCCATATTCTTTTAAGGGCCAAGTTTCGCATAAAATCCTCCTTCGCATAAAATTTCATACTAACGATAGGATAAGGAAATGTCAGGGCCTTTCGGTATCATCTTCGATCATTTGGAATTTCAATAGGACCTCGATCTGTTGCGCATCCCGCAGAAGCTGAAACGTCACCTGATCATCCCAAGTGAACCGAGCCAAATATGTTCTCAATTCGTTGATATCCGCATAATGTTTGCCATCGACCGATAGGACCACATCTCCCTTTTTAAAATCAGATCCCTTGGCTGCGCCATCGATCGGGTCCCTCTCGATCACCAGATTATCCAGCCCCTCGAATTTTTTTAATCGCAACCCGACTGAGGGATATGCAGGCTTCTCCTCCTCTGCAAGCCCCCACACATAATCGGCCAAGCTGCAAGAAACTTCGAGATGTTTTTCGCCTTCGGGAATGACAACACATACCACAGTCTTGAAGGGCATCTGGCTTTTTTTATAAGCCCTGAGATTGATTCCCAAGTTATACAACAGATGGCCTGACCCTGCCAAAACCACGATTTTTCCCCCCTCTTTATTCAATGCTCCCAGAGCATGTATGGCCATGGTCTCATCCCAAGCCGTCTGTGCCCTGTAAAGCCCTTCGAAGGCCATTTGCAATCCCTTCCCTTTCATCTGATGGGGAAGATCTGCACTTTCGAAAATTGTGCGGATCAGGGTCCTGTGATCTTGATGGGTAAGGTCGAGTTCAGGTACCATCTCCTTTTCTTCTCCCGAGAGGGATTCCCACCCCTTCATCCGTACTTTCGTGATGATATCTCTGGGAACATTCAGCGCATAGAGCGGAATCTCATTTTTCTTAACAACTTTGAAAATATCGCGATAAAACCCAAAATGGAAATTCCAGTTCACGTACCACTGAGCATCCCGTATGAATTCATCCTCAGAAAGAATGCCCAGGCTCCATTTATTCAAAGGCTCCTGTTGTGTGACCGGGTACATTTCCATTCCAACCGTTAGGTTTCTGTCTTGCTCGTAGAGCCCTTGAATGATCTTTGCCTGGATTTGATGCATCGGAAGGCTGTCGTGGGTCTCTCCCACATAAACGAGCCGGCTTTGGTCCATCCCTTGAATCATCTCGAGAAAAGAAATCGTTCGCCCTGAATTCGCCTCATAGATTTTTCCCGGAGAAACAGTCATGGTCTTTTCCTTCAAGGTTTCATCGCCGATTTTAAGACGCAGGATTTTATCCTCCTCTGCTCCAAAAACCATTGTTGCAGACAAGAACAGGATGATCGACAAAATAGTTTTTACTAATCTCATGTTTTGCTCTCCTCTTGACGAATAAATTATCATAGCATTCCATAGAGAACAACACCATCAGAGCCTTGTGTGGGGATCTCTATTGATAAATTGCGCAGATTAAGCAGCGACTTCTGCCATCGAACTGAGGAAATTCAAACCCATCATTCTTCTTCAGCTCTGATACGTCCATCCTTTACAGACTGATCGATGATTTTTTGCTGGAGATGAGTTGGGACTTCCTCGTAGCGCGAAAATTCCATCATGAACGAGCCTCGTCCCCCTGTAATGGATGTGAGCGTGGGCTCGAAATCCAACATCTCGGACATGGGAACCTGGGCTTTAATGATCCGAAGGCTTCCTTTTTGCTCCATCCCTTGGACTTTTCCTCTGCGGCCGTTGAGGTTCCCCATGATATCGCCCATATTAGCTTCGGGTGTGTAAATTTCGACATTCATGATGGGCTCCAAGATGGTGGGTTTAGCCGCTTTCGCTGCCTTTTTAAAGGCCATAGATGCCGCCACTTTGAAGGCTATATCCGAAGAGTCGACATCATGGTAAGAACCATCATACAGGATGACCTTAAAATCCACAGCCGGATATCCAGCAATCACGCCTTTCTTACGCGCCTCTTGGATGCCCCTTTCGATGGAAGGGATATAATTTTTAGGGATCGCGCCTCCGAAGATCTTATCCTCGAATTCAAAATCCAGTCCCCTAGCGAGAGGCTCGATTTTTATCTTGACGTCTCCATATTGGCCTCGGCCTCCGGTCTGTTTCTTGTATTTTCCTTGGACATCAGATTTGCCCTTTATGGTTTCTTTATAGGGAATTTTCGGCGGCTTGAGACCGACATTCACATTGAATCTTTTTTTCAAGCGGTCAGTGACGATTTCCACATGAAGTTGGCCGTTTCCGGAAATGATCAGCTCATTCGTCTCTGAATCTCTCTCGATCCTCGCTGTCGGATCCTCTTCGGTGATACGGTGAATAGCTTGGGATATTCGATCTTCATCTGCGCGGGTTTTGGGCTCTATGGCAAATGAGATCGAAGGTTCGGGAAATTTGATGGAGGAAAAGACGATGGAAGCACCTTTCGCACATAGAGTGTCTCCTGTCGCAGTTTCTTTTAGCTTAGCCGTCGCAACGATATCTCCCGCTTTGGCCTGTCCGGCAGGGATCTGTTCCTTGCCCTGCAAAAAGAATAGTCCGCCAAGCTTTTCACCCAATTCTTTGTTGGAGTTGACAACGGCTCCATCAGGATTCACTTTGCCGGAGAAAACCCTCATCAAGGAGATCCTGCCTGTATAAGGATCCGAAATCGTTTTGAAAACGAGCGCTGAGAAGGGCTCATCCACAGATGTCTTCACGGCTCCCACAGCCCCTTTTACCTCCCCAATCTGGATGGGATTCGGCAAATAATCCACCACAGCGTCCAAAATAGGCTGGGCACCGATATTCAGCAAGGCCGAAGATACAAGGATCGGGAAAAACTGCCTGTTTGTGATGCTCTTTCTGAGCCCATCCTTAAGCTCATCAGGACTCAATTCCCCTTTTTCAAAATAAATTTCCATCAACTTCTCGTCATTTTCTGCAACCATTTCTGTGAGTTCCTGGATTTTGTTCTCGGCGATTTCTTTCATGCTATCGGGGATCTCTTCTTTATCGAATTTTCCGCTGCCATCTTTTTGGAAAATAAAGGCAGCTTTGTTGATCAAGTCTACAAAACCCCTAAAGTCTTTTTCCTCTCCGATCGGCAGCTGAACTGGAACTGCCTGGCGGCCGAAAAAGTTATGGATAGATTTCACGGTCCTCTCATAGTTGGCATTCTCACGGTCCAGTTTATTGATGACCAAGATCCGAGGGCGTTTCAGTTCCTCCATCATCTCCCAGTCTTTTTCCGTTCCCACCTCAACACCAGCCACTCCACATACGATGACGATTCCTGCATCCACTGCTCTGAGACTGGCTCTTGTATCCCACAAAAAATTCATGTACCCAGGACAGTCCACAGCGTTTACCTTATGACCATTCCATTCCATGTGACAAACAGCCGAATTGATCGAAATCTGTCTTTCGATCTCATCGGGATCATAATCGGTCACCGTATTCCCGCTTGCCACCGTGGTCAACCTTGTGGTCGCGCCTGCATCAAACAAAAAGGCAGATGTCAAGGATGTTTTTCCACAAGATCCGTGGCCAACGATCGCAATATTCCTCATCTTATCTGGATCGTAATCTTTCATGATGAATCCTCCATCTATAAGCAAAATTCGGTTTTACTGAATATCAAGAGCTACATTTTCGGAAAATTTAGTAACGCTTATGATACAACAAAAATTCCCCCATTCTCAAGACATATTTAATGGGCGCATCCCTCGTTAAGGGGATGTCGCCCGTAACAATAATTTTTCCAGTTCATACGGGAGAGGAGACATGAAATCCATTTTTTCTCGTGACTCAGGATGAAAAAAGCCGAGCCTGTGAGCATGAAGAAAAAGCCTGGACGTGCGCACCTTCATCTTTTTTTTGCCATATCGTGTATCTCCCACGATCGGGTGGCCCGATGCAGCGAGATGGACTCTTATCTGATGCGTTCTACCGGTGATCGGCTTGATCTCCAGGAATGTATATCGTTGGAACTTCCGCAAAACTTCGTAGTGAGTTTCTGCAGATCGAGGTTTTTTCGTTTTTACGGACATTCTCCCCCCGTGCTTCGCATGGCGCCCGACAGGCCAGTTGATCAGCCCCTCCGGCTTTGTGATCTTGCCCCAAACCAACCCTAAGTAAATCTTCTCCACCGACCTCTCTTGGAATTGTCGCTGAAGCTCCATGTAGGCCATTTCTGATAGGGCTACCAGCATCAATCCTGATGTTTCTTTGTCCAACCTGTGGACGATACCTGGCCTGTCCTCAGGGCCGACATCTTTGATACCCGGGAAATGATGGAGAAGAGCATTCACTAATGTCCCCTGTCGTCTTCCTGCTCCAGGATGCACCACCATTCCCGATGGCTTCTCCAGCACGACCACATGTTCATCATGATACAATATATGCAGCGGAACATTTTCGGGGAGAAGAGCGTCATTTTCAGGAAGATCGAATACAACCTCCACGATGTCCCCTTCGCCCAACATGAAACTGGACCTTCTGGGAGTTCCGCAGACCTTGACTTTGTCCTGCTGTATTATTTTCTGGAGCTGAGAACGGGTTTGCTCATTAATTTTTTTGGTAAGGAACACATCGAGTCTCATCCCTTTTTGAGAAGGATGAACGCGGAAGACTCTTCTAGGCACTTTTTCTTCGTTTCAAGATGAAATACGCCAAACTCCCGCCCACCAGCCCGATGATGCAAATCAATTGAGGCAAAGACATACTCAGATAGGCTGAGGGATTTTGGATGATATACGCTTTAGCCTGATGGTCCCCTCGATAAAACTCCACAAAATACCGGATAATCGAATAATTGATGATGTAGAATGAAAAAACCTGCCCGTCGAACTTTTTTTTCTTCAGGATCACAAAAAGTATCAGGAAATTGGTAAAATTCAGGATAGACTCGTAGAGCTGGGTGGGATGGAGATGAATGCCTGTGGGAATCCCTGTCAATTTCGACGCATACTCGTTCCGAAAAACAACTCCCCAAGGAACACTGCATTCGCGGCCGAAACAACAGCCAGCCATGAAACAACCGATCCGGCCGAATCCATGCCCGAGGGCCAAAGCCGGAACAGCTATGTCCGCGACTTTCCAAGTCGAGAGCCTGTTTTTCCTCATGTACCAGAGGGCAAAGACCAATCCAAAGGCCAAGCCTCCCTGGAAGACCCCGCCTGTCCGCGCAAAGCTGATCAATTCCGAAGGATTTTTTAGGTAGTAGGAGAATTGTCCTGCCAAAAGAGCGAGTTTTGCCCCTATAAGAGATACGATTATGGTGTAAAAAGCCATATCTAGGAGTTTTGGAGCATCGAGGGCTTGTTTCTTGGCTTGGACATACAAAAACCACAATCCTGAAGCGACACCCACGGCCATCATAAAACCGTAGGTGTGAATGCTGACCGGTCCGATCTTCACGAGGATGGGGAACATATTGGACTCCTTTTGAATAGGAAAATAAAAATAAGAAGCGCGGCTCCAATCGATATGCAGGAATCAGCCAAATTGAAAGAAGGCCAATGCCAGCCTTTTATGCTCACATCCAAAAAATCGATCACATATCCCTTGAAGATCCGGTCAGTGAAATTGCCCAAGGCTCCAGCCATTATCAGGGATAACGATATCTTGAATAATTTGTCTTTTCTGGGTGCATTGAAAAAATAGTACACGACCAGAGTCAATGCAGCCAAGGATGCCAAAGTCAAAACGAGAAACACAAAGCGGTTTCCCGATTGTGAAAAAAAACCGAAGATTGCCCCCTTATTGCGAAAGTGGACCAAGTGAAAAAACCCGGGGATAATTTCTTTACTGGTATTCAGGAGGATATTTCTGGCGATCAGAGCTTTGGTGAGTTGATCGCTAACGAAGAGGAGAACGATCAACATAAAATAAGGGACTCGGTGTTTCATGACTGCATCTGCCCGACGACCTCTTCACATCGCTTGCAGAAATCCGGGTATTTCGAACTCTGACCGACATAGGTCGAGAAATTCCAACATCGAGAACATTTTTCACCCAAGGCACTCGCAACTTTTACACTAAATTCGGTAACCGAATCCGGTTGGAGCTCAACTTCAGACACGATGAACAAGGAAGGTAACTCCCTTTCATATTTACGCAATAAAGGTTCTTTATCGGCAGGCATTTTCAAAATAATCCTGGCCTCCAAAGAATTCCCTATCATCTTATTTTCTCTTGCTGTTTCCAGTTCCTTGAGGACTTTTTCACGAACGGCCACAAGCTCCTTCCACTCTGTATTTTGCTCGGAGGCGAGCCACTGTTCTTCCAATTCAGGGAATAACCCAAGGTGAACGGATTCCTGCTTTTTGTCAAATGCGGGCATAGTTTCCCAAGCTTCCTCGGCTGTAAAGGGAAGGATCGGCGCCATCCATAATAGGCTTGTTTTCAGCAGTTCAAACAGAGCGGTCTGAGCGGATCTTCGAAGCAACGATTTTTTTCCCGAACAGTAAAGCCGATCTTTCAACACATCTAGATAAAAGGAACTCAACTCCACTGTAAAAAAATTATAGATGGTGTGGAAGACAATGTGATATTCATAATCTTGATAACCTCTCAACACCCGTCGGCCTATCTGGGATGCCTTTTCCAGAATCCATCTATCAAAAAGCATCATATCCTGAGAGGGAACATAATCTGTATCCGGATCGAAATCATGGATGTTCCCCAGGATGAATCTCCATGTGTTGCGCATTTTTCGGTAGGCCTCGACGATCCGGCTGACTGTCTCTTCCCCGAATCGAGCATCCTCTTTGTAATTGAGCATGGCTATCCACAACCGCAAAATTTCAGCCCCGTTTTTTGTTATGATCTCTTCGGGATCGACAAAGTTCCCAAGAGACTTCGACATCCCTCTCCCCTCTTCATCCAGGACAAAACCGTGGGTTATGCATGTTTTGTATGGAGAGGCTCCCTTGGCAGCGACACCGATAATGAGGGAGCTGTTGAACCACCCCCTGTACTGGTCATGACCTTCGATATAAATATCGGCAGGCCAGGGAAGGTCATCCCGTTTTCCCAACACATTGTGGCTTGCACCTGATTCGAACCAAACATCCAGGATGTTGTTTTCCTTTTTAAAATTCGAGGAGCCGCACTCAGAACACTTTGTATCCGGAGGCAATAGTTCACCCGCTTTTTTGATGAACCATGAATTGGCGCCTTCAGCTTGAAAAACATCGGCGATCCGCAAGGTGATTTTTTCGTTGGCCAGAATATGACCGCAATCATGGCAGTAGAAAGCAGGGATCGGAACTCCCCAAGTCCTCTGGCGGGAAATGCACCAGTCAGGCCGCGCTTCCATCATATTGGAAATTCTCTCTTCACCCCAGGGTGGGATCCAGCAGATCTCCTTGATCTCATCCATAGCTCTAGTCCTGAGACCCGCCTCATCCATGGAAATGAACCACTGGGCTGTCGCGCGAAAAATAACAGGCTTTTTGCATCGCCAGCAGTGGGGATAAGAATGAACAAGTTTGTCTTCCTTCAGGAGAGAACCATCCTTTTCCATATCTTCATTGATAACCCGATTGGCTTCGAAAACATTCATCCCCGCATATTTTTCGACTTGGGATGTGAATTTCCCTTCATGGTCCACAGGCGTATAAATGTCCAATTTGTATTTGATTCCTGTGAGATAGTCCTCGTGTCCGTGGCCTGGTGCAGTGTGAACGCATCCGGTCCCTTGATCCAGGGTGACATAATCCGCCAGAACAAAAATGGATTCTCGGTCTATAAAAGGATGCCGGGCTTTGAGCCCTTCCATTTCCTTTCCCGGAAATGTTGCCAATTCCTTTGTTTTCCCGAAGCCCAATTCTTCGGATATGACAGGGACCAATCGTTTAGCTGCGATATAGACTTTCCCATCCGCTTCAAAAGCGGAATATTCAAAGTCAGGATGGAAGGCTATAGCCAGGTTGGCCGGCAATGTCCAGGGTGTTGTCGTCCAGATGAGGACGAAAATCTGTTTATTCTCGAGGACGGGGAATTTTTCGGCCAGATTAGATGTAACCGGAAAACCGACAAAAATGGAAGGAGATTCCCGGTCTTTGTACTCGATCTCGGCCTCAGCGAGGGCTGTCCGGCAAAACGGGCACCAGTGAACTGGTTTTTTTCCCTTGTACACATTGCCTTCAGCAAAAAAAGCGGCGAGATGACGCAACACCTCCCCTTCATATTCGGGAAGCATGGTCAAATAAGGAGCTTCCCATTCTCCAAACACTCCCAGTCTCTTGAACTGCTTGCGTTGTATATCCACAAATTTCAGCGCATACTGTTTGCACTCATCCCTCACCTCCAGCGGAGTCATTTCTGATTTTTTATTGCCGAGGAGTTGGTCCACCTTTATCTCGATAGGAAGCCCATGGCAATCCCAACCTGGAAGATAAGGGGCTCGGAATCCCTGCATGTTTTTGCTCTTGATGATGAAATCCTTCAAGATCTTATTCAATGATGTCCCTAAATGAATCCTCCCGTTCGCATAAGGAGGCCCATCATGAAGGACGAACGAAGGCCGGCCTTCACTTTTTTTCTGGATTTTTTGGTAAAGATTTATACTCTCCCACTTATCTAGGATCTCAGGCTCTTTTTGCGCAAGCTTCGCTTTCATAGAAAAGGAAGTTTGAGGCAGGTTCAGGGTTTCTTTGATATTGTCGCTATCAGCCATGATTCACTCCAACACTCGTTTTCAAATTGTTATTATAGAATAAGCCTGTCTAAAGTCAACGGAACCCCATTAATCTTTAAGGTAATGGGACCCGCGGCTGACCGGATTGCCGATGGCGGCGTAGGTGATCAACAGAGCCACTTGAATTCCGTGTTTGAGGCCGACGACGTTCCTATCCATCCTGGCTTCCCTGTAGAATTTTTCAATCCTATGACGGAGATAATCCAGATCGGCTCGAGCGCGTTCCAGGCGCTTCGTAGTGCGGATGATGCCCGCATAATTCCACATCGTTGACCGAATGGATATCCAATCCTGATTGATGAGCGCAGGATCCGTCTCTTCCTCTATTTCCGGATAATACCACTGGTGGATCTCTGAAACATTGTATTCAAGAGTCGGATTATAATGAGAGGCAATGTGCTTAGCTGCCCGGGTTCCCCATACCAATCCCTCCAATAAAGATGTGGAGGCCAACCTGTTGGCCCCATGGACGCCCGTACAGGAAACCTCTCCTACAGCATACAAACCCTGCAGGGAGCTTCGCCCCCAGTCATCGACCAAAACTCCACCACAGCAATAGTGCGCTGCTGGAACGACCGGGATGGATTCCTTTGTCATGTCTATTCCATAACGAAGGCAAGTCTTGAATATATGGGGGAAACGTTTTTTTATTTCGATATTTGTGTACGATGCAAGGTCCAGATAGACATAATTAGAACTGGTATTGGTCATTTCTTCATAGATGGCCCGAGTGACTTCATCGCGAGGAGCCAGGTCTTTCAAATCAGAATATTTTTCCATGAATACCTGGCCATCTTTCGTTTTAAGCCTGGCCCCTTCTCCTCTCACTGTTTCAGAGATCAAAAACCCATCGGCATCCCTGTGAAAAAGAGACGTGGGATGAAATTGTATGTATTCCATATTGACAATTCTTGCCCCGGCCTGGTATGCCATCGCGTATCCGTCCCCGATAGCCCCCTTCGGATTGGATGTGTAAAGGTAGACAGCTCCGCAGCCTCCCGTTGCAAGGACAGTGTAGGGGGCAAAGATCATCTTTACTTTTTTCGATTTGTTGTCCAATACATAGCAGCCTATGCATCGCGATTCTTTGTAGAATGAAGTAGGATTTTTGGAATGGTGGGGAACCGTCAGCAGGTCAACCGCTGTATGATCGGTCAGAAGGGTAACATTCGAATATTTTTTCAATGCCGCGATAAATTTTTCCTCGATGGTTTTTCCGGTCGTGTCCCGGATATGCAGTATTCTCCTCCGGGAATGGCCGCCCTCCTGAGCATAATCCAAGGTTTCTGGAGAACTCCTTGTGAAGGGGATCTCCAATTCATCGATCAAAATGCTGTCGACCATTTTTTTCCCTTCTTTAGAAAGAATATCGACAGCCTCAGGATTGTTTATGCCATCCCCTGTCTGGAAGATGTCTTCTTTTAAAAGCTCTGGGTGATCGCCAGGCCCGAGCGACACAATGCCCCCCTGGGCATAAAAGGTGTTGGATTCTTCCAGTCTGTCATTTTTCGTTATGATAATGACTTTGAGCCCACTTTGCGCCGCTTCCAAAGCGGTGCTCGCCCCTGCAATACCACAGCCGATGATCAAGATATCTGTTTTATGTACGTCTTGTTTCATTTTCCTCAGTCAATGAACTCCATACTGATATCCAAAGATTTATAAGAATGAGTTAAGGCGCCGACAGAGATAAAGTCCACACCGAAATCCGCGATCTTCGAAGCTCTCGCTATGTTGACATTCCCAGAAACTTCCACGACTACCTTACCGTTTAGCATCTTCACCACTCCCCTCATTTTATCGAGGGACATGTTGTCCAACATGATGATATCCGCCCCGCTCCTCAGCGCTTGCTCAGCCTCCTCCATATCGGTCGTTTCTACCTCTATCTTGGTCCCTGGTTTTATCTTCTTTCTCGCCATCTGTACAGCCTTAGAAATATTCCCGACTATCTTGATGTGATTGTCCTTTATCATAACCATATCAGACAGACTGAAGCGGTGATTCGTTCCTCCCCCCATTTTGACGGCATATTTTTCCAGAACTCGAAGTCCAGGTGTGGTTTTTCGTGTATCCAGAATCTTGGTTTTTTTCCCCTCCAAAGCCCTCACAAATTTACTGGTTGTTGTGGCAATTCCTGACATCCGCTGGAGAAAATTCAGAGCCGTTCTTTCCCCTTTGAGCAAAGAAATGGAAGATCCTTTGAGAGTAGCGATTTTATCTCCCCTGGAAATATTTTGGCCATCCTTTCGATGTATCTCGATATTTACTCTCTGATCGATTTTTTTGAAGACTTTTTCAGCAACAAATATTCCAGCGAGCACGCCTTCTGCTTTAGATACGATAAAAGCTCGAGAGACCGAGCCGGCAGGAACAATGCTCTCTGAAGTGATATCTCCCTCAGGCATATCCTCCTTAAGGGCCGCCTCGATCAGGGCATCGATGTTTTTCCGCCACATAAGGAAAAATTATAGTTTTTTCCCCCTTCCCAGTCAAATTTTCCTCATTAAGAGTAAGTATCCTTATTCCCGTGATAAATTGCGCTTTTGGGGATGGTTGAAGCGACCATTGAAGATTTAGCCTTCACGAGCCACTCTTCGAGGGAATCTGACAAAGTCAGACGGCGAGGATGTATTGAGCACGACTTTGCTAAAGGATGAGAGATCTGGACTGTCAGGGGAAGAGAGGCTTAAAAATCTTCACGGGAGCAAAACCATATCCAAAAGCCTGTACACGGAAATAAGGATGCTTCCTCGTTAAGAAAAGCGGAAAATTCGAGGGCATAGATACAGATCGTTTACCGATTGACTTTATTCTAGGTCTGCATTTAAATATGGGTGTGGATAAAAAGAAGATCCTCTCCCTTCTTGTTTCGGTATTCACTTCCGCAATTCTCATCTGGTTTCTCCTCACAAAAATCGAATTAAAAGACTTCATCCAAACATTTTCCCGGATTTATATTCCCGGACTCCTGGCATTCATGATCGTTGCCTTAATTGGAGCTTCGCTTCGAGCGTGGCGTTACAAGTGGCTCCTTCTCCCCTACCCCTCAAGCTGGCGTGATGTTTTTTTGGTCACCTTCATCCGTAACCTCTTCGTGGACCTCTTCCCAGCGCGGATCGGATCTCTTTCCTATGTTTATGTGCTCAACAAAAGCATGAAATATTCCTTTGAATCTGCCTCCTCGAGCTTTGTGGTGGCTTTTATTCTAGATTTTCTCACTTTGAGCCCTTTTTTGGCCTTTGCGATACTAGCCGTAGGATTAGGAGAAACATCTATTTCTAATGGGACTTTGCTGCTTATTTCTTTTGCCTTCTTTTTCCTGGTTTTTTTCGTTTTCTGGAAAGCGGTTAAGCTCGGTGAAATAGCCTTGAAATTTTATCGATGGTTTTTGCAGGTATCCAAACAGGACAAAAAAAAATGGGCCGAAGTCAGTGTCCTTAAGTTGCAATTGACCATCGAAGAACTAAAAAAAATCAAAGAAAGAAGGGTCGGTTGGCCTCTTTTCATCCTCTCTTTGGGAATACGCTTTGCAAAATACAGCTCCCTTTTTCTCCTCCTTTACGCTCTGTTGCGCAGCCATGGATTTTCTCTGGAGAGCTTGAGCTTTTCCAAAACGATCTTGGGCATAACAGGTGCAGAATTGACATCTGCCCTCCCGATCAAAGGGATAGGAGGCTTCGGAACCTGGGAATCGGCGTGGGCCTTGACACTCATGCTCATGGGATTCGAAAAAAGGATCGCCATCCTTTCCAGCGGTGTCCATCTCATTACCAATTTATTCGAATACCTTTTGGGAATAGGCAGCATCCTCTATCTCACCCTATTCCGATCCCAAGAAAAGAGGATAACAGAATGAAAAGTATCGATTCGCTTCCCTTCGAAGATCATTTTTCCTTGACCGTCGACGACCTTCAAAAAATCTTGAACACCGCCCTTTCTCAGGGGGGAAATTTTGCTGAAATCTTTCTTGAATACCGGCTTTTTCGCTCCATCAACATGGAGGAGGATATCATAAAGGAAACGTCAGAAAATATCATGCTCGGCGCAGGAGTTCGGGTTATCTTCGGAGACCAGACAGGATACGGCTACACAAATGATCTTTCCATCGAAAAAATTGAAAGAGCTGCTCTCACGGCATCTTCCATCGCAAAAGGTTCCATCTCTCATCGATTACCCCCTTTTCAATCCAGTCCCATCGGACACAATTTCTATCCCATCCTTCGACCGGCACAGGATGTATCATTGGAAAATAAGATTTTCTTGGTCAAAATAGCCTATCGATCCGCTCAAAAGTTCGACCGCAGGATAAAAAAAGTAAAAGTGTCCTTCATCGACCAAACCCGTTATATAAATATTGCAAACTCAGAGGGACTGAACCTATCCGATGTGCAGCCGCTCATCAAGATGAATTGTTTGTGCATCGCAGAAATAGATGGGAAAAGAGAGGCGGGCTTTTCTGGAGGAGGAGGAAGAGTCGGAGTGGAATACTTCTCAAAGGAGATGACGCCGGAAAGCATCGGAGAGGAAGCGGCTCAAGAGGCCACTCGCCTCCTCGATGCGATCCCGCCTCCAGCGGGAGAAATGCCCGTCGTGTTGTCCCCAGGGCACAGCGGTGTCTTGATCCATGAAGCTGTTGGACATCTGCTCGAGGCCGATTTCAACAGAAAAAAAACGTCGATCTTTTGGGATAAAATGGGCCAAAAAGTCGGAAGCGAACAGATCTTTATTTATGACGATCCCACGATACCGTTTTTTCGCGGCTCCTACAACATCGATGACGAAGGAACCATACCGAAAAAAACGCCTTTGATAGAGGAAGGTAAGCTTGTTGGACTCCTTCAGGATAGATTGTCTGCAAATCTTATGAAGAGTCCCATGACCGGACATGGTCGAAGGCAAGACTTCACATGCATACCCATTCCGAGGATGAGCAATACCTATATCGCAGCAGGAGAATACGATCCAGAAGAAATAATAAAATCCGTTAAAAAAGGATTCTACGCAGACAAATTCCAAGGAGGGCAGGTCGAAGAATCCGGAAAATTCACCTTTTCAGTCAGCTCTGGATCTATGATTGAAAATGGAAAACTCACATTCCCTGTCAAACAAGCTACGTTGATCGGGACGAACATCGACATCCTTCAAAAAATCGAAAAAGTCGGATCTGACCTGACCTTTGGGTTGCAGACAGGAACCTGCGGAAAAGAGGGCCAAGCAGCGCCGGTAACGGATGGATGCCCCACCATGAAAGTGGCAAAAATGACGGTTGGAGGACTCCAGTGAAAGACCGGCATGAGACTCCAGAGTTGAAGGAATTGGCGGAAAGATTGGTGACCTTTGGCCGTTCCCAAGGAGCCGATGAAATCGAGATTTCTATAATGGATGGGATGGAATTCAGTGTGGACGTTAGGCAAGGCAAAGTGGAAAGTTTGGTTGAAGCAGGTTCCAGATACTTGGGTCTCAGAGTTATCAAAGACAATAAAACAGCCTCGGCCTCATCTTCCGACTTCAATTCGCAAGTCTTGGAGCGGCTTTTGAAGAATTCCATTAAGCGGTCAAAGCTTGCCAATCCCGATGAATTCGCCGGTCTGCCCATTTTCAAACAACGCCCTTTCGACGTATCGCGCCTAAATATCTTTGACCCGGCGATCTCTGAGCTGAGCGCTGAAAAAAAGATTTCCTTGGCTATGGAAACAGAAAGGATCGCCCTCTCCGATGAAAGGATTACAAACTCACACGGAGCCAGTTTTGAGACCAAAGAAATCAATTCCGTCTTGGCCAACTCCCATGGATTTTCCCATGAATACAAAGAAACTGTATGCAGTCTGAGTGTGGGTATCCAGGCCGGGGAGACAGATTCCAAGGTGGAAGATTATTGGTTCAGCACCAAAAGGCATTTTGGATCGCTCGAGCTGCCTGAAACGGTGGCCAAAAAAGCCGTGGAAAGAACTGTCCGACAAATCAATCCCAGGAAAATTAGGACACAGACCATTCCTGTCATATTCGAACCACCCATGACTTCCTGGCTAATGGGATTTTTATTTTCCTGTATCTCAGGAATGGCAGTTTATCAGAAACTGTCATTTCTTTCCGATAGGTTGGGTGAAAAGATCGGCAACGAAAACATCACCGTTTACGATGATGGCCAAATCCCTGGGAGACTGGGAACGAGGCCGTACGATTCAGAAGGAGTCCCCACCGGAAAACACTGTGTTATCGAAAAAGGTAAGCTGAAAAATTACCTCTGCAATACCTATGCCGGAAAAAAACTCGGCCTTCCCTCCACCGGGAATGCAGATAACGGCAGTGTCGGGCCGAATAATTTTTTTCTCGTACCAGGAGATAAATCACCCGAAGATATCATCCAAAAAACCAAAAAAGGGCTTATCCTCATCCGGACTATCGGGCATGGACTCAATCCTGTTACAGGAGATATCAGCCGGGGTGCTTTTGGATTATGGGTCGAGAATGGGGAGATCGTGTATCCCGTTGCCGAAATCACGATCGCCGGCAATCTGGGTACGATTCTGAATCAAATCGAGGAAAAGGCGAATGACCTGGAATTCCGCAGCCCGATTTGCGGGCCCACTTTAAAAGTTCAAGAACTCACCGTTGCCGGCGAATAACTGCAAGTAAATCCCCTTATTCTTGACATACTGGGGGCAAACGAGATATATAAAAATCTGATAAAAATATTTTTTTATCTAAATTCATTTTTTCAGAGAGTTTACTTATATGCGAGTAGCCGTTGTTTACAATCGAGATCGAAGTGGCACCATAAACGTGTTTGGTATGCAGAACAGGGAATGGTACCCGGAAGAGACCATTCAAAAGGTCATTTCCGCTTTGGAGTCAGGAGGACACGTAGTGGAGCTCATCCAAGCGGATCGCTTTCTCTTGACGAATTTGAACAAATTCCTGCCCAAACTTTCCAAACGCCGGCCCAATGGCCTTGTATTCAACCTGGCCTTGGGTGTGCAGGGAAAGTGCCGCTACACCCACGTCCCATCTATCCTCGAACTCGGGGGGATCCCCTACACAGGATCGAATCCGATGGGCCACACGCTGGCTCAAGATAAGGTTGTCGCCAAACAGATTTTTTTGGCCTCAAATTTGCCCACACCCAGTTATCGCGTTTTTCTTTCGGCTGAGTTGGATGCGCCCTATTTGAAGTATCCTGTCATCGTCAAACCTAGGGGAGAAGCGGCTAGCTTCGGCCTAAAAATCGTCCATGATGATAGTGAACTCAAAAAGGCGATTTCAGAACTTCTAGAAGAGTATAAACAACCAGCCCTGGCTGAGGAGTTCATCGCAGGCCGTGAGGTCAACGTCGGGATTCTCGGAAACAATCCTCCGGAGGCCTTCCCTGTTTTGGAGTTGCTCTTGGACGGAGTCGAAAACGGCGTTTACACATACGAAGCCAAATTCAAAAGGATCCAGAGGAAAAAAGTAAAAAAAGTCTGTCCCGCTGACCTGCCTCCAGAAACAGCCGCTTACATACAGAAGCTTGCAAAGAGCGCATTCGAAATGTTGAACATTTATGATTTCGGCAGAGTGGACTTTCGATTGGATCAATACAACCAGCCCTACATCCTGGAAATGAACTCCATGGCCAGTGTCAATCCCAGGTCTTCTTTTGTCAAAGCGGCCACAAAAGCAGGCTACAGCTACGATAAACTCATCAACCGGATCATCGAGGTGGCTATCCTGCGCTATTCCAGAGAAGAGCCGGAATTTTTTCATTCTAACGAAAATCATTCCTAAAAAATAAAAAGACCGCAATGTTTCGAGGGAGGTCAATATGTCGGTTGTAAAAGATCCCAATTCTCCGATGCACGTTCCAGAGAAAAACCGGGAGATCGCGCGTGAACGCGCCCGCCAACACACAGAAATGATCTCAGATTATCTAGAGGTACGGGAAAAAATCCCCACTGGATTCAACCGATGGGACCGGATCCAAGCACAAAAAAAGCACATATTGGAAGTTCTAGGCGGTAAAGAGGCAGACTGGGAAAATTATCGATGGCATTTTCAAAATGCCATCTGTGATATCGAGATTCTGAGCCGCATCATGCACCTTTCCGTTAAAGAGCTGGATGATATAAAAAAGACCGCTACCCAGTACCGCTGGCAAATCTCACCCTCCTATGCAAGTCTCATCGACCCGGAGGATCGCAATTGCCCCATCTTCAAACAATCTGTGCCTACGATTGCCGAGTACCTGGATGAGGAAGAAATGCAAGATCCATACGCACTCGTATTCAATTCACCCGCCCCCCTCATCACCCGTCTATATCCCGACCGTCTGATAATAAACGTCACCAACATGTGCGCCATGTTCTGCCGCCACTGCTTGAGAAAAAAGGATATCGTCTTCAAAGATATGATCTATCCGAGGGAAGACATCGAATCTGCCTTGTCCTATATCGCAGGTTGCCCGGAAATCCGCGATGTGCTGATCACGGGCGGTGATGCGCTGATGCTTTCCGATGAAAGCATCGATTGGATTTTGACGGAACTCGACAAGATCCCTCACATCGAAATCAAGCGGCTGGGATCCCGGATGCTGGCTACCCTTCCCCAGAGGATTACCCCTCAACTTTGCCAGATTTTCGAGAAGCATAAACCCCTCTATCTCAATACCCAGTTCAATCATCCGGTGGAGATAAACCAGGATTCCGAGGCAGCGGTCGACCGATTGATCAGGGCAGGCGTGCTGGTCGGAAACCAATCTGTTCTTCTGAGGGGTATTAACAGCGACAAGAATGTGATGAAAAAATTGGTCCACGAGTTGTTGCGCATTAGGGTGAGGCCTTATTACATTTTCAATTGCAAGAAACTCCAGGGAATTCAACATTTCCGTGTTTCGGTGGGAGAAGGCTTGAACATCATGGAAAACCTGAGGGGTTACACTTCAGGACTGGGTGTTCCCACATTCATCATCACTGCACCGGAAGGTAAAGGGAAAACTCCGATGGCTCCCACTTACCTTCTCAATCACAACCGCAACGGTAAATTGCTTTTCCGTACTTGGGCAGGCCAGGTTTGCGAGTATGAGGACGAGGGATTGTAGCCGAAAAAAGGAAGAAATCGCATGGATGGGGTTTGCAAGGAAAAAGTCCTCGAACTGATCTCCGGACGGGAAGAAGAACAAATGGATTTTTTGACCACCCTCTGCGAACAGAACTCGTATTCTTACAACAAACAGGGCAGCGATCGCGTGAGTGCACTGGTCTGCGAAAAGCTCGAAGACATATTGCCCATACGCAGGGTCGTGCATCAAAAAGAAGTGGGAAACCTCCATATTTTAAAAACCAGGAAAAAGGGAAAGTCCGTGTATCTTCTCGGCCACACGGATACCGTTTTCCCCCCGGATCATCCGTTTCAAAAATGCCGGAGAGAAGGAGAATGGCTTTACGGACCAGGAACAGCAGATATGAAGGGAGGGCTTGCCGTGATGGTCTACGCACTCAGAGCCCTGAAAGATGCGGGCGGCTATGTGTTCCCGAACATAACCATGATCCTCGGAGCAGACGAAGAGATCGGATCTGCCTCCTCGAGCCTGATTTATGAGCAAGAATCCAAAAAAGCATGGCTCTGCCTTGTCGGCGAATGCGCTGGCAAAAAAGGAGAAATCGTCGTGTCACGCAATGGAAAGGTTGGAGGCCGAATGGAAACCCTAGGCCACGATTCTCATGTGGGATCTGCCACGCTGGAAAAAAGCAGCGCCATCCTGGAACTTGCCCACAAAGTTGTGGCCTTCGAATCTCTTGATGGTCTATTTCCTGGCGTTCGTGCCAATGTGGGGCGCATCGAAGGAGGACTAGGGCCTGGAACGATCCCGGCTCGAGCCTTTTTCCTTTTCGATCTCCGTTGGCAAAAAGAAGAACACCACACCCTACTCACCGATAAAGTCCAAAAAATAGCATCCACCCGAAAAAATCCGCTCTGCACATCCCAAGCGATTATTCTCAACCATCGCCCGGCCATGCCTCCGAACCAGGAAACGGATAAGTTCATGTTCAGACTGGCCGGGATTGCGGAAGAATTGGGTCAAAATGTCCCCACTGAGCACAGATACGGGACATCCGATGGAAATTTCTTCGGTGCAGAAGGCGTACCCACTCTTGACGGTTTTGGTCCTATCGGACTTTATGACCACACAACAAAAGAACGAATCTTGATCGCCAGCCTGAAGGCCCGCACAGCTCTTCTGGCGCTCTTTTTGCTCGATTTGCACGAAACTGAAAAATAAGATATTATTTGGATACAATTAGCTCTTTTTTCGATTAAGAAGGAAAATCGATTCCAAAAGAGAGCAAGTTCCTCCAAAAAAATGGAAGAAAAAGCCAGAAAAAGACTCCTCACAATCCTGGAACCCATCCCTCCTCTTAAAAAGATCTTGGTCTCCAAGGATCCTCTCGAAAAAAAGCGAAAAAAGATCCGAAGTCTGCTGAATGCCATGTTGATAAATACCTATGATGACAATCCCGACCTCCCTTCTCTTGCATGGATGTTGACTCGAGACGCTATTCTTGTCTTCCGTAATATCATTTCACGCCGCAGTGCAAAAGTTGCCGGATTCAATTTCCTCAGCTATCTGAATGACTTGATTCATAATGACAAAATCTTCTCCACGAATCCGCCATCTCCGGATTTTTTTGCTGAACTCAGCCATCTCATTTACGGGATTTCTGGTCAAGCCGACGTATATCCTAAGGTTCCCCCTGCATTCAGCAAACATCAGGGCGAAAAAGCGGCAAAACTCCGCTCGATCGATCTTTCCCGAATGGCCAGAAAAGTGGAAAAATTCAGCAACCGTTATCCCAGTGGATTAGACGATTCTGCAAAAAGGCGCCGGTACAACAACAAGCTGAGAATCCTTCGTCACTTCAAGGTCACGGGCTTTGAATGGAGCAATTGGCGATGGCACATGCAACATATCATAAGAGATGCCAAGACTTTGAAAAAACTGATCAAGCTAACCGATGAAGAATACGAAGCGGTCAAGCTGGCCAAGAGATATAAAATCCCATTCGGCATCACCCCATACTATCTGTCTTTGATGGACTTCGAAGCTGGGCAAGGAAGGGATGATGCCATCCGTGCGCAGGTCATTCCTTCTCTGAAGTACATCCAAAAAATGAAGGAATTCAAAGCCCATGATGAGAGTTCCATGGATTTTATGCTGGAACGGGACACCTCTCCGATGGAAGGAATCACCCGACGATATCCTCAGATCGTCATCCTGAAACCGGTTTTGACTTGTCCCCAGATCTGCGTGTACTGCCAGCGAAATTGGGAGATCGAAGATGTTTACTCGGGTGCAGCCATCCTCCCAAAACCAAAACTGGAAAAGGCTATCGGATGGATCGCTCAGACTCCTGAGATCAACGAAGTTCTGATTACGGGAGGAGATCCGTTCATTTTATCCACTGACAGGATAGAAAGCCTCCTTTATAAGCTTTCCCGAATAAAACACATCCAAAGGATCCGGATCGGGACACGAACACTCGTGACGCTGCCTCAAAGGATCACCGATGCGCTGGTCAGAGATATCAATCACTTTCATATCCCAGGAAAACGAGAGATCTTGATTGTCACCCACGTAGAACACCCTTACGAGATTACACATAATTCCATGGAAGCGGTGCAAAGATTTCGACAGTATGGGATAGGGGTTTACAATCAGATGGTGTACACCTTTTTCAATTCGCGTAAATTCGAAGCCGCTGCGCTGCGAAACAAGCTGCGCCTGATCGGAGTCACACCCTATTACACATTTGCCACCAAAGGAAAAGAAGAAACAGATGACTTTCGCGTGCCGATTCCCCGAATGCTCCAAGAACAGAAAGAAGAGGCCAGGCTCATGCCCGGCACGGTCAGAACCGATGAAATCGTATTCAATGTCCCAAAGTTAGGAAAAAATTACCTTCGGGCCATTCAAAATCATGATGTCATATCCATCCTACCCGATGGCCGGCGCGTCTATGAATTTCATCCCTGGGAAAAAAAACTAGCTCTGGCTGATACGTATGTTTACACGGATGTATCCATTTTCAAATATCTGCAAAGATTGAAAGCTATCGGTGAAAATATTACGGATTACAAAAGCATCTGGTATTATTACTGAATACTCTCTCCTATGCCTTCAAGCGTTTCACCTTCCAAGCGGGCGACAATGACGGCCCCACAACTATCGCTCAATACATTCACCGTGGTTCGAAACATATCCAGAATCCGGTCAACAGCTAAAATAATGGCCACGCCCTCCAATGGAAGACCGACGGCTTTCAATATGATCGACATCATGACCATCCCGCTCATGGGAACACTCGCCGCCCCGATAGAAGCCAGAAGCGCCGTGACGACAATGATGAGCTGAGCACCAAAAGACAGCTCGAATCCGTAGACCTGGGCAATGAATATGGTCGCCACACACTCGTAAAGCGCGGTTCCGTCCATGTTGACAGTGGCTCCGATGGGGAGGACAAAGTTGGATACTTTTTCGGATACCCTGGAATTTTCTGTGACAGCTTTCATCGTGAGGGGAAGGGTCACGATGGTCGAACAGGTGGAAAAGGCCATCACGAGAGCGGATGGCATGCCCTTGTAGTGCTTCATCGGATTCACACGCCCCACTAAAGATAAAAGCAAGGGCAAATTGATTGTCGCGTGTATAACCAAACCCATCAGTACGACCAGAAAATAAAAACCGAGAGATCTGAAAGCCTCAAATCCGCTTTGAGCAACGATCCGGGAGATAATCCCGAAAACACCGAACGGCGCGCTCCAGACGACAAAAAGGGTTAGTTTCATCATGCTCTCGAATGCGGCATGGAAAAAATCAGAAAGTTGTGTTTTCGGTTTTTGAGCAAGTTTGGTGATAAAAAAACCGAATAGGAGCGAAAAAAAAATGACAGGGAGGACCTCGCCTCTGGCCATTGCTGCGAAGGGATTTTCGGGAATGAGGCTTATCAGGATATCCCCTATTCCCTTTCCAGCAGCAGCGATATTTTGGGGATTCATCTCCAAGCCGATCTCTGAACCGACTCCGGGTTTAAAAACATTCACCAGCAAAAGACCGGTAAATATCGCGATCAGACTGCTAAGAATATAGTAGGAAAACGTCTTGATTCCCAATCGGCCCAAACCCGTGGCGCTTCCCACACTCACAACCCCAGAAATGATGGATGTGATAATGAGCGGCATGATGGCCATGCGAAGCAGGCGCAAAAATATTTCGGCCAAGGGTTCGGCAATGGGTGTGATGCCCTCGCCGAATACCCAGCCTGCTATGATTCCCAGAAAAAATCCGACAAAAATATAGTGAGTGAGGGTGAGGGTCAACCTCTTCAAGAGATGCCTCGCTTAAAATTCATTAAATCGGATTACATCTGCCAGCTTTCGCTTGGGCACATGCAAACAGCCCTTTTCATCCTTCCAATATTTGATAGAATCATCCAGGTCCTCGATCACGGGAGTTTCGGCTGGATATCCTAGGGCTAAAACGGAATCGATCTGATGGGAATCAGGAATGCCGAGCGATTCTTTGACTCGTTCCTTGTCCACCGAAATGATCCAGCAGCTACCGATATCTTTCTCCCAAGCGGCCAGGATCATGTTTTCGATAGCGGCGCCTGAGTCCCACTCAAATCCTTTTTCTCTTATTTCTGTATTCACGAGAACCACGATATAGGCTTGTGGTTCCTGACCGGGTTTAGGATTTCCTTCAGGAGCGATGTAGCCGGCCCATTTCAAGCAAGGAAAGATTTGCTCCTTTTTGCCTTCCTCATCCACGACGATAAACTCTAAAGGCTGGCGATTGGCAGCAGAAGGGGCCAGCCTGCCGGCATTAACGACATCTCTGAGAACATCCCGTGGAATGGTTTTGGGTTTGAACTGCCTGATGGACCTTCTCGATAGGATTAAATCATACAAACTCATTTTGAACTCTCCTCAACCTTTAGAAAGGATCGATTTTAGCTTATCTGCATGCAACTTGCTGGGCCTATCAGGAGTGATAAATTCGATTTGTTCTGGACTCCCCGCTCCCAAATTCAATTCGACCGCCCGCTTAATCTGTTCCTGTTCGAAGATTTTCGTCCCCATGATGGCATCGTTCGATCCCAAATCCTTCAACACGGCAACACCCGCTGCATCCAGGGCTACACGATCCGTGCTGGCTAGAAACAAATTCCCCTCTTTTTTAGTGCCGGTCATCGGTCCCCCATCGACAAAAGCCTCCACTCCATCCATCACGATCAAATCCGGTTTGTAGCTTGCGTTGATCTCTGCGATCATTTTCCTCATGTCCGTTGTCCTTTTGCCATGGAGCTCCTTCATCAAGTTTCTGGGTGTCAGCCCGACAGACAGTTTTAAGGACATGGTGAAAACCCCACCGTATTGATGGGTTTTCAAGCAGCATGTGGAGATGAAATATTCCGCTTCAGCAGCAGACCGAGGAATAGAGAACCCATTGTCCCAGTGATTGCCCTCAGGATTAAAATGCATCCAATCAGCCTCTGGCATTGTATCGAAGTTGATGATCTTGAAATCCAAATCCCTGGACATCTGAAAAACATCCTTTTTCAGAATCACTTCCTCTGTTTCCTGGGGGCCGCTCCTTTCCCCGATGACGATCTCTTTGGCTCCCCTCTTCTGAATCTCTTTCACCAATCGACTCAATGTATCGTTGTGTGTGGAACCCGGACAAGTATCGGCCGTGTTGAAATTAGGCTTAAGCAACACATTTTTCCCCTTCATCGGGGGAAATTCCAAAAGACTCAAGCTTTCACGAACACCGATGTTTCTGTCCGACGTTTTGACGAGCGCGACTTTCGACATGCCTCCCTTTTCTTTACCTATAGGTGAAGAAAATCGAAGAGCCGGAAGACAAGCAAGGCCTGCTACGGTTCCCTTTAAAAAATCTCTCCTCTTCCACGTTTTTATTCCCATGCAATTCATCTCTATCCTCCATCGTCATATTTTGCTGGCTACCCAAAGCGAAAAATCTGTTTCAGACATGGCACCAGAGTTTCGCGCCCTTTCAAATCCCTTCGAGAAGATTATAAAGGTCGGAACTCCCTGAACACCAAAAGCAGCCCCCAACTCTGCATATCTATTCGTATTGACTTGCAGCACCATCAGTTCCCCTGCTCTTCTTTCAGCCAGCTCGAGGACGATCGGATGCATCATCAGACAGGGTGCACAGGTGGGGGAGAAAAAATCTATGAGGACCGGAATCGAAGAATTTTGGATAAGCTTGTAAACCTGCTCAGGAATGGCCTCGACGACTTTCCCAGGCTGGGAGAGAGGGCGTTTACACTTTCCGCAGATCACTCTTTTCCCGAGAGCATCCATCGGATAATTATTCGTTTTACCGCACGCAAGACAGCTCACTTTCACTTTATCTGCCAATTTCGTTATTCCTTTCTCATGTTTATGTTACACAAGAAATTATATACACCTTGTGTTTGCCTTGTCTACTTTCTTCGGTACTTTTATCATTTCTTTCTTATAGTCGGAATATGCACTTCTACATTCGGCTGATAATTGTGCAAGTCCTTTATCCCCTTGACTGAAGCTTTTTTATAGAGTAAAAAGTCTATCTGGTATCTTTATGCAATTTGCTCGACCAATATAGTGGAAAAGAACAGTGAAAAAAAATATGAACGATCTTGAAGATAGCAGCAATAATGAAAACACGAGCCCAGCTGTCGACGAGCGGGAACTCAAAGAAGTTGTGGAAATAATCCGACTTCTTTCCAAGACCATCTCCACGATCAAAATATTCCATGAGGACCACACCACTGTCAAAAATCAAATCGTTGATTTATGGACCAAACTGGACGTTTTTCTGAAAAATAATCAGAAAATGGAGATCGACATTCAGGAGTACTCCTTCACCTACAAGAATAAGCCCGTGTTCCAGGATAAAAAAACGATAAAAAGCCTTCCTTTTCTTCTGTATAAGGACGGTATGCAGACACTTTCTTTCTACGACGGACTAAATAAAGAAGAACTGCAAGGATTTATGGAAATCATAAAAAATGTCTATGAACTGCCGTCTGAAGAAAGCGATATCGTCAACTTGTTATGGGAAAAAGATTTTGCAAACATCAGGTATTTCGCTCCCGATGAGTTCCTCGAAACAAAAATCGGGGTCGGCAAAGATCCGGCCGAAATTTCAGTCGATAAGGAGGCGTTGTTTTCTGGCTCCATAGAACTCCTTCCCGAGGATCGAACGGAACTCCAAACCGCCATGGACGAACCAGACATCCAGGAGCATACGATTACCGATGACCAAGGAATGTGGGAAGACACAGAATTCATGGACCAAACTCAGACCTTGACTGAACAAGAAAATCGCATATTGGATGCCATGCTCACAGCCAACCGACAGGTCACTCCGGAAGACGAGCTCGTGCTTTTGATAACCGAGATTCTGAATCTCGAAGAAGATCCTGAAAGATTTAAGGCAATCTTGGATGCCATCACTCACTTGCACAAAGATCTTGTTCAAAACGGGGATTTTACCAGGGCATATCAGCTATTGAGCAATGCAATGGAAATAAAAGTCATCGGTTCTTTTGAATCCGGATACAAAGAATCTCATATCCAGGGCTTTCTCAATAAACTAAAAACCACAGAGATCGAGGAACTCATCAAAAAACCATTGCTCGAAAATAAAGTGAAAGATTATCATCTTTTCTTCGCGCACTTGGATCTTTTGCTGGGCCCCGACGCGATGCCCCTCCTCGCTGAACTGTATGAAAAAATGGAAAACGAGGAGTTCCGGAAAGGCAGTTTGGGTTATTTCAAGGAAAAAGCCACAAAAAATCCAGAGATCCTAACAAGGATCGTCGATGATAACAAGACAAAATTGACCAGAGAAATAATCGAAATTCTAAGCTCTATTCCCGAAAAAAGAGCGATACAGGGTTTTGCCGTTTTTACCCAATCTAAGAACAAACCAATTAAATCGGAGGCGATAAAAAAACTTGCAAAAATGAAGGACGTAACATCAAACAAGATCCTGTTTGGATTCCTTAATGACAAAGATGAAAGCATAAGAATTTTGGCTGCTGACCAGATTCCTGTGATCAAGGATAACTTCGTGGCCGAACAGGTCGCTCTATTTAGCCTGAGCAGAAACTTCAAAAGTAAAAGCAAAAAAGAAAAACAAGCCGTCCTAAATATTTTAGGCCGGGACAAAACCAAAAACGCTTATGAAAGTCTTGAAAAAATCATCGGAAATCTTTCATTATTAAGTGGGCCAAAAAATGTGGGAACGGGATTGTGCGCAATCCAAACCTTAAAGGAGATTAATAGTCCAGAATCCAGAAGAATATTGAAAGACGCCACACAGTCAAAAAACAGAAAAATTAAAGAAGCGAGTGGATCGGTTCTCAAGAATCTATCCCAGCCTCAAGATCGATAAAAATATGCTTATGACGGACAACAAAGAAAGAGAAAAAAAGATTGGAAGAAAAGCCGTAGATATTCTCCAAGGAATGCATATGGCTCATAAAAATATCAGGATCTATGATCTGAATAACCTTCTTCTCCGTTCGCAAATATCCTCTTTATACGATGAAATCCAGGATCTGCTGAAATTTGAAGAAGAAGCGAAATTCACGCTCCGGCTCAGCACACTCTACTTAAACGGAGTCAAGGTTCTCTTCAGTTTTTCCAACTATTATCTTTTCAAATTTCTGAATTTCTATCTCTCGAAAAAGGAAATAGGCCTTCTCAAATTCCAAGCGAACCTGGATAAAGATGAACTCAAACAATTCTTGTTTTTGTTGGGAAAAAAGGAAGCAGAATCAGAAAAACCATTCGAGACTTTTTTTGAAACTTTGCAGGAAAATCAAATCCATAATATTCAGATCGAAAAAGCACAAACTCTGGAAGATTTGCAAACAGACGAAAAAATCGCAAAAAAGGTTTTTTTTCTCGGAATCACCCATCTGAAAGAAATGTTCGACTCGTTCAAAAAAAAAGAAGCCCTTCCCCTATCGACCACCCGACGGTTGATGCAATCTCTTTTCAACAATATCGTCCAAAATGAATCATTTACTTATGGTTTGACGACCATAAAGAACTTCGATGAGTACACCTTGAATCATTCTATCAATGTATGCATTCTATCGCTTTCCTTGGGAAGAAAATTGGGTCTGGACAGAAATGAACTGACAGAGTTGGGAATAGGCGCCTTTTTCCATGACTTTGGAAAAACAGACATACCCAAAGAAATTCTGGACAAACCAGGGAAACTGGACAAACAGGAAAGAGATATCATCGAAAAACATCCGCATCTTGGAGCGGAAAAACTCATCAAACTCAAGGAGACAAGTCGTTTGCCTGTCAGGGCCATCAATGTGGCCATGGAACATCATGTCAAGGAAGATCTTACGGGCTATCCCCGGTACCAAAAAAAAAGACACATCAACCTATACAGCAAGATCGTGAAAATCTGTGATGTCTATGATGCTTTAACCACAAAAAGGCCATATCGGGACAAGGTCTTTACCCGGGATGAGACTCTGAGCATGATGAAAAAGAACATCGGCACAGAATTCCACCCGATCATCTTCAAGGTCTTCACGAACATGATGGGGCAATATCCTGTCGGCACTCTTGTTTTATTGAATTCCGGCGAGATCGGGCTTGTTACCGAAGCCAATCCCGATCTTACCCAATTGCTGCAGCCCAAGGTCAAAATAATCGCAGACGAAAATGGGAATAAAATAGATGGCGACATCATCGATCTGGTCGAACGGGACCCGCATACCGACAAGCCAAAAAAAACGATCGTCAAATCGCTAGATCCCGAAAAATACCATATCCAAGTTTCAGATTATTTTTTAGTCATGGCCCAATAATCCCGCCCTCCATAATCTCGGCAATTGCATTTTGGGTTGTATAAAACTACAATACCTTTGACTGGCAATGGAGATGAGCTAATGGAATTTCTTACCAAAGAAGTGCGAGAGGCGACAGAACAAAGATTTTCAGAAGCCCTGCTAAACAAGGTTAAGGTTGTCCATTTCACCCAAGAACCCAAACGCTTGATCCATCCTGACTATCTTCAAGGTCAAGAATGCATGTTCTGCAAGGAAACAAAATCGCTGCTGCGGGAAGTCTGTTCTTTATCGGAAAAAATCGAGCTTCTGTTGTATGACTTTTTAGGGGATGCGGAAAAGGCCAAAGAGCTCAACGTCGACAAGATCCCAGCGACCATCATCTCTGGAAACGAAACGAACAATGTCAGAATTTTCGGGATTCCCTCTGGATATGAGTACGCTAGCCTCATCGAAGCCATCGTCGATGCCTCTAAAGGAAGCACAAACCTCATGCCTAAAACGATCGATGCTTTGAAAGCGGTGGACAAGCCCATCCATATCCAAACCTTCGTTACCCCCACTTGTCCTTACTGCACCACCTCCGTCCGCTTCGGCCATCAGTTTGCCCTCGAATCTTCCCTCATCGTGGCCGACATGGTGGAAGCCACCGAATTTCCTCACCTCGCCCAAAAATATAACGTCGTCGGAGTTCCTCGGACGGTCATAAACGACTCTATTACGGTCGAGGGAGCGGTCCCTGAAGAAACTTTTCTGGAGCAGGTCCTGAAAGCGACCGGCCTTGAAGATAATAAGTAGACAACCTTCCCCTTCCGGAGAAGATAAATGTGGCCATACACAATATTTCAGTTCTGAGAGAAAATCATGAGTAATATCGATTCTATCTTTTATCCAAAATCTATTGCCATTGTCGGAGCCTCGAGACAACAGGGAAGCGTGGGCCATTCCCTCCTGGCCAATATTATCGATAGCCGATTCCAAGGAGTGGTCTTCCCTGTCAATCCTAAAGCCGAGGCCATTTTGGGGATCAAATGTTATCCGCGGGTTTTGGAAATTCCGGATTATGTCGACTTGGCCGTCGTCATAGTTCCCGCTTCCTTTGTGCCGAAGGTCCTCGAGGAATGCGGAGTCAAAGGGATAAAAGGAGCTATCGTCATCTCGGCTGGTTTCAAAGAGATCGGCGGTCACGGCATCGGACTCGAACATACTGTCCAGAAAATCATCCAAAAATATAACATGGCTCTTGTCGGACCCAATTGCCTCGGCGTTGTCAATACAGCCTTAGAATCCAGCATGAACGCAACCTTCGGCACACAAATGCCTAAAAAAGGGAACATCGCTTTCATTTCGCAAAGCGGAGCTCTTTGTGTCGCCGTTCTGGATTACGCAAAAGAAGCGAACATCGGGTTTTCCAAATTCATCAGCATGGGGAACAAAGCCGGACTGACAGAGAATGACCTTTTGCTCTATTTAAAAGAAGATCGCCAGACAGATGTGATTCTGATGTATCTAGAGGACCTTGTAGCTGGAAGAGAGTTTATGACTATCGCCCGAAAAATAACCACACATTCAACAAAACACAAGCCGATCATCGCTCTCAAAGCAGGGAGGACATTTTATGGCGCAAAAGCTGCATCGTCGCATACAGGCTCTCTGGCAGGTTCGGACAAGGTGTATGATGCCATTTTCGACCAGTGTGGTGTCATCAGAGGAGATACACTGGAAGAGATTTTCAACTATGTGAAAGTCTTCTCCTCGCAGCCCCTTCCTAAGGGAAAAAATGTGGCTATCGTCACAAATTCCGGAGGGCCTGGGATTCTGGCTACCGACTCCTGCATCCGATACGGACTGGGCATTGCTCCCCTGGCCAAAACCTCGAAAAAAGCCTTAAAGGCGGTCCTTTCCCCCACAGCAAGCTTGAGCAATCCGCTGGATTTGATAGCCGAAGCCCAGCATGAACAGTATGAAGTGGCGCTCAAAACGATGCTCAAACAAAACAACATGCACTCCGCTCTAGTCATCCTCACGCCCACAGCTTTCACGGATGTCGAAAAAATCGCTCGATCCATCATCAAGGTGTCAAAGCGGATAAAAAAGCCCATCCTCAGCTGCCTTTTGGGTCTTTACGATGTTTCGAAAGGAATCGAGCTTCTGGAGGAAAACAGCATCCCCTACTACCGATTTCCAGAGTCTGCGGCACGAGCCCTTGCTGAAATGTCAAAATTCACGTCGTGGCTCAATCGGCCCAAAACCAGGGTGAAAAAATTCGAGGTAGATAGGCATAAAGCCCTCCAGATCATCGAAAAGGTAAGGGCAGAGGGACGGTCATTTCTTCTGGAACAAGAGGCCTACGATGTTCTGAAAACGTACGGTTTTCCTGTGGTCCAATCTGTGTTGGCGACCAGCGAGGCCCACGCAGTCTCATCGGCTGAAAAGATAGGATTTCCTGTAGCGATGAAAATTGCCTCTCCGGACGTCCTGCACAAATTCGACTTCGGCGGGGTTATCATCGATGTGAAAAACAAAGCAGAGGCACAGAAAGCCTACAACAAAATTCTTCGCAATATCCGCACAAAAATGCCCAAAGCGCACATTGCGGGAATCATGGTCGAAGAGATGGCTATCGAGGGAAAAGAGGTCATTCTCGGCATGAATCATGACGAACAGTTCGGACCCATATTGATGTTCGGAATGGGAGGGATCTATGTGGAGGCATTGGAAGATGTGATTTTCCGATTGGCGCCCATTCGAGAATTGACGGCAGACTTGATGATCACAAAAACAAAAACATACAAAATACTGGATGGTTTCCGGGGAGGACCTGTCTATGACTCACCCGCCATATCCGATTGTTTAAAACGCCTGTCTCAATTTGTCACGGACATCGACGATATCAAAGAACTGGATATCAATCCCCTGATCGTGTATGAAAAAGGAAAGGGCTGCAAAATCGTCGATGCCCGAATCATCTTAAAAGAATAGAAGCGATTGACAAGATTAAGGTTATCCTTATAATAGATTAGTTTTATAGGTTTTATGGGTAAATAAGCGATATGGCATTATTCAAGAAAAAAAAGAAAAAGAGGGTTTTTGTCCTGGGCTTGGATGGAGTCCCCTACTCACTCCTTCAGGATCTGGCATCCCGGGATATCATGCCCTCAGTGAAGAACCTTATCGAATCAGGTCATCTTCACAAAATGAAAGCCAGCCTTCCAGAAATTTCCGCTGTAAGCTGGACAGATTTTATGACAGGTTCCAACTCAGGAACGCACGGTATTTTTGGATTTACAGATTTAAAACCCGATACATACGACATGCGTTTCCCGAATTTCCACGATCTTAAAACCACAACATTTTGGGACACTCTCGGAAAGAGGAAAAAGCGTTCCATCGTCATCAACCAACCCTCGACATATCCGGCGCGGGAGATCAACGGGATATTAATCTCCGGTTTTGTCGCCATAGACTTGGCAAAGGCAGTTTATCCTCCTGATTTTCGTTCATCCTTGGATAAACTGGAATACCAGATCGATATCGACACGACGCGGTCTAGAGAAAACCCGGATTTTCTCTGGAAAGACTTGTACAGAACGCTGGACAAACGTATCGAAACCTTGAATCTCCTCTGGAAGCAGGACTGGGATTATTTCGAATTCGTAATCACGGGGACGGATAGACTCCAGCATTTTTTGTGGAATGCCAACGCAGACACGGAACACCCTCACCACAAAAACTTCCTGGATTATTACCGACAAATAGACCAGGTTATCGCTTATGTCACCAAGTCTTTCCGCCGATTGAATGAAAGCGATGAAGGACTTTTCCTGCTGTCCGATCATGGATTCACAGGGATCGAGCAGGAAGTCTATCTCAATGTTTGGCTGGAAGAACAAGGCTATCTTCATTTCGATCCTTCTCCTCCAGAGAGTTTGGGCAATATGTCATCATCTTCCCGCGCATTTGCCATGGATCCCAACCGCATCTATCTCAATCTGAAGGATAGATTTCCCAAAGGCAGCGTCAAGCGTTCCGAAAGAGATTCTCTCAAAATAGAAATCGCTGAAAAACTCGAAAATTTGGAATGGGAAGGCAAAAAAATCGTCAGAAAGGTTTTCGATGCCCATCAGATCTACAAAGGGCCACATACTGAACAAGGCCCAGATCTTATCGTGTTATCCGAATTTGGCTTCGACATGAAAGGGTCTATCAAGAAAAAAGAGATTTTTGGGCGCACCGATCTCCAGGGCATGCACACTTGGGACGATGCTTTTTTTTGGGCAGATACCGATCATGGCCAAGAGCTCGCCATCTCTAATCTCTCTCAAATAATATTGGACAAGCTGCTATGACTAAAAAACGAACTCTTTTTGTTTTGTTTTTCCTTTGCTTCGCCCTTCCTCTCTCTGCGTACATCGGCCCCGGAGCGGGATTCGCATTTTTGTCCTCGTTTCTGGTGCTTTTCCTCACATTCTTCCTGGCCATCTTTTCATTTTTGTCCTGGCCCTTTCGTTTTCTTCTCCGGTTGATCAGGGGGCAAAAAGCGTACAAAAAAAGCCATATCAACCGTCTTGTCGTTCTCGGCCTGGATGGGATGGACCCTGTTCTTGTCGATAAGTACATGGCAAAGGGAAAACTGCCCAACCTTAAAAAACTTGCTAGCGAGGGAAGCTATCACAAACTGGAAACGACTATCCCTTCCATTTCTCCTGTCGCTTGGTCCTCTTTCATGACAGGCTGTCAGCCGGCCAAACACAACATCTTCGATTTTCTCAGCCGTGACCCCAAAACCTATTTGCCCGACCTTTCATCAGCACACATAGGAAGCCCCAAAAGAGTCCTTCCCATGGGCAAATACAATATTCCTCTTTCCAAACCCGAGATCAGGGGCATGCGAAAAAGTGTTCCCTTTTGGAAGATCCTCGGTGATAACGGTATCTTCAGCACCATCCTCAGGATACCGGTGACTTTTCCTCCAGAAAAATTCCGCGGGCACCTTCTCTCTGGCATGTGCGCGCCGGACCTCAAAGGGAGCCAAGGGACCTTTTCCTTTTACACATCGGACAAAGAAAAAATCATCGACCGGGAAGGGGGCATGAATATCCCTGTGACCATGGATGGGAACAGGATCGAAACCTACATTTCCGGCCCGGAAAACACGATGCTCAAGAATCCAGAAGAGATGAAGCTCCCCCTGTCTATAGCCATCGATAGGGACAAAAAAGAAGCGGTCCTGGAAGTCTCGGGACAAACGATCAAACTCGGAGAAAAAACATTCTCCGACTGGATTCAGATCACCTTCAAGCCAGGCCTTTGGATCAAGATCAGAGCGATCTGCCGATTTTATATAAACCGAATGGAACCCACCTTTGAAATGTATATCACCCCGCTGAACATAGACCCGGAAAAACCGGCTCTTCCGATATCCCACCCCTTTATATACTCCATATATCTGGCCAAATTGCTGGGAAGCTTCATCACGCTGGGAGAGGCGAATGACACCTGGGCATTGAATGAAGGCATCCTGTCTGAAGAGGCCTTTTTGAAGCTGAGCTACTTCAACCATCAAGAGTGGGAAGACATGCTTTTTAACGCACTCGACAAAACTAAGAAGGGAGCGGTTGTAAGCTGGTTCGAAACGACAGACAGCATCCAGCACATGTTCTACCGTTATCTCGATGAAAAACATCCGGCTCTTCGCACAGACCATGCCAAAATGGGACCCGAGGTCATGGAACAGATGTATGCCAAAATGGATGATCTTGTCGGCAGGGTAGCGACAAAACTGGATAAAAATGACATCTTGATCATCATGTCCGACCATGGGATCAAATCCTTCCGCCGGGGGATCAACATGAATTCCTGGCTCTACCAGAATGGGTACCTTGCTCTCAAGGAAGGAAAACAACAGAGCGGAGAATGGTTCAAAGATGTCGACTGGGAAAAGACCAAGGCCTACGGGCTCGGCCTAGGCGGGATTTACCTCAACATCAAAAACAGAGAAGCTCAAGGCACTGTTCTCGACGGCGAAGAAGCCAAATTCCTGAAAAAGGAGCTCATTTCAAAGCTCAACGGACTGAAAGACGAAAGAGACGGCCAGACAGCCATCAACACGGTATTCGACAAGGATGACCTTCCTGCAGGCCCATACAAAGAAAACTGCCCGGACCTCGTCGTCGGATATAATGAGGGATACCGTGTTTCCTGGGATTCTGTCACCGGGAAAGTCAACGACATTCTCTTCGAGGATAACACCAAAGCCTGGAGCGGCGACCACTGTATCGATCCCAGGATCGTTCCGGGCATATTTTTCTGCAACCGTAAAATAAACACAGAAACTCCGGCCATTATCGATATCGCACCGACAATTTTGAATCTGTTCGGCATGGATATCCCCAATCATATGGATGGCCATAACTTGATCGATACAGAAAACGATACTGCCAAACCAGAAAAAAAAGGGGGGGAAAATGCCTAACATAAACCGCAGAGACTTCCTCAAATTGGGAATATCCGCTGGATCGCTGCTTGCTCTGGGAAGCTCATCTAACCTTGTGACAAAGGTTTTCGGCAAAACAGAGACCCAAAGGAAAGTTCTTATTCTCGGATTCGACGGGATGGATCCGCACCTGACAAACATCTGGATGAATGAAGGGAAACTTCCCGCTTTTGCACGATTGCGAAACATGGGGGGATTTTCCCCGCTTCTAACCAGTCTTCCCCCCCAAAGCCCCGTGGCCTGGTCGAATTTTATCACCGGAATGAACCCCGGCGGTCACGGTATCTTCGATTTTATAAGCCGCAATCCGGACTATTACTTGCCTGATTTTTCGGGCACAAAAACATCCGCTTCCACCAAGACTATTTCCATCGGAAATCTTGTTTTGCCCCTTGCGGGGGGAACCATTGAAAATCTCATGAAAGGAAGAGCTTTTTGGCTATACCTGGAGGATCACGACATTCCCGCCACCATTTTCAAGATGCCCTCTAACTTTCCACCTGTCGAAACGAAACAAAAAACATTATCCGGGATGGGAACGCCGGATATCACAGGTTCACTAGGAGAATTCAACTACTACACCACAAAAGTCACCGAGCTCCAAGAAGATATCGGGGGCGGAACGATCCATGAGGTCTATGCCATCGGGAACAGGGTAGAAGCCAAGCTGATCGGTCCCAAGAACGCCTTCAAAAAGAATCAGCCAGAATCATCTCTCGATTTCAAAGTCTTCATCGACCCTGTCAATCCCCTCGCTAAGATCGTGATCCAAGACCACGAGTTTATCCTCAAAGAAAAAGAATGGAGTGGTTGGAAAAGAATCCATTTTCCGATGATCCCCACACAGAGTGTCAGCGGAATCTGCATGTTTTATCTCAAACAGGTTCGCCCTGATTTTAAGCTCTATGTGTCCCCTATCAACATCGATCCTGCTTCACCGGCCATGCCGATATCCACACCGGAAAGTTATGCCAAGGAGCTGGAAAAAGAGTTCGGGCCCTTCTACACCAAAGGGCTTCCGGCCGATTTTAAAGCTATGTCCCACGGAGTGCTGGACGAAGAAGAGTATCTGGCCCAGGATGACACCATCCTGGAGGAAAGGAAAGCGATGTTTGAGTATGAACTTGCCCGGTTCGACTCTGGCCTCCTTTTTTATTATGTATCCAGCACGGACCAGCGCCAGCACATGTTCTGGCGACACATCGATAAACTCAGCCCCACATACGACCCGAACCTAGCGCGCGAGTACGGCACGGCGATCGAAGACATATACAGGGAAGCCGATAAGATGCTGGACATGGCGCTGAACAAAGCTGATAAAAATACCTTGGTTATGGTGATGTCTGACCATGGATTCACTCCCTTCCGCCGGACCTTCAACGTGAACTCCTGGCTCAAGGAAAACGGATATATCCGGCTGATCAACAACTGGCGTCAAGGACAGGAAGAAGCTTTCATGAATACAGATTGGTCTAGGACCAAAGCCTACTCATATGGACTGAACAGCTTATACGTAAACCTGAAAGGACGCGAGGGGGAAGGTATCGTCAATCCTGGAGCTGAAAAAGAGGCTCTGGTAAGGGAGATCGCCCAAAAACTCGAACAGGTGATTGATCCTAAAACAGGAGAACAGGTGGTCACAAAAGCCTACATCACACAGGAGAACTACCAAGGCCCATATGTGGATCAGGCTCCGGATATCATCGTGGGATACAACCGGGGCTACCGTACATCCTGGTCAGCTCCTCTGGGAAGAATCACAAAAGAAGTCATCGATGACAACACGGATAAATGGAGCGGAGATCATTGCATGGACCCGGCTGTCTGCCCGGGCATTTTATTAACAAGTGAAAAAATTCAAGCCGACTCCCCTGCTCTTTTCGACTTGACCCCGTCGATTCTCTCTCTGTTTGGGATCGAAAAGCCGAAAGACATGGTCGGCAAAAAGATTTTTAGGAGCTAGAAATGGGAAAGGCCAAAGTGAAACTGGATAAAGATTTGTTGGAAAAAGTGAAAAAATATTCCGAGCTTTCCGGCTACTCTTCTGTCGAAGAATTTGTTACCCATTGTTTGGAAAAAGAAATCGCCAAACTGGAGGATTCCGATTCAGAAGAAGAGATCAAGAAAAAATTGAAAGGACTGGGTTATATCTCGTAAATCTCAATAAAAGGCGTTCGATCATGTGGATATTCAATTCTGCGTTCGGAAAAATATTCGATGTCCTATTCCTTCCTTTCCGCTCCATGAGTCCCTGGATAGGAATGATCCTTATTTCCTTCCTCACCGGTCTTTTGATGCTGTTTGTCTTCAAATGGACATCCAACCAAGTAGGGATCCAAAATGCTAAAAATAAGATCAAGGCCCACCTGTTAGAGCTGCGTCTATTCAAGGACAGCCTCAGCCAATCCCTCCGTTCCCAGGGGAACATCCTGCGCTGCAACCTCAGATATATCAGTTATTCAGCCAAACCCATGCTTGTGATGATGATTCCTCTCATCCTGATTCTCGTGCAGCTTAATTTCTGGTTCGGCTACGAATCCCTCACTCCGAATGAATCCGCCATCTTGAAGATAGAACTTGCGCAAGATCAAAATCCCATGGAAACACAGATCTCGGTTCAACCCTCCGCAGGGCTCGAGATGGAAACCCCACCTCTCAGGATCGAAGAAACCCATGAAATAAACTGGCGATTTTTAGCCTCCCAGCCGGGAATGCAACAATTCCTCGTCACGATCGACGGAGAGACGATCGTCAAGAAAGTCTCGGTCGCGCAAAAACCTCTCAGCAAAATATCTCCGCTGAAAACAAACAAGAAGTTTTTCGATCAGGTCTTGTATCCCACAGAATCGCCCATCGATGGCAAGATCCCGGTCCAATCCATAGAAATCCAGTATCCCGGTAAGAGGATGAATCTTTTCGGATGGAAGATACACTGGTTGATCGCGTATTTCGCCCTATCGATCATCTTTGGGTTTGCATTTAAAGGCGTCTTCAAAGTCCAAATCT
>CAZIDF010000015.1:0-2056 GCA_964538085.1 uncultured Eubacteriales bacterium | reverse complement strand
TGTGGATTACAACCTTTCGGAAAGCGGTGTCCATCCCATCTCGTTCAAAGAACTTCTCCCTCCAGAAAAGCTGGAAGAGATCCTGGAAACCCCTCTTGGCTACCTGCAAACCAACGGGACGACCGAGCTCAGAGAAAAAGTTTGTTCTCTGTACCCTGGCGCAAATATCGATGATGTCTTGATCACCACAGGATCGGTCGAGGCCAATTATCTTCTAGCTTGGAGCCAGATCGAGCCCGCAGACGAAGTCCTGTTCATGATCCCGAATTACATGCAGCTTTGGGGCTTGATGCGTGCCTTCGGCGCTAATGTAAAAACGTTTGCGCTTAAGGAAAATTTGAATTGGGATCCTGATCTAGATGAACTCGAAAGTCTGATCACACCCAAAACGAAAATCATATGCGTGACCAATCCCAACAATCCGACAGGGAGCAGGTTGAGCCAGGAGGCCCAAAATACGATCCTGGACCTGGCCGAAAAAAACGATGCCTGGATCTTTTCCGATGAAGTCTACCAGGGGGCTGAACTGGACAGACAGATAACGCCCAGCTTTTGGGGAAACTACGAAAAAGTCGTGGTGTCCAATGGGCTTTCCAAAGCTTACGGCCTTCCAGGACTGAGGATGGGATGGATGGTGGGTCCCAAGGGTTTCGCGCACAAGGTTTGGCCCTATCATGACTACACCACAATATCCATCAGCGCTGTGAGCGATCGCCTGGCTAGGATCGCGCTCACTCCGGAAAAAAGAGACAAAATATTGGAAAGAACACGAACGATCTTGAACGAAAACATCGGCATCGTTATGTCCTGGATAAAAAAGCACGAATCTTTGTTTCAGTGTGTTCCTCCTGAAGCAGGGGCGATCGTCTTTCCCCGATACAATCTGGATATAAACTCAACTGATCTGGCCGACAGGATCCGCACCACAAAAAGCGTGCTCATCTGTCCCGGAGACCATTTTCATATGGACCGCTACCTCCGCATCGGGTACGGAGAGGAAAAGGAAATCCTTGTCAAAGCCCTGGACCTTATCGGAGAGGCTTTAAAAGAAGTCAAGTTTAAGTAATCTTATTGAACCAGGCTATATCTTCTAGATTTTTTCTTTTTTTCTCTCCGATTGGCTTTTTCTCATAATAACCCATCGCTAGAAGAGAAACGATCTTGTACTTTTTGGGTATTGCCAGGACTTTCCTGGCTTTGCGGGAGTTGAACCATCCTATCCAGCAAGTGCCGAGTCCCAGCTCCTCTGCTTGCAACACGATGTGTTCCCCTGCGATCCCGGTGTCGATCAGATAAAAGTTTATGCCCTGGATCTGCTTGCCTATCCGGTTGGCGATGATATCCAGACGGGCCAAAATCAAGATCAGAACAGGAGCCTTCGCTGCAAACCTGGTAGGAGAATAAATCCCGGAAAAAACCTCTCTTGAAAATTTATCCTTGAGCTCGGGATCATCGATGACAAGAAAACGCCAGGGCTGGACATTGTCTGCAGAGGGGGCCAGGCGAGCGGCTTCCAAACACGCTAGGATTTTCTCCCTTTCTACCGGTTTATCCAAATACCGGCGGATGCTTCTCCGTCGAGCGATCAGCCTGTTGACAGACATGTTATTTTAACGCTTCGCTTCCTTCTGGATCATCACGGCTGCATCATGCCAACCTTCGCAGGCTTGAATGCGATCATCAAACATACAATGAAAACTTTACGTCTTGATCTCATTATCACACCTCTTTTTTCTTTTTCTTGCGAAATACGTTTCACTTTTATAATATGGAAATCTCTCATAACACGATAAAAATCTCGGATCAAGGAGGCCATGTTGTCGAAGAAAATTTTGGGATCGGTTCTTGTCTTACTCCTCTGTTTCGTCACTTTTCTCACATCTTCAGACGAACCTTTTTGCAAACAGGTCGCCAATTATACCATGAATGTTGTGCTGGATACAGAAAGCAAAACGATCACATGTGATGAGTCCCTGACCTGGACAAACGGCACGGAATATCCGACAGACGAGCTATGGTTTCATCTGTACTGGAATGCCTTCAAGAACAACATGAG
>CAZIDF010000014.1:0-93211 GCA_964538085.1 uncultured Eubacteriales bacterium | reverse complement strand
GCAGTATCTATGATTCTCGATCCCTCCGAAGCGACATCCGGGCAGGATTTCAGCGTAGCGGTCCAGATCGCCAGCAACAACAATACACTCGGTTCCTTCGGATTCGAATTCGTGTTCGACGGGGGTGTTTTTTCTTTCGAAGGAACTCAGGTCGGGACTTTGACCACGAATTGGTCAATAACCAGCCAAACCGTGAGCCAAAACAGGGTCCGGATCCAGGGAACCGGCGGAACCGTCATCCCTGTCTCCAGCTCTGGCAGACTGGTCACCATTTTGATGAAAGTAGAATGCTTATCCTTCACTTCGGATACTCAAAGAACTCTTAGAATAGAAAATTACACCGGAGATATGTCTGACGCATTTACACCAGAACCCTGCACAGCGAATTTCACTTATAAACCATGTTCGATTCTCGGGGATGTTAATGGTGATGGAGGCGTAACACCTGGCGATGCTCAAAATGCCTTCGAGATATTCTTGGGGATCCAAACTCCTGATTTGTGCCAACAGATGACAGCAGATGCCAACTGCAGCGGAAGCATAACTCCCGGTGATGCTCAAGATATTTTTGAAGATTTCCTCGGGATAATAAACCTGCCCGCCTGCTGTGCCAATGCCCAAACGGCTTCTCAGGTTTCTCTCGTCATGAAGCCTTATGACATGCGGCCGATCGAAAGGGAGAGTTATCCCGATTTGCGCCGGCTGTTTCCATTCAACACGAAAGGGAGCGCAGGGGAAATCGTGTCCATTCCGATACTGATAACCCATCCCCAAGGCCTGAGCCATTTTGCCGTCGACATGAACTTTCCCTACGAGATGTTGGAATACTTGGGAGTCAAAAAATCTCCCTTAACCGAAGAGTTTGACTATGTGACAGGAGCGGAAGAGATCCAAGGTATGATCCATATCATGGGCGAATCCATATATCCGATTGAATCAAACTACATGGGTTCTCTCGCTGTCGTTGTGTTCCGGGTGAAACTGGGCTTGCCAGACCGTCTGCCGATTATTTTATTCAATCCGGATTTAGACATTTTTAATTCAGAAATCCAGCAGGGCTACTTTGTCCGGGTGGATCCTGAGTTACACGAGCCTGGATGGATCATTCTGGGCAGAGCCTTTCATGAATTCGATGGCACTGTCCGTATTCCTGTCCGCGTGAGCAGCGTTTTCGACTTGAAATCGTTCGGAATGGAATTTCGATTTTCCGAAGAAAATCTGCATTTTGCGGGCGTCGAGCCTTCCGATATTTCCAAAGACTTCATGTTCTTAGAGGGACACGAGATGGAAAATGGAGTCGTCCGGATAGGTGGTTTTGGCATGAACCAGGTCCAGAAAAAAAGCCCTGGAGTCCTGTTCAACCTGGTCTTTTTCAGCAGCGGGGGAAAGGCTGAGGTGGAGTTGATCAATCTGTATGATGACCTCCAGGATTTTGAATTCCGGAAAAGAAATACTCGAATAGAGTAATGAGAATAGATGAGGAGTGAATGATAATGCCGGTCAAAAAAACAAAGCTTATCCTGTATTCAGCATTGGTAGTTTTTTTGCTTTGCGGAAGTTGCAAAGACAGCGTCACGATAACCGACGTTTACGACAAACCTGTCATCTGGCTAAACACATTCGAGATGTCGTTTGCTGCTTCCGAACTGGGGCCCAATCCTGCTAATCAGATTCTCAATGTCAAAAATACAGGGAAAGGAACACTGAGCTATTTCATTGCAGATGATGCGGATATCTATAATGTCGATTGGTTGACTATCAGTCCAACTTCAGGTGCATCTTCCGGGGAAATTGCCGATCATCTCGTTTCTGTGGATAAAACAGGTTTAGAGAAAAGGGAAGATCCTTACACAGCAAAGATCACAGTTTCAGGTAGCGATGCGTATAACACCCCGCAAGTAATCAATGTCAGCCTAACTCTAACAGAGGAACCACCTGCACAAATCGGGGTCAACCCCAAAAACCTTTCGTTTTCAGCAGGGCTTGGCGGCTCCAATCCTGAATCTAAAACCTTTACGGTCCAGAACACCGGTGAATCCACTCTCAATTATCAAATAACGACAGACAAGGCTTGGTTTAGTGTTAACCCGCCAAATGGGACCTCTGATGGCGCTCCGAAAACGCACACTGTTTCTGTGAATATCGGTGGACTCAGCGAAGGGACCTATCAGGGTGTCATAACCATCACGGATGTCAATGCTATCAATAATCCTCAAACGGTGGCTGTGAGTCTGACCATTTCCAAAGAGCTGCCTCCACAAATTTGGGTCAGTACGAGTCAGATGAGCTTCACTGCAGAACTGGGAGGATCCAATCCCTCCTCTCAAACCTTCCAAGTCCGGAATAGCGGATCCGGAACCTTGAATTATCAAATAACTTGGGATGAGGCATGGCTGAGTGTGAGCCCGGACAGCGAGACATCCGGGGGAGCGAAAAAAACTCACCGAGTCTCGATCAACAAAGCAGGCCTGGGTGTGGGCACTTACAGAGGAACGATCACCATCACCGATCCCAAAGCCACCAACAGTCCCCAGACCATCGCTGTGACGTTGCGGATCACGACTCAAGCCCCACCCGCTACGGACAATGACGTCACCCTTGCGATCAGCCCCACATCCGGAAAAGCGGGATCCCTGGTCACCGTGACAATCGGAGTCAAGGGGAATTTGCAGCCTATATCGGCCTTTGGTTTGAATCTGACATATAATGGATTGATGTTCAATTTTGAAAGCAGCAGTAAAGGGGCGTTGACGGGAAATTGGGGGCTTGTGAGTGCGAATTCCCCAAGTTCAGGATTGGTCAAAGTGGGAGGGGTTGTTTTTGGCGGAACGCCGATCCCTGTAGGAAGTACGGGCAGTGTGATAATCGTGAGACTGAGGGTCACGGGGGGCACACTGAATGACGGCGCTAAAAGTCAGATCGCGATTTCGGTTTTTACGGATGATTTTGCGGGGATGGGAGTGCCCAGCCCTCGAACGTTCACGCTCAATAAATAATCGAGTCCACCTGGATTGAATTAGGCTTCCTGACCGCAACATTTTTTGTATTTTAACCCGCTTCCGCAGGGACAGGGATCGTTGCGTCCAACCTGGGCCATTTCATGTCGAGGCTGATTTGGCTGGAGCGGGATTTGCTGTTGTTTCCACTCCGTTGCCAGTTGTTTAAGCCGGCTATCCGCATGTTCGAAAAACCTCTTGTATGATTCACAAAAATGATTGAGTTCCGCATTGGACGGATTGTGGAGCCGGTCCTTGGTACATCCTCCGCGGCATGTGCACAGCCAGGAGCATTTCTTGCACTCTTTTGGAAGTGTGGCTTTTAGCTGACCGAACCTGTTCTGTTTGGATGAGTTCAGCATGTCGATCAATTTGCCTGTTTTGATGTTGCCCAGTTTCCTTTCCGGATCCACAAAAAAATCGCAGGCGTACACATCGCCGTTGTGTTCGATCACCACATACACACCACATTCTTTGAGGAGAGTGCATTCCGGTGCAGGGAGGTCCACATAGATATGGAACAAAGAATCGAAGAACCGGATGGAAGTGGTGGCTATCATTCCGTCGAAATCTTCCAGCCAAAGGTCGAAAACACGGCAAAGGAATTGCCCGTATTTTTCCGAAGGAGCAGAGAAAGGCGCTTTCCGAGAGGGATCTCGAGGATCGGGTTCCAGACAGGGGATGAACTGCATGTAATCCAAACCGATGGATTTGTGAAAAGAATAGATCTCATCCGGATAATTGACCGAATAGTCGTTGATCACGGTGAGGGCATTGGTGGCCACGCCTTTGTCCAGCAACAGCTTGGCGCTCTCCACGACACGCTCCCATGATCCCTTCCCGTTGCGCAGAAACCGGTATCGGTTATGGATGTGTTCGGGTCCATCCAAGGACAACCCGATCAAAAATTTGTACTGACCCAAAAATTCGGCCCATTCCTCATCGATCAGCAATCCGTTTGTCTGTAGTCCGTTTCCCACCGACTGACCTTTCCCGTACAGCTGCTGGAACTCCACAGCTTTGCGGAAAAAAGGCAATCCCATCAAGGTCGGTTCCCCGCCCTGCCAGCCGAAAGAAACTTCCCTTTCCCCTTGGCGGAGGACCTGCTTCACTGTCTCTTCCAGGATGTCTTCACTCATCCGGTGGACCCTGGTGCTGGAAAAAAGTTTTGACTTTTCCAAATAAAAACAATAGGTGCAGGCCATGTTGCAGTCCGGGCCGGCGGGTTTGATCAAGACCGAAGATAACTTCTTTTTACGGCGGGCTTCAGCCATCGTGTTCTTTGCTTTTCCGCTCTATCGGCAGTTTGGCGCCGGTGTGTTCCAGCCATTCTCTCAGCTGGGCATCCATCTCCTTCACTTTTTCCGGCATTTTATCGGCAAGATCCTGTTGTTCCCCGAGGTCTTCCTTCAGATTGAAAAGTTCGAAGGTTTTGCCCTCGTATCTTTTGATGAGTTTCCATGTGTCCTTCCTGATGATGCTGTAGGGAACCACGTCCCCTCGATAATGGGGAAAATGCCAGTATATGGAATCCCTTTCGAGCGAGCCTTTCCGGGTGAGAAGTGGGATAAGGCTCATTCCGTCTATCTCCCGACCTTCGGGAAGGCTTATGTTTACCGTTTCGCTGATTGTCGGCAAAAAGTCGACGCTTGCCACAGGCGTATCACATACACTTCCGGGTGCGATTTTTCCAGGCCAACGGACGATCAAGGGCACGCGAATTCCCCCCTCATAAGGATATCCTTTTCCGGAACGCAAGGGGCTGTTGTCGGTCGAGTGATCTTTCAAACCTCCGTTATCCGATGTGAATATTACCAGGGTTTTTTCGCTCAATTGTGCCTCATCCAAAGCCTTCATGATCTTGCCGACAGTTTGATCGACACTTTCTATCATGGCCGCGTAAACCGCATTGCTCTGGTTGGTGGGTTTCTTTTTTTCATATTTGGCGATAAGCTCTTTTTTGGCCTCGAGCGGTGTGTGCACGGCATAAGGGCACATGTGGAGGAAAAAAGGCCGGTCCTTGTTTTCTTCGATAAAACGGACCGCCTCGTCCGCTTCTCTATCCGAGAGATATTCGCCCTGTTTTCTGGGAGGAAGGGTCGGTATGCTGCTCCGGCTTTCATGTTGGTAATACGGATCGAAGTAGGTGGGAGGCTGTCCGATCTCGCACCCCCCGATATTGATATCGAATCCTTGCTTGTCCGGGTACCACCAGAGGTGTCCCAGATGCCATTTGCCGATGTGGCAGGAGGTGTAGCCGGCGGGTTTCAACATTTCTGCGATGGTGATCTCGTCCAGTTCCATCCAGTAGGGATTGGGAGGACAGAGGAGGGGGCGGTCTCCGCTCGCCACATATTCGGACGGATTTTTTCCGGTTCCTATGGCCGTGTAGGCCTCGCGGTCGAGGTGATGGATCCAATCGGTTATGCCGATCCTAGCCGGATAGCGCCCGGTCATGATCGATGCGCGTGTGGGCGAACACACCGCACAGGAAGCATACCCGTTCGTAAATTTAATCCCCTGGGCAGCCAGCCTGTCGATTTGCGGCGTTTCATAATACCTGCTCCCGTAACAGGAAAGATCCATCCAACCTAAGTCATCCACATCGATCAGGATGATGTTGGTTTTTTGTCGATCGAAAGGAAGGCCCATTCCGAACATATTGCCACATGCCAAGCCAGCGGATCCCCATCCGATGGATTTTAGAAAATCGCGGCGGTTCATTTTTTCGTTTCTTTGTTTTTTATTTTTTGACCAAAGGGAACAATTCCGATTCTGTCCGGGCCGTTTTCAGGATCTCCTCGATCTCGGCGACGATCTCAGGATGCGCAGGGGCCAAATCCTTCTGCTCCCCGATATCATCCTCGAGATTGTATAGCTCTAATCCTTTATCGAATCCAGGTCGATAGGCCTTCCAATCGCCCATGCGGACCGCCTGTTTTCCGTTGTATTCCCAATAAAGATAGTTATGTTTTTTTTGATTTTTGTCATTACCCAGAAGAGTGGGAAGAAAGGAAATGCCATCTATATTTCGGGGAGGATCGATGCCCACGATGTCTGTAATGGTGGGAAGAACGTCCCAAAATGCCGAGATGTGATCGGTTTCGCTTCCCGGTCGGATCTTTCCAGGCCAGCGGGCGATCATCGGGACGCGGATCCCGCCTTCGTACAACATGGTTTTGAGCCCGCGTAATGGACCGGCACTTTCGAAAAAGGCCGAGTCCGTTCCTCCGTTGAAGGTTGGGCCATTATCGCTGGAAAACATCACCAGGGTGTTTTCGGCAAGGCCCAGTTTTTCCAGCAAGTTTAAAATTTTTCCGATTTCCCGGTCCATCCGGGTGATCATCGCCGCGTATCCGGCTCTGGGTGAGGGATGGGGGGTGTAGCCTTTGTCCCCCAAATAGGGCGTATCTGGGAAAACTCCCTCATACTCCTTCAGGGAGTCTTCAGGAACCTGGATCGAGGCGTGGGGCACCGGAAACGGCAGGTACAGGAAAAAGGGATTTTCTTTGTTTCTCTCGATAAAATGAAGCGCTTCCTCCGCCATCCTGTCCATCGAATAGGTCTTGCCTTTGTAGTCGTCATAGGAAGACCTATCGAGGGGATTTTTATCCTCGGGAAACTTTTGATGCGGGAAGAAATAGGGATTTCCTTCGAGGAGATCTTTATCTCTGTTTTTCCAGAGATGGGTGGGGTAATAGTTGTGAGCCATCCGCTGGCAGAGATATCCGTACCAGAAGTCGAAACCCTGTCGATTGGGCTCTCCTGAATTGGCAGGACCTCCCAATCCCCACTTACCGATAGCGCCCGTTGTGTAGCCCTTTTTCTGGAGGATGGTTCCGATCGTTTGGGTGCCGGGGAGAAGCGGACGGTTTCCCTCCAATTCTGGGTCGTGCCACACATCCCCTCGCTCGGGCATTTCGTCGTTATCACGGATGTAGGAATGTCCTGTGTGTTTGCCTGTCAAAAGCACACAGCGGGAAGGCGCGCATACAGGGCTGCCGGAATAGTGTTGTGTGAATTTCATTCCTTGTGCAGCCAGCATGTCGATGTTAGGCGTTTTTATTTTTGTCTGGCCGTAACATCCCAGCTCCCCATAGCCCAGGTCGTCGGCCAAAATGTAGATGATATTGGGGGGGGGATTATTTTTTTGGCAACTCAGGCTGGTGAAAGAAAGAGCAAACGCTGCAGTCCCTAGCCCGATGGTCGTCAGAAAATCCCGGCGGTCCATCGAACTTTTCATGAAATTTATGTATCACTGGCTGGCCTGAATGTCAAATTTACCTATTTTGTGTTGATATAATTGGGAAAGGCAATTAAAATCTATCCTCTGATATGAATAAGAAACAGGGAAATTGCAAGCGAACCATATCGAGAAGAGCATTTATCAAAAATGCAGCTGCGCTGGGAGCCTTGACTGCAACATATCCTTCCAGCCTCTTTTCCTCGCAATCCGGTCCATCTCAGGTAAACCTCCTGGATCAGCTCTGCAGTTCGGAATTCCGTTGCGGATATGATCCTATGTATTTTGAGGCGACAGAACGGATTTTTTTCGAAGAATATCATAGAGGGCACATCAATCTCTTCATCAAACCTACCCAATCCTTGGACATCAGGTTGTATGTCGCCGAGACCAAGAATGGACTGGATAAAAAGACTCCTCTTCGATTATCAGGCATGTCCAACAGTGTGGATATTCCCTTAGGAAATATTTACTCTCCTGAGCTGCATTACAAGGTGGAGTACCGGGTTGATAAGTCTTGGAAGTCTTTCGGAGCAAGATCTGCTTTGACACCGAATGTTTCTCTGGAGGGTGGAGACAAGGTTAGGGTGATATTGAAGGGGGATGACCATACTTATGCAGACTTGAAACATGAACCGGAAGATCCCCAGTGGCGAAAAGATGTTTTGCGCGGGGATTACATCAACAGAATGTTGAAGGAGATGATCGCAAATCCTGATTATCGTCCAGATCTGCCGCTCCAGAAAGTCATATATGGATTTTCACTGGCTCATACGCTGAAATACATCCTGGATAGCAGGCCTGATTTTATCATAGACCTTGGAGATACGGTGGGGCCAGATTCCTATCCGATCTGGGGAGAAGAGGGAAAATGGAAGGAACTTTTGCCCGGAGATGCCTTGAACAAACAGTCCAAAATCCTTTGGGAAAGGAAAAGGCGAACCCTGAGCGCTTTAACGCCAGAAATTCCCTATTATCAAGTTTTGGGGAACCACGATGGGGAGGTCAATTGGTCTACAGATACCCAGCCCTATACACTCCCTTATGCAAAGGCCCACAGAAAAAGGGTTTTTAGACAGCCGGAGTATCTTAGAATGATGGAAAGAACGAGATCGATGTCCGGCCTGAGTAGCGGCCGATATTCAAATGATGACTGGTTCTTTAAAAATACCGACCAAACCTATTTCCCGGTTTTCTGGGCGAACGGAGATATCCGTTTCTTTCTTCTCGATGTCAATTCCTACCTTTTGAAAAAGCCTGTAACAATATATGATTGGACTTTGGGTCCTGGACAAAAATGCATGTTGGAATCGATGCTGTATGATGGGCATGATTCCCCCTGGAAGTTCATCTGTTACCATAATGTTCTAGGCGGCTATCCTTTGGGTTCTCAAAAAGTCAAGGGGGCTTATGGAAGAGGCCCGCTTTTCACTCGTGAAGATTATCAGAGAATCCATGAGATCGATCCATTCCTAAACATCGATCCTGACAGGGTTGAACAAATTTGGCTAACAGAATTGGCACAAGAAACCGAAGTGAGGGGATTTGTGTATGCGCATGACCATATATTTTATGCCAAGAGTATCGGCCAAACAGTGTCAGGAAAAGAAATGATGGGTGTGTGTGCAGGCGCTACGACCTATTCTGGTTCGAGAGTGTACGATAACATTTGGAGCAATACTTATTGGATGGCCTATTATGGAGATCTATACGAACAACCGCCATCATTCCTTACACCTCCTGGTATCACAGTGATGGATATCGACAAAAACGGGGCGACCATCCGTTATATTTGCACAGCCCCTCCTGAGATCATGTATGCCAATATGCCGGAAGGGACAAAACCCGGGGATGTCTTGAGAGAGTACAGGATTTCAAGATAGCGGAAAATATATGAAGCTGAAAAAGAACTTAGGGATCAACCTGATTGTCCTTTCGTTTTTTATCCTCCTGTCCATCCTCATGCTGTGGCCTCTGCCCTTGCACATGGCCGATTCCCTTGTGTCGGAGGTCGATCCTCTTTTGAATACATGGATTTTCGACTGGGATACGTACCAATTGTTCAAGGATCCGCTTCATCTTTTCGATGCGAACATATTTTTCCCGCTCAAAAATACGCTGGCGTTCTCGGAACACATGATCGTTCTCAGCCTGATCGCTTTTCCGGTCAGCCTGATAGCGGGGAATCCGATCCTGGGCTATAATTTCGTTCAACTGCTGGCCTACATATTGTGTGGATTTGCCGTTTATCTGTTGGTTTTCGATCTGACAAAAAACCGAATCGCGGCTATCATCTCGGGTGTCATATTCGCTTTCAGCCCCTATCGGTTCCGGCAAGTCGGCCACATACAGAACCTCGCTGTTTTTTGGACTCCTTTGAGCTTCCTTTACCTTCATAAGGCCATCAAGAGGCCGTCCTGGAAATTTCTTTCGTTGTTCGCTCTCTTCTTTGTTCTCCAGGCACTGTCATGTGGATATTTGGGTGTTTTTCTGGCCATTGCTGTCGGATTGTTTGTCCTTTATTACCTGATGTTCATGCCTCGCGCTCAAATCGTTCCCTTTTGCGTAAAGTTTGTGGTTGTGGCCATTGTTTCGGGTTTGATCATTGCGCCGTTCCTTGTTCCCTATCTTGAGGTCAAAAAAGAACACAGCTTCGAAAGGAGTGTGGGTAGCAACATCCAGTTTTCTGCCAATATCCTGGGATATGCGACAATTTCGCGATTCAACAAAAATGTGTTTTATGAAGCCCAGTCGGTCAAAAACAGGGTGGCGATAAACACGATGGAAAGAGGGAAGCTCAGGCCTAAAGGTAGAGGCCTTTTTCCGGGAATATTGACGATTCTTCTAGCCTTGTCTGCTTTCTTGTTTCCTCCTTATGCATCGAGATTTTCTGCAGGCTCTGGCGTGGGGGGGATAAGTCGACTCCGGATTGCCGAAAGAGGGATTAATTTTTTTATGCTTTTTGTTATCGGACTGGTGGGGATCATCTTATATACTAGGGGATGGGAGTTTTCTGTTTTGGGCCTCAGAATAGGCCTTACTCATCTGACGAATCCTTTATTTCTATTCTTATTTTTATTCATCGTCAAGTTGGTCCTCAGCCGGTTCACTCTCCGCAGTGTCGAGGATGAATATAAATCCCCCGTCCTTCACCGGAATTTTTATCTTTTTCTCGGCGTTTTGGCCTGCATTTTATCTTTGGGTCCACGCATTTTTTATTTAACCCGTGATTTCGGCAAAGGGCCTTACATGATACTCTACGAAAACTTCGTTTTTTTCAAAGGGATCCGGGTCCCAGAAAGGTTCGGGATCCTTGTGATGCTGGCCCTGAGTGTCCTCGCCGGGTATGGAGCGGCCAAGATATTGATCTTGCTCCATAAAAGGGGCAAGGTCATTCTTTCCTTTTTTATCCTTGTCTTTTTGATCTATGAGTTTATCTGCGTGCCTTTTCCGTATGAGAAAATACCGCGGAAACCGGATGAGGTGTACCAGTGGCTTGCATCCTCTAAGGAGCAGCTCGCGATTTTGGAATTTCCTTTGATCAAACAGCAGACCAACAAATTTTATATGTATTGGTCCATCCATCACCGGAAAAAATTGGCCAATGGTTCCTCGGGATTCAATCCCCCGATCTTCAATCAGTTGAGAACGATAGCGCACGAGAAGGGACCTTTTCCCAATCGGGAGTTCATCCAGTATGTGAAAACAAAAATGCCGGTAAAATACATAATTCTTCATCTGGAGAGTTTTTCAGAAAAGGATAAACAAGAGATGCTGAACAATGCTGCCCAATTTCCCGATGATCTGAGATTGGTCAAAGAGTTCAGGCCGGATGATCATGTTTACGAGGTTATATATTGACTCCAATAAAATTATAAAGATGAATATGAAATTTTGTTTTTAAAAAAATGAAAGATATCGGCATTTTTTATGAATAATTCAGGAAAAAAGTAATGGCGTATTTAGTCCATCAACTGAAAGAATTCGAAGTCAAAAACTACGAGATCAGCAAAAAAGTTATCCGGATAGGGCGGAGGCCATCCAATGATGTCCCTTTAACCGATCCCTTCGTTTCTCGGGATCATGCCGAAATAGTCTCACTCGAAGATGGCAGTTATGAGCTGAGGGATCTCGGTGGAGAGAATCCTGTCAAAGTCAACGGAAGGATCATCTCCCAGCACAGGCTTCGGGATGGAGACAAACTGACCCTGGGCCAATCCCTTTTGATTTTCAAGACAGAGGCGTCATGTGCCAGCACCGGGGTCGAGATGCTCGCCGCAGAGGAAATGTCTCAGGAAACGGTGGAAATCGCGTCTCTCGATGCCAAAAAGACCATGCCTTTTTCCATGGATCGAGTGGACAAAAAAAACGCTGAAGCTCTTCAAAAGGATCATCAGAGACTGATGCTCCTCTATGATTTTAGCAAATCTGTCAATTCACTCCTTGAGGATCAGGATGAAATGCTGGACGAGATCATGACTGCGGCCTTGAAGACTTTGAAAGCGGAGAGGGGATTCATAGCTCTGGTCGATGAGCAAAGCGGAGAATTGTCCTGTGAGCTTGTTCGCACCGAAACTGGAAGTGAATTGACTGAAAAACTGGAAGTGAGCCGGACCATTGTTCACAAGGTTCTGAACGAGGGTGTCTCTATTTTGACGGTCAACGCTCAGGAAGATACCCAATTCGACAAAGCGAAGAGCATCAGGGAATACAATATTCGGTCGGCCATCTGCTCGCCTCTTCTTTTCCATGATGAGATAATGGGTGTCATCTATCTCGATAACCGGGCCTCGACAGGCAGTTTTTCCCAAGATGACCAGATGTTTTTGATCGCGATATGTCACCAGGCCGGCGTAGCCCTGGGAAATGCGCGGCTCCACAGGCGTGTTCTCCAAGAGAATGTCTGGCTGGAAAATACGCTGAAACCCAAGTTCCAGATCCTTGGCGAATCCAAAAAGATGAAGAGGGTGTTCGACACGATAAAAAAGGTAGCTCCCACACATATCACGGTGTTGGTTCAAGGGGAAACGGGGACTGGAAAGGAACTGGTGGCCAAAGCCATTCACACGCTCTCCCCGCGTAGGGAACTCGCTTTCGTGCCTGTCAATTGTGCGGCCATTCCGAAGGAATTGATCGAAAGCGAGCTTTTCGGGCATGAAAAGGGAGCTTTCACCGGTGCAACGAGTGCACGGGAAGGGAAGTTCCAAACGGCCCATGGAGGCACCATCTTCCTGGATGAGATCGGCGACATGAGTCTGGATCTGCAGGCTAAAGTCTTGCGAATTTTAGAAGATAGAGAGCTGCAAAGAGTGGGGGGGAACAAATCCATACCGGTGGATGTTCGTATCATTGCCGCCACGAATAAGGATTTGGCAAAGGCCGTGGAAGAGGGGACCTTCAGGGAGGATCTTTATTATCGGCTGAATGTCGTGGTTGTCAACCTTCCTCCTTTGAAGGAGAGGAGAAAGGATATTTTGCCGTTGGCGGAATATTTCATTGCAGGGAGAGTGAAAAAAATTTCATCCAAAGCCAAACGGTTGTTGGAATCCTATGACTGGCCGGGGAACGTAAGAGAGTTGAGAAACTGCGTTGACCGGGCAGTCGTTTTGGGGGATGGAAAGACCATCCAACCGGAGGATTTGCCTCATGCTCTCCGAAAAGAGGGTCAGGTCATCTCGGCACCTCTTGAAACGCTCGATCGAATGGAAGAAGATCATATCGTCCGAGCTCTGCGGTTTACGAACGGGAATAAAAGCGATGCGGCCAGGATGCTCGGGATCACACGGCAGACATTGGACAACAAGATTAAAAAATACGCCATCAAACAATAGGGGACGTCCCCAAATGGTAAAAAAATAGACAATTTTACTTCTTTTTAGCCAATGTATAGAGGAAAATTCTTCCTATAAAAAATATTTAATTCCTCTCGTTTTCCCTAGATAATTCACAATTTTTCAGAATATTCATCACCTTGAGTATATCATCGATCTATTTGGCACGAAACATGCTTTTATGTATATCTCTTTGAACGAGACAGTACTGAATTTGGAGGTATAGAATGGGCAAAAAAATCATTATTTTTTTCATAACAGCAGTATGGCTTGCTGGCTTCGCTTTTTCCAAACCAGGCCAGACCGGCTCTATCCATGGGGTCGTGAAGACTCCCGAAGGAGAATCTCTCCCGGGCGTGATCGTTCTCCTCAAGTCTCCCGCATTAATTCTGCCTGAGATCGAGGACCTGACGAATGCGGCAGGGATGTACCGATTCAAAGATCTTGCTCCAGGAGTCTATGAGTTGACCTTTATCCTCGCAGGTTTTCAAAAAATTGTGAAAAAGGGCATAAAGGTTTCTTCGGGAACTACGGTGTCGTTCAACATCGATCATACCCTGCGCGCGAGCGATGTGATCCTCATAGTGGAGGCGAAAGAGCCGATTAAACAGTACCCGATAGATTTCTAACCAACCCAATTCTTTACCCCTCTGAGGGAGGCTCTGCGGAGCCTCCCTCCTCCTGCTCCTCCAGAATCCCTTGATAACATGGAAGAAGATCACAACCCTCCATTTGTATGAAAATTAGACAAATCCTGTTTGATTTTCTTTATCCCATTTGTAATCAATAAGTTCCGGTTGTAAAAGCCTTCTCTGTCGATTCCCTCTGCCTAAATATTAAGCATGAAAAGGCAAATGTTTTTTTTCCTCCAGGCTAAAAAAATCATGGCACATTTTTTGCTCAAAGGAAGTCACCAAACAAAAAATAGGAGGTGAAAATCGTCGAACATGCAACATTTTCTCGGCTAAGAAATGGAGTGAAGTTTACTACTCCGGAGAAAAAAAACTAAAAAAGGAGGCAAGAGAAGAATGAAGCGACTTATCATTTTGATAATTTTGTTTTTTATGTTTGCAATTTTTGTCTCGGCACAGGAATTCGGTGCGATCAAAGGGACGGTAATGGATGCAAATGGGGAACCGCTTCCTGGTGTCACCGTGACTTTGACAGGCTCCAAGATCGTGTTGCAGTCTGTCGTGGCATCGGAGAAAGGCAATTTCCGGTTTTTGAACCTTCCGGTTGCCGATGATTACGCCGTAAAATTCGAGCTGGATGGGTTCAACACGTTGGTCAGAGATCAGCTGGTCATTGTTTTTGGCAGGGATCTCAATCTCGAGATCACGCTGCAAATGGCCGACATCAGCGAAGAGATCGTCGTTCTCGGACAGGCTCCTGTCATCGACCGCAAGAGGGCTCAGGTCGGTGTGAATGTCGGGTCGGAGATGATCATGGGATTGCCCACAGCACGGAATCCTTGGGTCATCATGTCCTTGATTCCGGGGGTTCTCGTCGACCGTGAAGATGTGGGAGGCAATGAAGCCGGGCAACAGTCCTCTTATTACGGACATGGTTCCTCCGAGGATGACAACACATGGGGAATCGATGGTGCCAATATCACGGATAATTCGGCTTTGGGTGCGGCCCCGGCTTATGTCAACATTTCCAGCTACGAAGAAGTGCAGATCAACTACGGTAACAATGACATCCGATCCCAGACAGGGGGAGTCCAGATCAACCTGATATCCAAGCGGGGAGGAAATGCCTACAGTGGGACATTTTATCTCGATCTGGAAAGGAATGCCTGGCAAGCCGACAATGTGCCCGATGATTTGACAGAGTTGGGATATTCGGCGGCCGGAATCAACAGGTTGTATCTGTATGGAGCCAATTTTGGGGGCCCGCTTGTCAGGGACAAGTTATGGTTTTACCTGTCGTGGGGTGTTCAGGACATCGATGCATTGACGCTCTCGGGTGAGTCCGATCGAACGTGGCTGGTTTCCGGTTATGGAAGAATGGATTTCCAGATCACTCCGAATCTTAAATTTAACTTTTTCACCGAATACGACAATAAACAGAAGTGGAACCGGGCGGATTGGGGATATACCCAACAGGATCCTGATGCTTTATGGAACCAGATCGGACCCAGCTCTTTTTATAAAGGAGAACTGGAGTACATAATCGGCGATTTGTACCTAAATGCCAAAGCGAGCTTCATGGGAGGCCCGTTTACGCTGGCACCGGTCCAAGGTGAAAGGACATCCGACGGCTCGGGTAATTATATGGTCCAATCATACTATCCCAGCTATTACATGTCGGGCAACATCTATGAATACGGAACGGATAGGGATCAGATCAATGCGAATGTCAGCGGGATTTATTTTGCCGAGGATGTATTGGGCGGAGATCACGAATTCAAATTCGGAGTTGACTATGTGACGGCAACCACGACCACACACGCCTACTATGAAGCTAACCTCAATCTGAATTATTGGGGGCCTGATGACACGCTTCCCAACGGCGAATGGTGGGAGGCCTGGCTGAACAGAGATTATATGCTGAACTACAGCTTCGATCGTATCAGCGCTTTCTTGCAGGATACAGTCACTTTCGGTAAGTTGGCCATGAATCTCGGGTTGAGGTACGATCAGGAAAAATCTCTGGTAAAAAATGTGGATATTCCCGCTTCTGTTTGGCTGCCGCAGTATATGCCCGCCGTGAAAATCGATAAGTATGATCCCGGTGTCAAGTGGTCGGTATTTTCTCCTAGGCTGAGCTTGACATATGACTTGTTCGGAACCGGAAAGGATATCCTCAAGTTATCGTTGGCCCGCTATGGTTCCCAGTCCGGGAATAACCTGGCGGATCGGGTCAACCCGGTCGGATGGACAGAAATCGATCTGCTCTGGCAGGACAACAACGAAGACGGACGGGTGACCAGCGATGAACTCTTCGGGTATGACTGGGATACAGGCGAATTGAAAGATCCCAGTGATCCCGATTATTGGCTGTGGTACAGCAGTTCGGTCAATCCGGACGATCCTTCATCCATCGTTTCATTGAGCAGGTACGACCCCAATTACAATTCTCCACTCCTGGATGAGCTCAGCATTTCCTACGAGAAGGAATTGTTCTCCGATTTTGCCACGAGGTTGGAATTTTTCTACAAAAAAAGACACAACCAAACATGGCGGCGATCGATCAAAGCCGATGGAGAATTTGAAACAGAAAATAACTACTATGTTGCAGGGCAGGATGATACGGTCGGCTACAATATCTATGGCAGAAATGAGCTTTATCCTTATGAGTACATCACCAATCACCAGAAAATGTACGATCGATACCTGGGAGCCCAGTTGGTTTTCACCAAAAGATTGTCCAACAAGTGGATGTTCAACGGATCCTTTACCTATTCGGATTGGAAAAGATTCTACGAAGGTGAATATCTCGGGATTATCGATGACATCAAATCAAATGTTATGAATTATGGTCTCAACAATCAGGAATTCTTCAATGGAGGAGTGGTCGCTCCGGAAAGCGGAGGATCGGGTGTGCGTGACATCTACGTCAATTCCCGTTGGCAGTTGAAACTCTCCGGTATGTACCAGTTCCCCTTAGGCATAAACTTCAGCGGTGTTTTTTCCGCACGGGAAGGTTATGTCATGCCGACCAATGTGCGTGTTTACATGCCTGGGATCGGATACGGGGAGCTCTATGGAAATCCCGATGGCGGAGGAAAGTTCGGAGATCAGCGCTTGCCGACATTTTGGGTACTGAACTTCCGGGTGGAAAAGGTATTCCAGGTGAGCGACAGTTCTTCGGTGACATTGTCGGCCGATGCTTTCAACGTCACCAACTCCGCACATGCTCTAAAGAAAGAACTGCGAATCTCTGCCGATGATTTCGGCCAGGATTTGAGAATCCTCAATCCAAGAGTTTTCAGGATAGGAGTCAGATTCAACTTCTAGCTATTCCTGATCAAAGCAGCAAAGGGCCCCTTCCGCCCACCACCGAAGGGGCCCTTTTTAATTGGGGACAGGATATCCTGTCCCCTATTGGCATTGTCGCCCGATTGTCTTTTATCGTATAATTCGGTACCTGTCCCAAGAAATCAAAAAAAATGAAGTGTCCCAGTTGCCAGGCCGAAAATCCCGAAGGCTTTCGATTTTGCAAGGATTGTGGATCTCCTCTCCGTTTACAAATCAAAGATGATTCCGCCTTTGCCTATAAAACCTTAAAGCTAGGGATGGATAAATTGCCCAATGGCACCCTGTTTGCCGGGAGATACCGGATCATCGAAGAATTGGGCATCGGTGGAATGGGAAGGGTGTACAAGGTCTATGACACGGAGTTGGATATCCACGTCGTCCTGAAGGTTTTGCTGCCCGAAGTTGCCGCAGAACCTGACATGATCTCCCGATTCAGAAATGAGCTCAAGCTGTCACGCGATATTTCCCACAAGAATGTCTGCCGGATGTTCGACCTGAATAAAGCCAATGGATCCTACTATATCACGATGGAATACGTGGATGGAGAAAGCTTGAAGAGCGTCATTCAAATGACGAAAAAGCTAAGCGTGGCCTCAGCCGTGAGCATAACAAAACAAATATGTAGTGGCCTGGGTGAAGCCCACCGTCATGGCATCGTTCACCGGGATCTTAAGCCGGGAAACATCATGATCGACAGAGACGGCCACGCCAAAATCCTGGATTTCGGGCTCGCGCGGTCTATCGAGAGCAAGGGAATCACCGCAACCGGGGTCATCATCGGCACCCCCGAGTACCTGCCTCCTGAACAAGTTCTGGAAAAAACTGTCGACCAGAGATCGGACATCTATTCTGTTGGAGTTATCCTGTATGAAATGCTTACAGGGCAGGTGCCCTTCGAGGGTGATTCTCCTGTCCGCGTGGCGTTGAAACATGTCAAGGAAAAACCGATAGATCCGAACGAGATCAATCTGAAAATCCCCCCAGTTATCAGCCATGTGATTCTCAAATGTCTCGAGAAAGAAAAGGAGGATAGGTATCGATCGACCGATGAGTTGTATACAGAGCTGAGCCGGATCGAAAAAGCCCAAGAGAAAGAGGATAGAACGGACTTCTCGAAGAAGAAAAAACCAGGCAAAAAAGCCCTTTGGGGGATCCTTGCACTCATGATCTGCGTGCTCGTTTTGATGAACATCATTTTTTTTAAAAGGGAAAGCAGAAAAGCGTTGGAATCGATAGCGGTGCTCCCTTTCACGATCGAGAATATAGAGCCGGGACAGGAGTCCGAAACAGAATTTTTGGCAGATGGGATAACCGAGTCCATCATCGCCAACCTGCAGAAACTTCCCGGATTGAAAAAGGTCATAGCGCGGAGTTCTGTTTTTCAATTCAAAGGAAGAAATATCGATCCGCAGGAGGTTGGCAGAGAACTGGGTGTGGATGCCTTGCTGGCAAGCCGGATGAGCCAGTATGGGGATAAGCTTTCGATCAATGTGGAACTGGTCGATACGGCTGACAACAGCCGCGTATGGGGTGACAATTACCAGATAGAGAGAAGTCAAATTTTCGAAGTTCAAAACAGCATAACCAATTCTATCGCCGAAGGTCTCCGGTTGGAACTGACCGGGGAAATACGGGAACGGCTGGCCAAACACTACACAGAAAGTTCGGAAGCCTTCAAAGCGTTTGCCAGGGGGCAGTATTTCTGGAACAAAAGGACCGAGACTGACCTAACGAGAGCCATCACCTATTTCGAAGAGGCCCTCCAGATCGATCCCGACTATGCTCTGGCCCACACAGGGCTTTCATTTTCCTATCTCCTGCTGCATGAATACGGAAATTATCTTCCCAGTGAGGGGTATCAGAAGGCCAAAGAACATGCAACAAGAGCGTTGGAAATCGATCCGGAGTTGGCCGAAGCGCGCACCGCTCTAGCCCAGGTCAAAAGGCGGTATGATTGGGATTGGGCTGCAGCCGAAAGAGAGTATAAAAGAGCCCTAGAGCTCGATCCCAACTATGCCATGGCCTATCACTGGTATGGATACGACTTGATGTGCATGGGGCGGTATGAAGAAGCTATCCAGATGATCGAACGCGCTCATGAACTCGATCCCCTTTCCCTGGTGATCAACAGGAATTTGGGCCAGGTCTGTTACCGGTCCGGGCAGCATGAAAGAGGGAAGAAGATCCTCCTGGGGGTTTTCGAAAAGAACCCGAATTTCAGCTATCTCCATTACCATTTGGGAAACATCGAATTCCAGCAAGGCCATTATGAAGAGGCCTTGGCACAGTTTCAGCAAGAGAGGGAGAACGCAAGAGGTTGGAGTCTCCATATCCAACCATGGATAGGAATGGCCTACGCAAAACTTGGGCAGATGGATCAAGCGCGAACGGTATTGGCTGATCTGGTAGCCCAATCGCTGCACATCTATGTTGCTCCCACTCCCGTGGCAGCCCTTTATTTTGTTTTGGGAGAGAACGATTCGGGATTCCAATGGCTGGAAAAGGCTTACGAAACGTATGACAGCTGGATTCGACTCCTCAAGTCGGACACGGTTTTCGACCCTGTGAGGGAGGATCCCAGGTTCTTGGAAATTTTAAAGAAAGTCGGCTTGGAAAAATAAACCCGTAAAAGATTTTTACATTCCTTTATCGCTGTTGTCCACCTTCGCCTTACCCACTTGGCATGAAAATTGCTCTTTATTTCAGCAGGAGTCAGAACAATTTGGTAAATACAGCGTATATATATATAGAGGATAAAGGAAACTTAGAGGTCGTGTAGAAAGTTTAAAGAAGTAAGAAAACAAATGAAGATCACATGCATGTCCTGCCAATTTGAAAACCCGCCGGATACCCGTTTCTGCGGAAAATGTGGGGAACCGCTGCAGTTCAAAGTGGAGGACGATGTTATGCTCGCCAAAACTCTAGCTTTAGACACCTCCGTAGCCCATTTGAAAAGAGGGACGGTTTTTGCCGGCAGGTACGAAGTCATCGAAGAACTCGGCAGGGGAGGCATGGGCACTGTTTTCAGAGTGATGGACAAAAAGATCAACGAAGAGGTGGCTCTCAAGTTGATAAAACCGGAGATCGTCGATGAAAAAGCGATAGATCGATTCGGCGATGAACTTAAGTTTACCCGGAAAATCGCCCACAGAAATGTGTGCAGGATGTATGATCTGGATGAGGAAGATGGAACTTACTACATCACCATGGAGTATATCCCTGGGGAAGATCTGAAAAGCATGATCAAAATGACCCGGCAGCTCGGGGTGCGGACTTCAGTGACTATCGCCAAACAAATTTGCGAGGGATTGGCTGAGGCGCATCGCCATGGGATCGTACACAGGGATTTGAAACCTGGCAATATCATCATCGACAAAGACGGCAATGCCAGAATACTGGATTTTGGGATTGCCCGCTCTTTAAGAACGGGCCGTAAAACTGGCCATGGTGTTTTAGTCGGGACACCGGAGTACATGTCTCCGGAACAGGCCGAGGCTAAAGAGACAGATCAGCAATCGGATATATACTCGCTGGGCGTTATTCTTTTCGAGATGTTGACAGGAAGAGTGCCGTTCGAAGGAGAGGGCGCTCTCGGAATTGCGGTCAAGCACAAGCTGGAAAAGCCCCCCATGCCGAAGAAATACAATCATGCGATTTCTGAAGAGCTCAATCGGTTGGTTTTGAAATGTTTGGAAAAAGACCGGAAAAACCGGTATCAGAACGTCCAGGAACTTCATAGCGACCTGTCCAAAATCGAACAGGAACTGCCCACTACTGAACGGGAAATCCGGAGAAAAAAGCCCATCACGTCCAGAGAGATTACGGTCAAATTCAATGTGAAAAAACTTTTGCTTCCAGCGATCATTTTCCTGGCGACGATTGTGGTCGGTGTGATAGGCTGGAAGTTTTTTTTGGAAAGCTCGGCGTTTGCGGCGCCCGGAGATATGCTGTCGGTGGCGGTGATCAGTTTCGAAAACCAGACAGGGGATCGTTCCTATGATTATCTCCAGGATGCGATCCCCAACCTTTTGATTACGAGCCTGGAGCAATCGAAATCCTATCGAATCACATCTTGGGAGAGGATGCGCGATCTTCAGGAGCAGCTGGGGAGAAAGGATGCCGAGATCATCGACAGAGACCTGGGATTCGAGTTGTGCCGTCTGGATAACATCCAGGCTATCATCTTGGGAAGCTACACAAAAGCGGACAATATGTTCGTCACCAATGTCAATGTGTTGGATGTCGAGACCAAAAGCCTGTTGAAGAGCGTGAGCTCCAGGGGTGAGGGAGTAGATAGCATCCTAAAAAAACAGATCGACGAGTTGAGCCGGAAGATCGGGCATGGATCGGGGATCAGTGCCTTTATCCAGAGACTCGGGGCCAAGCCGATCAGTGATGTGACCACGGATTCCATGGAGGCGTACAATTATTTTCTGAGAGGTCGGGAAGATTTTGAAAAATATTACTACAACGATGCGCGAAAATTCCTTCAGAAGGCAGTGGAACTGGATCCTGAGTTCGCCCTGGCGCATTATTACCTGGCAGGAGCGTATGCTTATCTGGGTAACACAGAAGAGATGGATCAGGCTACCGAAAACTTCAAGAAATACGGAAAAAAACTGAAAGGCAAAGAAGGGCTTTTTATCGAAGCACTCCTGATCCGAAATGAAGATCCTGAAAAATATCACAAGATCCTTTTGGAGCTGGCCGAGAAATATCCCAAGTGGAAAAGGGTTTATTTTGAGTTGGCCCTGTATCACGAGCAGAAGAATGAGTTAGATGAGGCTATAGCGCTTTTGAACAAGGCACTAGAGCTGGATCCCAACTATGGGTATGCCCTCAATCAACTGGCTTATGAGCACAGCTATAAGAATGAATACGACAAGGCGCTGGAGTATTTCAGGCGGTATGCCTCCGTTTCTCCGGGGGATGCCAATCCCTTCGATTCCATGGGAGAAACATATTTCCGGATGGGAAAATTGGATGAGGCCATCGATAAATTCAAGGAAGCGCTGGAGGTCAAACCTGATTTTGGATCCGATTGGAAGATCTCGTATATCTATGCCGTGAAACAGGATTATGATGAGGCGATGAGATGGCTCGATCAGTTTATCGATATGGCAGCCACCGATTCGATCAGGGCTCAAGGGCATCTTTGGAAGGGATATTATTACTACCTGCAAGGAAAGCTCGAACGGTCTCTGGAGGAAGTGGAACGGGCAGAACAGTTGGCTAGGGATGCGAACAATTGGAGAATGGTGGATGTGGCCTTCCGGTCGAAAATATGGTCCTGCTATGATTGGGAAAAGATCGATCGTTTTCATGAGTATGCTGAGAACAGGAATGATTACCGGATTGAGAACAATTATGGGTCGCCAGAAGAGAACACACTTATCCATACATTTTATTTGGGCATGCTGGATGTGAAGGAAGGAAAAATCGGGGAAGCCAAAGCAAAACTGGGTGAAATAAAGTCCATATTGTCAAAGATGGACGAGGACAAACAAAAGTCGAATGTGGCAACAGAGTACGTTCTCTCACGCAGCATCTTTCTGGCTGAAGGGCTGACAGAGGAAGCCATCGCTGCCCATGAAAAAGTTCCCCCACGTGACTTGACGTTTCGTAACTTTTATTCTTTCATTTACACAAATCTTCCTTACAGGATCGATTTTCCAGCTCTGGTTTATCAGGCAAATGGACAACTGGATGAGGCTATAGCCGAGTACGAAAAGTTGACTAAGATAGATCCTTCGGAAGTTGCTTTTCGGCCGCTGGTCCACCCCTTCGGTCATCTGAGGCTTGCCAAGCTGTATGAGGCAAAGGGCCTCAAGGATAAGGCTAAGGAGCAGTACGAATTGGCCCTTTCTTACTGGAAGGATGCCGACGAAGGCCTCGCTCCTGTCATCGATGCCCGCCAATCCCTCGTCCGCCTTCAATAAATTGGGGACAGGATATCCTTTCACTTAATTCCACAAATTACCGATATAATCTTCGCCATTATTCCTGTGGAATTAAGTGAAAGGATATCCTGTCCCCAATTTAATTAATATGATATTATCCATGAGATGAAGAAAAATCGTGTCCGGTTGATCCATTGGAAGCCGGAAGAAGCGGTGGATAATGTGGAGATTCTTCGTGCGGCTGGGTATGAAGTGTCTCATGAAGCGCTTGGTCCTGCACCCTTTAAACAGATGAGAGAGAATCCTCCCGACGCTGTTGTTATCGACTTATCCCGTATCCCATCTCATGGTCGGGATGTTGGTCTGGCTATCCGGAAATACAAGGACACGCGCCATGTATCACTGGTTTTTGTCGAAGGAGATACCGACAAGGTAAAAGGAATTCAGAAGCTTTTGCCCGATGCTGTTTACACGACCTGGAATGGGATCTTGGAAGAGATCGGGCATGCTATCGCTCATCCACTGAAAAAACCGGTCGTTCCGGCATCTTCAATGGCCGGATACGAAGGCGCCAGTTTACACAAAAAACTCGGCATCAAACCCAACACCATTGTTTATCTCATCGATGCCCCTAAAGGTTTTGAAAAGTCCATACGGGATTTGCCCGATGGAGTCTCATTCGCGAGAGAATCTCCAGAGCACAACGATCTTGCTATCTGGTTTGTCAAATCCAAGGAGGGCTTAGATAAGCACATTAACAAAGTGAAAGAAAAGGTAGGGAAGGGGGGACTCTGGATAGCATGGCCGAAAAAAGCTTCCGGAGTCGCATCCGATCTTACTCAGACGGTCGTGCGAAAAAAAGGCCTTTCTTTCGGATTGGTCGACTACAAAGTCTGTTCGATCGATAAAACATGGTCCGGGTTGAAATTCGCCCTCCGGAGAAAACGTGATGCCTGACTGGAATAAAATTCGCGAAGATTTCCCCATCACAAAGGACATGGTCTATTTCCAGAGTGCCGCCATGTCTCCCATCCCCACACCCGTGTTCGAAGCCATCGTCGAAAACTATCGAAAAATCTGCCGGCAGGGTGACGTGCACTGGGAAGATGATTTGGATAAGTATCGAAAGCTTTGCGGAGATATAGCCGCTTTGATCAACACCGAGAAAGACAACATCTGCTTTGTGCAGAACACGTCCACTGCCATGTCTCTCCTTGCCCTTTCGATCAAAAATAAGATTGCAACACCGTTCAATGTGGTTTCGACACAAGACGAATTCCCTGCCTCTACCATCGGATTCGAACACCTCGGGATCTCGATGCGATATGTGAAACCCATTGACTCCCGCTACTCTATCGATTCGATCATCGAGCAAACCGATAACCAAACAGCTGCGGTTGTGACATCCTATGTGCAGTATGCTACCGGCTTTCGCCAGGACCTCCTGACTCTCGGCAAAACCCTCCATGATAGGGGCATATTGTTCATCGTGAACGCTACCCAGGCCTTTCCCCTTTATCCTCTCGATGTTGAATCCATGCACATCGACGCTTTAACATGCTCGCTACACAAGTGGGGACTGACCGGTCACATCGGCTCCCTTTTCTTCACAACTCCTGATTTCCGGAAAAGGTTTCCTGTCCCCTGGATCGGATGGCTTTCTGTGGATGCCGGGGAGAATGTCATCCACACGGCCAAAAATTCACCTTTCCGCATCCATGATTCGGCCCGCCGGTACGAGTTCGGGACCCAAAATCTCCAAACCATTCTTGCCTTTCAGCAAGCCCTCGATTATCTGAAGGCCATCGGATTCGACAACATTCGGGCCCGCATCCTCGACCTGACAGACTACCTTATTCGTGGTCTGAAACGACTGGGAGTAAAGATCGTTTCACCGTCAGACAGGCCAGAAGAGCGATCGGCCATCGTCTCCTTCGACCTCGGCGACAAAAATGAAGAGTGTGCTCAGAAACTTGCTGAGGAGTCGATATTGGTCTCTCTAAGGGCTGGCTGTATCCGTGTTGCGGTCAACTTCTTCAACGACTTCGATGACATCGACAAGCTTCTGTCGGTCCTATCTGCAATAACTTAAGGCTTATCCTCATTCCCTCAGTCACAAAAGCTCCTTCATTTTTTGTATTTGACATTCATCATTTAATTTTGTATTCCTTTAGAAATAATGGAACCAGGGGATGTTCCAAATAACAAAGGAGAGACAAAATGAAACTTCAGAAAAATTTGCTCATTATCCCGATTTTATTTGCTCTGGTCTGGGGAATTCTTGGCTTATTTTTTCCCACAACAGTTTTTAAATTGTTGGGTTTGCCAGAAGAAAACATCAATATCACGCTGAAATCGACTCAAATGATATTGGGCGTTAGCCAAATCAGCCTTGGAATCATTGCCATCTGGATGCGCAATCTCAAAGATAAGGCGGTTATGAAAGGAGCTATGACAGTCGTTGCGGTGGTTTTCCTGCTTTTTGGTTTAGAAGCAGTCCTGGTGAATTTTCTGGTCGAGGGCTACACCATGAACATGATTCTTTTTGTCCAAGGGATCATTTTTATCGTTTTAGGGGTTATTTTCTACGCCGTCAGAAAACCGGAATAAAAAAAACACAATATTTTCAGTATTTAAAAAACGATCACTCCTGCGCCATCGGCAAAAAGAACAGCGGTGCTGGGATCGCCGAAATCTATCACTCTTGAGAGAGTTTCTGCTAAAACCAGGAAGATATTTTCATAAATCTCGGATGCCGACGATCTTTGCACATTTAGGCATTTAACAGCTCCTCTTCTGTGCCGTTTTCGTCTTACAGTTATGGCTTTACAAACAAGAAGATCATGTCAAAACTTCCTTATAAAAAAACAACCGGTATCTTATAGGAGTGCGTGACGTTTATGGGAAAATTATATAGAATCTTGTCAAAGAGAAATAAAGGAGAAAGCATGAAGATGCAGGAAGGGATGCTAGATGCAGGAAAAAGGTTGGAATCTTTGGATGCACTCCGGGGATTCGACATGTTCTGGATCGTCGGGGGGGCGTGGATATTCGGGAACCTCCACGCGATATTCGGCAGCCCGGTCACAGGATTCATCGATCGCCAACTCCAGCATGTGACATGGGAAGGATTCCGGTTCTGGGACCTGATTATGCCGCTTTTCCTTTTTATCGTGGGAGTGGCCATGCCCTTCTCCTTTGCCAAACGTTTGGCGAGAGGAGATCACCAAAAGAAACTGTACTCGCATATCATGATCCGATTCGTCATTTTGTTTATCTTGGGAATGATCGCACAGGGTCATCTCCTCAGCTATGATCTTTCGAAACTGGACATCTATTGCAACACCCTTCAGGCTATCGCAGCCGGCTATTTGATCGGCTCGATCATTATGCTGAATTTGAATATCAAGTGGCAGATCGGTGTGACCACTGGATTGCTGCTGGTATTTTGGGCTTTGATGGCATGGGTGCCGGTTCCCGGATATGGTGCCGGACAGTTGACTCCTGAGGGTAATTTGGCAATGTTTCTGGATAAGCTTATCCTTGGGCCTTTTCAGGATGGAACATCCTACACATGGATCCTGAGCAGCCTGACATTTGCCTGCACCGTCATGATGGGCGTTTTTGGTGGGCAGTTGCTCCGGTCGAAAAAAACTCAACGACAAAAAGTCCTCTGGCTTTTTGGCGCCGGATTCCTTTCCATCGGACTGGGACTGATCTGGGGAATCTGGTTTCCGATCATCAAACATCTGTGGACCAGCTCCTTTGTCTTATTTTCAGGTGGACTCTGCTTCCTCCTTCTCGGCTTGTTTTATCTTGTCATCGATGTCTGGGGGTTCCGCAAATGGGCATTCCCGTTCAAAGTCATCGGGATGAACGCGATTTTTGTGTACATGATCACGCGCCTTTTCGATTTTCGCCGCATCGGCGACATTTTTGTCGGGGGATTGGCGGATCGCCTCGGTTCCTGGAACGGCCTCGTTCAGGGACTGGCGGGATTTTTGGTCATTTGGCTGATCCTTTACTGGATGTACAAGAAGCAAACTTTCCTTAAGATCTAACCCTGAATTATTCATAAAAACTGCAGATATCTTCATCCATTCTCAAGAAAATAATCTTCAAGTTTATTTTTAACTTTAATCTGCAGTTTTCACCCTTCGGGCAAGCCAATCTCACAACATCAACTTCGTTGAAGCCCCCTCGCAGCAGTTCACTACAGCTTCGTGGGCCACTTCCTCGCCGCTGCCGCAATCTTGGCTTGTGAATAATCCAGATTCCTTGGTTTTAGTTTTCGAAGAATGGGGAGGTAGGTGAAAAGAAGTAAGAGAATGAGGTGAACATCCACATACAAGAACAACCGTATAATATCTAGTGGTGTAGAGTAGCGGGGTCCAAGAACGACAAAGATCATTACGATCAATGTGATCAAAACGATCAATACCAGCAAAAATATCCGGATGTGAAAAATGGAAATAATCGGCTTTGATGAAGATACCGACAAGGCCATAAAGAGCAAGTAGGCCAAACTAAGCGAAATCGTGAGCAAATGAACGCTGCTGAAATCGCTGTTGAATGGATTGGCATAGTGCCAGAAAACATCGAGAAAGGGATATTCGCCGCTCACTGGGCTGGGGCTCCTCATCTGGTAGGCTAAAAGGCCGATCAGGGAACAACTGATCGGGACATAAAGGACAAGCAATAAAAGGATCTTGAGTGATCTCATTTTGCCCTCATGAACGACTTTCTAGCAAAGGTTCGCTGAATAACCCTGAGCAGGGCTGAGGAGCTCCTCATACTTATAATTGGTCAACTTTATAGATAATGGCTTCGCGAAAACCGGTGACGATCCGATAATATCCCATCAAGGCCTGATCCATGGCTACATCTCCTGTATCCACGAGCAATGGCCTGCTGTTCAGAGCATGAATCTTCTGTTTGGTGGCGACGACGATGATGTTGTATTTGCCGATCTGGCCTACGATTTTGGGACTGATCTGTTGATTGCCTCTTCCTAGGAGAAATCCCTGTCCGCCGATGGGTGTCAGGATCAATTTTGTCAGTTTCCCCGAAACCTTTTCCAGGATCTGGGATTCGTTCAGGTCTTTGCCCAAGAGTTTGCCCTTCCACACCAGGTCGACTCCGATCAGCGCGTAGTCCAGTCCAAGCCTTTGCATGATGGCACCCGTTGTCGTGCCAGGACCGACAAGATAATGGAATTTATCCGACATGTTTTCCACAACTTCTGCGGCGATGGCTTCCTGGCTGTATTTTTCATTCCCAGTGCTCCCGGCTTTTGTCCGTTGGAGAAAACGCTCCACATGGGGGATCCGAAGATACCCGTACAGCCGGGCGGATACGATTTCTTGTCTCAGTTCTTCTTCATTCACATCCATCACTTCGGCTTCCAGCGTTCTCTGGACCGATTTCTGTAGATAAATAGCAGCCAGTTCTCCTGCCCTGACAGGATGGGAGGCAAAAACGCCGGAATGGATCTTCACGCCGGCGGGGATACCTAAACACACAAGAGATGTTCCCACAGAGCTGCATATATCCCGCGCCGTCCCATCACCTCCGGCAAACAGCAAAAGGTCCACCTTTTTTTTCAGCATGGCCTTTGCAGCCAGTTTCGTGTCCTTTCCGGTCGTGGCCTCTCCCAGGTCGGCCTCGATGACACGGAGCGCAAATCCACATTCCCTGGCTATATCTTCTCCCATCGGGGAAGGATAGGTGATCAGTTCTATTTCATCCTTGATACGGCGCATGGGTTTTAATGCTTCCTTAGCTCTTTTGCACGCCCAAGGTTGTGCGCCGAGTGCGATCGCTTTTTCCAGGATTTCCCGTCCGTCGGTTCCTTTGAGACCGACCCGCCCTCCCATACCGGCTATCGGATTGACAAGAAATCCCAGTTTTTTCCTCTTCAATGTGCCTTTCACCCTCCCTTTTTCTGCTTTTTCAGATAAGCCCGCCAAGTGACCGCCCATTTTTCCGGATCGTCAAGCGGATGGTGATCAATCTTGTGCGACACGCTTTGGTAGGGAGCATTTTTTGCCTTGCCGGGATCTTCATAGGCCTCATCTACCGTCTTCTCCAGACCTGCCAGATACTCATCCAACTCCGCTTTGGAATAGGATTCGGTCGGTTCGATCGTGAAGGGTTGTGGCACGACCCAGGGATGATGGCTGGACCAGAGGTGGAACCCGAAATCCACCATCCGGTTGGTGACATCCTCTGTGCTCACGCCTGTATCCTCGGTCAGTTTTTCCCAGGTGTACCGTACCTGTTCGATCCTGCAGGGCGACTTCGGATAAGATATGGCAGCCCCTTTTATCTGTTGGATCTTTTTCATCACATAGTTGTTGTTGAGGACCGCCACTTCGGCCACCTCTCTAAGCCCTTCGGCTCCCAGGCTCATGATCCAGGAATACGCTCTCAGGACTGCTGGGAAAACCCCATAGAAACTCCGCACTTTGCCGATGCTGTGGGGCAAGTTGTGGTTCAAGGAATATTTTTTTCCGTCAAAATCCACCAGGGGGATGGGCATATAGTCGATAAAGTTTTCACGGACGCCGAGTGCCCCTGTTGCAGGCCCACCGCATCCGTGAGGGGATGAGAAAGATTTGTGCAGGTTGAAGAAACACATATCGAAGTCCGCTTCTTTGGCCCGTGTGATCCCCAACAATCCGTTGGCATTGGCCTGGTCATATCCGCACAGCCCGCCCGCTTCGTGGACGATCCTGGTGAACTCCTGGATTTTGTAGTTGAAGATCCCCGTGTCTTCTGGATTGGTAATCAACAATCCCGCGGTTTTCTTCGAGACGGCTTTTTTTAGGGCCTCTATATCCGGCAGCCCTGATTCGTCTGGATAAAGCGTTATCACTTTGTATCCTTTGACTGCCGCTGCGGCCGCATCGGAAGGATGGGAAAAGATGGTGGTGATGATCTCGTCTCTCTCTTGGCCATCTCCCCGCAGTTCATGATATTTTTGGATGATGGATACCATGACCAGGATGGCTGCCGCTCCACCCCCAGGCTGGAAGGTGAATTTGTCCATGCCCGAGATCTCCTGGAGAAATGTGTCCAGCTTGTAGATGACTTCGAGAGCACCTTGGACTGTGTCTTCATCCTGGCAGGGATGAATTTCTGCGGCCTTTGGCGAGCGGACAAAGGATTCATTGATCTTCGGGCTGTATTTCATCGTGCACGTTCCCTGGCCTATATCGATGTTAAAATCCGCACCCAGGGTGTGCTGGGAGATTCGCAAAAAATGTTTCAGAACCCGCATCTGGGAAACTTCTGGGAGTGCAGGCTTGTTCTTGCGTCTCATTTGCTCTGGGATCTGGGAGATCCCATCTCCCACCGTTTCCTGGATCTCCTGTTCCACTTCAGGGACCAGGACTCCTCTTTCTCCTGGGGTGTGCAATTCGAAAATGACCGGTTCATCCCATTTGGCCTGATGAAACTTTTCTCTCAATTTGTATGGGCTGCTTTTTTTCATATTTTTCTCCCCCTCACAGAGGATTCCTAAGGATTTCTTCAAGAGATTCCACCAAAGTGTCGATATCCTTTTTGGTGATGACCTCTGTCACGCAGTACAGGGCACAGTAACCGAATTCGGGAAATTCTTCGGATAAGTCCCGGCCTCCGAATATCCCTTTGTCCAGGAGGGCTTTATTGATGTCTTTGATCTTGAATCCTGTTTCGTTAAAATCCACCACGAATTCTTTGAAGTGGGAGGAATCGAATCTTGGGACCTTCACTCTGTTGATCGTGGAGAGCTGTTTCATCGCATACTGGGATTTCTGCAGGATCGCTGTGCCCAATTCCTTCATTCCTTCTGGGCCCATCAAGGCCAGGTAAACACCAGCGGTGATCCCCCAAAGGGCAGAATGTGTTCCCACGAATTCTTTTCCTTCCTCTCGTTCGGCGAACGAGGTTCGTTCATAGGCAACATCGCCGAAACCGTACTCGCCCTCCACGGTCGTTGTCGTGATGCCGAACAGGCGAGACGGGTATTCCATCACGAATTTTTCCTCGTCATGGGTGGCGATGAATCCTCCCATTCCGCCACCATAAAACATGTGGATGCCCAATCCCTGGATGTCGCCGCAGACGATGTCGGCGCCGTATTGGCTGGGAGGTGTGAGGATTCCGAGGGATGTGGGGTCGACACCGACAATACTCAAGGCTCCCTTTTTATGAGCGATGTCTGCGATGGTCTGTCCCTGTGCTTCGATGAATCCGAGATAGGAGGGATTCTCGAAGTATATGCCGGCAGTATCTTTGGAAAATTTGGACTTAAGATCGTCCAGATCCAGCCTTCCTGTTTCCGGACAATGTTTCACCATCCTGATCTTGAGGACAGGGTGGCAGTAATTTTTGATGACCATCAACCTCTCCGGAGATATGATGGCAGAGACCAAAATCTCCTTTCGCCCTGTGATTCTCTCCGCCATCCGGATGGCTGTGCTGGCCGCCTGGCTCCAGTCATAAGTGGGGACATTGACCACATCCATGTCCAGGAGTTCTCCCATCAGGCTTTCGTATTCGAACAGGCTCTGGAATCTTCCGTGGTCCTCATAGGGCTCTCCGGCATAGGCGGTGAGGAATTCCGATCGTTGGTTTATTTCATCACAAATGGCCGGCACCTGGTGCCTGTAGCATCCCCCTCCCAGAAAGCTGATGTTTTCCTCACATGTTTTGTTCTTGGCAAAAATCTCGTCTATGTGGCGTTTCAGAGCGTTTTCTGAAGTGAGGGGGGGAGGCAGGTTCATCTTGCTTTTATAGCGCAGGTTTTCCGGTATGTCTGCGTAGAGCTCCTCGATACTTTTAGCACCGATCTCCTTCAGCATCTGTTCCTTGATTTTGGGGACAGAATTCGGGATGTAGGGATAGACTCTTTTTCCATCTTTTTTCATGGGATTCTCCTCACAGAATGAAGGATATAAGAAAAAATTTGGAGAGACAATACCTAATTGAATAAATTGTGGAATAAATTGGGGACAGGAATAAATTGGGGACAGGATATCCTTTCACCTATTTTGATCATGCCATTAATTGGTGAAAGGATATCCTGTCCCCAATTAAAGCCGCGGAGTGGCGGCGATATCCCTGATCCCTCTTCAGGTGTTCGGGCCTAATCCAATTCAAAAACGACTGTTACTGTGAAGATCACGCCTCTGGGTTTCCCGTCGATAATTTTTGGTTCGTAAACCCACTGCTTGACAGCATCGATGGCAGCCTGGTCGAGTTCGGGAATGGATCTAAGTATTTTTACTTTTTTGACCTTGCCGTATATATCTGTTGTGGCTTCCAGGATGACCGTCCCTTCGATTTCGGCCTTTCTCGCTGATTCAGGATAAAATGGCTCGGCCTTTTTGATCAGTTTTGGCGGTTCGATATCGTCGACGGCGCGCACCGGTTCGTCAAGTTTGAAAGTGCATGTCACGGTGAATATAACACCTCTTGGTTCGCCATCGATAATCATCGGCTCGTAAACCCACTGCTCGACGGCGTCGATAGCGGCCTGATTGAGCAAGGGGATGGATCTCAGGATTTTGGTGTTGACGACCCGGCCGTAAATATCCGTTGTCGCTTCCAGGATGACCACGCCTTCGACGTGTGCCTGTTTGGCTATAGCCGGATAGCTGGGCTCGACTTTCTTGATTAACTTCGGAGGTTTGATTTCACCGACAGCACGCACGGCGGGCTTTTGGTCCATTCCTGTCACTCCTCCTTCAAATGCCTTTCCCATCCTTTCATTGTCCAGAGAAAACCGGCATGTGATGGTAAACACAACTCCTCTGGGTTTTCCATCGATGACCATGGGTTCGTAAACCCACTGCTTGACGGCATCGATGGCGGCCTGATCCAGTTCAGGAACAGAGTTCAGGACCTTCACCTTTTGCACCCTGCCGCGCTCATCTGTTGTGGCCTCGACAGTGACGGTGCCCTCGATCCCCGCCTTTCGCGCTTCACCTGGATAAACAGGTTCGACTTTTTTAATCAACTTCGGAGGCTTGATGTCCTTTTTTACGGATTTGTCCTTCTCTTGATCTTGTTCCTTTTTGTCCTGTTCTAGCAAATCCGGTAATGCAACATCGAACTTTTCCACCGTGGCGCCAGGATTATCCGTCGCAAAATTCAGCCTGGAGCCGGCGATCCCTAAAACAAACAAAAATGCCGCCACGACCATCACCATGAGGGTCGATTTTTTAAGTTTGGTGTCCATGATTCTCTCCTTGGATAAGATGTGTTTGACCCGATCTTTAAGAGGGATGTGGGGAGACGCCAGTCCGACGGAAACTGCCAGCTTTTTCCAGAGCGATGCCTTTTCCGCCAGGTTGATCAAACACTCCGCGTACTCTTTCGAGTCGTTTTGGAGAAGGACATAATTATCGGATATCTCTTCCCTAGCTCTTGAATGAGATGTGCTCAGGGCATAGGCAAGAGGATTCCACCAGTTCAATGCCGTGAAAAGTCTTTGAAGAAGCCCGACGATCAAATCTCGGTGATGGATGTGGGATAGCTCATGGAGCAGAATTCCTCTGATCTGTTTCTTGTGCAATTTATGCAGCAGTTTTTCTGGGATCAGAATAATCGGTCTGATAATGCCGATCGCCATCGGGTAGGGTGCATTGGATGATGTGAAAACCTGCGTTTTGTATTGTTTAGGAAACATTTTTCCGACAGATTTCAATATCGCTGTGATCTGGGGATCGCCGACTTGTCCCATTCCTTTTTTCAAGCTGCGAATAGAGATAGCACCCAGGACGACTCTGAGGAGCATGCACATGAGACCGATCCCCCAAATGACCCCAAAAAGGTTGATAATTTTGATGATAACCGGGCCTGTCCAGAACTGCCTGAAATAGTCGGTGTTCTTGTTGCCGGTATTGTCGAGTGGCATTTCCGCCAATCCGTAAGTGACACTTACCGAGGGAGTTGGAGCCTTATCCAACGTAATGGGCAAAACGGTTCGCAGGGGCAGAAAATCCAACTGGTTTAACGAGACAGAGAGAAAGGGGAGAAGGATAACAGCCAGCATGGTGATCAAGCTGATCCCGCTTCGCAGAGGAGCTGCTTTGTTTCTCGATAAATAAACAAGTAACGCACCAGCGCCTAGAATCAGAAAAGCTTGGAGAGCCACATTCAGCACCCATTCGGCGAAAACGATGTTTTCGAGAAAATTCATGCTGTATTCCTTTACATTTCTTTGAGCAATGCGTGAAGCTCTTTTATCTCCTCGGGAGTGACATCAGCATCCTCGATGAGGCATTTAACCAACTCTGCTCGCGAGCCGCCAAAAACCCTGTTTTTGACGTCCTCGAGGATCTCCCTTCGAGTTTTTTGTTTTTCCACCACGGCGGAATAAACATAAGTTCTTCCTTTTTCCGTGTGTCTCAGCCATCCGTAATCTTCCAGCCGGTTCATCTGAACCTGAACGGTGGTTCGCCCCACTTTGCTTTTTCTTTTAGCATTGATGCCATCCACTACATCATTGATGGTCACGTTACCTTTGTCCCACACGACTTTCATGATCTCGAGGTTAGCAGGGGAGAGTTTGCGATCCCTTCTGTTTATTGTCATCTGATTTCCTTCATAAAACGACATCTGTCGTTACTAATATAAACGACATTTGTCGTTTTGTCAAGTCTCTGCTGCAATTTTTACTAAAGTTCATGCAAGTTTTGCGCCAGAATTTGGCCGGTTCATCCCAAGTAAGCTCCGATGATCCAGTTTAATTATTGCGATAGCTGTAAATGTTAAGAATTATGCGTAAGAAATTTTGACATAGTCATGACCTCATGGTATAAGCCAAGAGGCGAATCCAAACGGAGTCTGACCCATGAAAAAAAGCGAACATAAAATGACGCGTAAAGAATTTCTCAAAACATCCTCGGTTGCCTTGTTGGGGATCGGTGTTTTGGGTGTGGGATGTCAAAATAAATCGGGACAGGATAATTCTGATATCGGGAAACTGGGCAAGACTGGCATAAAAGTCCCTCCGATCGGATTCGGGGTATCCCGGACGATGGAACCATCCCTTGTCTATGCCGCATTGGATGCCGGATTATTTTTTTTAGACACAGGACGCTCCTATGCCCGAGGCAAGAATGAGGTCATGGTGGGGGAGGTGGTGGCGCCACGCAGAAAAGATCTGGTGATTCAATCCAAGCTTCGGGTGAGCCTCAAAAGTCAAGAGGATGGGTCGTTTGCTAGCGAAGAGGTAAAAAGGACGATCGATGATATGACCGCTTCGATGGATGCAAGCCTCAAAGCTTTGCAGACGGATTATATCGACATCATGCTCATCCATGGGGCTATCGATCCGGACGTTATATATCATGATGCTGTCATGGCCTTTTTCGAGGCGGCTAAAAAAGAAGGAAAAATACGCGCTTTTGGATTCTCATCCCACACCAATCAAGTGGAACTGCTGCGGGCATCCAACCAGAAGAGATTTTATGAAGTGATCATGGTCCCCTACAACCATAAGGGATCCTACATCCATATGAACTCAGGCGGCTACAGCGAATGGGACCAGCCAGCCTTGGAGATCGAGATGGATTTGGCTAAAAAACGTGGTGTCGGCATGGTCGCGATGAAAACATGCTCGGGCGGTCCTTATGCTCCCGAAGGAAAAAGCGAATCTTCATTTGAACAGGCTTTGCGTTGGGTCCTCGCCCAGAACAAGGTCCATACCATGGCTGTAGCAATGGGAAACTTCGAGCAGATCGAAGAAAACGTGCGAGCCATGCACCTGTAGATAGAATATGTTCCAACAGCGCATTTTCTCCATCAGGAGGGTAGAAAATTTTAGATTAAGGAGTTGTTGAAATTATGAAAGCAAAGACAATCTTAATTTTAATACTAGTCGTCCTTGCCGGGGTACTCGTAATCCAAAATTCGGCCATGGTCGAACTCCAGATCTATTTCTGGAAGATTATCATGTCTCGGATCATCTTCATGGTGGGTCTTTTAGCCGTTGGATTCGCTTTAGGTTTTTTCGTTGCCAAGTTAACGAAGAAATAAATATCATAAAAGAGAAACATGTTGATGGAGACCCAAACGAATAGGCTCGAGATTTTGGCCGACAAGTTCTTAAGACATCTAGGGAACCTGAAGATATTTTTACAGCTCCTTGCCGATGAGGTTTTCTATACCTTCCAGTATCTGAAGAAGCGACGGGGAATTTATCCCGGAGAGGTCGGGAAACAGTTCTATTTCATGGCCTACAAATCTTTTCCGATCGTCTGTTTGATCACATTCCTTGTGGGCGTGACCATATCCCTTACATCCGCGGCGCAGCTCAAACTGTTCGGAGCAGATATTTATCTATCCTGGTTCGTGGGAATAGCGATGATTAGAGAGCTTGTTCCCCTTATGACCGGTGTGATCCTCGCCGGAAAGATCGGTGCATCCGTTACTGCTGAGATATCCACGATGATGGTTCTCGAAGAAATCGACGCTTTAAAAACCATGGGTATTGTCCCAGAAAAATTCCTGATGGTTCCTCGACTCATCGCCATCACAATGGCCATCCCTTTGCTCGTGGCCATAGCCGATTTTGTGGGAATTTTCGGAGGCGTCCTTGTGGCAAGGATATTCTTGGGGACCCCGCCGGCAAGCTTTCTCAGAGAGATGTCGAATATCGTCCATCTCCAGGATTTCCTGATCGGGCTTGGGAAAACCATGATTTTTGGCTGGGCCATCCTCATCAGCAGCGGTTATAAGGGATTTTCTGTAGAGAGAAGTGCAGAGGAGGTCGGGAAGGCCACCACAGAATCAGTGGTTCTGTCAATTTCCTTGATCATTCTGCTGGACTGTTTATTCGCCGTCATCCTTTATTGAATGACATGGAAATCATAAAAACGATCGATCTTGATATCGGCTATGGGAAGGATCTTGTTCTGGAAAAGTTGAATTTTTCAATCCCCGCTGGGCAGATCACGATTGTACTCGGGAAGAGCGGCTGCGGCAAATCCACTCTCCTCAAGAGTCTGATCGGATTGATCCCCCCTAAAAAAGGAGAAATAATTTTCAAAGGAGAAAAGATCGACTTTTCTTCCGAGGAGAGCCTTCACTCCCTCTATACCCGGATAGGGGTTCTGTATCAGAACGGGGCACTGCTTAATGCCCTTACATTGTATGAAAATGTTGCCCTTCCCATACGGATGAAGCATCAGAATATTCAAAAAGACGTCGAAGAACACATGGTTTACGAGAGACTCTCTCAAGTGGGGCTGCGGGAAAGCGCGGGGAAATTTCCCTCGGAGCTTTCGGGAGGGATGAAAAAGAGAGGTGCATTGGCTCGGGCAATGGTCCTGAATCCTGAAGTTATCTTCTGCGATGAGCCCTCATCCGGGCTGGATCCGATCACCTCCTCAGAATTGGATGACCTTTTATCCAACCTTAAGGAGAATCTGGGGATGACCGTGGTTGTGGTCACGCATGAACTTCGGTCCATTAAAAGAATTGCAGACAGGGCGATTGTCCTCCATGAGGGAAAAATGCATTTTTCGGGAGAATATAAAGAGCTCCTCTCCTTAAGTGACCCTTTTATCGAAGCTTTTTTTCTTAAAAAAGGAATGGATAATGACTAAGCAACAGAAAGCAAGGCTGGGCATTTTTTTGATTGTTTCCTTCATTATTTTTATCGCTGCCCTCGGTTTTTTTCTCTTGCCTAAGCTAAAAGAGAAAGGAAATGATTTCTTCATCGATTTCAGAGGGACTACTGTGAATGGATTGTATGTAGGCTCCCCGGTAAAATATCAGGGAGTGGAAGTGGGCGGCGTTGAACGGATAAATGTCAATCCCAGCAACATCAATTCAGTCCTTGTTCACATAAAGGTCGAAAAGGGATTTTCCATGAAGAAAGACATGACGGCAGCATTGATGTATATGGGAATCACCGGTCAAAAGTTCGTGGAGCTTTCGGGGGGGAGTAACGAATCTCAAAACCTGGAACCACATGGAGAAATCATGACCCGTCGTGGGCTGGAAGAAAAAGCAGAGAATATTGTTGCGAATATCGATAAGGCGGTCTTGGGAATCAGCGACCTTCTCGATGTGGAGAACCAGGAGAAAATTTCTCATTTTCTGGATAATGTCGAAAAGAGTTCAGCGATTTTGTCCGACGTCCTCGAATCAAGGAAGGAAGGCCTAGAGGAATCCATCGCCAACATCCAAAAAGCCTCTCAGGCCTTTTCAGCGGTGACCGAGAATCTCCGAAAAGTGACCGAAAATTTGAGCACCATCACAGGTAATCTAGAAGCCAGTTCCGGAGAGGCCTTTAGCAATCTGAATAAAAGGTTCTCCGATGAAGAGATGGGGAAAGTCCTGAGAAATCTCGAGGCTTTTATCGAAACGGCATCCAACAGTTTGAACAAGATCGAAACCATGTTCATCCACCAGCAAGAAGAACTAAAAAACACATTCGAAAGCTTGAGTCAGGCCATAGATAATCTTTCCAAATTCTCGAGAGAGTTATCGGAAGATCCCACGCTTTTAATCCGGACACGAAAGGAAAAAAAGAAATGAAAAAATATTATGTAGCGGTCTTGATGATACTATTCTTGGGGGGGTGTATGTCCTCACCCGCTCGAAAATATTATCAGCTTCATTTGACGGGGAAAGAAGTAATGATCTCGAAGACGATCAATAAGGCCATTTTGATCGAGCCCATCGACATAGATGATCTCTATGACGATTTTAGGATTATCTACAGGCTTTCACCCTTCGAGCTCAATTACTATTCCTATGACTTTTGGGCGGATAAACCGGCAAAACTCATACGGGATTCCATCACTCACTATCTTTTGAGAAAGAATGTCTTCCAAAAAGTCATACAGGAGATCTCAAGAGGAGATCCGGATATTCAGTGGAATTCGAAGATTCATTCCATCGAGGAGGTCGATACTCAAGATTTTTGGTATGCCCGCCTGGCCATGGAAGTCGAGCTGGTGGATTTTAAATCGAAGGAAAGGCTATATTTCTATCAGTTCGATAGACAGGAAAAAATGACGGCAAAAAGCGTTGCTCAGGTCCCCGTTATCCTTTCCAAAATCTTGGAAGAGGAACTAGACAGGATTGTCCGAGATATTGCAGGGAAAATCGAATAAAATAGTTTATCGAAGATTTACTGTTTCCTGACCCATTCTCCGCCATCGTTTTGAATCCACCATCCTGGGCGGCTGTTCTCGATCCAGCTTTTGGCAAATATTTTCTGTATCCTTGGGATCTGGCTTTCTTCGATGTTAAGGGCTTTGGCAACCTCTGCATACAGGTTTTCACGGTCGCTATTCACTTCTTTCGTCAAGCGTCGCAAGTCGGCTTTTTCCTTCAGGGATAGATCGTCCTCGCTGCGGATCTGGATAAATCCATCGTTGGCTTCTCCGATATTGCCTTGCTCGAATAAAGGCCGGAGGAGGGGTTCTTTCTCTTTCAGCGATTGTTTCAGCGCACGTATCTTCGGAGAGGAGACTCTTTCCTCTTCCTGAGCATAAGCGGCAGGAATGATAGAGAAGGAAGTTTGGACAATTTCCATTTCTTGCTTTTTTTCCACTTCTTTTTCGGGTTTCCTCACCTCGTCCACAATCTCCTCCGCTGTTTTCTGCACCGCAGCCTCTGGGAAATAGATGTTTATGGTCACGCAAGCAATGGTCCAAATAAACAAAAAAATAAACATTGTGAAAAATGGGGAAAGTTTTCTCATGGCGATCTCCCTTTTAATCCTTATTTCTATCATGTCCTCAGTATAGCAAAATCATCGAATCCGGTCATGGGGATTGTTTCGATTCACCGATTCTCTTGATTCTGCTCAGCATATCTTTGAATTGGATCTGGTTTCGCGTTTGCTTGTTCACAACGTTGATGGCGAACAAACCCGATCCCTTTACTAGATATTCGTCTCCCTTCCCTTGGATAGTGCCTCGAAGAGTGAACATGTCGTTTTTGAGCGAACAGGCGATCCCGATTTTTCCGTACCGGAAGTTTTTGACGAGTCGGGTCCATCCGCTTTGAGGAGAAAAGGGGGTTTTTTCGCCAGTACCGAGAATTGCCAGATCATTTGTGGCTTTTAGGCTGAATCTTTGAAGAACTCCTTTTCTCTTCTCCGACTCGATATGGATATTAAATCGCTCGGGTTGCCCGTAGGATAGGGCAAGGTCTTGGATCTCCCCGTTTATGATTCCTGTCACACGGCCGAACGGAATGGAATCCGTGATTTTTTCCAGGTCTAAACCTGACAATTTCACATCACAGGAAATCGTTCTGTTTTTGGCGAACGGTTGATTGACTTGGATGTTTTCAATGTCGATCTTCCCGCCGAAAGCGTCTGCTTCACCCTGGCCTTCGGTGGTTATGAGGTCTGGCGAGATCTCGACCTGGGGTAGATCCACCGATAGTATTCCTTTCAACCGGAAATCCCGGGATGATAACGGGAGTTGCGACAGGTCTCCTTCTTTCCAGGAAAACGAGGTTAGAGCCCTAAAGTTCGAAGGATTGAATCCGTACTCGACCAAGGTCTCTCCCACATCGGCTTTGATTCCGAATATGTCCAACTCGAAAGGTTGGATCGAGTATCCGTTTCTTATACTCGAGATGTCGAGCTTCAATGGCAATAGATCCAAATTGGATGAGTGGAATTTTTGAAAAGTCAGATACCCTTTTTCCTGAGGTGCAGTTTCATTCTTTGTGTTTCTGGTGTTTTGTACATAATGGAGGGGGATATAAGCCTCGATTCCTTGCACCGCAAGATTCGTGTCATCATCGCTCCATGACGCATCCTTGACTTTAAGATATCCAACGATGGAGAAAGCGTTTTTATCGATCTTCGCATCGAATTGACTCTCCGCTTCTCCTTTCAATTTGACCTGTGTTTGGTTAACAGCTCTTTTTTGGCTGATGAACGAATACAAGGAGGCCAGTTGTAGTGCTGAGGCCACGACATTTAGATCAGCGGAGCGAGGTTCTTGTAGACCGAGGCGTCCATTTGCGGTTATTCTGCCGAATTCTGGAATGGTCGCTCCGATGGAAAGATCCGTTAATTTTTTTTGGGAGACATGAAATCGGCCGCTGATCGTTCCCAGGATGGGCATTTTGCTCCAGTTGACATAAAAGTCCTTATAGAGTGACTCCCCTTGGGAAAGGTCCATCTTCGCTGCGAATGCGATATTGTCAAGAGCGTGGTCAAAAGTTGCCTCCAGAGTCAGGCTAGGTTGGAGGGACTCGCCGGCAACCGCAAAGGAGGGATCATGGAATTGGACATCGAATGCTTCCAATTTGGAGGACACGTCCCAAACCTTCTGCTTTTCTCGAATAGAATTATTGGCCTTGATTTGGATATTCAACCATCCGTCCGGTTCCCATTCTTTGACCTTGTGTGGAATGGCAAAGGAGAAAAAATCCATCAGGGTCTGGAAGGCGATACGCGAACTTTGTGCAGAAACGGAAAAAGAGCTCAAATCTTGAGGACCGAGGCTGGCTTGAGCTTCGACCTCGAACGGGGGGAAGGGATCAAACTCGATATTCGCCCTAGAGATCTGGAAGCTTCTTTTTTTGAAGTCGATGAATCCCTGTCCAAAAAAGCTGGGGGAATCTGTTTTGAATGTTCTGTTCCGAATATTCAAGCTCAAAGTTGCAGCAATGGCTTTGAAGCTGGGGATATCGACCCTGGATCCTTTGAGGTCGATAAATCCCTGTCCAGAAAAGCTGGGGGAATCTGTTTTGAATGTTCTGTTTGGAATATCAAGGCTTAAGGTTGTAGCACTGGATATAAAGCTGGGGATATCGACCCTGGATCCTTTGTGGTTATAGACAAATGGGACATCCATTTTTATACCAGATGCCTCCAGAGTTTTTCCGGCAAAAGAGCTATTCACTATCTTGATCCGGCCGGAAATGTTCTGGTTGTCCGGGAACCCGTCGACCTTGAAGCTGCCTGAAAAGTGACTGTCGACTTGATATTCCGGGGTGCGGTATTTGATACGCGAAGGATTCAGCACCATAAGACCGGTGATGCTCGCTTTTTGCGCGGGATGTGTGGGTGTAATATGCGCTTCTCCATCGAAAAAAGCGCTGCCGCTGAGCTCCAGTCCCTCGAGCTGTTGGGGAAGTCGGTCTTTGGCAAGGGATAAAATCCGGCCCAGGTCGTCGATCCGGAGGCTGGAACGAAAAAAAAGAGTCATCCCATCCTGGGAGACAATGTCGAGTGGACCGGTGAGGCTCACAAAGGAGGGGATTTCGATTTCAAAAGTGGAGAAGCTGAATTCATTTTTATCTCCATCGATTTCTCCATCAAAGTTCAAATCGATTTCTTCGAAATATTCTTCTTTTCCTGCGTAGGCAAGACGGTTCGAAGTCAAAACAAATCGTCCCTCTATGGTGGATTTTTCCCTGATGAAAAATGTCCCGGATCCTTGAATGGTGTTCTGGAATCTATTCGTTTGGGGCAGTCCGATTCCCTCTGCTTTCTGGAAGAGAAGGGTATAGGCAAAGGTGTTTTGAGTCTCTAGCGGCGACAGAGCGAGATCGACTCCTTGAAGGATTAGTTTTTGTCCGGGGAACATGAATTCCATAGAGGAGTTTTTAAGGCTTATTTTTCGGACATAACTCATCCCTGAAGATAGATCTCGGAGCATGTCCGTGATCACGATTTTTTTTCTAGCCTCTTTGATGTTGGACACAATCATGACGCCTTCAGCCTCTATCGTCTCGAAATAGGGTCTCATTTTTTTTCGGATGCGGTGGAAATCGCCTTTGAGGACAAGTTTCTCGATGAAGACATCCACTTCTGTCTCATCCATCATAGTCGTAAACTCGATCGTGCCCGCCTCGATCCTCAACGGAAATAGTTCATAATCCAATGCGCCGATGGTGACGTGGATCCCGGTCCTTTTTTCGATTTGTTTCTCGACGATTCCTTTGATAAGCGGTTTCTTGTAGAAAAAAAGCAAAGAAGCGATAACGATGAGCAGCAGGAAGAAGAGTACGATACTTCCCAAGATAACAAGAATTTTTTTTAGCTTCTTTTTCATACCGGAAAATTTAATGGCGATATTTCATGAAAGAATATTTAACTTCCTATTCCATTCTCTATTTTTAGTGGCACCATTTATTGTTATGATAACTGAGAATGATCGAGTTAAGCAACTAAATATAAGGGAGATTATGCTCAGAAAGATGACAATCCTCGGAGCAAGAAGAGCAATCAAGTCTTCTGGATAATCATGGGATTCGTCTGGATTGTGTTCGCCCTGTTCGGTTTGATCTTCGATCCAGAAAAAAAGGTTATCATTATTTCTCAAATCGTTGCGGGCGGATTGTGCTTTGTTGTTTTTATCGTGTTAAAGCTCAGAAAAACTATTTAGAATAACTCCCTTAATGGTGTTATCATGTTCGATGCCCTGAGATTCGAAAACTAAAGGAGTTCGTGTGATATTGATAAACAATAATAAGCTGAACGTTCTCATCGTCAGTGTATCGCTCGTTGCATTTGTTTTTGCAGCGGGACAGTCAGAGCAAACTGCCAGCACGGTCGAACCGCCGCGAACTGTGGATAAAACATTTTTCTATGTGATAAAAAAACCGGCGTATCCCGGGGGAAAGGGGCCTGTTGTCCTCATCGATGAGGCGCATAATAATTTTCACACAGCGGTCGGGACTTACCTCCCGTTTGCCGAATTGTTGAGGCAGGATGGCTATGTTGTCAGACGGGCTGAGGACAAGATATCCTCGGAAATGCTGAAATCGGGAAGCATTTATGTGATTGCAGACGCCCAGCCGCCATTCAAGGTCGGCGATCCACCGACATTTGCAGAGGAAGAAATTCAGGTCCTCAACGATTGGGTGAAAAAAGGAGGCTCTTTGTTCGTTATCACGGATCACATGCCAGATCCAGGAGCCATAAAGGACCTGGCTCTTTCTTTCGGGATCGAGGTCAGTAACGGTTATGTCATGCAAGGCCTCCCGCCTGGCCGCCCAGGACCTACCCTGTTTCAGCAAAATGATGGCTCCCTGGCGGACCATTTCCTTACAAAAGGACGAAACTCAGAGGAACAGGTGAGCCGTATCGCCACATTTGCCGGTTCGGCTTTCCGATGCGATGAAGGATTTCAACCTCTCCTTATTTTGAGTGAGGATTTCCGGTCCTGGATGCCCGAGGAGTACAACAAGTTCCCACCCGGAACTCTGAGCGTCGATGTATCAGGATGGTACCAGGGAGGAGTGATGCGATATGGCAAGGGAAAGATCGCCTTTTTCGCCGAGGCCGCCATGTTCACCGCCCAAGTTTTTGCCGATGGACGTGTAAAAGCCGGGATGAATCATCCTCTCGGTCAGGACAATCCGCGGCTTCTCCTCAATATCCTCCACTGGTTATCCGGTCTCACCCTATAATTTCATCGACGCTCCAATTATTTTGCCCTCTCCAAGTCGCGCATCTCCTGATTCTTACGTTTTCTTTCGGAGACGAACAGGCCGTCGAACCTCTGAAAAGGAAAATGGCAGATCAAGATACCCGGGCAGGACAGGCAGCTGTTTGGGCTCTTGCAAGGATGAAATCGGGCTCTCGTAATGATGTGTGAAAATGACTATAATAGCGGTGATGACGGATGAACAGATCGTCCAGCTGCTAAGAGAGGGGCAGGTGGCTGCAGCCGATGAGTTGTATAAAAAACATGCCAAAAGTCTTTTTGTGTATCTATCGCATGTGTTGAATGTGTCGAATCCCGAGGACGTGGTTCACGATATTTTCATCAGGGTGATCGAAAAGGCCCATCAATTCAATCCCAAAAAAGCATCTTTCCGGACATGGCTGTTCCGGATCGCCCACAATCACGCGATCAATCTTTTCCGTCGAGAAAAGTTGGTGAGGTTTCAGTCTCTCGAACAAAACGTGGGCCAGGAGGGGGGCGAAATTCACTTGGGAGATACGCTAACGGATGAAACCCAAAATTTTGACAAAACCACGCTGACACTGGCAGTCCGGGAGTGTATCGGCGAACTAAAAAAGGAGATCGAGAGACAGGCCATCGTTATGTACTACATTTTGGGAAAAAACTATGAGGAAATGAGCGGTGTGTTTGGCAGATCCATCAGTGCTGTGCGGAAGTATGTCATGTTGGCTGGGGAAAAAGTGAAAACCTGCCTCGAGGCCAAAGGAATAGGGGCATTCGGATGAAAAAAAATGCAAAAATCGGCCCTTTAAACGTATATAGGATTGGAAGAGAGCGGTAAGATGGACATAAAAAAATTCGACAAGATAATGGATGATTGGATCGTTCATGAGATGGAAGTTGTACCTGACATCGATCCAAGTCCGGAGGTCTATCAAAGGCTCGCAGAAAAAAAGAAAAAACCGAGATTTGCGCTTTTCTCCTGGCCAGTCCGTTTGGCTGCTGCCGGGATAGCGGCTGCCTTCATTATCCTGGTCATTGTCATCAAACCCCCTAAAGAAGTGGAGCCGCTTTTGGGATTGAAGAGGGGAGCTGTCACTGACGTTGCAGAAAAGAGGGAGGTTGAAGACAGGACGCAGGTTCTCGGTGAAGCCGAAGCGGAAGAAGAGGTGAAAGAGAAAATTCAAGACGCGGGAAAACCAGAAACGGCCAAATTGCAGAAGAAAGTTGCTGAAGAAGTAAAACGTGAGGGGATTGAAGAAAAAGATTATGCCGCCAAAAAACCACAAGTTAAAACGAGAATTGTGGAGAAGATGGAAAAGGCTGAGGGAGCGGATAAAGAAATGTTTGCACAGCCAACGGTTGTGGCAGCGAAGCTAAAGAATGAGGCAGCGCAGGAAAAGAAAGAAGTCAAGAGTCAAGCAAAAAGGATCGGGATTGAGGCTGTTGCACCGGCTGCGCCCGAGGAGATTGTGCCCGGGCGGATCGAATTCCAGTATCAGGTAAAAGGCTCGGAGCGCACAGAAAAGCTGAATTTCGACTCTCCTCAGGATGAAATTATTTCCCTCTCTTCAGAGAGTAATTACCGGCTTGTATTGCAGTTTCCTCTGGAGCGTTATACTTATGTTTTCCAGGTCGGATCGGAAGAGCGACCGATCAGGCTCTTACCAAATCCGGAATACAGCCCGGCAAAAAATCCTCTTCAAGCCGGAAATGCCACCACGATTCCCCTGCAACCCAACTGGTTTTACGTAGAGAGAGGTAGGGGAGAGGTGCTTATTTATGTGGTCACATCTTCCGAGCCTCTTTATGACTGGGATGACATGAATGCAGATATTGCTGCGGGATGGCTGGATCGGATAGAGAAGGATAAAGGGAAGCCAGCAGATCGAGTTTCGGTCCAGGTGTTTAAGTTCAACATTCATTAATTGGGGACAGGATACCCTTTCACCTATTTAATAAACGAAAGAAAATTTTTGGAGAAACTAATGGGAATTGCTTTGCGTAAGTTCATTTTTGTCGTCTGGGTTATTGCGGCCTTTCAACTGGTTGTTTTGCTGCAGGGAAACGACATGGATATGACATTCACTTTGAAACAATTACAGGAGGATTTCCTGCAGATGCGGCACGCCATGGAAAGTTTGCACCCGGCGATGTATGACTACATCTCCAAGGATGATTTTGATGTCTTGTTCGAGCGACGATTCAAAGAATTGAACAGTTCAATGGGGCTTGAAGATGCTTTTTGTATGTTCGCTTCTGTGATGGCCCGGATGGGGTGTATGCACTCGAACGTCTGGATGCCTTCGGGATATTGGAGCAATCTGACCGGAAAGCTTTTTCCGATAAAGATGAGATTTATCGGCGAAGACGCCTTAGCATACCGTTCTTACAGCGAATTCGATGCGCTGCCCGCTGGATCTAAGATTCTATCCATCAACGGAGAACCGATGGAAGAAATTCTGCAGAATTTGAAAACGGTGATATCGGCCGATGCCCAATCGGATCAGTACAAAAAATTCCGACTTGGCTTTCGGTTCCCATTGCTTTATTCGCTTTTTTACGGGCATCCGGATTCGTTTGTGGTGGTTTATCAAAAACCGGGGGAAGAAATGGAACGAAAGGCCGTTATCCATCCGGTACCAACAAACCGGATCTGGAAAAATATGACAGAACCGATGGAGTTGGATTTTGAAGTGCACAAAGAGATAAGCACGGCCATCATTACTATCCCGGATTTCGCTTATTATGATGCTCGCGACAAGTTTTATGGATTTGTGGATGGATCTTTCGCAGAGATCGCAAATAACGGGATAAAGAATCTGATCATCGATCTTCGAAGGAATAACGGTGGTGATCCCTTTTGTGCGGTCCGTCTTTTCGCCCACATCGCTCATAAACCGGTGCCTTATTTTTCCAAACCTTATGGGAGGTATTCCCGATTGGAAAAACCAGTCCCATTGAGGGAGAATCATTTTAAAGGGAAGTTATACATTCTGATCGATGGGGGAGGAGCATCGACGACAGGGCATTTGCTGGGACTTTTAAAATATCATAAGATCGGGACAATCGTCGGGGAAGAGAGCGGAGCCACCTATGTGTGTCATGATGCCCACGGCGCTTTTATACTGAAGCACAGCCAGTTTCAGGTTTCGGTGGCAAGAGGGACCTTTGCCTCAGCCGTTCAGGGCTTGCCAAAGGATCGCGGCATTCTGCCGGATATTTCGGTATCTCAGATAGCTGAAGACCTGGCTGCCGGCATCGACACCGTCCTCGAACACACCCTCTCACTAATTCGGGGACAGGATACGCTTTCGCCAATTAAAAATTGAGATAATGTTGCTTCGTTCCAGAGGTTGACATTATTTAATTGGTGAATGCATATCCTGTCCCCAATTTAATGGAATATTTTGGGGGGAGGGTTGTCTTGTATCTATAGAGGAAGAAAAACGCGAGTGGAAATTCTAGCTGGAACTGATATGATTTGTTACACGACCGTGGAAGAAAAAAAATCCAAGGTTTTCGAAGAGCTGTTGACACACCAGAAAAAGGTGTTTTTGATCTGTCTGGGCTTTTCCCGGAATGCATCGGACGCCCAGGACCTGGCTCAAGAGATATACCTCAAAGCCCTTACAAATATCGGCACTTTGAATGAAATTGCGCGTGCGAAATTTTGGCTCTTCAGAATAGCCAGAAACACTTGCCTGAATTTCCAAAAAAAGCACCGGATCGATCGCAAATCGGCTATCGAGATAACGCTTAAAATCCAAGATCCTCTGAGTCCCGAATCGGAAATGATCTATCGTGAACAACTCCTCGAGTTAAAAACAGCCATAAAAAAGCTGCCGAAAAAACAACGGGAAGTGTTCATTTTGAAAGAATATGGCGACCTGTCCTATCAGGAGATTGCCGAAACTTTGAAGATCGAGTTGGGGACAGTGATGTCGAGGTTGAATCGAGCACGTCTGGCCATAAAAGAAAAGATCAAGGGAGAAAAAAATGTCTGAATATATCGATCTCATTCAGAGGGAAAAGGAAGATGCCCTTCTCGATTATCGAGAAGATGCCTTCCGTTTACGTCTGGAGAAGAGAATAAATGAAGATAGCAAACCATCCCGTTCATATTTATCCTGGTTCCAAAAGCCAGCTATTGCTGGGAGCACAGTTCTCCTTATTCTTTTACTTGGATGGCTTTCCACGCGATATTTTCTCCCTTCATCTCAAGAATCAGATGTTATGCTTCTCAAAAATACCTTTGTTCAAGTGTTCAGCCAACATGATAACATCTTAAATCAAAGTCCTCTCCCAGCCGAGATGGGAGCCGAAAAATCAGCCATTTATGAGTTCGAGTGGTCGCTCAAACGCGTGATCTTGGCCATCCAGAGGGAAAATGCACCGAATGAAGATATCGTTCAGAATTTGAGCACGGTCTTACAGAAATCGGCAATTTTCGTAAGAGCCGATAAAGCAAAACTGGAGAATTAGATATTTAACGCTCAAGGAGGTTTCAAATGATAAAAAGAATGATTGTTTTTTCATTGACTATTTTGTTTCTTGTGATTTTTTGCGTGAATCTCAAAGCATTCAGCTCAAGCGATCCTACAGAGGAAAACGCCGGGTATGCGCTCCTAGATACCGTTTTTGTCACGTTCAAAGAACTGGCAGAGATGAGGGAACCTGTTATGGAAAAAACTCAAAAGGTCCTGACAGGAATGATGAAAGATGCCAAAAATGCTAGAGCTCAAGATCAAATCGATGATGTGTTTTTCAAGAGATTTCACAGGATACTGCTGGTCCTGAATATTGTAATCACTCCTGTTGAAAAGGATGGAGCTGGCATCATGACCCCCCTTTACTTCGGAGAGATCAATCAATTCATCGAAGATATCGAGGGCGAGAGATACGATGTCCAAAAAGCAGACTCCCGTGAGGCCATCAACAAACTCTCCCAGGCTATCTCCCACGAGATCATCGAGCTTCGGCTCTATTTAGACACCAAGGAAAAACGGGAAAAACTGATCGAACAGTACGAAAAACAGATGGGTCAAGAAACAATGGACGAGTCCACACCTGCCGATAGAGCGAAGCAATTGAATTCCATGAGAAAAATCACTTTTGTCAATCAGGCTATGACCGATTACATGACGGATTATGGTGTTCCACCCGGACAGTCTGGTACATACACAAGGGGTGCCGAATTCGACAAAACTTTGTCTCCGTTTTATATCAAAATCCTTCCGATAAGCGACGATTGGGCAGGGAATTACCGGGTTTATACCGGAAAATCCGGCAATGGAATTTACAAAGGAATCGGAGGCTGTACGGATAAAGATATCCTAATCGTTTCTTATGGTCGAGATGGGAAAAAGGAAAACTGGGCATACGATCCCAAAAATCCAGAGGCTGGTCTTTATGAACTAAAATCCGATAAAGACTATGACAAGGACCTTGTTATATGGAACGGGAACTGGATCAGAGCCCCTCAAATCGTTAAGAAATATTAATGAGCTAACCCAGAAATTCTGGGGGCACCGCTTTCAGACGGACAATGTCTTTGGCTTTTTGAGGAACATCGAAACCGTTGGGACAGCGCACATTGCATGAGCTACAATCCGAACAGGGTAGATGGGAGCCCAGCTCTTCGATGGTGCTGTGGGCCAGGCTCATATTCTTATAGCCATAGGCGTACATGTAACTTCTCATCAGGGTGGGAACGTCCACATTCGAAGGACACTGCCCCTGGCATATGCCGCACTGCTGGCAATAAAGTCCGGCAGAGGCCTTCTCCTCGCCCAGCTTCAGATCCGCCTTTTCCTCTTCTGTTAATGTCAAATCTTCCATCACGGATAGGTCCAGCTCCATCTGATCGAAGGCCGTAAATCCTGGTATGGATGTGTGCACATTCTCATTTTGCAGCGCCCACTTGAGGGCAGCCCTCATGTTGATCGGTTCCTGGCGTTCTTTGTCCCAGTACACACCGGCCTGTGTTTTCATGGCTATGATCCCGATTCCTGCTTTAGCTGCGCGGGCCATGGCTTGGCCAATCTCTTCCTTGTTATTCTGCCTGAAGTTGTAAGCAGTTATAACGACATCGTAAATCCCGCACTCCACCGCGGCATCTATCATTTCATGCTGGTTGCGGTGGGTCGAGAATCCGACAAACCGGGCTTTGCCTTCCTTTTTCACCTTTTCCAGGAATTTCAGAGCTGGCTCGAAGAAAACGGTCTCTTTTACCGAGACGCCGTGGATGTGAAGGATATCCACATAATCCAAACCCAGCCGGCCGAGGCTGATGTTGAATTCATCCTCGAAGGATTGAACGTCCTTATCAGGAGGATAAAGGCCGGTCTTCCTGTCCTTAGCGTAGGCGACTTTTGTGGCCAGTACATAGGAGTCCCGGTCACGGTCCTTGATCACGCCTCCGATCATCTCCTCGTTTTTGCCTTTTTGGTATCCATTCGCTGTATCCAGCAGGACGATTCCCGAGTCCAGCGCGGCTGCCACCAGGTTTGGATTATCGGCGTTCATCACACCCATGCTGACGACGGGAAGCTTGAATCCTGTTTTGCCCAATGTCCTATATATGAATTTATCCTTTTCTTCCCTAGGCTTATAGGGATTTTTAGGGCCTGCTTTGAGAAAGGCACTCCCAGCAGCTGTTCCGGCCAGTCCCAAAATCCCGCTTTTGATAAAGCGACGGCGATCGAATTTCCTGTTTTCCATGTTTTCTCCTTTCTTGTTCATCCTGTATTCCAATTGACTTATTCTATCTATTGCGTATATTATTTCGATAGTCTTTCAAAATGTCAAATGTTGATCACTTCAACCGACAAAATATATGGGTGACATTCATGCGACGTCTGATTTCGACTGTGTTAGCGATTCTCATTTTTTTGTTCATTTCTTGTTCTAAAAATTCCTCCGTGGTTTTGGAAGCAAGTCCTCCCTCTGACATGACAACTGTTTCCAGGACGGGTTTTGTTATTCAGGTCGGAGCCTTCCGTAAATTGGACAATGCGGTCCGGTTGACACTTTCTCTGAATGAAAAAAACCTGGATGCCTATTATTTCAAACATGAATCCGGCTTGTACAAAGTTCGATTCGGAAATTACCTTTCCCGGCCTCCCGCCCAGGAGAATGCCGAACGCCTTAAACAGGCAGGGTATATCCAAGAATATTATGTCGTTAGTCCGGAGACTTTTGCCATAAGCCAATCTCCACCATCCGGCCTTGACTCTGTTCGTCTTGAGATCGTTACACGTGCACAAAGTTTCTTAGGTCTTCCTTACAAGTGGGGAGGATACACACCTGAAAAGGGCTTTGACTGCAGCGGTCTGACCATGGCTGTCTACGACCTTGTGGGATTGCATTTGCCGCGGACATCCCTGGCCCAGTTCAGGTCCGGAACTCCAGTCTCAAAAGATAACCTCGACAGGGGAGACCTGGTTTTTTTCCTCGGTCAGAATAAGAATAGGATTTCCCACGTGGGGATATACACAGGGGACGGGAAATTCATCCATGCTCCCGGAAAAAATAAGATCATCCAGGTCGATTCCCTTTCCAGCCAATATTTTCGGAATCGTTTTGCCGGAGCCCGGACATATCTTTCCCCGGACAGCCAAGATTAGATGAGCCCCAAAAACTAGCGGACTCGAGAGAGGAGCTGGCCGACTTTTGCAGCGATCGGGCTTGCTCCGTTGTCGTAATTGGACATCACGGCGACGATATACCCTCTGTCGAGAAAGATATCCAAGTTGGAGTTGATTCCGTCGAATCCTCCGCTGTGGCCGACGACCTTGCCGTTGGGGCCTTCTTCCACCGTGAATCCGTAGCCGTAATTTGCTCCTGCATAGTCTTTCCACATCTTGTCCAGTGATTCCTGGGATACGAGCTTTCCGGTCTGGATGGCGCGAGCGAAATGGTGTAGGTCTTTGACCGTGGCAAATCCGCCTCCGGCGGGTCCTCCTTTGATCACATGTTTGTAGAGGTTGTTCTGCCATCCGTAAGGGCTGTTTCGATCCCGGCTGTAACCGATGGCCAGGTTTTCAACCGGATAGTCCATTTCGAAACTGTCCGAATCCGTCATGCCGGCTGGTGCGTAGATGTTTTTCCGGATGTAATCGAAATAACTGCCGTCAGTTACACTCTCTATCACCACCCCTAAAAGCAGCATCCCCGTGTTGCTGTACTGAAATTGTTTTCCCGGTTCGAAAGCCGGCTTGTCTCCCTGTACCAGGGGCTTGAAATCATCGACATACCGGAAGCGTTCTCTCGATCCATTCATGTATGTTTCATTGAAATAGCTCCCCAATCCCGAGGTGTGAGTGAGTAGGTGATGGATGGTTATTTTTGAGGTGATCTCATTGGGAAGCCAGGATTCATCCACGTATTTGCTGATCGGGTCGTCCAGTGATAGGAGGCCTTTTTCGACAAGCTGCATGATAGAGGTGGATGTGAACATTTTGTTCATCGATCCCAGGTTGAATTTGGTGTCGATATTGTTCGGCACATGGAAGCGTTTGCTGGCCTCACCACCCATAGATGTCATCAAGATCTTATCTCCTTTGGCGATGAGGAGCGTTCCGGAGAAAGCTTCCTTCTTAATCAATCTCTCCATTATGTCTTTGGTGTTTTGGAGAAATTGTTCTTCGGTCAGATCTGGTTCCTGGACATTGGAAGGAGTGCGGGCGATGTTGAAATTCAATCCAGAAATAAGATTATCGTCCTTTTCATCAAGGCGTATGACAAAAGCTCGCCAGCTTTCCAGGTTGCGGTCCTTGAGGATAACGACAGTTTCTCCTTTCCGTTCAGGCACGTAGGTTCGGATGCTGTGGAAATCCATCCCACCCGTTTCCTGGTAAAGGCCGAGGAATACATCGATGTGCTGATCCATGGGCGCAAAGCTCTGGAATCTTTCCGTGCATTGTTTTGTCATGAATTCACGGACTCGTTCGGGATCATTGGCATTGACTGTCGTAATAACGGCTTGGATCCGCTCTCCGATTATTCCCGCGGGCATGACCGAATCGTCATGGTAGCTGACCTCACCCGGCTGTTGAGCCGAATGCACTTGGAATGCGAGAAAAAATAGAAAAAGAATACAGGCAAATTTCCGGATTTTCATCAGAGTCTCCTAAAATAGAGTATCATCTCTTTCTACTACGATTATTTTACGTAATTAGTTACATTTTATGGATATTTATCTGAATTAGCTGTTTTTTTCCTTTTGAACACCAAATTAATCAAATAGAAGATGACAGGCGCGACAAGCAGGAATATCGTGATGAACATGGTTTTGCCCCGGCCGATGCGGTCGACGAACCTGTAAAGTTCGTCGAACCACAGGGTCCAGGAAATAACACCGATCCACATGGAAGGAAGGACGACGAGAAGAGTTTCCATGTGGCTGTACCCTTCCAGATTGGCGATGAAGGATCCGATGGCGGCTCCGGTCCAGGGCAAAGGGATCCAAACAAAAAAGGCGATGCCGAGGAGGCTCCATCTTTTAAAGGCAAGCTTCCGCTTTTCCGCTTTTGTTTTCATGGATTCTATGGCTTTTGCCACGAATTTGAACTTTTTTATTCCTCTCGAAAGGAAGACGAACAAAGAGTAGACCAGCAAGATGTATGTCGTGTTGTAAAGATTGATGATCGAAATGATCAAGGCAGGCTTGAACCCGTTTTCCAAGCCGACAGTAATAAAAGGAAGCCTTCCCCCGATGTGGGCGGCGGCGATCATCGAGAGGATCTTGGCAGCCGAGGTTTGATCAAGTATTGTGCAAAAGATGAACAGAAAGACCTCGATTCCCAGCAACACGATGCCCATGCGGAATGGCCAAAATTTTAGCATAGATTCCCAGGCTGATAGTATATCCTATGTGTGAGGCCCTTTGAAAGCCCAAATCCTTTGCAATAAATCCGTTGACCTATAGGTGGTTTGGGTGCTACGTTACTTCGTATCGGACATGGAGTAATAGCATGGTTGAACAAACAAAGCCCATACTTGTATTCCTGATATTCGTGGTGGGAATGTCCTTTGTCGGCATGTCCGCTGCTTATTTGAATGCAGATCCCATAGAAAAACAAGTTGTACCCAGCAAAGATAAAACACTTGTCGTCATAGCTTTCGATGTGGAAGATTATGTGACGCCTGCCACAGAAGGCGTCGATGACATCCCGATGTGGCTGGCCGACATCATGACCGAAGAAGGAGTAACCGGCACATTTTTCGTTATTGGAGAAAAAGCAAGGTCGCTGGAGGAACGGGGACGCAAAGATGTCATCCAGGCTGTGGCCAGACACGAGATCGGAAGTCATACAGATAAGGGCTCTATTCATCCCACCATCACCGAGATTCTGGAAGATGCCGGTTGGGAGGAGGGAGTAGCCCAGATGCAGATTCAGGAATCCAGGGGATTCAGGGAATTGGAACGCATTTTCGGAAAGCCTGTGTCTACCCTGGGAAGGCACGGCGGGTCTTACGGGCCGCAGCTTGTGGCCGCTCTGGCTCAGATGGGCGGGGGATTTGTTTATTCACCGGTCAGGCTGCCCGGTCATAATGCTGTGTGGTTCTGCAACACGTTGAACTTTTACGGTTCTTATGGAGGCTTCGACGACAACTACTACAAGGATGGCCTATTCGATCCTATGCTGGAAAACCTGGCACAGCGCTTCTCGAAGGATATTCAGGATCTGGATGTCCTGACGTTTTTCGCCTGTCATCCTTGCAAAATCCGGACCGTCCAATTTTGGGATTTGAATTATTACAAGGGGGCCAATCCCGGCCCCGAACTCTGGAAAATGCCCGAGCTGCGGCCTGTAGAAACCATGGTTACGGCGAGAGAAAATTTCCATCGGTTGATGCAGTTCTTGAAAAAACGCCCAGATATCGAGATAACGACATTCAACGATGTGATGAAGAAATTCTCCTGTCAGAGGGGGTCTATCTCCCAGACGAAACTCGCTGAAATCGCATCGAGGATCTTAGCCGAAAAAAAAGTCGTTATCGATGATCACTGCACTCCTGCCGAGGTCTTTTATGCCCTTGCTGAAAGCATTATTGATTGTCAAAATTCGGGAATTCTTCCCGCTGAGGTGAAACGATCGAGCCCGTTTGGCCCGGAGCAAATGCCTCCAGTCCGTCCAGAAATCGATCTGGCCTCTAGAGCGCAGGTGTTCGATTTGGCTAGGGAAGCGTTGGAGTTAATCAAAAAATCGAATATGCTGCCACACCAACTTTTGCTGGATGACAAGGCCATCGGCACAGGTTCTTTGCTGGCCCTTTTCAGCGAGATGTTTCTCTCTCTCAGAGCGGAGTCGGTTCCAGAGGAGTTCACCATTCCCTCCTTCGATGCCCATCCCGTAGAGAATGTGGAAGCCATCGTGAAATCTGTCGAAGGCTGCAAAACCTGGCCGGTTCACAGAGAAAACCTGGATATGCGCCACCTGATCGAGTTGACTAAACTGCAATTGTGGACTTTGAGGCCTGCCCTTAGAGCTGAAAAAGAATCCTTTTGAGATTTTACCGATTATGTGGTATTAATCTCCCGATGAATATCGCCACAAAGCGGATCCTTGGCGCGGTTGCGGCCTTGATCCTCTGTTTTTTTGCCCTTGTCCTCGGCACTCCAGCAGATGCTGTGAGCATCAAGATCCTCCAGACCCTTCTTCTTCTTGGCGCCACCATCATCCTGTTTTTCACCACGCTTAAACGCACGGGAGTAGCCTCCCAGATCTTCGTTGGGCTCGTCCTTGGAGCGGTAGCTGGCTTGGTCTACGGGCCCGATGCCGCCATCATCCGTCCTATCGGGACAGCCTTTATCCGTTTGATAAAAATGGTCGTGATCCCCCTCATTTTCGCCTCTCTGCTAGTGGGAGTGGCCAGTCTGGGGGATATGCGAAAAATAGGCCGCATTGGCGGTAAAACCCTGGCTTTTTACTTAGCCTATTACATTTCGGCCGTTGCTCTGGGGCTTTTTCTGGCCAATACTCTGAAGCCTGGCTCCAATATTCCGGATTCGGTCCAAGCCGAACTCAAAGCGAGCTATGGAGACACTGCCGAATCGCAGGCCATACGGGCTGAGGAAAGGCCCGGACTGGGAGATGTCCTGATCAACATCATCCCAGACAACCCGGCCGACTCTTTCGTAAAAGCCAACATGCTCCAGATCATTTTCATCGCCATGTTCATGGGCGTTGTCATATCCCTTCTCGATAAAAAAAGAATGGAGCCGGTCATCTCCTTTTTCGAAGCGATAAACGACATCATGGTCAAGATCGTGGAGATCGTGATCAAGATCGCACCTTATGCGGTTTTTGCCCTTATTGCGGCGGTCGTGGGCACATTTGGCATGGATATATTGATGTCCCTCCTGCGCTACTGCGCTGTTGTTATAGGGGGATTGTTCATCCTTGCCATCACCTATCCGGCGGTCGTGACTCTTTTCACAAAATATCCCTATTTTAAATTCTGGAAAGGCATCTACGAGGCCCAATTGATCGCCTTCAGCACGTCTTCCTCCTCGGCCACCTTACCCGTGACCATGGAGTGTGCTGAGGACAAGATCGGCGTTTCCAAACAGATATCCAGCTTTGTACTGCCCTTGGGTGCTACCATCAACATGAACGGCACGGCTCTCTACCAGGGAGTGACGGCCATATTCATCGCACAAGTCTACGGAATGAACTTGGGCTTAGGGGACCAGCTGGCCATCGTCCTAACCGCAACCCTCGCTTCTATAGGGGCCGCTGGTGCGCCTGCCATGGGCGTTTTGATGCTCGTTATCGTTCTCCGGCAGGTCGGGATACCCATGGAGGGGATCGCCCTCGTCCTGGGTGTGGAGCGCATCCTGGATATGTCACGGACCGTGATCAACATCACAGGGGACATCGCCGCTGCCACGGTCATCGCCCACTCCGAAAACGAACTTCATCCGGTGAAGGAGGTTTAGGGGTTGCCCGATATTTATATCACAGGCGATCAGCTTACCCGCCTGATGATCGATATGTGCTGGCTGAGCCTTCTTCTTCTCATCGGTAAGTACTTTCGCTCCCGGTTCGTCTTTCTCCAGCGGCTTTTTTTGCCCGCATCCGTGATAGCCGGTTTTATCGGTCTGTTTCTGGGCCCCTATATCGTCGGAAGATACATCGGAATCGTAATCCCTCCAGAGATGATGGATTCCTGGGCGCTTTACCCCGGACGATTGATCAATGTGGTGTTTGCCTGCTTGTTTCTCGGATTTTCCGTTCCCTCTGTCAAAACCATATGGAAAGAGGGAGGACCTCAGCTATGCTACGGATGGCTCGTGGGAATGGGACAGTATATGGTGGGTGTGGGCATTTCTGTCATTTTGCTCACGCCTGTTTTCGGCGTTCCCCCTTTTTTTGGATGCCTTCTCGAGATCGGTTTTTCAGGAGGGCATGGAACGGCCGCTGGAATGGCCCAGGCCTTCGACAAGCTGGGGTTTGCAGCCGGATCTGACCTCGGTTTGATGTCGGCCACAGTCGGCGTTATCAGCGCTGTGGTTTTCGGTATGATCATGATAAACATGGCAGCGCGGCGGGGTTACACCAAGATCATCAAGGACCCTAAGCAGCTTTCCATCACAGAGATGCGCGGGCTTATTCCCGAGGAGAAGCGGCGCCATGGATCGATAACGACCATTTCCCCCGATGCTCTCGAGCCCTTTGCCTTCCATGCCGCGTTTGTGGGCGTTGCGATCCTTATCGGCTGGTACATGTTGAGCGGGATCAAAAGCTTGAGCGCCGAAATGGAGCCCGATCTTTTCGGGAGCTTTCCGCTTTTTCCCCTTGCTATGCTAGGTGGATTGTTTATCCAAATTTTCGCATCCAAAACCGGCCTTGACAAGTACCTGGATAGGAATACCTTCGACCGCATCCTGGGACTGGCCCTGGATTTTTTGGTAGTCTCAGCCATTGCTTCCATCCGCCTGGACGTGTTTTTTGCCTATTTCCTTCCCTTTTCCATACTGATGATTGTGGGGTTGTGCTGGGTGATTTTTGCCACCTGGTTTATCGCGCCCCGAATGCTTCCGGATGCCTGGTTCGAGCGGAGTATCACCGAATATGGAATGCAAACAGGAGTCACGGCATTGGGGCTTCTGTTGCTGCGCGTGGCAGATCCCCATTTCAAAACTCCTGCCGCCAAATCCTTCGGCTTCAAGCAGATTCTCTACGAACCTATGCTGGGCGGAGGATTCATCACTGCGGCATCTCCGATATTGATCGCAACTTATGGGGTTCTTCCGTCTATCACTGTCGGGTTTGTTTCTATCCTTGCAGCCATGTTCATCGCCTTTTTCAGCGGTTGGCTGCACAGATTCAAAAGATAAGCCTATTGTTTAGTGACGATGTGATCAGAAATAAATTGTCAGGGATGGAGGATAAGAATGGATGACAAGACGCAGGTCATAAAAGAGCCTAGGACACCATTTCCGGGGATTTTTTGGGCAGCCAACACCATCGAGATTCTGGAGCGGTTCGCCTACTATGGGATCTTTATCCCCTTCGGCATTTACATGCAGCAGCTCGGCTATTCCGCTGGGGAGTTAGGAATTGTCCAGAGCATTTTCCTGGCATTTTCCTACGGGATCCCGATCATCTCCGGCACTTTTGCCGATCGCTATGGATTCAAAAAAGTCCTCATCGTTTCATATTTGGCGTACTTGCCATCGATCTTGCTCCTGCTTCTTACCAAATCATTTTCTGGGATCGCCCTGACCATGCTCAGCATCGGTCTGGCCGCTGGTATCTTCAAGCCCTTGATAGCGGGAACGGTCCGGGCCGTAACCGACAAGACGAACAAAACACTAGGATTCGGGATATTTTATCAGATGGTGAATTTAGGGGCCTCCTTCGGCCCTCTTGTGATGGGGAAACTGAGGGTCATATCCTGGAATGTAGCTTTTATGGCGGGAGCGATCGCCATCGGTGTCATGTTGCTTTTCACGATCCTTTTTTACAAAGAGCCCAAAAGAGAGATCGAAGGAGAGACACTAGGACAAAAGTTCAAAGATATCGGCATTGCCTTTTCAGATTGGAAGTTTGCCGTCTTTATCGTTCTGCTCGGTTTATTTTTCTGGCTTCCTTTCTGGGCGTTTTTCAATTTATGTGCTCTGTATGTGGACAGCAACCTCGACACAGCCCGTCTTTACCTAGAGATAAAAAGCGTATTAGGCACAGGCTTCGCAAACTTTTTAGCCCACGATGTGGATGGAGTGAAACGCATCCTGGGAGAGACCATTGCACATTCAGGATACGTGATCATGATTTTCCAGTTCTTTGTTTCCCGCATCGTGGAGAAATTCAAAGCCATTCCTGCCTTTCTTTCTGGCCTGTTTTTGGCTGCAGTAGGCTTTGGAATTTTGGGCTATGCCCGGATTGCGTCCCCTTCCTTTTTTTTCCTTGGACTGTTCCTGTTCGCTGTCGGTGAGATGGCATCATCCCCACGGATCCAGGAATACATCACCTGGATAGCACCCAAAGAAAAGGCTGGGCTTTACATGGGATGTAATTTTGTCGCCCTCCTGATTGGCTCAGGATTGAGCGGTGTGACCTTCACCACACTCTATGGAGTTTATAACCGGATGGGTCATCCAGAGTACCTGTGGTGGACAGCCGGAGCTCACCTTATCGTTGGGATGCTTGTTATATCTTTGTTCATCAAAAAGGCAGGGGAGTTCAAAGAACGATCCGAGTAGGAACACCTTTTTTTTGGCACAAGGAAATGATGTGGATAGATAATGGGTATCAAAAACACGCCGGTATTTCCCCAGCGCGGAAATACCGGCTCGGTATCCGCCCTCGCTCTCATCTCCTACAGGGAGATGAACCATGCCCGCTCGGGCTCCTAACGGTTTTTTCCACCCATTAACTATCCACAATCTGAATAGCAAGAGTAGATTTGAAAAAAAGTTGTTTCTTGGGAATATGAGAGAAAGGAGAGGGAAATGCTGATTAAAGAAAAGGTCGATCAAGCCATCAAAATTTTGAATGAAAACGATGTGGATTGTTGGATCACATTCGTAAGGGAGAGCGGGATCGTTCACGATCCGATGCTGGATTATTTGATCAGTGCCGATGTCACCTGGCATTCGGCGTTTATCATCACAAAATCAGGTGAGAGTTATGCTATCGTCGGGCAGATGGACACACCGACCATTGAAGACCTGGGGGTCTACACACATGTTTTAGCGTATGTCCAAGGGGTAAAAGAACACCTGACCAACGCAATAAAAAAGATCGACCCTTCATCGATTGCCCTCAATTATTCCACGGGCAGCGAGATCAGCGATGGTTTGACACACGGAATGTACCTGACGATCCACGAGTTCCTATCTGAAATCGGGTACGCGGATAAAATCATCTCCGCTGAAAAGATCGCTTCCAGCTTGAGAGCAAGGAAAACGGACCATGAACTGGAGCGGATGACAAGAGCCATCGAACATACGCTGGATATTATTTCCAAAGTGACTGCTTTTATCGCTCCGGGGAAAAGCGAAAGACAAATCGCCGATTTTATGATCAGGGAAGTGGAGAACCGGGGCCTGGGATTCGCCTGGGAAAAATCGCATTGCCCGGCGGTTTTTACAGGACCGGAGACGGCCGAAGCCCATTACAAACCCACGGACCGGAAGGTGGAACCAGGCCATGTCCTGAACATGGATTTTGGCGTTAAATTTGAGGATTACTGCTCGGATATCCAGAGATCTTTCTACATCCTGGGAAAAGGGGAGACTCAGGCTCCGGATGATGTCCAAAAGGGCTTCGACACGATCGTGACGGCCATCGGGCTTGCGCGACAGGCCATCAAGCCTGGGATCCAGGGCGTGGAGATCGATAAAATCGCCAGGGAGCATATCGTTTCTCAGGGATACGAGGAGTTTCCGCATGCGCTGGGGCATCAAGTGGGCCGGTTCGCCCATGACGGGACCGCCCTTCTAGGCCCTGCATGGGAAAAGTACGCCCAGAAGCCATTCCAGCTATTGGAGGAGGGGATGGTGTTCACGATAGAACCCAGACTCAAAGTTCCAGGCCGCGGTGTGGTCACCATCGAAGAGATGGTGGTCATCACGAAGGACGGTGCTGAATTCCTGGCCGAACCCCAGAAAGAATTGATCTTGATCTGACGGGTTCAAAAAACAGAAATAACCTCTATTGAAAATCTTCCTCCAAGCGGAAAAACCGGACGGCAATGTTGTAAAAAATCCACCGCATCCAGTTCTTCGGCCATTGCCCTGGAAGGGTCGACGACTGGGTCATTCAGAGCCACCCCAATGAACCAAGTCAACTCTCGAGATAAATTCATTTCAACTTTTATGTGCAAATTGCAGTATTATAAACTGAGGATGTTTTATATTTACAAGTTCGTCATTTTTTGGAGGGAGAATTGAGAAGAACCGTAATTATTTGTTTTCTTTTATTTGGCCTATTGATAAGCGTTTCCTGTGCGCCGTCCGTTGTCGATAGCGGGGGAGGGTACTGGGTGCCGGCTGATCCGCCCAAGTGCCATTATGTGATCGATGCAAAAGTCGATCTGGATGTCGGTTTTGTAGAAGGGAATGAGACGGTTACTTTGAGGAATGAAACGAATCGTTCTTTCAATGTGGTGGCCATCGACTGGCTCAAAAGCGCCGATTATACGATCGAAGTTTCAATCTTGGGAGAAAGTCTTTCCGTTTTAAACATGGAGACGGAGACCACGGCTGAATCCCCATTGTTTTTTAATTTGCCAGAGCCACTCATGCCCGGCAATCAGATCCAGTTCGATATCACGTTCAAAAGGACCTTCGAGGTTGACGAAAATATTACCTCTTTTGGAAACACCAATTGGTATCCAAGGATCTGGTGGGATGGCCTGCCGGTGCATGATTCCTTTTCTGTCAAATTGGACATCCCCAAGGGGTATGCTTTGGCCATAAGCGGTCGACTGGATAAGCGTACAGGGAGATATGAGATCGACGGAGCAAGAACATTCGGCATACATATGGCGAGCAATGAAACGTCGGAAACCCGTGAGGTCGATGGCATTCAGGTCACGACTCTTTTTACAGAAAAAGGAGCCAAAGCTGCATCTGTCTGCATGGACACGGCGGTCGATGCCATCAAGTATTATAAGGATTGGCTGGGTTTTTATCCTTTTAAATTTCTGTACATCATACCGGGCGGTCCGGGACGCTGGGGAGGATACCCGTTTGCCACCGGAATTGTCGTCATCCATGGGGAGGAAACATTTAAAGAAGGCGAATCGCTCATGCACTGGCAGAGGATCACAGCCCATGAGATCGGTCATGAATACTGGGGAGAGTGGGTTCTGGATCCTGAAAATCCCGCTTGGGTGTGGATCGGGATGGGGATCTTTGCCGACACCCAATACATCCTGGCTCGTGATGTCGATCCCGAGAGGCGGCAAAGCTGGATGAGCAATTATCTCGATGGGGTGGCCATGTACAATGACACCACGGTAGATATTCCCCCTGCACAGCTCTCTAAAATCCGGTATGACCACAACAACACCGTGATCCATAGCAAAGGATTCAGCATCGTGAGCGCCCTCGATTCTGCATTAGGACGGGAAACTTTCGAGCGCATCTACAAAAAATGCTTGCAGACTTATGGAGGAAAACGCCTGGGATGGAGGGAACTGCAGAGATTTTTCGAAAAGGAAAGCGGGCAAAGCCTGGATTGGTTTTTCGACCAATGGGTGCGATCCAATAAATACCTTTGTTACAAGATCGAGGGGCAGGAGAGCAGGCAGGAAGGAGAGGGCTATCTTTCGATCCTTAAAGTGAGGCGGCTGGGCACGATGAAGATGCCGGTTCCGGTCAAGGCTGTATTCGAAGACGGATCGGAACAGGTAAAAAAGATCGACCGCAATTTAGATATGCAAGAACTGACCTTCACGAGCCAATCGGAACTGAAGGAAGCGATCATCGATCCCGAGCACAAGCTGGCTATGCTGGATGAACCTCTGGCTGAAATCTCGGATGAAGCTTTAGAGATGCTTTCTCTGGGATGGAGTACGGAAAACAGTCCCGAAATCTACCAGAAGATCAAAGAAGAAAACGTCAAAAACAGCGACATGCTGTATCGCATTGGCATAGGATTGTATGAGTATGAGAATTACTCGCAAGCATTCGATTGTTTCAGGAGAATTTCGAAGCTAGAAACTGATGCTGACACAAAATTCGCGTCATTCGGCTGGTTGGGATTGCTGAAGGATATCATGGGGAACAGGGCGGAAGCGCTGGAATACTACCAAAAAGCCCTGGATCATGACACCGGCGAAACCATGTCGCACAGTTGGCTAAGAATCAACATGAACAAGGAGTGGCTAGAGGAAAGGCTGAAGACGCCATTCTCTTTCGAAACGTTGGTGGATATTCCACAGCAGCCCACTGCAGAAGAGCTCCAAAAAATACTGGAGAACCTCAACTGGTCACGAGAAGGGAAAACGCCTTTCCTGATCTATGAAAAGGCTACAGGTTTGACTATCGAACAACGGAGTTTCTGGTTCAAGCTGGGGATGTTGCTGTTCGACAGCGGTTACTATCCTGAGGCGTTTATCTCTATGGAAAAAGTTTCCCAGATGGAAACTTCGAATCTGTATATCTTCACAGCCTATACCTGGATGGGGCAGCTCAAGGATCTTTTGGGGGAAAGGGAAGAAGCGTTGAAGTATTACAAGAGGGCTCTCGATTCTGATACTGGTGACACGATGACACACAGCCAGTTCCGGATGAGGATCAACCGCGCCTGGGTGGAAAAACTGCTGGAAACACCCTTTACCTGGAAGAAGAGATAATATACTAGGGACATCCCCTATTGTTTTGCATTGAAGCGGATGGCAACTTGATGTAATATAGGCGGAATGAAAAAATTCGTGTTTTGGAGCGTTCTCCACAAAAATAGATGCATTGCCTTGAATGAAGATCTCTCCAAATATGCCCAGGGGGAAACCTTCTGGAAAGCCATGCTGAGTTTATGCGAGACGCTCAAAGAATGGGTTCCTTCTCTGCCGACCGAAGAGAGCGATCTCAACAAACGCCTCAAGATGTATTATGAAACCGGGATCAACATGGTGGAACTGTTTGTCGAAGATGATGGCAAACGGTATGCTGTCAAATGCGCGAACAGCCGTTCCTTTCTAGAAGCTGCCGATGAGATCGAAGCCCTTATGAAATATGTGGAAACCCGGGCAAAAACCTCGGTCATCGATCCTGGCTTAAAAAAACTGGATTAGTCAAACCGGCTATCAGATTTTTTGTCCTTCACCATTCCTCTCACTTCCTCGAGCCAACCTATCCTGTCTGCGGGAAATTGATCGAATTCCGGGACATAGGGTTTGATATCGAGTAGAGGTGTCTGGTCAAGTATGTCCACGTTTTCAATTTCGAGGATATTTCCTTTGATCTTTCTCAGTTTGACGACCGATAAACCGATGGGATTGGGTCGGCATGGCGCCCGCGTTGAAAAAACACCGTGTGGTCGAGAATCCATGAAAGGGACAACGATAAGCTTCGAATCTCTATTGAGGTGAAAATGATAGAGCAAAATAATATGGGAGAAGCCATCGAGATCTTTCAGCCCTTTCACATATTCAGGATAGATATGGATGGTGCCCTTTATGGCTTCCGCTCCGGCTGGCTGAATGGGTATCCCTTTGGTGGTCTTGAACGGGGAATGAATAATACCGATGGATCGATATGCGAACTTCATATGATCTCCATTTTTGCAGCCAGAGACACCACAAACCCTAGTTTATCGATCCCGGTCTAAAAAAGCTTGATTAGCCTAATTTTCTTCTATTTTTATCTCTTTGAACGGTTTGAAAAGCGAGAAATCAGCATCTTTTAGCATTTTTTTGAAGTTCTCCACATCCGTTTCATAAACAGCGTTCACTTTCTTCAAGAATTCATCCACTTTGGGTATAGCCTTTTCGTACCGGACCTTAGCAGCCTGGCTGATGGGCTCGTGGCCTCCTCTCATGCCTCTAGTCGCCATCATAACCTGAGATCGCAATCCAGCCGACCGGTCAGCGATTCCTTGTTTGGGAGGAGTGGGATTCAAGATTTCTGCTAGCTCTTCCAGCTTTTTATCCAAGTCCCGGGCAGCCTGCATGAGCTCTCTGTTTTTTGGGTCCCGATTTTGTCTCGCACTGTCCTGGATAGTTTTGAGTGTGGCTCTTGTTCCATCGATCTGTTGGCTGGCTGTGTTGATGACATCTGAGAGTTTTTGTGCCTCTTTTCCTGCCTCGTAGTTGGCCTTGAGAACTGCCATATCCACATCGAAGCGGGGATCATATTTCACGGTGAGTTTCTGGCTGACTTCTTCGCCATCGTAGGCGATCTTGACCGTGTACTCTCCAGGAAGAGCTGTAGATCCGCCTCCGCCGAATCCGAAAAATGATCGGCGAGCAGAAGGTGCGGCTTCTTCCGTTTGTTCCCTGAAATTCCAGTAAGCCCGATTGATGCCTTTGTTTTCCGTTCCGTTCACCCGGCTGATCATTTTGCCTTCGCTGTCTTCGATGGTTATTTTCACCCGGGATGAGCCTTGGTCCATTCCCATGCCGCGCATACGGGCCATGCCACCCATCTGTCGCATGCGCTGCATCCTCTGCTGCTGTGCTTCATCAACTTCTTCAGCTTCAGCTTCCGGTTCTTTCCTTTCACTCGGCGTGAGATAGTAATCGATGACTGCACCCGTCCTTTTGTTCTCACCGGAGAAGAATGTGTCTCCAGGACTCAGGTAAGAACTCAATCTTCCCTGTTGATATTGATAGGCAACGTTCACTTGGAAGAGATAAAGTTTTTTCTGCATCACCTCCTCGGATATTTCACGAAGAGGGGAGATGTCGTCGATGATGTAGAGGGACCGGCCGTGGGTTGCCACGATCAGATCATTCTCTCTAGGATGGACAACGATATCCCTCACAGGAACCGTGGGAATGCCGTGAGTCCATTTCATCCAGTTCTGACCGGCGTTGAAGCTCACGAACAGGCCGAATTCCGTTCCCAAGAAGAGCAAGTTTTTGTTGACCGGGTCTTCCTCGATCACATGGACGAATCCATCGATCTCGGAGGTGACCAGGCTTTTCCAAGTTTTTCCGAAATCATGAGTGACGAAAGCATAGGGTGTCCAGTTGGAGCGCCTGTGGTCATCGAAAACCACATAGGCTGTGTCCGCATCGGCCTTGGATGCTTCCACATGGGGGGCCCATGTTGCCGGGGGAGCCATGCCTTTTTTCCCGGATGTCAGATCCTTGGAAACCAGCTCCCAGGTCCCTCCGCCATCCTTGGTGACCTGCACGTTTCCGTCGTCTGTACTCACCCAGATCAGCCCCTCCTGGACCGGACTGGGGGCGATGCAGAGGATCGTGGTGTGATTTTCGGCATTGGTCGCGTCCAACGTCAATCCTCCGCTTTCCGCTTGTTTCTGTTTTTCCGGGTCATTCGTTGTCAGATCCGGGCTGATGATCTCCCAGGTAAAGCCTTTATCCGGGCTTTTGTGCACGAACTGGCTTCCCAGGTAGATCGTAGCAGGGTTAAAAGGATCGACGGCAAAACCGGCATTCCAGTTGTAACGGTGTGGAACATCGGATTCGGTGGGCACGACATCCCGGCTTGTGCCGAGATTGGTATCGAAATAATAAAGGCTTCCTCCTTGACTCATCCCGTAGCCGGCACCAGGCACTTCAGGATCTGGCTCGGTGTCGAAACCATCACCGCCGCCCACTGTGGTCCACAGATAGCTGGCTATTCCCCTTTCTTTAAGGGTATATCCGGGTCCCATCCAGGACCCGTTGTCCTGGAGCCCGCCATACACATTGTAAGGGATCTGCATGTCGTAACTGACGTGGTAGAACTGACCGATGGGGAGATTCGCCACGAAACGCCAGCTCTGTCCCCGGTTGTGGCTGATCACCACACCCCCGTCGTTTCCGACGATCAGCATCTCGCCCTGAGGATGGGCCCAAAATGCGTGATAGTCTGAATGGGATTGGCCGAAGCTTGCCAGGGGCTGTATGCTCTTTCCGGCATCTTCGGAAACCAGGATCTGGCTATGCAGGATGTATATGATGTTTTCGTTGACGGGATTGACCCAGATCCGGCAGTAATAAAACGGCCGGCCGTTGACGTTTTCCTCGTCATTGACCATTTGCCAGTTGAATCCTCCGTCCATTGACCGGTAGAGGGCATTCTTTGTTGCCTCGACCAGTGCATACACGATGTTCGGTTTATTTGTCGAAAATGCCACGCCCATGCGGCCCAATTCCCCCTTGGGAAGACCATCCTCATCGGAGAGCTTCTTCCAATCCTGTCCTCCATTTGTGGTGAGATACAGGCCGCTGCTGGGGCCACCGGATTTGAAAAACCAGGGCCACCGCCGGTGCTCCCACATGGCCGCGATGATCTTGTTGGGATTCCCGGGCTCCATGGCCATGTCGGCCACGCCTGTTTTTTCATCCACATACAGAATTTTTTCCCATGTCTTTCCCATATCTGTTGTCTTGAAAACACCCCGCTCCGGGTTTTCGTTCCACGTTGTGCCGAGAGCTCCGATATAAGCGACGTTTAGATTATTCGGGTCGAGCAATATTTTCGAAATTTTTTCCGTTTTTTCCAAACCCAGGAATTTCCAGGTCTTTCCTGCATCCAAAGTTATATAAACTCCTCGCCCTACGCCAACGCTGTTGCGAGGTGCAGCCTCACCGGTCCCCACCCAAACAATGCTGGGATTGGATTGGTTGATGGCGATAGCGCCGATGGAGGAAACCGGCTGGTCATCCATGATAGGATTCCAGGTCAATCCTCTATCCACAGACTTCCATAGTCCGCCTGTTGCAGCCCCGACATATATGATGTTCGGATCGGAGGCGACTGCATCGATCGCCCCGATCCTCCCGCTCATGTTGGCCGGCCCGATGCTTCTGGTTCTCAGTCCAGAAAATAAGTCTGGGTCGGTTTGTGCAATGCCTGCTTGGCAAAGCAAAAGCAAAAGAATGGCTGAAAATACACAGGTTTTGATCGCAAATCCCCTCATCTCAAGACTCCTTTTTTAAAAAATTTAAATTTTTTAGATACGACAACAGATAGTTTAGACGGAAATACTTCCAATTATCTTCCATTAGTTCTACTGAGATAAATCTGTATTCTTTCAATTTTGATCAGTCTAAAGGGTTGGATAGACTCCCAACCATATTCACTCGAGCGAGAATTGGCAGAAAAAAGCAGTTCTTGAAAAACGAATCAATAATGTGCCTAAAACGTTGAGAAGCGTGATTCATAAGGTAACGAATGCGTTTGACGGGGGAAATATTTTGACAAAAAAATTTATGTCACTGTTTTTCAGATTTCATTTCTTGCATCTCTCTGTATTCTATAGCTTTTCTTGTTTCATAATAAATATCAGAATACAAATCGAGAATTTCATTTTTTTCTTGGTCGCCATGAATATACTCTTTTATTGTTTTTAAAAAATCCTCAAGTTTTACACCTGGTTTGTACTCTGGAAATAAAATATTTTGAAAGGCTAAAACCGCTATACAAACTTGTACTCTCAATACTTCGGAAAAGCTCACCTCCAATTGATCGACTTTTTTTTTTATGGGGCTCTCCAGCCACCGAGGTAAAAGCACCTGATAAGATTTCATCACTTTATTCCTCCAATTTGCCATTAATCTTAACACGATTTTGGAAATAAAATAAATAATTTTATTGCTATTTAGTGATACAATATGTATATTATTATATAATATAATATAAAATATTATACTACGAATAATATAAAATATAAAACTTAAAAATGTATTTGCCTGAAAGAAGCGATTCTAAGAAAGCAATAACGGTGTTTTCGGTCCTAAACACACTTCCAAGGCCAAGAGGAAGAAATCGCCTTTTATTATTCTTGATCTTATCCTTATTTATTCTGCCAACCTTTTCATTTCTATCGTTTCCATCAGAAAAGATTCGTATGTCATCGGCGAATGGCATTAGTGGAGATAAACTCAATCTGCTTCTGATAACGATAGATACACTTAGAGCAGACAGGCTGAGCTGTTATAATCCAGAGCAACTGAAAACACCTAATATCGATACTCTTGCCGCTCAAGGTGTTCTTTTTACGAGAGCGTTCGCTCATACATCGACGACTTTGGCTTCCCACACTAATATTCTTTTGGGCATGACTCCGCTCCATCACGGCGTTCATGACAATTTGAATTTTAAAGTTAGAGAAGAATATCTAACCTTGGCCGAACATTTAAAGCAGGATGGATACTCCACAGGTGCTTTTTTGGGAGCCTTTCCGCTTGATTCAAGGTTCGGTCTTTCTCAAGGCTTTGATACCTATGATGATGGTGATTTTTGGTCGACAGGTTCTCCGGATGCTGTGTCCGCAGAGAGGCCAGCAGGGATTGTTGTCGACAAGGCATTGGAATGGCTAGATAGATGCGGCTCCCCATGGTTTCTCTGGGTTCATTGCTTTGATCCTCATCATCCCTATGAGCCTCCAGAGCCATTCAGGACCGAGTACAAGGATGTTCCCTATAACGGGGAGGTGGCCTATGTGGATCATGAGCTGGGCAGACTTTTCGCCTATCTGAGAGAAAATCGGTTGGAAAAAAATACGCTTATCGTCTTTACCGGAGACCACGGGGAATCTTTGGGGCAGCACGGAGAAAAAACCCATGGCTGCTTTGCTTACAATTCGACAATCTGGATCCCTCTCCTTATTAGTATGTCTGGATTGAAGCCTCAAGTCGTTCATCAATATGTCTCTCACATTGACCTATTTCCTACAGTTTGTGATATTCTGAAAATTGAAAAACCGCCAATCCTTCAGGGGATATCTTTGTTGCCTTGCGCACAAGGAAAAAAATTGAAAAAGAGAACTATATACTTTGAGTCGCTCTCTCCCTATTATAATTTTGGGTGGGCTCCTATAAGGGGCATAATTCAAGACAAACAGAAATTTATAGATTCTCCTATTCCTGAACTTTACGATTTAGAGAAAGATTTTGATGAAACGAATAATATGGCTCCGAAAAACAAACTTGATGCCTTTCAAAAGATGCTCAGTCAGGTCATCCAGAGTCAGGAATCAAGCGATAGTCTTAAAGCTGAAAAAGCGGTAGATAAAGAGTCTCTGGAGAAATTGAAGAGCCTTGGATACGTCGGAAGCTATCCCGGAGAGAGGAAAAAGAAATTCAGCACCGAAGATGATGCGAAGATCCTTCTCCCGTATCATTATAAGTCTGAAGAGGCTTTCGAACTCAAGAATGAGGGGAAACTTAGAGAAGGCGTACAGCTTCTCAAGGAAGTCATCACGGAGAAAAAAAATGTGTCCAAAGCCTATACCAACCTGGCCTCGATCTATGGATCCCAAGGAAGACTCGATGATGCCATACAGGTTCTAGGGATGGGTTTTGAATTCATCCCCGAAAGCTACATGATTTTTTCTGGATATATGGGGTATCTATATGAGGCGGGCCGTTGGAATGAGATTATTTTGGTTTTTGAGGGATTGTCTTTTAAGCAGCTTGATTTTGATCCTTACATCTGGGATTTAGTCGGGCAGGCCTATTTGCAAATAGGCGACTTCCAGAATGCTCTAGTGTTCTGTGAAAGGGCAGTTTCAATAGATAAAAAGTATTCTATCGCTTATTCAAATCTTGGGAATATTCACTATAAATTATTTGAGCTGAAAACGAATCCTGAAGAGCTATCGAAAGCTTTCCAAAACTATAAAAAAGCCTTAGAACTTGACCCTAAAATCGGTCCCGCCCACGATGGTTTAGGCCTTATTTACATGTATAAGGGAAACTATGATGAGTCCATTCGTCATTTAGAAATAGCCCTCCAACACCAGCCGAAAATGTACCATACTCTTTTTAACCTTGGCATGGCCCATCTAAGAAACGGGAATAGGTCTGAGGCTTTTTTCTATCTCAACCAATTCAAAAAAACTCCTTCTTTCATCACATTATCTCCGATAGAAAGAGAAAGGTTGGAAAGGTACATCGAAGAATGCATAGATAGGTTGTAAAAGATAGCTCCCCTCTATATAACGGCAAACATAGAGCTAGGCTTTTCCCTCAAACCTATGATGTCCTCCGATATTTTGACTTGATTGCAACGCGGCGGCGGTTCTGCGAGTTGAATTTTATAAACATGACCGTTAGAATACAAAGGATTTATCGGGAGTATTGTGTGAAAGCGATCAAATTTTTTCCCATCATAGGGTTTTCCATCTTTTGTGTTGTGGCCTTTTCTGCCGATTTGTCTCCTTTATCCGAAATTTACAAAACGGGTAAAGTCAGTTTCGAACAGGAATTTGTGCTGGATGATGATGCTATGCCCGAGGATCTCTTTTTCGAAAATCCCAGCACCGTTACCTGTGACCCTGAGGGCAACATTTATGTGGTGGATTTTGGGGCATTGGACATCAAAAAATTCGATGCTCGGGGGAAATTCGTGAAAACCATCGGCAGAGAAGGGCAGGGGCCTGGGGAGTTCGGCGGGCTTTATTATGCCACATTTGCCAAAGACCGATTGATCGTCTGGGATTCTGGCAACAGGCGGTTGTGTGCCTTCACACCCGATGGAGATTTCATTAAATCCACCAATATCGCATATGAGGAAGGTTCGGTACGGAAGCTTCGAGGATTCTCATCAGGCGAGATCGCAGTCGAGAAGGAAAAAACTTTTCGGAACGAGCCGGATAAGCCTCAAATTTGCATGATCGACCTGTATTCCCCAGACCTTGAATTTGTGAGAACGATCTATAAACGAGAACTTTGGCGAAAAAAATACATCCGAACTCAAGATTACGGCACCACCACTCTTTATTTTCCCTATTCAGCCGATGTCAGTTGGGATGTCATGCCCGATGGCCGAATCATCATCGGATTTTCTGCAAGCTATGAGCTGGAAATCTACGACCGATCAGGGAAAAGGATTTCCGTCATCTCGCATTCCTACCAACCGGCTAAGGTCACAGAAAAAGATAAAAAGGACTATTTCGACAGTATAACATTTTACAGGGGCGGGGAGAGGCTAAATGATGTTCCCGATTACATTACCAAGTACACAGAGTTTCCGAAGCACAAGCCAGTGTATGATAACATCCTAGTGGACACAGAAGGGAACATCTGTGTGGTGCTGAACAGGGAAAATCAGGAAGAAATGGGAAAGGTGTTCGATGCCTTTAGTCCTGAAGGAAAATTTTTATCTCAGGTGCAGCTGAAAGGGGATATTATTCTGCCTTCCAATCGCCACGTTTATGTCCTCCATAATAGATCACTCCTTTTAATAAAAACCGGGAATGATGAATTGTACCGTATCATTGGATACAAGATGATGCGCTGATTTTTGGCTTACAATATCTGTCTAAGGGTGTCCAGACTGATCTTCGACCCGCTCAGAATCAACACCACGTTTTTCCCGCTGAATCGGTCTTTTTGTTTGATAAAGGCAGCCACCGAAAGGACAGCCGATCCTTCGACCAGCATATAGTGTTTCGCCAGGATAAGTTTTAGGGCTTTTACGATCTCATCCTCGGTCAAAAGGATGAAATCGTCCACTAGTTCCTGACAAATCGGGAAGGTGATGGAATCCTGTTCGATCCCTCCGGCAGAACCGTCGGAAATGGTGGGCTTAGATTCGAGATCGAGGACCCTGCCGGCTTTTACGGACGCGTGCATCACGGCCGAATTTTCCGGCTGACAGCCAATGATTTCGATATCTGGTCTCTCTGATTTCAGATAACCGGCGATCCCGGCGATCAGGCCGCCTCCGCCGACAGGAACCAAAACGCAGTCGACGTCTGGCACCTGTCTCATCAATTCGATCCCTATCGTCCCCTGACCGCCGATGATTTGGGGATCGTTGTAGGGAGGAATGTAGGTCAGTCCCCGTTCTGCAGCTGTTTTCCGGCCGAATCTTTCGGCTTCGATGCAGTCATCGCCGTGTTTTATGATCTCTGCGCCATAGGGGAGCAGGGCATCGATCTTTGTCTGAGGGGTGATCTCCGGCAGGACGATCGAGCCTTTGAGGCCGAATCTTTTCAATGCCCAGGAAAAAGCGGCTCCGTGGTTTCCCGATGAAGCTGTCATCAAGCCCCGGCTTTTTTCTTCCCCACTGAGGGACAGGATTTTGTTCACGGCTCCCCTCAGCTTGAACGAGCCTGTCAGCTGAAGGTTTTCACATTTAAGAAATACGTTGCAGTTCCCGAGCTGACTGAGAAAAAGAGAAAGTTCTGCGGGTGTCTCGCGGATGTGTTCTCGGATTCTCTCTTCGGCCACCAGAGTTTCCTTCCGGACCTCCTCGGCCCTTGACTTCGATTTTTTATCCATGGATTTTATTCACTCGGTAAATTTTCTGCTTTTTTAGACCGATTCCCGAAATCCTCAAATGGCCAACCAGGTTCGGTACAAATCAGTGAGTTACTTCTATTTTATCGTGACTGTTTTTGTGTGTTTTCCGCCTTTTTTGGAATCGAGCGTGACTGTCACGTTGCCTTTGCCTTCGACCAAGAAATGATATTCAGCCTCGCTTCTGCCTGGAATTCCGTTGTTGAGCTTCAAATTTTTGGGATCTTTCTGATCGATCAAGGAAACATCGCTATCTGCAGCTCCACGTCCGCGGAAGTAGCGCATGAATCTGCGGGGAATTCCGGCAGGAAGACTGGTTCCCTGTGCCTGCCCGGCAGCCAGCACTTTGACATTTCCGTCCAGAGATAGGATATCCGGATGCTGGACTTTGTGTTGGATGGCTGCAGCAGACAGGGTGGGCATCAACCGCTCGTTGTAGAGCGTTACTTTGACTAAATTGAGTCCGGATCCCACTTTTTCCGTGCTGACCTTTTTGATGATGGGCAAGGGCATTTCCCAGGCATGAAGCAGACAGAAAGCCATGTTGCGATGGCAGAGCTCCTCTAGAAGCCACGTCGGGGGGACTCGGCCACTCAACTTTGTGGTATCCCGGTCGATCGTCACTTTTCCGAGCTGCGGATGGTCGATCGTGTGCAAGGAGATGGCCGTATTGTCCATGTCGATATATTTATCGAAAAACTCTTCTTCTTCCTCGGATATTTCTCCGTTTTTGTCGAGGTCGGCTCTCGATGTCCACAGTTCGTTCGAGAAGGAATAGATGCCGAGCATGTCATAGGTAAAGTCGATAAAACCGCCCCAAACAGTATAAAGATCGTCCCAGATGACGACATAATCGTAGCCTTCGATGATCTTTTCGCCCTTTTGCCCGATCTCGTCCAAAACCGCCAGGTCGCTTCTCGGTAGTTCGCCGTGAAGCTGGGCCCCGGGATTCCGGAGGATCATTCCACCGGAGTTATGAAAGGCCTGAACACCGGCGATATTCGGATGGGAATAGAAAAAATCGCGGGTGGCCTGAGATTCCTGCCAGTAAAAGGGATAACTTCCTGCTCCCCGCTGGATGTAGTTTGGCTGCCAGTAGGATCCCCAATCGCGGTTGGCGTCATACCCCCCGCCAGAGTCCTCGTTGTAACGGCCATCGCCATCGTTGTCTATACCTTCACTGCCGATGAATTTGTAATCGCCGATCTCATCCGGTTTGCCTTCGATATTTTTTGCGATCGGGACCAACCTGTCACCTGTGTCGCTCAAGCGGTGTGTCCCTTTGCCGGGTTCCACCTTGATGAACATGGAACCGACCTCTCCGTCGCTGTCAAGGTCCTCAGAACCGTCTTCATCGTACAGTCCATCGCTATCATCGTCCATAGGGGATTGCCCGGTTCGAGCGTTTCCACCTTCATGAAGCCACAGGTCCCGCCCATCGGGATTGACCGAGGGGAAGATGTAAAATACACGCTCATCTACCAGTTGCCGGATGTAATCGTTGTAATTGTAATTTTCCATCAAGTACCAGACAGTGTAGATGCCGATCTCCCCACCTTGAACCTCGTTGCCATGGATGTTGGCATCCATGTACATGGCGCACTTTTCCAATTCGCTTCCTGTGTCCGGGTTGTTGATGGTCATGTACCAGATCTCCCGTCCCTGAAAGGATTTTCCTATGGAGCGCAGCTTCAAGAATTTGGGGTAGGCTTTTTCCAGTTTTCGAAGGGCATTTTCGACTTCTTGCCAGTCGTAATACTTATTAAATGAGAGATCAACTTTGCGTGTGTTCCATTTTCTGGGGAAAAAATCCTGGGCCAAGACCACGGATGCGCACACGGAAATCGATAGGATAACGAGCAAGGTTTTTGCGAATTTTTTGTTTATCTTTTTTTTCATTGTATACCCCTTCATTTATTTAAGAACAACCGTTTTTTTGGAGGTCCCGCCGCCGTTTTGTGCCCATACCGTTACATCGATCTTTTTTCCTGCTGGAGAAATGATGACCCATTTGAATTCTTTTTCCGCGCCGGCATCTAATGTAGGTGTGTCCATTCGTTTGGCTCCACCGAAAAGATTCATCTTTTCGTCGTCCTCGAATTTCAACCTCAGCATGATGGAGTTGATGTTCCCTGTCCTTTGTCCCTGGGCAGTGGCGTAAGGGAATTGTCCTTTGTTGTGGATTTTAATCTTAAGCTCATACAAGTCAGATCCCATTTTTTTAACTTCCGGATCATCCAAAACGATCTCGGCAAACTGGGATGCCAGGTAGAGAGCGAATTCTGCATGGCTTTTGTTCAATTCAGGGATTTGGTCCGCTTTCGGATTGGTGCGCACATGAGGCACAAAACCTCCGATCTCCACTTCTCCCAGTTGTTTGTGATCGAACTCTGTCCACGCCACAAAACCTTCCCCGTTGTTTTTGTCATCGATCCATTTCAGCCACTTGTCTTCGTTGCCGGTAGATTGTTCAGGGGTTGCAGAAGCGGAGGATCGTTGCATGAATTGGCGCATCATCGCCTGGCGGTCCATCCCACCTGTTTGGGCTTGAGCAGGCCTTGATTGCGCTGGGTCTGCATCGGCTTCTCCTTTCATTTTGGCTGCCGGTGCTCTTTCTTCTTCTCTCAAGGACCAGAGATTGGCAGAAAATGTTGGGACACCATACTGAAAATAGGCCCACTCCAGCATCGAACCTGCAGGCTTCTCGGAAACGGCAGTTTTGATTCCCGTTATCTCTTTGTACTTTTTGCTCACGTTTTCAAAAAGATATGTGTCTTGCGCGTTTGTCCTTTTCGGCTGGGGATCTGTGGGTCTGGGTTGTTGCTCGGTTGGCTGTCCTCCGCGGCGTCCCATGAACATCATCATGCGCGACATACCTGTGGGCTCTTCGGCTCGAGGTGGTTCCGGAAATGTAGGCGTGCCCGACTCGATGCCTGTTCCTGCGGCCAAGTTATCGAACTTGGAGAACACAAGAACGCCGCAGATATTTTTGTGGGGCTGTGTTTTGAATTCGGGAGCATATCTCGTGATGAAATCGATGACAGATTGAGTTTCGATCTCCGATGCTGGATAAATACCCAAACCTTTCGGGTTATAACCGAAATTGTGGGGAAAGTTCCGGTCGATGTCGAACCCCCCAGGGCCGTCTTCGTTATACAGTTCGTCTCCATCGTTGTCGATTCCTTCAGGATAGATCTTGTAGAGCTTATCGACAGGAGTTCCTGATTCCTTTTTTTTCATCAACCGTGGATCCTTCTCGTCGATGATCCAATCGCCTTCTTTATCCTTGACCCGCATCAGGGTGATCATCCCATCTCCGTTGAGATCCTCAGGCCCGTCTTCGTCGATCAACCAGTCGTAATCTTCGTCCCTCGGTTTCAAGTTTCCTGGGTGTTCGTTCAGGAGATCATCGAAGAAGAGTTCTGCCCCATCGGGATTCAATCGGGGGATTACATAAAATGTGCGCGTGTCAAGAGCGGTCGTTATTTTTTCGTCTTGGCCATATCCCTTGATGAGATTTTCTGCGATGCCCAGCGCGACTTCAGATCCGATGACATGGTCGCCTTCCAGGTTCCCGCAGATGAGAAGGGCCTGTTTTTCTAGGGGAGATAGGCCTTTTGTTCCTGAAATCTGCATCAGCCAGATATCTCTGCCCTTCAGAGTTTTTCCGATGGATGTCAATTTTGCGATCTGGGGATTTTGGCTCTCTAATTGTTTTAGAGCGGAAGTCATAGCGTTGTAATCGTGGTACCCCTCGGCAGGATTGCTGTTCGCCGAAATCGCCGGAAGAAACAGAAGGAATAGGAACAGAAAGAAACTAACAGTGGTCTTGGAAAAATTCCTCATGTTGTGATCCTCCTATAGGAATCGATATTTATGGAAAATTTTATGGGGAATGATTTTTGAAATAAATTGTCGTGCATCGAGGTGACTAGAAACTCTACAAAATATATCAAATAATTTCAACTGATTTGTTGGCCTTGTTTTTGTGCTGTTTATGTGCGAAAATTGAAATCAGAGGGGATATAAGGGAGAGAACGATGAACAAATCCATCATGAAAATTTTGTTTTTCGCGGGTTTTTTCTCGTTTGCTTCAATGCTGGTCGCTATCGATGTTCCTCTAAAATACGTGAAATATCCGGAGAAACAAGAGACCTATTTTCCGGCGGGCATGGCCAGATTGACATACAAACTCGACCCACCTCCTGGGGATTGGAATTTCCCTGATTTTGTCAGCTCGCATCCGATCTATTCCCTTGTGAAGCTGGGGGATGTAGAAAAACTTCTCATCCTGGACCGCCAGAAGGCAGAGGATGAATTTTATAACAGGATCTATTTCGATGCCAATGTAAACAGGGATTTGACCGATGATCCTGTTATCGATGGGACATTGAAACCAGGCCCAAATCAGAGTTATCAAAGGACTCGATTCCCCGCGGTTGAATTAAAAATCAAAGTCGATAGGAAATCCCTTTCTTTCAGTTTCATTCCGGAGTTATTTGGCCGGTTGAGCACATCCGACAAAAGCAACATAAACGATACTGTCGTGGAAAAAATGATCAATCTTTATCTTCGGGTCAATTGTCTATACAAGGGCAAGTTCGAGATCGGTGGTGAGTCTTACTACGTTTATTTAAGCGATGCCAACTGCAACGGGTTGTTTGATGAGAAGTTTGCTCTCAGAGGGCTCGGTACGCCGCTTCCGGGCCGCATGCCCATCTTTAGCTCGGGGGATAATTTTTACATCTCCCAGGACGAAAACATCGATGTGCACAACCAACAGGTTTGTGGGGATTGGCTATTGGTCAAAAACAAACTGTTTGCAGTGACCATCAACCAGGCGAAAGAAAAGATGATTCTGACCCCGGTCACGAAGGGTCTTGCCTCGATGGAGCTGTCCATGCAAACCGAGCACATATCCCTTTACATGGAAGGCGGCAAACACTTTCTGATGACGTACATGCCGGATAAAATAATCGATATTCCCAAGGGAAAGTACCGGCTCTTTGAATACAGGGTGATGAAAAAAGACGATCAAGGAGACCTGTGGAGTCTCAGCGCACGTGCCACGACAGAATGCCCCTGGATAAACCTGAATGGCAGCGGCGATCCTGTGCTGGAATTTGGTGAGCCATTCATCGTTTCTGCTGAAGTGCCAGAAAACAGATTGGTCAACGTCCAAGGTTCGACGTCAGCTCGAACCAGCGTTTTCCTGACCTTCTCTATTCGGGGACAGGGAAACGAGGATATAAGCGATCTCAGCCATATAAAAGGAACCCAGACAAAAATTCCGTTGAGTAAAAAAGAGGGACTGACCCACCGTCCCGAAGAGCCGATGTATAAGATTTTGTTGGCCGATGGGAAGACAGCAGCCCAGGGTTCGTTCGAGTATGGCTGAGGATTCAGCTGTCGGGCCACGTGGCTTGGCCCTCAAAAAGACACAGAATACCAGATCCTGTATGATTATCAGGCGGGTCCCTTCAAGACAGAGCTTAAGAAAAATAAGGTTAAGTTTTAATAGAAATTCCAAACTCCTCTTTTTACAAAACTCGGTCGTCCTTGAATAACCGATTTTACGTATATGTATCTATAGGTGTAGAATAGAACAATTAAGATTAGGAGGCTAAGATGCACAAACGAATCTTACGAACTTGGTTGATGCTCGTCCCGCTTTTTTTGGTTATCTGTATGCTGGCCGGGTGTGCAGCCAAGCAGGCTCCCGTTTATGGCGATCCACTGACAGGAGTCATCCTACAATACAGGATGCCCGAAGGCCAAGTTTTGAAGTATGAATCATGGGGTGAGACCCACCAGGTTTCGGATGTGATGGGCCAGACGATCGAAGCGGATATTTCGTCATCGATTATTTTTACCGCCAAATCCATGGGACAGGAAGAAAACAATCATCGACTCACCATCACGATCGATGATATGGGCCTCAATATTCAATCCACCCAGGGTGCATTAGAGGCGGATATGAGCACCGTTATCGGGAAAAGCTTCGACATGATATTTTCACCTCTGGGCAAGGAGGTGGAACTCATCGGGGCAGAAGCGATCGAATACGACTTGGGTCCTGAGGGAACACGGAACATCTCGACCGGTTTCCAGGATATTTTCCCGAACTTTGCAGATAAGCCTGTGAAAATCGGGGACACTTGGCCGGACGAATCCACGGTTACCGAGAAGACGAGCACCGGGGATGCTGTCATCCATTTTTCCGGGGTGAATACCCTTGCAGGATTCGAAACCATCGATGGAATGGAATGTGTCAAAGTAACGGCCGAGGGCTCGGGTACCATCGAAAGCAAAGGAGAGCAGCAGGGTATGGAGTTGGTGACCACCGGAGAAATAAAAGCCACGGTCACATGGTATTTTGCCTACAAGGAAGGCATTTTTATCAAGCAGACCAATGAAGGTACTGTCGAGGGAATGGTCGATGTTCCCAGCCAGAGCGTGCAGATACCCTTTACACGGGAATCGACTTCCGAAATCAAACTGATCAAGTAGACATAGACAGAGAGAAAGTTTGATGACCTTTTGTTCGAGAGGCTCCAGTTTATTCATCATTTTGCGAAGGCCATCACGATTGAAGAAATAAAGGATCCTGTCTGAGTAGAAGGCAGGATGAATAGGAGATTTTCATGAGAGGAAAAGCGAAATATCCTGTGATCTGTATTCTGGCATGTCTGTCATTTTTTTTGAGGGTGTCGAGCATTGAGGCATTTGCTCGACAGAAAAAAGCAGTGGACCCCGAGCGTTTAGATGAACTGATCGGCCCTTATAAAGTTGAAATTCAAGGGCAAACAGGCGCTTTCATTTTTATAAAAGAGGAAGGAAAACTGAAGGGGGCCCCAGCTGGAGAAGAACCTTCTGAATTGTTGCCAAAGGAGGGAGAAGAGATGACATTTGTTGGGCATACTCCGGATGGCACAGAGCAATTCTTTAAGTTCCTGAGGAATGAAGAGGGGAAAGTCACGAAATGTATACTCAGTATCCCGGCTGCAGGATTGATCGTTGAAATGTTCAGGATAGAAGAATGACAGCCAAATCGCCTACGATAATTCTTCCGGCGCGCAGTGATCCATACACTCGAACGGAATCACTAGTTCTTCGGCGACTGCTTTCAGTTCGCCGAGATGATCTCCTACGACGGTGATGGGATGGTTGGAATTGATCGTCCATTCCACATGACCACATAATTTTATATACCAGTGGGGCCAATCCGCACTGCATCTTTCCGACCGCTCTCGCCACTGTTCTTTGGTAGGAACATCGGTTTTGCCGCGGCCAGCTGCCAGGTAGAGCTGATGATTCCGGTAGGAAAAACGGGCCCAGGTCACCACCCCTGGAATACGCACGACAGCGGAGCTCGTTCCCCCTCCTTTTTTAAAGTACATGTAGGTCTGGCGTTCCGACCAAGATCCCTCGAGTGAATCGTGGCGGCCTTGGGCAAAGTAAGGGGCAAGCGCTCCTGAATTCACGAACCAATAGAGCCCTTTTTGGGGATCCCAGTATCGGAAATCGTTAAAACCGACTGGATCGCCCCCGTTGAGCAGTTTGAGAAGCTGCATGGTGATTGCGGCTCCGTCATCGGCTTCTGTGGCCACGACGACTGTCTCTCCATCTGTCTCCGGCCGCAGCCTGTTATTCAAAAGTCCCAGCGAAAGATCGGTCGCTGGATAGTGCTCGATCCAGTCCAGCTGGTCCTGAACTCCCATAAAATCCAAACCATACTCCTTTTTGAGTTCCAGGAGAGCAAAGTACGCTTTCATCTGGAAGATCACCATATCTTTAGTCAGGTGCTTGACCGGATCAACGCCGAACTGGATGTCCATGCCTTTTTCGACTATGAAGTTAAGGGCATCCTCTGCTTTTTTATCCGGTATATTCTGGGTCATTTTGAGCAACCTCAAACCGTCGAAACCTTCCCTGGCAATCCCGAAATATTTCAGGAAATCTGCCTCCGATATTTTGTTCCACATTTGCATCGACCGGGGACCCACAGCCCCATAGATCATACCCTTGAGCTTCTTGACGGCTTTTTTGGCTTTTTCATTGTCGGCCGCTGTGACAGGGACATCGATGGCTTCGGGCAAAGAAGGGGCGAATTTCCCATCTTGCAAAAATCTATCCAACGATTCGATATAGGTATCGTGTTCCTCGAATTTCTCGACATACAAACGGCTGGTTTTTATGCCGACATGGGCGGTCCCGGAAACGGCAGCCAAAAGGCCTACAGCACCAGGATAGTCAGGGATAGAACTGCCCAGCAAAAGTTTAGGTGTATCTTTTGAAAGCTGCCACATCGGGCTCACGGAAAAATCAGGGAAAGCCCAACCTGCGAGAAAATTGATGAACCGTGTTCCTTTAGCTTTCTGGATAATCCGCATGCCTTCTGCAACACTGGTAATGGGGCCATCAGGATTGAGTAAGTGGGATTCCCAGCCACATTTTTTTATGACTTTGAGGAGTTCTTCCAGTTGCCCTCTGGCCACAGGCCACACTTCTGCATTGGGCTCAGCCCTGCTGTCCAGCGGCATGTAAATATCGACGAGCTTCTTCATCGTTCCTCTCCTTCCTTGTCCAACCATTCGCCCCCGCTGTCCACGTTTTCTTTCGTGAAAACCCTGGAACTGAGGGTGATCTCTTTGGGAACATCTTTACCGTTCAGGATCTTCAACGCCGTTTGAATGGCTTCCCGTCCTCCAGTCGGGTACTCGAAGCTGGCCTGGAGCACGCCCTGTCTGACGTAAACCTGGCCTTCGTGTGGCAGAGCATCGATGCCCACGAAGATGATATCCTTTTCCCGTCCGGTCGCTTTGGCAGCCAGGTAGGCCCCATGAGCCCCAGGGTCGTTGTGTGCGTAGACCAAATCGATGTTTTTGAACCGGGCAAGAGCGGATTCCATCTCTTTCCGGGATTCAGGTTCCAGCCATTTCATGTCGGCTTCGAATATAATATTCAGATCGCTTCCCTTGATACCCTCTCGGAATCCAGAATGACGGTCTTGGCCGGGTGTAGATGTCATAAGCCCTTTGAGTTCAACAACTTGGCCTTTTCCTCCTAGCTGTTCGGTGATCCAATGGCCGGCGGCTTTGCCGATCTTTTTATTGTCGGCCCCGATAAAACAGGTGTATTTATCGCCCAGGACCCGGCGGTCGAGAACGATCACAGGAATACCTTTTTCATAGGCTGCGGCAACCGGAGGAGTGAGGGGAGCCGCTTCTTTCGGGGAGACGATGATCAAGTCCACTCCGGCATTGACATATTCTTCGATCTGGGATCTTTGCTTCAAGGAGTCGTTCTGAGCATCTTTGTATGTCACATGGATCTCCGGATGTTTTTCTGCTTCGTTCTTTATGTCAAGATTCATCTGCACCCGCCAGGGCTCGCCTAAGTTACACTGGCTCATTCCGATCGTAAATTTCGGCTGGATTTTTTCAGCTTCTTTTGGTGGTGCAGAACCTGTTTCCTGCTTTTTGCCGCAGCCTGTCAGCAGGAGAAAACAAAAAAGGAAAAAAACAACAAAACGATGAGAAATCTTCATGTTTTTTTCTCCTTGAACATGAAACGATAGTTCGTCTTTTGCGAAAATATTAAACGATTTTTTGCTTTTTATCAACAAATCACAATAATCGATGAGCTACATTTCTTTATCAGGCTACAAAGCTGAGGAATTGCCAATATCGCTGGTTTTATCGTAAGATAACTCCTGCCTCGAGGAGGGATATCATGATATCTGGAAAATCAATACAACTCTTAGGGATTATTCTTTTGTCAATCGGAGGCCTTCTATTTGAGGCCTGCACACCAAAACCTGTCGATGACAATACATTCGGCATGCTTCACAGCGAAGCGGTGGTATGGGACTGCCACAACGACCTGGCCTATCGTGTACTTTATGAAGGTTTGGATATCGGTGACCGCTTGCCTGCCGGACATGTGGACATACCCCGTCTGAAGGAAGGGGAGATCGATGTCCAAGTGGTGGCCTTGTTCGTCCAAAACTTCATGTACCCCGATAATGCGGCTCGCCAATGTTTTCAGTTGATCGAAGCCATGAGTGGTGCTATCGACGATAATGCGGATTCTGTGGAACTTGCCCGGACAGGTGTGGACATAGAGCGGATCATAAGGCAGGGCAAGATCGCCATGCCATTGGCCATCGAAGGTGGTCATGCTATCGAGGATGACCTGGACAATCTGCAGAGGTTCCATGAGCTCGGCGTATCGTCGATGACACTCACCCACGGTATCAGTCATGGTTGGGCGGATTCCAGCAGTGATGAGCCTCTCTGGGACGGGATCAATGAGTTAGGACGAACGGTCGTCAAGGAAATGAATCGTATTGGTATGGTGATCGACCTCTCCCATGTCTCGGACGCAGCTTTTTATGATGTGCTTGAAACAAGCGAGGATCCGGTTATCTGCTCTCATTCTGGCTGCCGGGCTATCAATCCTCATCATCGCAATATCAGCGATGACATGCTGTGTGCCCTGGCTGAAAACGGTGGTGTGATCGGTATTGTTTTCGAGCTGGGTTATTTATCGCCCGAATATTTAAAAGCGAGGAATGAGCAGAGGGCTATAGCTAGGCCCATTTTTAGTAAGGTCCCCGAGATCGAGGATCTCGACCTTCGCATCGCAGTCGAACATATCAGTCAAGGCATGGATTGGCCTCTCGAGAACCTTCCCACCATCGAGGATCTTTTGGACCACATCGACCATGCCGTTGAAATCGCTGGTGTGGACCACGTCGGCCTGGGTGCCGACATGTATCCGCGCACTCCTTCGCCGGTGGGTATCCGGGGCGTTCAGGATTATCCGAATATCACCCGCGGGCTTAAAAAGCGGGGATATTCAGACGAGGATGTCAAAAAGATCATGGGAGGCAACTTTCTGCGTGTTTGGAAAGAAGTTACGGATAGATAACATCTGCTCGGATCAGAAGCGCCAGAGATAGCTCACCTTGAAGAAAAATCCCCTTTGGGTCTCGTGGAAATTAGCGCTGTCGCGGTAATCGACACCGTCCCACTCGATTTTCTCGAATGCCGACCCATACCCGGCATAAATCACGGTTCCAGGGATGTAGGTAAAAGAAATCAAGGTGTCTAGGGTCAGCCTGTCCCGGAAGCTGTTGTACTCCAGTATAGCCCGGAGAAAGAGATATTTGTTTATCTGGAAGGTGTTCCGGCTGCGGATGATGGTATAGTCGTAGATCTTTTGTTTATCCGATTCCCGGAAAAAGTCCACATATGAAACGCTGAGAATGAAGCTGAGTTTTTCTATGGGTTGATATTGAAGGTATCCCCCCAACCTGTTTCCGTATCCTTGATAGGGATCTTCAGGATCATAGTATATAGATCCTGTGCGGCGAAAAAAAAGATCCAGATACATGTATTTCGTTATTTGGGATTCCGATTGAAATCCAGCCCCGCCTCTTCCGAATCTCTCTCCGGCGAAAACCTCATTGGCAAACAGCGCATCCACCCGGAACTGGGTGCTTCTGGGCAACCAGAATCTCAGGGTAACCAGATTGACCGTCTCTAATGTTTTGTATTCGGTATCGTACAGATGATAACTCCAGTAAAAAGGTTCGATCCTCTGAAAAAATTTAGACTTGGGATAAAACCTGTACATGGCGAAGGCGGAAAATCGTCTTATCCCTGTTCGGGTGACATACCCGGTGTCCACCTGGAAATTTTTTGAAATGTCTTGATAACCCAAATCGACGATCACCTTGCGTGTGCCATACTGGTAGTGCAATCCCAGAGCGTGATCGCTGGATATCTCTGAACTGCCGTTTCTTTGGGTGAAGGCACCGAAGAGGTGGAAATCCGCGATGGAAGCTTGGGTGAGACGGAATCTGCCGTCTGCGCCCACAACCCGGTTGAAGCCTTGGCCGTATTCCTTCCCCGTGTAAAATCCTCCGATGTAAGAATCCTCTTTGAGCGCGAACTTGTACCGGGCGATCATAAAATCAGGGTGCGAGTCGATCGGATCGTCCGGCAGGTCGTCCAGCGCATAGATGGTGGCCAGGCTGCTTCTCCGGCCTAGCTTCCCGGATAGCTTCAATCCGAAGATGGGGTTTATGATCGTCCGTGTGTGAACTACCGTTGCCAGAGGCCCTTCTTCGACATTCCCGGCAAACTGAAAAATATCGTTCCCTTCGAGAAAAAAAGGTCTTTTCTCGGGATAAAAAAGTTCGTAGCGCAAATTGATGTCGATCTGCCCGGCATCCGACTCCACCTGGCTGAAATCGGGATTGTATGTGCCATCCATGGTTAGATCCGATGTCAGCCCGACCTTCCCGGTTAAGCTGAAATCCGTGTTTTTTTCATCGGTCTGCATTTTTCCCTGGGCTGTCGATTGCCGAGTGCTGTGGGTCAAGGCAGGAAGTATCTCGACCACTCTTTTGTATTTCCACCCGGTTACAGATACAGGCTGGGATTGTTTGAGCAGGCTTCCTTGATCTGCATACATGGGAGGAAAACTGAATTGTTCGGAGGTGCGGATGATCTGCCTGAAAAATGCCACCCGGAGGGTGATGGTCTCTTTTCCTGGAAAACGGATGCTCTGAAGGGGAATCCTGCACTCTACGGCATATCCTTCATCATCGATCGTTCCCTTGCTGTACCAGACCATGTCGAAGCTGGCATCTCCATTTCCATCTGCGTTGATCATGGCATCCCCCTGGATCCCCTCCGGATTCATGAACAGTCCATAGGATTCCTGCATGGTATTGAATGTGTCCAGCATGATGATGATGTTATCATCCTGATACATATTATCCCGGCTAGAGACCGAGGTTTTGATCTTATCCGGTTCGGTGTCGAAACAACGGAACGCAAAGTAGAGGTTTTCTGAGTCAAACGTCATGTAGACAGTGGTTTTTTGGCTGGGCTCTTTTCCGTAATCTGGCTTTATGGTTTTAAAACCTTCAAACTGTGTGGCCTCTTTCCAAGCAACGTCATTTAAAATCCCATCGATCTTAGGAGGGGTTTTCGTGGGAGATACTGTTACGGTCTCTTCTGCATAAACCTGTGCAGACTGTAATGCTAATAAGAACAGAACAAGAGCGATAATGATTTTTCTGGCCATAACTTTTTTTACTCCTTAATAACATGTGCGCACCTGCATAACCCATCCCGGAGTTCATATTACTCTACGTAAAAAGAGGAGATTAGGTTTCCCTCAAAAATATTTTAATTTGGGGTAACCTTTTTTACGGAAAATCCGTATTAATAGATGAGGAGAACAAAGTGAAGGATTTGACATTGAATGAGACGGCGATATTATTGGCTATCCTGAGTCTGGAGAAAAAGGCATACGGGGTTGCGATCAAGGAGGATGTTTCCAAATTTATCGATAAAAAGATCTCGTACGGGACCCTCTACAGCTATCTCGACCAGCTCTTCCGGAAGGGATTCATATCCAAGTCCATTGGGAATCCCACACCAGAGCGAGGGGGCAGGAGGAAGATATACTATTATCTCACGAAAAAAGGGATTCATGCTCTGGAGTCTGCCTATGAGCTTCAAAAATTGATCTGGGAAAGGTTGGCAGAGATTTCGTTCGATAAGGTTTAGAGAAGCTATGAAAAAAAAATCTTCGAATCCCCCGCCTCTGGCAGAAAAAATTCTTCGTCGAATGAGAAAAAACGGTGAAGAATTTTCATTTTTGGGGGACATGAACGAAGAATATTCTTGCCTTTTCAAAAAGAGAGGAAAAAAGGTAGCCCTGTTCTGGTATTGGGGTCAAATTCTTTTCAATCTTCCGGCCTTTATGAAGGATTCTACCTATTGGAGTTTTCAAATGCTTAAAAATTATCTCATCATCACCTGGAGAAACATTAAAAGAAATAAAGGATTTTCTTTTATCAACATTGCGGGATTGGCAGTGGGCATGGCAGCCTGTCTGCTCATCCTTCTCTGGGTACGGGACGAACTCAGTTTCAACAAATTCCATGAGAATGCCGAAAACATTTATTTAACGATCAGCGAGAGAGTGAATCACCGCGGCGAGTTTTTTAACAACACTCCCGTTCCGCTAGCAGAACCTTTGCGGAACGATTTCCCGGAAATTTCCAAGGTCGTCAGGTTCCAATTCCGGGGGGATATTACTGCCCGGTACAGGGATAAAATTTTCCCTGATTGGCAAGGGGTCTATGCCGATCCAGATGTTTTTGCTGTTTTTACCTTCCCTTTTCTTAAAGGCGATGCGGATTCTTCATTCGAAAATGTGAATAGCATTGTCTTGACCGAGTCGGCAGCCGAAAAGCTTTTTACCGGAATAGACCCTTTGGGCCAGATGATGGAAATCGAAGGGGATCTGGTCGAAGTGACAGGAATTTTGGAGGATATCCCTAAGAATTCCGATATCCAGGTCGATTATATCCGGCCTTTTCTATCCATGAAAGAGATCACCGAATACCAGCATTTTATCTGGAACTGGTTTGCGTGCGAAACTTATGTTCAGCTGAAAGAAGGGGGCGATCCGGCCACGGTCAACCCCAAGATAGCCGGCCTGCTCAACACGAATCGTCCTTGGTCGACCGATCCTCTGGAGTCGTCCCTTTTTCCTTTGACGGACTTGCATTTGCATGCGCTGGGAGGCGGCGGGCCGATCACTTACATTTATGTTTTCATCGTCGTAGCTGTGCTGATCATATTCATTGCGTGTGTCAATTTCATGAATCTTTCCACGGCCAGATCTGTGAAGCGGGCCAAGGAAGTCGGGATGAGAAAAGTCGTCGGATCGAAAAGGTTGCAGCTTGTCAAACAGTTCTTTTTGGAATCCACACTCTTCGCCGTCCTTTCGGCCGTCATCGCAATCTTTTTAACCGTGTTGTGCATGCCTTTGTTCAATCAACTTGCAGGAAAGCAGTTGAGGCTCGATCTGGCGGATGGTGGATTGATCATCGGTCTTGCCGGGATGGTGATATTTATCGGTATCGTGGCAGGGTCCTACCCAGCGTTGGTTCTCTCCTCTTTTCGTCCGGTGGATGTATTGAAGGGGAACCTCCTGCTCCATAAAGGAAGTCAAAGGAAAGTCTCTGTAACGGGGGCGAGATTCCGGCAGGGTTTGGTCATCAGCCAGTTTGTCCTGTCCATCGGCCTGATAATATGTGCCCTCCTCGTTTATAAACAACTGGACTACATGCGGAATGCGGACATAGGGTTCGATAAAGACAACCTGGTAAGAATTTCGATTCCGGAAAAATACCAGGGAAAATGGGAAATCCTCAAAGCAGACCTTGCCCAAAGCTCAAATATTGCCGGAGTTACGGCCACTAGCGTCCTTAATCACGGCGGGCGCATAGACTGGGAAGGTGCTACCGGGGATATGCAGTATCTCGGTACGAACACGGACTATCGGATGGTCGACTACGATTACATCGATACCCACAAAATGGAAATCGTGGAGGGAAGGAATTTTTCCAGGGCATTCCCTTCGGATTTAAACAGCGCCTATCTCATCAACGAGGAGGCCATCAAGAAGTGGGACTTCCAAGATCCAGTCGATAAGCGATTTGAGCTCACTGGTACCGACGGGACGATCATCGGAGTGTACAAAAATCAGTATTTCGGATTGAGGCATGAAGTCAAGCCCTGCATATTGTATTTGACGTCGAAAACGGATTGGGATCGCTACGATTATTTGATCGCTAGACTCAAAGCCAATCACATTCCGGAAGCTCTAGAGGACATAAAAAGGATCTGGAAGGCACATATAGCGGATCTGCCGGCCGGATATCATTTTGTGGATGATATGATCGATGAGCAGTATCGATCTGAAGAGCGGTTGAGCGGATTGGTCAATGTATTCACGCTGCTGGCTATCGTCATTTCTTGCTTGGGATTGTTCGGGATGGCATCCTTCATGGCCCAACTGAAAACAAAGGAAATCGGTATCCGGAAGGTTCTTGGGGCTTCGGTTGCCCAGGTTGTCTTCCTGTTGACCAGAGAATTTGCCAAGTGGGTGTTGATCGCCAATATCGTCGCTTGGCCAGTTGCCTTTTATGCCATGCAGTCCTGGTTGAATGACTACCCCTACCGGATAAAAATCGGGATCGATGTCTTCATCATCTCTGGGTTATCTGCTCTGGCCATCGCCTTGATGACGGTCATCTATCAAGCAGTCAAGGCAGCTGTGGCCGATCCGGCAGGCTCCTTGAAGTACGAATAAAAGTACAGCCGGAGAATTTTTGATCATCAAAGAAGTCCCTTCTTGAATTGAAACCAGATTGTGGCTGTGGTATATATCTCTTTCCTTTCGCAAAAAGATTCTAAGAAAGAAGGGAATACGCAATTTTTGACATATGAGGAGGGATATAATGCCCAAAAAATCCACCAATGTTCTCATTTTCTCTTGCCTCGTTTTTCTTTTATTTCCGGTCTTTCTCCGCTCCCAAGAAACTCCATCTGTCGTGGGGCACTGGGAGGGAACCATCGACATCCCTGAGACCAAGCTGGAAATTTTGATTGATTTCAGCCAAAAGCAGGATAGCACTTGGGAGGGGCAAATTTCCATACCTGCCCAAAATGCAAAAAATCTTCCGCTAAACAATATTAGCGTCCTCGATAAAGAGGTGACTTTTGCCATCGCCGGAGTGCCAGGAGAGCCCACCTTCAAAGGCACCATCAGCGAAAACGGGGCGAAAATTGCGGGTGATTTTACCCAAGGAGGGCAGAGCTTCGCCTTCAGCCTCAGCCGGGAAGTAAGCCCAAAAATTAAAGCTAAAAAAGCTCTAGATGGATTTGGCGCGATCGTCGAAAGGGGCCTCAAGGAACTCAATGTTCCCGGAGCTGCCGTGGCTGTCGTCAAAGATGACGAGGTCATATTGGCCAAAGGATATGGTTTTAGGGATGTCGAAAACAAGGTTCCGATGACAGCGGATACTATTCTGGCCATCGGTTCGGCTTCCAAGGCTTTCACCACGTTTGCCATGGGGGTTTTGGTGGACGAGGGCAAGCTGGAGTGGGAAAAACCGGTGCGCAATTACATTCCGTGGTTTCGACTGTATGATACATTCGCCAGCGAACGGCTGACTCCCCGCGATCTTGTCACGCATCGATCCGGCCTTCCCCGGCATGATCTCTCCTGGTATAACAATTATGAGGCAACCCGGGAAGAATTTGTCAGGCGACTGGCATACCTCAAGCCCTCAGCCGATCTTCGAGAGAAGTTTCAATACAACAACCTGATGTTCCTCACCGCGGGTTATCTTGTGGAAGTGTTGACAGGAAAAAAATGGGAGGATGCGATCCGAACCCATGTTTTCGAGCCTCTGGGGATGAAGAGAACCAATTTTTCGGTCGAAGATTCTCAGAAGGATGCGGATTATGCCCTTCCATACAGAGAGAGAGAAGGGAAGATAGAGGAAATTCCCTTCCGCAATATCTCCAATATCGGGCCGGCCGGTTCCATCAATTCTAGCGTAAATGAAATGAGCCACTGGCTATTGGTTCATCTCAATGGAGGAAAATTCGACGGAAAACAGATCATCGGTCCTCAGACTATCCAAGACATGCATTTGGCTCATATGCCTACAGGGGGGACACCGGCTATTGCAGAAGTGACCCCTGCTGACTACGGATTGGGATGGTTTGTGGATTCCTACAGGGGACATAGCCGGGTTCATCATGGCGGAAACATCGACGGATTTTCCGCAATGGTCAGCATGCTGCCTCAGGATGGCGTGGGGATCGTGGTTCTTGTGAATAAAAATGGTTCTGCTTTGACGGAGCTGCTCATCCGTCAAGCCTATGACCTTGTTCTGGGGGCTGAATCAAAAGACTGGATTGGAGAAGCAGCCAAGGAAAAAACCGTGGGTGATGAAGTCCAGAAGGAAGCAAGCCAAAAAAAACAGATCCGCCGGAAACCCGGAACAAAACCGGTACATGAAATGGGAGAATATGAAGGCGACTATTTTCATCCCGGATACGGCAATTTAAAAGTTTTTGTAGAAAAGGGAGAGATCTTTTTCGCCTATAACGGGATCACGACTCCCCTCGAACACTGGCACTATGAGACATTTAACGGAAAACGGGCAGATGATCCTACGTTCGAAGATATGAAAATGACTTTCCGGACGGATGTCAATGGAAATGTCGCTGCTCTGGAGGCTCCTTTCGAACCCACGCTGGATGAGATCCTGTTCGAGAAAAAACCGAACGCTCAGCTTTTCGATCCGGATTACCTCCAGCGGTTCGTGGGCAAGTACCAGTTGGCAACTCAGACACTGACGGTAAGCCTTAAGGGCAATAGCCTGACCGTTTTTATCCCCGGAGGGGACGAGTTGGATTTGGTTCCCCAGGTGGGGGATGAGTTCATACTGAAACAAGTCAAGATAATCAGCCTGAGATTCAAGACAGATGAGAAAGGCCAGGTCATAGCCCTGGAGCTTTTCCAGCCCGATGGTGTTTATGAAGCGACAAGGATAAAAGATTAGGCCAACTTTTTCCCTGACAGGGGTAATGTCTTTTCCATCTCTTCGTATGTTTGGAGGGAACAGCAGACCGTGTTAACTTGAGGGTTCGTGAGCACGAATTTGACGGCGGCCTCACGGATTTCATCGGGATTTTTGAGATTATGCTTTGTGATGAATATTTCGGCTAGGTCTGCCTTTTGTTTGTATCGCTGAAGCCCATCTTTATAAAAGTCTGGGACCTCCTTTCCTTCTTTTTCGAGCTGATCGACCCGAGATTTAACGATGTAGTATTTGGCCACGGGGGTTGTCTTCATCAAGGTGGTCCCGATATTTTTCTGCTGGCAGACATCGAGCACTTTTTCTGCCTGGTCCATTTGGAGGAAGTTATAGGCCATTAAAAACACATCGAACCGGCCGTCCTCGACCGCGGCCAAAAGGACCGTATCCATGCTCTGCTTGGAATCCCTGTACCAAAATGAGCCGTGGTTGGATACTCCTGTGTAATGAATGCGGCCATTGGCTTTGAGTTCCTGCATGGCCGCGTGGTATCCTTCATGCTTCAGCTCTTCAACCGTTTCCGGGCAGTGGAGCATCATGCAGTCGATGTAATCTGTGCCGAGGTCCTCGAGGCTTTTTTCTGTTCGCTTGATCAACGCCTCCTTGGATGTTTCTCCTTCCATCAACATCTTGGAGGTGATAAAAATCGACTTACGGTCCCTTCCTTTTATCACTTTGCCGATCAATTGGTGAGCTCCTGGATAGCTTTCCCCAGTATCGACGTAGTTCATGCCTGCATCGATCATTGAGGCCATCACTCCCTCGTCGTTCACGTAGCCGATGCCAAGGTCCGACACCTTGAAACCGGTCCGTCCCAGGATGCGGTAATCTTGGATTTTTATTTCGGAGTTGCCACTGAAAAATCTCTTTTTGGTCCATTTATTCTTTATTGGCAGTGACAAACCAGCGGTGGCCAATAGGCCATACCCAAATACTCCTATGGTGGAAGCCTTGAGAAATTTTCTGCGGTCCATTTTGTTC
>CAZIDF010000013.1:80741-96319 GCA_964538085.1 uncultured Eubacteriales bacterium | reverse complement strand
TATCACGGAAATAAGGATTCTTCCAAAAGTCGATGCTCGACCCCACAAAAAGGCTTGACCTAGATCAGAGAGATTGTGTTATAAATAGACAGGGATTCCTATGAAAACAAGAGCGCATATATGGATTTCAGGTAAAGTGCAAGGAGTTTTCTACCGGGATAACACCCGAAGATGGGCTTTCTCTTTGAGTCTATCGGGCTGGGTGAGGAACTTGCCCGATGGACGTGTGGAAGTTGTGGTCGAAGGGGAGAAAGATAGGATAGAAAGCCTAGTGAAAGAATTGAAAAAAGGGCCCCCGTTATCCCGAGTGGAACACGTTCTAACAGAATGGGAAGACCATAAGGGAGAATTTTTTGATTTTCGGATAATCTAATTACACACACGGGCAAGCTCGTCTGACTAAATATACGACACGAACCTGATGATCAGAGAGGATTGAATCAGGCCTTAATAGGAGGCGGTATGATCAAAATTCAAGAAAAAGATCAGCACGTGGTCGAAGTTTTCGAAGGTGTGGTCCGGCACACTCTTGCATGCGGCAAGGATGTTTTGATGGCAAAGTTCGAATACAAAAAGGGATCCCGCGTGCCTCCTCATTCCCACTCCTATGAGCAAGTCACCACTGTTCTGAAGGGCGAGCAAAAGATCATTACGAAAACAGCGGAGGAAGAGATAAGCACTATATTGAAACAAGGAGAATCTTGTATCATCCCTCCAAATCATGAGCATGAACAAATCGTTCTCGAGGATTCGGTGACAATAGACGCTTGGAGCCTTAGCCCCTAATTCTCTGAATTATTTATAAAATCTGCTGAAACTTCTTTTTCACAAACACAAACTATTCAAATTATGCCATCCCTTTTTCAGCAGCTTTTACCCTGCGGGCACGCCGGTCTCACTACATCAGCTTCATTGCAACCTGTTCGCGGTAGTTCACTCCCGTCCCAACCTAACCACGCTTCACAGGTCACTTCTTTGCCGCTGCAGCAATCTCGACATGTAAATAATCCAGGCATTAATGTTCATGTGGAAAATATCCAGATAGGCTATTTTTTGGATTCCAGGAATTTTTGTCGGCATTCCTTCGAACAGAAAAAAAATTCTTTTCCCTCTCTGATCTCTTTGATTGCATCTTCTTGGGGAAGATAGGTGCTGCATACTTCGTCCTTTACCATCTTACCGGCGTTCTTTTTGGCTTGGTGAGGAGAATGGCTTTTTCGGCCAAGTTTCTGAAAAGCCCGAATAACGGTATAAACGATATAGGCAAAAAGCGCATACAAAATGAGTCTTAAAAAACCTGGGTACATAATTTTACAGTAGATGATTTGTTCATCTAAGTCAATTTCTTCTTGATAAATGTCAACCTGGAAAGTAATATGAAGGGGAAAAAATACGGGATCGAAAAACAAGGAGAAAGAATGGATTTTTTGCTGACAGAAGAGCAAGAGATATTGAAGGATTCAGTCAAAAAGTTTGCCGAGAAAGAGATACAGCCCCTGATAAAAGAAAGTGATAAGTCAGGGAAGTGGCCTGAAGTTTTAACACAAAAACTGGGGAAAATGGGTTTGTTGGGGATTGTCATCCCGAATGAATATTCGGGCGCGGGCTACACGAACTGTGATTACGTTATCATTCTTGAAGAAATCTCCAAGGTCGATCCTTCTGTTGGATTGGTCGTCGCTGCCCATAACTCCCTCTGTTCCAATCATCTCAATCTGTTTGCTTCTGAAGAACAAAAAAGGAAATATTTAACCCGGTTGGCTAGCGGAGAGACTCTGGGAGCTTGGGGACTGACCGAGGCTGGGGCTGGATCGGATGCTGCAGCCATGAAGACTAAAGCGGTAAAACAGGATGATCATTGGATCCTCAACGGTACCAAACTTTTCATCACCAACGGATCGCTAGCAGAAATTCATGTGGTTATGGCCGTCACCGATGCTGAGGACAAAAGAAATGGAATATCAGCATTTATCTTGGAAAAAGGGATGGATGGATTTCAAGTGGGTAAAAAGGAAGATAAACTGGGAATACGATCGGCCGATACGGCTGAGCTCATATTCGAAGATGTCAAGGTGCCCGCTGAGAACCTCATAGGTGAAGAGGGAAAAGGGTACCGCCAGGCAATGGCCGTACTGGATGGAGGCCGTGTGAGCATAGCTGGATTCTCATTGGGCATTGCAGCAGGGGCTTTGGAGTCGGCACTGAAATATGCAAAAGAAAGGGTTCAATTCGACCGACCCATCGCCGACTTCCAAGCTATCCAGTGGATGCTTGCCGATGGATTCACAGAGTTAGATGCTGCCCGTCTTCTTACATATCGGGCCGCCTTTCTTGAGGATCAAGGAAAGAAGATCCCCAAGGAATCCGCCATGGCGAAGCTTTTCGCTAGTGAATTGGCGGTGAAGTCCTCTTCGATGGCTGTCCAAATTCATGGAGGTTATGGATTCACCAAGGACTATCCGGTTGAAAAATTTTACAGGGATTCAAAGCTGGCTACCATCGGCGAAGGAACTTCGGAAGTCCAAAGGTGGATAATAGCTCAAAAAGTTCTCTCCGAATATTAGCGTGAAGAATTCTGCTTGAAAAAAAAATGAGTTTAGCGCAAGAAATTCTCGATGGGAATCCTAGAGCTATTGCCAGAGGGATTTCCATGGTAGAAAACGGCAGCGGAGAGGCCCAAAACCTTCTGAAGGAATTATTCCCTCACACAGGAAAATCCACCATCATCGGCATAACAGGCTCACCGGGTTCAGGTAAGAGCACCTTGGTCGACAAGATGATTGGATTCATGAGAAAAGAGAATAAAGAGATGGGGATCATCGCCGTGGACCCATCCAGTCCTTTTACAGGAGGCGCTATCCTGGGAGACAGAATCAGGATGATGAGACACAGCACAGACCCGGGAATTTTCATTAGGAGCATGGCAACCCGGGGCCATTTGGGGGGATTGGCCAAAGCCTCAGGTGAAGCAATCGCTGTCCTGGAAGCTGCTGGCAAAGATGTAATTCTTGTGGAAACGGTAGGAGTGGGACAGGATGAGGTGGAAGTGGTCAAATTTGCCGACCTGATTCTCGTTGTCATGATACCCGGAGCCGGAGATGAGATACAGGCATTCAAAGCCGGTTTAATGGAGATCGCTGATATTTTTGTCCTCAACAAAGCAGATTCTCCCGAAGCCGCAAAAACAGAAAAACAGTTGCGGGCAATGCTGGACTTGGGATTCAAGGACGGACCGACTCCTTCAGTGGTAAAAACAGTTGCAACTGAAGGAACGGGAATTTCAGCTCTATTGGAAGAAATGGAAAAAGTCCTCTCGTCCAGAGATCACGACATGCAAACTTTGAGGAAGAAGAGATTGATCTCATGGATGTTGAAAGACATCATAAGTGATAAATTATACAAAGCGGTGACCTATAATATCGTGGACTCTGAGTTTGAAGAATTCATCGGCAAAATCTACCGGCGAGAAGTGGACCCCTACACGATCGCAGATCAGATTATCGAGAGATTGAAGTCAATCAACCCTGGAGGTTCAAAGTCATGATCCATTTGGCAAAAGTTCTGGCATCCTCCAGGTCGCTTTCATCCGGATGAGTCTGGGCCGAAGTGGCCATATCCACCCAAACCTTGTGTTCAGGGGATTTGCTCAACACTTCCATGGCTTGGAGGGAAACCTTCCCCCGGCATGTAAACGTTCCCAGTACCTTGGAACTGGAGGCCAGGATTGACGCATGTTCCAGCGCTTCACGAGAGAGCCGACTTCCTGTGAGAGAGCCGTGTGTGGAGAACAGAGCAATTTTTTTTCCGGCAGGTATTTTTTTTATGAATTCCTCTATTTTAAACGGGACGCTGTGGGAATGGACCGGAAAACCGATAAAAATGAGATCGTATTCATCGAGGAACTGAACTCCGTCCAATGTCCTTATCGTTTTGTCCCCTTCCAGGGCTTCGAAGATGGCTCTAGCCACTTTTTCTGTATTCCCTGTCCAACTGGTATAGGCGACTAATATCTTTGACATTTTGACTGCGTTTATTAGAATTTGAACCTGATCCCTATTTTAAAAGAGAATGTGTTTAGATCGAATTCTCCCTGACGGATGTTCTTGATATCCTCGATTCCTATTGGATAATCTTCTGGATCCTTAGGCTTAATTTTATATCCCTCAAGGGAGTAATAATATGTGTCGTTCCAATAAGGCTTGTATTCATAAAAATACAGAGATGCTTTTCCTTCCTCTACAGTGTGGGAGTTTTCAAAAGGATCAAAAAAATCCGAATGGTATGAGCCCTTGAATCCGTCTGCTTTGGACCACACTTTTTCCGCTTCGACCACGATGGCGATGTGCTTGATCAGATCATACTCTACGCCGAATGTCGCATAAAAACCGAGCGCTTCAGAATTATACGTATAATCTCTTTTTAGGGAATAACTCTTGGATTCCCCGATTATTAACTCATAATCTCCAATAAATTTATATTTGAAGAATGTGATGTGCCTGCCAACACCGGCAAAAAGATAGAATTTTTCTGAAAAAGGAAGAGCGAGAGAATAGGATAAACCGATTTTGATAGGAATGCCCCGGATCTCGTTCCTCCTAAAATTGTTCTCTGTTTGGAACAGTATACCATGAACAAAGGAAACGGTCCCTTCTCCGGTTTGGCTATAATGGCTTCCGCTGAGATTAAATGCGATTCCGGCAAAAAGAGGGATCCTCAGCTCCACCTCGTATTTAGGCCCATATTTGAGGGTATTGAACTGCCCTTCCAACTGTCCATTACTGTATGCTTTCCAGTCGTTCCAGAAAGTGTTGTAGGAATCGATCCAAGTGTTCAGGTCCCCTTTGTTTATCGATGCAGTATTGTAGCTGATTTTGAAGCTAATTTTTTCCCCTGCCAAAGGAGAAGTTACCACCGACAAAACGGCAAGCCACAAAATAAGATTTATCCTTAATTTTCTCATTTTCAAATTATTCTTCCATAAATAAAAAAAAATATCTAGTTATTTAGTCGGTTCAACCTCTCTTTTTTAGAGTGATTGGGGGTCACAAGTTTTCAGCGGGCAGAAAGATGGTGATTTTTGTTCCTTTGTTTTTTCCGCTGAAAGCTTCGATTTTGCCTTTATGGTCTTCGATGATCTTTTTCGCAATAGAAAGCCCCAATCCTGTTCCAACTTCTTTTGTTGAGAAATATGGCTCGAAAATCCGGCCGAGCGTCTCTTGGTCCATTCCTAGGCCAGAATCGGTGATTTCGACTGTGAAGCCTGATTTATTACCCGACAGTTTTATTTGAATCTTCCCCTGTTTTCCGATGGCCTCGACAGCATTGGTGAAAATGTTACGGAGAGCGATTTGAGTTTTGGCTTTGTCCCCGTTATAGATAAAATCCTCTCCCTCATAGGTTTCGACCAGGGTGATGCGTTCTGCGAATGCTTTTTTGTACGGAGAGATCGTATCCTGAATAACCTCCTTTAGATCGAAAGGTTCTTTTTGGAGAGCCGATTCTTTTGAAATTTCCATGAATTCTTTTGCGATTCTTCTCAAATTATCGACTTCCTTAATAATGTAAGAAGTCGATTCATTGAGAGTCTCTTCAAAGTTTTCCTTTTTATCGTTGTAAACTCTCAATAAATGTTCGGCAGAGAGCTGAATCGGTGTGAGGGGATTTTTTATTTCATGAGCCACTTTGCGGGCCATTTCTGCCCAAGCGACTTTTTTGCTCATTTCCGCCATTTCCAACTGATGTTCTTTCAAGCTTTCCACCATCGAGTTGAAGCCATCGATAAGTGTCTTCATTTCATCTTCATGTTTATGGGGGATGGATATTTCAAGGTTACCCAAGCCGACTTCTCTCGTCCCAGCAAGGAGTTTCCTGATCGGTGTCACGATCATGCTGCCTATTCCTCTGGCGAAGAGGAGAACGATAAAGATAAAAAAGGAAGAGATAAAAAAGAAAAACTCGAGGAGTTCTCTGGTCGCTTTTGAAATTTCCTGTTGTTCAAGAGGAAAGGGGAGAGAGATGAGCAACAGGGAGCTTTGAAATGGATAAGGAATGGTGAGTGTGTGGAAAAAATAATCCCCGATTTTTTGGCTTTGTGAGTAAAAGGGATTATTTTCGTAAAGAATTTTGTAGTAGACTTCTCCGTCGATCATTTCGGGGAGAATCCCAAAGTCGAAGAATTCCCGCCGGCTGGATGAAATGAGGACACCATCTTGATATAGATTCACGTCATTCGAGATAGTGGAACTGATCACGAGCATCACATTATCCGGAGGAAGAGTTAGAGATAATTGCTCTTCTTGCTGGAGAAGAAAGTATTCTTCTACAACCCTTCGTGCAAAGGTAGCGTGGATCTCGGCTTTTTCTGTTATTTGTTGAGTGAACATCTGCCTGACAAAATTTCTGGTCGAATAGGTAAAGAGGAGGAGAGGAATGAGAGCGATGGCGATGAAAGAAAAATAAACACGGTTAGAAAACGACCAGAGCGGATTTTTGATATTTCGTTTACTGGAAGTGACCGAAAGAACGAACAGGAAGGTCATGAAAAAGAGAAAGTATAGAAAAAATATCTTCAGAAAACCTACCGAAAAGTCGAGCATGTTTTTTTTAGGCAGAAAAAGGGAATAGATCTTGTTGTTGTGCAAAAAGTACAAGCTGTCGAATTTTTTCTTTTTGTCCATAAAAGATACCCAGAGAGCCTCCGATGAAGAGCGGATTTCCCGGAGTGTCGCCAGGGGAATTCCTGTTGAAATGTTATTCGGGTTGAAGATCAATTCCCCGTTGAGATCGAAAATCGCGAATCCAAGATTATGTTGATTGAGGGATGGAATCGATGTGATTCTCAAAAGTTCGAAATAGGGATTGGCAGAGTATAGAAAAGGGAGCATATCGTAGTCCACCGATAGATAAATAATCATCCTTCCGATGTACTCTTCTTCGTTGAACCAGTCTTTGTAGCCGATGAGGAAGTCTTTATCGATTCCCATGAACAAAAGACTGTGTCGGGAAATGCTCCAGTCTCTGCTTTCCGGCAAATCGAACTCAATCTGAAAAAGTTCCGGAACATTGAGAGAAAAACGAGACAGAATAACTCCTTCAGGGCTGAGTAGCTCAAAGCTCGAATACCAATTGAATTTCGCGATCAAAGTTTCTTCCCAAAGGGTCTGGGCCAGATCATTGGGTTCAGGATTTTGAAAAATATCACGGATAGGCTCAGCTCTTTTTTCGATCTCCGGTATCGAGTTTTCGATGAGATAAGTCCCCCATGTTTCTTGGGATCTTATGATGTTTTGGAGGAAATTCTGAGTAATAGACCTGCTTTTATTGGAGAATGTCTGATTGATAGTCGGATACACAAGGAAAATGGCCAGAAAAAAGGCAGAGAACAGGATTTCTTTTTTCTTGAGTAAAGATGGAACACAGGCGAACAATAAAACGAGTAAAAGAATGGTCCCCTGGATCAAGAAAAACAAAGGATGGATTTTGTTTTTGAGAAGAAAGATAAAAATTATAAAACCGCCGCTGAGCAGAGATAAAGTGAGGAAAAAATTCGGATAAAAGCTCAAGGCAAACCGGAACATGCTGAAGCTGACCAATAAAAAGATGAGGAAAAATAGGAAAATGCTGAGATGGACTAGAAAAAAAGACAGATTGAAGGAAAAGCCGAGAAGGTCAAGATTAGAGTGAAGAACGACCCGCGCCATGTACCCCCTGAATAGGTCCAGGACAACAAGGGAGAGAGACACCGAAATAATGTTAGAAGCGAATGCAAAAAGCGGTGTTTTGTTGAGCTTTTCTGAATAAAGATATTTTTGGGCCAAAAGGAGAAAACACCCGATGATCAAAAAAAGAAAAAGGGCGGTCATAAAGATATCTGCTGGAGATTGTGTAAAATTTCCGATCGAGAGGAAGCTTGCTGAAGAGGGGGAAAAAACCGGGAGGCTCTGGATTTTTTCCAATTTTCCAATAGGGAAAAATATCAGCCTCAACCCTCCCAGCGTTAAGATGATCAACAGGCCGTGAAGAGGTTTCCGTTCCTTGATGAAATGAGGAGATTTAACAAGATGAATGAGCAATAAAATTAGGGAAATCCCGAGAAGTATGTAAGATAGGAGAAGTATCCGCTCCCGCATATCGGCCATCATTGATGATCGAGATAGAGAGCTAAGGTTAACGGTGGCAATAATCTTTTTGTTTTCGTTCCTTAAAGGAAATATGATGGTTTGGACTTCGCCCTGGAGGCCAGGTTCTCCTACATATTCATCCTTATGTCTGGAGAATATCCTCTCAAGTCCAGATACATCATCACGGAAATCATAATATTCGATGTTGCTGTTTTGCAGCAGCGTTGCGTTTAAGAAATGGTATTCTTTGAGATAGGGCGTTTTAAATTGCGGCAAGAAGGCGACCAGCTGATATAAAACGATGTATTCTCTATTGGGAATTTGTTTGACCAGAACGAGATAGACAGATGCCTTGTTCCTGAGGAGAAAGGAGGACTCTTCTTGTTGGAAGGAAAATCCTATTCCATTGCGGCGGTCGATGCTATTCAGATCGATGACGTTCCCCATCCAGAGGATGGGATACCCTAGCTCATCGCAGTAGCTGATACCTTCTCTTTCTGAGTTCAGGCCAAGTTGCTTAAATAGGGAAAACAAATCTTCATTCGTGTTAGGAAAAGGGGATTTTAAAACTCTGTTTTTCATTTCATCGAGTTTTTCCAAAACTCGCGTAAAATCCTTTTTAATCGATTCCGCTGTGTTTTTCAGCTGATTGAGACTTCTGTCATAATGTTGAGATGTTAGAAGGGAGGGGAGAAAAAAGGATAGCAAGTATATCAGAATAGAAAGGACTGTGCCCAATGCGAAGGCGTAAAAAAATCTTTTTCTCAAATTTTCTTTGCCTTGATTTCTGTGATTCTCCAGCCGGTTTTCGATGAAGTGTTATCTGAAGTTGTTTCCTTCATCAGATAAAAAAAGATATAAAAAAGGTATTGATCGTTATTGTCCTTATCTCTAAAAGACCATCTGGCTTGGAAGATATGATTGTTGTTTTCGGAGGATCTGGGTTTCTGCTCTGAATAAAATTCGAAGGTGGAGTAAGAGGAAAAAATATTTTTAAAGACAAAGTAGGCCTGCTCGTTGGAAAGCTGATCAGAGAAAAAGATCGGCTCAGGAAGGGAAATATTAATGGGCGTTTGAACGGAAAACAGTTCAAACAACAGGTTTGAATTATTCTGAAGAAAAGCTTTTTCGATGTTTTGTGTGGTTGAGGGAAGGTTCAGCGAAAGAATCGTCAGCGCAGCAATGATTAAGGATGTCACTTAAAAATGATATCATATTCAAAAAACGGCGTAAACCGGGCTATTTGCTCTTCTTGGTGGACGGTGTGGCCTTTTTCTTTTTTGGTTCCTCTGTGGGCTTGACTCCGACTTCTTTTGAAACGATAACCTTGAGCTCGTCTCGAATTTTTTCCATTTTTGTGAGTTTGTCAATAATCTTTGAAAAGAGAGGTTCTTGGTTTTTGATGCCTTCTTGGATCAGGAATGCCGCACTTTCAGAGCGGCTCTTGAATAGGCCGGCCTCTACGAGCATGTTGAGCTTTTTGTTGCTTTCATCGTTCACGCGGATCGTTAGAACTGTGTTTCTCGATGCGAGAGCCTTGTCGATCACTTTTTTGATTGAATCTGCCGTCCTTACTGCGAATTTTTCTACTTGATTCCCGAAATCTTCAAATGTGCCTTGTTTTTTCCCTTCTTTTGTCGTTTTTTTTGTTTCATTGTCTGTCATAATCTTGGCTCCTGTAATTTGTAATCAAATTACATATAACACAAATACATCGAGCGTGTCAAGTGTTTTTGGAGTATCTCCTGATTAAAGACAGAAAGCTTAGATGATAGGAGGTATGAGCAAACTCGTATTATTCATTTATCTGTGTTTCAGGTAGCTCTTCCTCTAGTCTCTCTATTCTCTTTTTATCCTTTATGCTGCTGATCCCTGCAATGAGCGCTACGAGGCCCCCGAGAAAAAGCAAGGGGGGAATGGATCCGAACACAAGTTCGTAAAATTCTCGCCACCACACGAAAATGGCCAGATAGGCTCCTCCAGACAGAGCGATCAATCCTCCGATGATGACAACGTATCTTCCCATGAAGTTTTCTCCCTCTTTATAAATAATGAAATTTTATAAAAAAATTATATCAAATCGAAAACCTTTAATCAATTGCCTGATTGATGACCTAATGCTGGTTATATTTGTGGAAGATAGATGAAACAGGTAGAATACGGGGAGAATCGATGCACAAATAAAGGAGGTATATCGATGCGACTATCCAATCTAACAAGACTTCTATTCATTCTTATTGCGATTGGTGTGCTCCATTCCTTCTCTTTGAGCCAGGAGATGAATGGACGGTTTCTCATCGGCGATATGACTATCCAAGCTGGGGAAATAAGATCAGGATATCTCCCTGTCCCGGAGGAAAGCGGTATCGAAACCCGCATCCCCATAACAGTTATCAATGGTTCTATGCCGGGCGAGGTTCTTGCCTTGGTTGCAGGAGTCCATGGATATGAATATCCGCCGATTTTGGCTCTTTACCGTCTGAAGAAAAACATCGATCCGGCAACACTATCAGGTACGCTTATCTTGGTCCATATAGCTAGTCTGCAGTCATTCCAGAAAAGGACCATATATTACAATCCCCATGACTGGAAGAATTTAAACAGGGTGTTTCCAGGTGACCTAAAGGGCACGATAAGCCAAAGGGTGGCCTATGTCCTTAAAAAGGAGGTCGTGGATCGGTGCGATTATTTGATCGATATGCACTGTGGAGATGGGAACGAAGCATTGATCCCATACACGTACTGGATGATATCTGGAGACAAAAATTTTGATGATATCTCCAAAAAAATGGCGTTGGCTTTTGGAATCAAATACATCATTATCGACCAGTCCCGAACAAAAGATCTTTCCGACTCAAAATATCTCGGGAACACGGCCGTGCTTTCTGAAAAACCTGCCATCACTACCGAATCGGGGTATTTGGGGAAAACAGATGAAGAATCCATCGTGCGCAACACCCGAGGCGTCTTGAGTGTTATGCGGCTTTTGAAGATGATAAAAGGCGCGCCGGATATGATTCGAAATCCCATATGGATCGACAAATATGAGGTCGTCTATTCGGATGCAGATGGTCTTTTTTATCCCCAAACAGAGATGGGATATTTTGCCAAAAAAGGAGAGATCATGGGATATTTAACAGACTACTTGGGGAATGTGGTCCAAGAGCTTCGCGCTCCATTCTCAGGAATAGTCTTGTATATCATCCACACGCCTCCCGCCAACAAGGGAGAGCCTTTATTCGAGATCGGTTCGATTTTAGATGATGGGGAAATGAAGTTTCCATGAAATTGATCGAATGTGTTATTTTCGATATGGATGGGACGGTCGTGGATGTCGCTTACGATTGGAAAATGATCAAGCAGAAATTGCAGACTCAGGGGAAACCCATATTAACCTATATCCAAAACCTCGAGGAACCGGAAAGATCCAGGAAGTGGGCTATACTGGAAAAGTATGAAGAGGAGGCGACAGCTCAGGCCACTCTGAAGGAGGGGATGGAAAGTTTCTTGGCCTTTTTAGAGGAGAAGAATATCAAAAAAGCTCTTGTTACGAATAACTCTCGTAAAAATGTCGACTATCTCCTCGACAAATTCGGGTTGAATTTCGATTTTGTGCTTTCCCGAGAAGAGGGTTTGTGGAAACCATCGGGAGCTCCTTTTTTGTTTGTTCTCGAGAAACTAGGCATCGAGAAAAAGCATTGTTGTGTTGTCGGGGACTCCCATTTCGATGTGAAAGCAGCAAAAGAGGCCGGGATTGGAATCGTTTTTATTCTGGGCCATGGGAAGGATCTGGATTTATTTTCTGAGGCAGAAATGGTCCATACGGTCGAAGAACTGGAACAAAAAATTGCAAAAATCCTCTTTGGAGGCTCTTGATTTATCGCGGAATATCGATAAAAATGAGGGAGTATCTTTTTGAAAGCGAGATCCAATGAACCAAGAAAAATTGCTTCTTATCCCAGGCCCCACCCCCATCCATCCGCGGATCCTGAATGCACTTTCCCAGCCCACCGTCTCTCATGTAAGCTCCGTTCATGTTTCTGAATTAAAAGAAGCCCTGGAAAATTTGAAAAACATCGTTTTTTGCCAGAAAGGGGAACCGTTTATCGTTGCGGGAGCGGGGACGTTGGCCATGGAAATGGCCTTGTTGAACTCGGTTGCCGAAGGGGAGAGGGTATTGATTCTTTCCCAAGGATTTTTTGGTCAGAGAATGAATAAAATCGCCCAAAGCTTTGGACTGGACAGCGATCTTCTTCAGAGCGAGGAGGGGAAGGCTGTCGAGCCCGAGGTGCTCAGGGACCGGATTTCCCAAAAAAACTATACGGCAGTTGTGGCCACTCATGTGGATACAGCCACAGGAATTTGTGCCCCTATTGATGAGTATGCCCTAATCATCAACAAGTGCGAGTCGTTTTTTATCGTGGATGGCGTGTGCGCCACGGGGGGGATCGAGGAACGCATGGATGATTGGGGGATTGATATTGTTTTGACGGCGGCCCAAAAGTGTTTTGGTGTTCCTCCAGGTTTAGCCGTACTGGTTGTTTCTGAAAGAGTTATGAACAAAAGAAAGAGTTTGAAGGCCATTCCGGCTTATTATGCGGACCTTCTCAATTGGCTGCCGGTCATGAAGGATCCATCTAAATATTTTTCCACTCCTTGTGTAAATGAGGTCAGAGCTTTCAATGAGAGCACAAAGATCATACTTGAGGAAGGGATGGAAAACAGATTCGGTCGTCACCGCCGTATGGCCCAAATCATCCGAAAGGAATTGCTCGATTTGGGCTTCTTCTTCGTTCCGGAAGATCGATATCTTGCGGATACTCTGAGTGTCGTGCGTTACCCGGAGGGGATCGAGGATGGGATTTTTCGCAAAACGTTTGCAGAAAACGGAGTTATCGTAGCAGGAGGAATTGGCCATTTGGCGGGAAAAGTATTTCGTATGGGGCATATGGGAAACCTCACCTTTTCCCAAGTTTATTTTGCACTCGATGCTTTGAGAAGAGCTCTTGCTTCCATCGGATATACGTGGGAATCGAAATCCAATATCCGAACAACAGAATCTGATTTTCAGAAGATTCGACACAAAAAAGGCGAAGGTTAAAAAATGCCTAGCGAAGTGTTTTTTTTGCCTGCATCGGAGAAAGATGGCCATGAAATCCTGGCTGATAAAACCAGAAGGATGTATGGGGCTCTTGGATTAAATAATGTCATCGATCAAGATTCCTTCGTGGGGATTAAAATCCATTTCGGAGAGAAGGGGAACACCGGGTACATCAAACCTCCATGGTTGATATATTTGATAGAACAGATTAAAAAGAGGAAAGCCAAGGTATTCCTGACCGATACGAATACTCTGTATCTCGGCAAAAGATCAGATTCTGTAGAGCATATCCAGTTGGCTGCACAGCATGGATTTTCTTTGGATACTCTCGGGATCCCCGTCATCATCGCAGATGGCCTTATCGGCAGGGATAGTGGCGAGGTGGAAGTGAATCTCACACACATCAAGTCGGCAAAAATCGCCAGCACTTTTTTTCATACTGATATGCTTTTGTGCTTAAGCCATTTTACTGGCCATATCCTGTCCGGTTTCGGTGCAGCCATTAAAAACTTGGGGATGGGATGTGCTTCACGTGCAGGAAAGCTCGAACAGCATTCCGATGTTCATCCTTGGGTAAAAGCCAAAGTTTGCACGAACTGTTCGGTCTGTATGGAATATTGCCCAGTTGATGCCATAGAACAGGCAGAGGGAAGCGCTCGAATCATCGACGAAAAATGCATCGGATGTGGAGAATGCCTCGTGGTGTGCAATGTTGGAGCTATCAAGATGCGTTGGGATGGGGATACATTGCGTGTTCAAGAAAAAATGGCCGAATATGCCTTTGCAGTCCTGAAGTGTTTGAAAAATAGAGCTGGTTTCATAAACTACCTCGTCAAGATCACCAAAGATTGCGATTGCATGTCGAAAAATGGCAAACTGATCGCTGATGATTTAGGAATCCTCGCTTCCCTCGATCCGGTGGCGGTGGATAAAGCCTCTGTTGACCTTCTGATGGAGGCGAACAGCAAAGATGTTTTGCGGGAAGCTATCGATGTCGATTGGTCCGTACAGCTTGAACATGGCGAGAAGATCGGTCTTGGATCGACGAAATACAAAATAAGAAATTTACTTTAATATATATTAATTGACTTTAATTGACTTAAACCCCTGGATGGAATTTTTTATCGAATTTTATTTTTTCTGAGAATAAAAGGGTAGTTTTTAGAATGGTCGGGGCGATGGGATTCGAACCCATGACCCCAGCGTCCCGAACGCTGTGCGCTGGCCAGACTGCGCTACGCCCCGATATTATGCAATGTTGTATTATAAAGGGTAATGCGGAATCAGTAAAGCTTGATTTAGATGTGGAGCTCGATGATGTCATCATCCTCCAGTATGTAGCTGCGGTTGACCTTCTGTCCTTGGTATTTGTCCGTACCCCAAATTCTTGCGTATTTCAGTTTCTGGGCAAAATCCTTGTGGACAGCTTTCGCCATGTCCATCAATGAACTACCCTTTTTGAAAACAAAGGGATCGTTGTGATCGACTTTTTTTCCTGGGATCTTGCTGTATACGCGTATGACATCGAGAATGTTGTATATCTTTTTTTTGATATTCTCCAGCGTAATAATCTGATAGATAGAGACAGGAATGGGTGTGAATCCTGGATCGAGGAAGCCTTTTATCTCCTCTAGATTTTCTTCTGCTCGGGAATGATCGCATTTATTGGCGATGATCATGGTTTTTTTCATCAATTGAAGTTTTTCTTGAGGAATGGGGTGTTCTTGGGGAAAAAGTTCGATCCTTTTTTCCTCGAGTTTGGCCATTATGATCAGAAAATCTTCAGCTGGATCTGATAGGGATAAATCGATAATGAACAAAACCGCATCAGCTCCTTTTATCAGTTCTGCTTGCCAGAACTCGAAGTAATCTTGGGTGATCGGAGGCATATCCACAAGCTGGATCTGGATGTTCTCGTACGGCATCATCGCTGGAGACGGAAGACGTGTGGTGAATGGATAGTCTCCGATGTCCGGATTGGCATTGGTCAGCGCCTTGATTATAGAGGATTTTCCGGCGTTCGGACCTCCGATGAAGATCACCTGTCCGGCGCCTGATTTTTCGACCTGGAAAGTGGCGGAGTGCCTTGCGCCTGCAGGGCTCTTTTGACTTTGGATTCTGAGCTTGGCAATTTTTGTCTTCAATAGAGCTTGAAGTTTTTCTGTCCCCTTGTGTTTGGGAACGATAGACAGCAGCTCCTCGAGGATAGCTATTCTCTCCTGGGGAGTTTTCGCTTTTTTTAGTTCCTTTTCTTTTTCGAAATATTGAGGAGGAAGATTCGCCGGCATTTTAACCTCTTCTTTAGTATAAACAAATTCCTGATATCGAAAAAAGGCAAAAGTTCATTTTTTATAAAT
>CAZIDF010000013.1:78001-80641 GCA_964538085.1 uncultured Eubacteriales bacterium | reverse complement strand
CATTTTTTATAAATAATCCAGGGAAAATATGAGAGGAATATGGAGATTATATCGTCATCATTATGCATGCTTTAAAGTGCTTTTGTATTTAGGGCGAAAATAAAGGGAAAAAAGGTCGATTTATCCCAGTTGAAAAGGGAATTTTTCCTTTACTAAATCATGAATTTGAGGTACAATTAACTATGCCAAAAATGCCCATTGGGTTATGCAAAATTCCCTCCCTGTATAACCCTTATTTTCCCAAAATTGAGAGAACATGAAACAAAAAACTTATACCGCAGAAAGCATTAAAGTTTTGAAGGGGTTGGAAGCTGTTCGCAAGCGTCCAGCCATGTACATTGGCAGCACTGGTCCTGATGGGCTTCATCATTTGGTCTACGAAGTCGTGGACAACAGTATCGATGAAGCGGTCGCAGGGTATTGCAGCAAGATCGAAGTCATCATCCATGTGGATTGCAGCGTAACGGTCGTCGATGATGGACGGGGCATTCCGGTCGAGATGCACAAAAAAGAGAAAAAACCTGCCGCAGAAGTCGTTATGACAACCCTTCATGCTGGCGGCAAGTTCGATTCAAAGACCTACCAGGTTTCTGGGGGCCTACATGGGGTGGGAGTCTCTGTCGTCAATGCGCTAGCTGAAAAACTCGATTTGGAGATTAAGCGGGAAGGCGGAGTTTACACGCAAAGTTATTCGAGAGGAAAACCCATAGACAAGCTAAAAAAGATCGGGAAAACAAAAAGCACAGGAACCAAAGTCACATTCAAACCCGATACCGAGATTTTTAGTTCCTCAGATTTCAATTTCGATATCCTGAGTCAGCGATTGAGGGAGCTTTCCTATCTGAATAAAGGCCTGATAATCAGCATCATCGACGAACGGTCCGACAAGAGCCATAATTTTCAATACAAAGGCGGAATTAAGGAATTCGTACAATACCTCAACCAGAACAAGAGTGTCTTGAATCCCAAACCCATTACCATCGAATCCAAGAAGGATGATGTGATCGTGGAGATGGCCCTCCAATACAACACGAGCTATTCAGAGAACATCTTCACCTTTGTGAACAACATCAACACAACTGAAGGGGGAACACATCTGATCGGCTTCAAAGCGGCGCTGACAAGATCCATCAACAATTATGCCAACACGTATAATTTGATAAAAGATTTGAAACAAAACGTGTCAGGAGACGATACAAGAGAAGGACTGTGTGCTGTCTTAAGTTTGAAGATGCCAAATCCTCAGTTCGAGGGGCAAACGAAAACGAAGCTGGGAAACAGCGAGATCAAAGGGCTCGTCGAATCCATGGTGAACGAACAGCTATCCATCTATTTTGAGGAAAATCCTTCTATTTCTAAAAAAGTCATCACAAAAATTCTTGATGCGGCCCGAGCCCGTGAAGCTGCTCGTAAGGCTCGAGAGCTGGCCCGGCGCAAAGGCGTTCTTGAATCGACTTCCCTTCCAGGGAAGCTGGCCGATTGTCAGGAGAGGGATCCAGCTGAGAGTGAAATATTTATCGTGGAGGGAGATTCCGCCGGCGGCTCTGCCAAACAGGCTCGTGATCGCCGTAACCAGGCAATTCTGCCACTGAAAGGCAAAATTCTCAATGTGGAAAAAGCCAGATTTGATAAGATCCTGCAGAGCGAAGAGATCGGTATCATCATTTCGGCGCTTGGAACAGGCGTCGAACAGGCGGATTTTAGTCTGGATAAACTCCGTTATCATAAGGTCATCATCATGACCGATGCCGATGTGGACGGATCTCATATACGGACTCTTTTGATGACTTTTTTTTATCGACAAATGCCCCAATTGATTGAAAAAGGGCATCTCTACATAGCCCAGCCTCCTCTTTATAAAGTGTCAAAGGGAAGATCTTTCCAGTACATGAGAGACGAGCGGGAATTCGAGAAGTACATCATACGGAGGATATCCGAGGATTTCCAAGTTAAGATCAGCCGGCAGACAGAACTGATCAAAGGGGAAAAATTCCGCAAGTTTTTCCAGAGAATAATCGCCAAAAGGAATTTCATACAGATTCTCGAAAGAAAAAATTTCCCGTTTTTCCTGATTCAATTACTCCTTGAAAACGGAGCGGGGAGCACAGATTTTTTACAGAAGAAGAAAAATTTGGAAAACATCCAGGATCTTCTCAATGAAAAAGGAATCATATCTGTGGTGAGAAAAGATGAAGAGCATGGAATGTATGAGCTTTCAGTCAATTTCCAGGTCAACGGGATGAGTGTATCGTGCAAAGTGAACTTGGATCTTATCATATCTGCGGAATACCAGAATCTCAACAAGGTCCACAAGGATCTGGAGGGGATCAAGGCTCCCTTTCATGTTTTGAGCGACAGCGACAAGGTGAAGATCGACAATGAGTCCAAGCTTCTCGAATATCTGTTCGAACATGGGAAAAAGGGACTTGTCATCCAGAGATACAAAGGTTTAGGAGAGATGGCTCCCCAACAATTATGGGAGACAACGATGGACCCGGAGGTCCGGTATCTCCTGCAGGTGTCGGTCCAGGACGCGGTCGAAGCCGATAAAATATTCACCATCTTGATGGGAGGAGAAGTGGAGTCCCGGCGCATTTTTATCGAGGAGAATGCTCTCGAAGCACAGAACCTCGACATTTA
>CAZIDF010000013.1:58285-77901 GCA_964538085.1 uncultured Eubacteriales bacterium | reverse complement strand
AGGAGAGTAGATGAGTAGCAAGCCTGAAAACAAGCTGTCAGTCGTAAGCCTTGAAAAAGAAATGAGGCAGTCCTATCTGGATTACGCCATGAGTGTGATCATAGGTCGTGCCATTCCTGATATAAAAGACGGATTGAAACCGGTACATCGGCGAACTCTCTTCGCCATGCATGACATGGGCAATACCTGGAATAAATCCTACAAAAAATCTGCCCGCATCGTCGGAGATGTTATCGGTAAATATCATCCACATGGAGAGATGGCGGTCTACGATACCGTAGTCCGGATGGCTCAGGATTTCAGTCTTCGGTATCCCTTGGTGGATGGGCAAGGGAATTTCGGCTCCATCGATGGGGATCCCCCTGCGGCCATGCGTTATACCGAAGTCAGAATGAAAAAAATAACCCATGAGATGCTAGCAGATCTCGAGAAAGACACGGTCAACTTTGTTCCCAATTATGATGGGAGCCTCCAAATGCCCGAGGTCCTGCCGGCGAAGTTCCCGAATCTTTTGGTAAATGGCAGTTCAGGGATTGCTGTTGGTATGGCCACAAACATCCCCCCCCACAACATGGGGGAGATCATCGACGGTATCATCTATCTCATCAAAAACCCAAAGGTGTCACTGGAAAAAATCATGCAGTTTGTGTCCGGTCCAGATTTCCCCACAGGCGGTTATATTTGCGGGGTGGAGGGAATAAAGAGCGCCTATGAAACGGGTAAAGGTATCATCCGTCTCAGAGCGCGGGCCATGATCGAACGAGGCCGAAAGAATGAGAGAGACCGGATCGTAATTACCGAGATCCCGTACCAGGTTAATAAAGGGAATCTTTTGGAGAACATAGCTAAGCTTGTCAACAGCAAAAAGATAGACGGTATCGCAGATATCAGAGATGAATCGGATAGGGAAGGGATGAGAATCGTTATCGAGATAAGAAAAGGAGAGTTCCCTGAGGTTATTCTCAACAACCTGTACAAGCACACAGCTCTTCAGACTTCTTTCGGTATCCACATGCTGGCCATCGTCGAGAAGCAGCCCAAGGTTTTGAGCTTGCTGGATATGATGCGATATTTTATCTCTCACCGGCAGGACGTTGTGAGACGCCGCACGCGCTTCGATCTGAAAAAAGCTGAACATAGAGCTCATATATTGGAAGGATTGAATATAGCTCTCGATCATTTGGATGAAGTGATAGCACTCATCCGCGCATCCCGGACAGTAGAACAAGCAAGAAAAGGATTGATCACCAATTTTAACCTCACCAACATCCAAGCCCAGGCCATACTGGAGATGCAGTTGCAGAAATTGACCGGGTTGGAACGGGATAAGATCCTGAAAGAATACAAGGAGCTAAAAAAGCTCATCGCGAATTTGAGGAAGATACTGGGAAGTGAAGAACTCATTTATGGCATCATCACAGATGAACTCAAACAGATTCGGCAGGCTTATCAGGATCAGAGGCGGACCGAGATCATCGCTGAAGAAATTGTCGATTTAAAGCCGGAAGATTTGATCAAAGAAGAGGATGTCGTCCTAACTTATACATCATCAGGTTATGTGAAGCGAACATCCCTGAGTTACTATCACTTCCAGAGCCGTGGCGGGAAAGGGCGCAGAGGGATCAGCATGAAAGCTGAGGATATAGTTCAGGATGTGTTCATCAGTTCGACCCATAGCTATCTGCTCATTTTTACCGACCAAGGTCGTCTGTATTGGTTAAAGGCCCTGCTCATACCTGATCTGGGTGTGGCGAGCCGAGGGAAATCCATCAAGAATCTTGTGGAAATGGAGCCAGCCGAAAAGGCCAGTTCCGTGGTCGCTGTTAAGGAATTTGAAAAAGACAAATTTATCATAATGTTATGCTCGGATGGCCGGATAAAAAAAACACGGTTGAGTGATTTCCGTCACATACGGAAGGGAGGCATCATTGCCATCGGCATGAATCCCAAGTCGGAGTTGTTGACAGCGAAAATGACCGATGGAACGAAGGATATCATTATCGGGACCAAGTTGGGCAAAGCCATTCGTTTCAAAGAAAGCGATGTCAGGCCGATGGGCCGGCAGGCTGCTGGTGTGAAAGCCATGTCTTTGAGCAAAAAAGATAAAATCATCGGGATGGTCGTTGCGGGAGAAGGGGAAAAGTATATTTTTACCGCGAGCGAAAAAGGACTGGGAAAGAAAACAGCGGTCGAACTTTATCCGAGACACAGAAGGGGAGGAAAAGGAGTTATCAACCTGAAGGTCAGCCCAAAAATTGGAAATGCAATCGGGATGATCGGCGTTTCCGATGAACAGCTCATCTGTATCACGGAAACAGGTAAAGTCATCCGTATTAAAAGCGAACTTGTCAGACCTCTCAGCCGGGCAACTCAAGGAGTGAAACTGATCAATCTCGAGAAAGGGGATAGAATCGTCTCGATCGCAAAAGTCCGCGAAGACTAATAATAAGGGGACGTTCCTCTCAGTCCCACCCTATCTCATCCTACTTGACACGAGTTCCTGAACTTCATTAAAATTGACCCACCTTAGTTGAGGAGGGTCTTATGGTCCAAACTATCTGTCAGCTATTTTCCAATACTCTCAAAGAATATCCCAGGGACGATTTGATCCTTTACAAAAAGGAAGGAAAATATGTCCCTGTATCCACAGAAGAATTTGGAAATAAAGTCAAATATTTTTCTCTTGGGCTGAAAGAATTGGGTTTGAATCCTGAGGACAAATTGGTGATATTATCCGAAACCAGACCCGAGTGGGTGATGACAGACATCGCAACCTTGTGTGCTGGGGGAGTCACCGTTCCTGTCTACCCGTCCTTGATCCCTGAACAGATCAAGTACATAACGGATAATTCGGATGCGACAATCGTAGTGTATTCGGACTCAGAGCAGGGAAGTAAAATAAAGGAGATAAGATCTGAACTACATAAGGTTAGGCATTACATTACGTTTGAATCTCAAGCTCTTGAAGGTGTTTTGACTTTCGATCAAGTTTTGGAAAAGGGAAAAAAGATTTTTGAAGAAAGTCCGGATCTTTTCGATAAGGCAGCCTCCCGTGCAACGCCTGACAAACTGGCCTCCATCTTGTACACATCGGGCACCACCGGTGTCCCGAAAGGAGTGATGCTCACACACAGTAATTTTGTCAGTAATGTCAAAGGAGTTACTGACGTGATCGAGTTTACCAATGAAGACACGGTGTTGTCCTGGTTACCTTTGTCCCACAGTTTCGAAAGAATTGCCACCTACACCTATCTTTACAAGGGGTGTTCCATAGCTTATGCCGAGGATATGCTGAGTGTGGGGCAGAATTTGCCTGAAGTGCGGCCCACAGTCGTTATCGGAGTTCCCCGTTTGTTCGAAAAAGTCTATTCGAATGTCATGGATAATGTCTTAGCGAGTCCTCCGTTAAAGAGAAAAATTTTCTTTTGGGCAATAAAGGTGGGAAGAGAATTTGGCCAGAGAACCCTCCGAGGGGAATCCATCCCAAGGCTTCTTGAATTCAAAAGGAAAATGGCGCACAAGCTTGTGTTCTCCAAGATCATCGCCAAAACCGGTGGGAGAATCAGGTTTTTTGTGTCGGGGGCTGCTCCACTTTCCAAAGATATCGCCGAATTGTTTTATGCTATGGGACTCATCGTGTTGGAAGGATACGGATTGACCGAAACATCGCCCGTTATAACCATTAACCGGTTAGAAAAGATAAAATTCGGCAGTGTCGGTCCCCCCATCCCTGATGTCGAGGTGAAAATCGCCGCAGATGGGGAAATCCTGGCCAGAGGTCCTAATATCATGAGAGGCTACTATAAGATGGAGGATGAAACCCGGGAAGCCATCAAGGATGGATGGTTTTACACGGGAGACATCGGTTATCTGGATGAAGATGGATTCATCGTCATCACCGACAGAAAAAAAGATATCATCGTTACAGCGGGAGGCAAGAATGTTGCCCCTCAGCCGATTGAAAATGCCCTCAAGACCAACACCTATGTAGCCGATGTTTTGGTCATCGGAGATAAGCGTAAGTTCATGTCGGCCCTTATCGTTCCCAATTTTGAAAAATTGGAGGAGTATGCTTCATTCAACAAAATTCCTTACGAGACTAGACTTGACCTCATCAAAAAGGAAGAAATTGTCAAATTCTTGGAAGCCGAGGTCGATAGAGCGACTCCCAATTTTGCCTCTTATGAAAAGATAAAAAAAATCGCGCTTTTGGATAAAGAATTCACGATTGCCGATGGAGAGATTACACCTACTTTTAAGATAAAAAGAAGTTTTGTCGAGAAAAAATACCAGGATATCATCGATGCTCTTTATGTTGAAGGAGGTGGGGAATAGAGGTATCTGGAGGGATTCACTCTGACTTTTTTATGTAGTGAAGGATCCTTCCGCAGTTCTCACACGTGATGATCTCTCTTCCAGCAATGAGTTCGTTCACCATCTGTGGGCGAACACGCATATGGCACATTGTGCAGAATTCGTCTGTAACTGGAGAAAGAACGATCCCGTTTTTCTTGCTGGAAATCTGCTTGTAAAGTTTCATTTGATCAGAGGGGATTTTTGGCAATAGTTCTTCTTTTTCTTTTTCTAGATCGTTCAATTTCTCCTGGGCTTCGTTCTTTTCCTGCAATATTTTTTCTTTTTTCTTGGCTAGATCTGCCTGGATTTCCTCTGCTTTTTTGCTGGCTTCTTTGATTTCACTCTCGATTTCGTCGGCAGAAAGCATCTCAGTAATTATTTGTTCTTCCAGAGAATCGATTCTTGCGTTCGTTTCGTCGATTTCTTTGAGAAGAGCTGTGTATTCTTTATTTGTTTTCACCTCATTGAGCTGCCGTTTGAACTTAGTTATGTTATCTTTGATATCCTGCAATCCAGATTCCAGGTCCCGTCTTTTTTTCTGGTTCTTGGCCAAACTGTCTTTAGCATCTTGAACGATCTGTAGGCTATCCTTGGATTCTTGCTCGATCTCTTCGATCAGATGTGGGATATCATCAAGAAGGACAGATGTGTTTCTTATCTCGATATCGAGTTGTTGCAGTTTGATTAAATTAGCGAAATCTGTTTCCACATCCTATCCTCTGTGCGAAAATGGGCCTACCAGGATTCGAACCTGGGACCTGCCGGTTATGAGCCGGTGGCTCTACCGCTGAGCTATAGGCCCTCTCCTTCAATCTATAACAAATATAAAGTCAAGTCAATTTTCCGGCTAACTCACCCCGCCGCCAACCCACCCCACCGCCAACCCTCCCCGCCCTTACAAAAAGGTATTCATAAAATTATAGAAATTTATTCTAGAAAACAGATTATGAATACAGTCGTTTTTAGTCTTCTGGCCAGCCATTATTGCTGGGTGGAGTGGAGGGTATCGACTGGTAAATAATTCAGGAATTAGATTGGTTCTTCGCCTTCCGTGAAAGACTTCAGCTTTCGGCTGCGACTGGGGTGTTTGAGTTTCCGTAATGCCTTTGCCTCGATCTGCCGGATCCTTTCACGTGTTACCTTGAACTGCTGGCCCACTTCTTCCAGGGTGTGTTCATTACCGTCTCCCAGTCCGAATCTCATCTTCAGGACTTTTGCCTCTCTTTCTGTGAGTGTTTTCAGGGCATTTTCAATCTGCTCTCTCAGGTTGATGTGGATGACGGCATCCGGAGGAGATGGGATAAACTTATCTTCGATAAAATCACCTAAGTGACTGTCTTCTTCTTCGCCGATGGGGGTTTCCAGAGAAATGGGTTCCTGGGCGATCTTGATGATCTTGCGCACCTTGATGATCGGGAGGTCCATTTTTTTCGCGATCTCCTCGCATGTCGGCTCTCTCCCTATCTCTTGCACAAGACTCCGGGATACGCGGATCAGTTTGTTGATAGTCTCTATCATATGAACAGGTATTCTTATCGTCCTTGCTTGGTCTGCGATGGCTCGGGTTATAGCCTGTCGGATCCACCATGTTGCATAGGTCGAAAATTTATAACCTCTTCTGTATTCGAACTTATCCACGGCTTTCATAAGGCCCATGTTGCCTTCTTGGATCAAATCGAGGAATTGAAGCCCCCGGTTGCTGTATTTTTTGGCGATCGATACAACCAACCGTAAATTGGCAGCGACCAATTCCTTTTTTGCCTGGTCACTGATTTTTCTACCCGTGGTGATAGCTCTGAGTGTTTTTCTCAACGTTTGAGAATCTAAGCCTATCTCGTTTTGATAAGTGCGCAATAGCTTATTTATATCTTTAGCTTTAAGCTTCAGGTCGGCTTCTTTTCTCTTAGCCCGTTTCGTTTTTGCTTGAGCAAGAGCGAGGTTCAATTCCTCTTTTGTCTCTTCCAGTTCGTTGATCACCTTAAGCTTTTCCCTTAGGCCTTCGATGATCTCCTCACGCAGGCCGGGCCGAATGCTAAGGTCCCGTATGGATCGGCTCATTCGAACGATCAGGCGTCCTCTGGTAAAAGCATGTTTTTTCCGGACAGGAATGGAATCGAGTTCTTCACTCATTCCCCGGATCTTTTCGATCTTTTTCAGGATTTTTTTCTTCTGCTCCTCGAGTTTTCCTTCACCGATATCATCCTCGCTTATCTCGAACATGTCATGCAAAATATCTGGAAAATCATCGAGTTTGTCTTTGATGGAAAGAACTTCGTTAAGAACCAATCTTGTTTTCGAAAGAGCTTTGATTATGGTTTTTTCTCCGCGCTCGATCTCCCTCGCTATAGCGATTTCTCCTTCTCTAGTGAGCAGCGAAATATTCCCCATTTCCCGAAGATAGAGCTTCACAGGATCCGTGGTTCTTTCCAGGCCTTCTAGTGAGACGATATCGCTTTTTCTTATTTTGGGAAGTTGGCCCCTTCGCTTATACCGAATTTTAATGCCATAGTCGTCCATCGAACTGATGAATTCGTTAAAGTCAGCATCGCTGTCGAACTCATCTTGGAAAGTCTCATCGATTTCTTCGAAGAGAAGATATCCACGTTTCCTCCCCTTGGAGATCAACTCATGAACTTCTTCTCTGTCGTATTTGCTTTCAGAAGGCAATGTTATCTCCTATCGCTCATCGGTTTTGTTGCATTGACAAAGAAAGTTGTTTTTTAATTTCAAATTTTCGGCTCAACAGTTCATTGCTCTTTTCATAATCTCCATTCCGCTGCAATTTTTTTATTTGGGCATCCAATTCAACACACTTCATCTCAAGAGACCTGTCCCGCAGACTTTCGATGCAATCCTTTGCCTCTTCGAATGTATACGGAGTTTTTTCTCCAAATTGAACTTCTGACAATGCACTGTAAATAGATTTGTCTAAAATTTGCTTAAATTCGTTGAAATCTGGGGTTTTATTATTTTTTGCGAAAGCTTTTTTTATTTCCTTAAAAATTGGCTCTCCTTTTAATCCCTTTAAATAATCTTCCTTTAAAAAGTCTATAATACGGGAAGTAATACTCTTGTCTCGAAAGAATATATTAAGAAGAATTTCTTCAGCTGGAAGAAAGGTCACGCTCTTTTTTTCTTCGGATTTAGAAGTTCCTCTTTTAATCATCGATCTTAATTCATCTTCATGAATATTTAAATTTTCACAGGTGCGCCTTATATATTCACTCCGTCTAACTGGATTTGAAATGTTTTTCAGTATTTCCGTTATATTCATGGCTACCTTTGATTTCCCTCCAGGAAGATCCATATTTATTCCCTGGGAAAAATATTCTATAAGATAGTCTAAGTCGGATATGCTTGTTTTTATTAGATTGATAAATGAATCAACGTCATGTTTTTTAATATAACTATCAGGATCTAATCCGTTCGGAATTATTGTAACTCTTGTCTGAATTTCTTTTTGAATCCCTAAAGCAGCGCCTCGGCTTGCTGCTTTTATCCCGGCTGTATCGCCATCAAAGCATAAAATGAGTCTTTTTCTAGCGAATCGTTTCGCCTGATCAATTTGTTCAGGTGTCAAACTTGTACCCAGTGACGCAGCTAAATTTTTTATCCCTGCTTGGAAGAGGGCTGTGAAGTCTGTATACCCTTCAACGAGTATTACTTCTTCTTTCTCTCTAATTGTTTCTTTGCAAAAGTTGAGACCATAAAGGAGTTTCCCTTTTGAGTATATTTTTGTATCAGGAGAATTTAAGTATTTTGGTTCTACATTAAAAAGACTTCTTCCTCCAAAAGCTACAACTTTTCCATATTCAGTAAATATCGGGAAAATAATTCTTCCTCTAAATCGGTCGTAATAGCTGTTTTTCTTTTGGTGATAAATTGTCAATCCTGCATTCTCAAGTATTTTGGAGGAAATTTCCTTTCTTCTAAAATATGATACAAGAGCATCCCAAGAATTTAATGCATATCCTATTTTTAGCGTTTGAATAGTTTCATCTGAAATTTTTCTTTTTTTAAGATAAGAAAGTGCTTTTTTACCTTCATCTGTGTTGTGCAAATTTTTCCGAAAGTGTGCCAGTGCCTCCTCAGTTATGTTTTTAATTTCTTCTCCCAATTGTTTATTTTGAGATGTGAATCTTTCTCGTTCTGGAAGAGGTATGTTGTATTTTTCAGCAAGATAGCGCACGGCTTCAGGAAAACTGAGACCTTCCTTCTCCATAATAAGAGTGAAAACATCCCCACCTGTTCCGCATCCAAAGCAGTGGAAAAGCTGTCTTTCATCGTCCAGAGTGAATGAAGGAGTCTTTTCAGAATGAAAAGGGCATAGTCCGACATGCCTTCGCCCTGCTCTTTTCAAGGTTGTGTACTGGGAGGCCAGTTCGATGATGTTGGCTGCCTGCCTTATTTGATCGATTATTTCCATCGTATTCTAATAAATCTATACCATCCTGTTAATCCCCATCCCTTTTAATTATTCGAAAAAACGCCCATATCGTCTACAATTTTCGAGCAAATAATAAGCTTACCCACCTTATTCTAACAGGTTGATAATGGATAAAAGTTAACTAATAAAATATAGGGTTGGAACGGAAAATTGTCAAGAGCCTAAGTCCATTCAACTCCTTTGTCATGGAATAGAGCACACCTAACTGCATAAGTTGCAAAACTTTTTGATTCACCATTCAGAGATGATTGATCAAACTTGCAAGATAAGCCGCGCCGAATCCATTGTCGATATTCACCACCGCCACACCGCCGGGGCAAGAATTTAGCATTGCCAAGAGAGCGGCCAGTCCCTTCATGCTCGCCCCATATCCCACGCTTGTCGGAACCGCAATTATGGGCTTATCCGTTATTCCTGCAACGACGCTGGGAAGAGCCCCTTCCATCCCCGCAACGACGATCAATACCCTTGCCTTTGTAATTTTGTCATATTCTCCGAAGAGTCTGTGAAGACCGGCCACGCCCACATCGTAGACTCTATCCACTTCGTTTCCAAAAATCTCACACGTGACGGCTGCTTCTTCGGCAATCGGGATGTCGGATGTCCCTGCCGTGATAACGATTATTTTCCCTTTTCCTGCCACATCTTTCTTTTGTTTACAAAAAATAACCTTAGCGAGTGAATTGTACTGGACTTTAGGGAGCTTGGCCTTGACTTTTTTGTACACGGAGGAATCGACTTTGGTAATGAGCAGATTGTCCCCTTTTTTTAATATTTCCCGGGAGATCTTGATGATTTGATCTGCTGTTTTTCCCAAGCCGAAAATGATCTCTGGGAAACCCCGCCGAAGTTCTCTGTGATGATCGATCTTGGCAAAAGCTAAATCTTGGTAGGGATAATCTTTGATGCGTTTAAGCGCTTCTTGGGGGCTAAGTTTTCCTCTATGAACCTGATGGAGGATGTCTTCAAGCTGTGATTTCATTATCCTGATTTTAGCATATCTGGTGCTGCTTATGCTAGAACGGGAAAACGAACGAAGTTTGACCCCAACTTTTTATCTGGGTTATACTAATCCAGGATCGTGAAGGAAAAATACCTAAAACGGAAGTAAAAAGCTTATGGCAAAAATGAAAACATTAGAAAGAGACTTGGAGTTCTTCGGCTTCGGAATCCATACAGGAAAACCTGTCGAACTTAGATTGATCCCCTCAGACTCGGGTCAAATCGTTTTCAGGAGATCTGATCTGGGAAATTTGGAATTTCGCATTTCTCTAGAGGATATAAGAACTAAAAATTGCACCATGTTAGATACCGACCATGGGAAAATAATGACCTTGGAACACATCCTCGCCGTTCTATGGGTTTATGGTATCGATAGCGTGACGATCGAACTCAATCAAGAAGAGATCCCTTCGATGGATGGAAGTGCCCTCCATTTTGCCCGAGCGGTCCGAAGGGCTGGATTTAAGGAGCTCAAAAAGGAAACGAACCTCCAGAAGATCACAAAATCCCTTTTTATTCAGGAAGAGAAGGCTTCAATCTCTGTCGATCCGGATACCGAATTAAGAATCACTTATCAAATCGAGTTTGAGCATCCGAGTATCAAAAAGCAGGAAATGTCTGTTGTGATAAATCCGGAGAATTTCGAGAAAGAAATTGCCCCGGCCCGAACCTTCGGATTTCTAGAGGATGTTCCTGCTCTGCAAAAACAGGGATTGGCCCTCGGAGGATCCTATAAAAATACAATTGTTCTGGATAAAACCCGCGTGATCAACGGTCCCCTGAGATACCCCGATGAATTTGTGAGACACAAAATATTAGATCTTGTCGGAGATCTCTCGCTTTTGGGAAATCCCGTAACCGGGCATTTTATAGCAAAAAAAGCTGGGCATGCCCTTCACCTAAAGGTCGTTCGTTTTTTATCGGAAAATCCGGACTATTTTTTGCCCTTGTGAAGATCCACCTCGAGCCTCTCCCCTTGTCAAACATATCATTCTGATATAAAATGACAATCCGTGAAAATTCGGGTCAACATTGGAGAGAAAATTGCCAGATACAAAAGAAAAATCGAGAAAAGACGTTTTTGTAAAAATTCTGGATGCTTATGGCCAAGCCACTAAAGCATTCCGAAAAGGAGATTGTGTCAAGGCCAAGGAGTTATTCGAGGCTTTTATAGAAAAATATAACATGGAAAAAGAACTCGTCGACCGTGCAAATATCTACCTTTCTCTTTGTGAAAAACGCCAGAAGAGAGAGACGGTAACTTTAAAAACATTCGAAGACCACTATGAATATGCCATATATCTACATAATCAAGGTGATCATGACCAAGCCCTCAAATTGTTGGAAAAAGCGAAAACGATAAAACCAAAAGAAGGCAAAGTTGCCTATATGAAGGCACTCACATATTGCCTGATGGAGGATAACCAAAATTGCCTGCTTAGCCTGAAGGATGCCGTTCATAAAGATAAACAATTCGGAGTATTGGCTCAGAATGAACCAGGATTCGAGCCCCTATGGGAAGACAAAAAGTTCAAAGTCATCACAAAAACGGGATGAAAAGAAAGCTTCTAGCCCTTGTTCTTGCTGCGGGCAAGGGAACCAGATTCAAATCCGATAAGGTCAAAGTTCTGCATCCAATGCTCGGGAAGCCCATGATTAACGTAGTGGTGGATTGCATGTTTGCCTTGAAGCCCGATACTGTTTACGTGGTTGTCGGTCATCAAAAGGATGAAGTCATGCAGGCGGAGTATTCCAAACCTGTCAAATTCATTCACCAAAAACAACAGCGGGGAACAGCCCATGCAGTCTTGGCCGCAAAAAAGGTCCTTCAGTCTCACAAAGAAAAGGATCTTCTTGTCATTAACGGAGATCTAACGCTCATTCGTCCGGAAACGCTGAAATCTATGATAAAAAAGCACCATAAGGACCAGAACACACTGACGTTTTTGAGTGCAGAAATGGATAATCCCACAGGCTTCGGACGCGTGACCTATCATGATAGAGGTTTAATAAGGATATTCGAGGAAAGAGACGCGACCCCTACTCAACGCAAGATAAAAGAAGTCAATGTCGGGGTCTATTTGTTCAAGATCGAAAGTCTGCTCAAAGCTCTTCCCAAGATTTCTAATAAGAATATCAAGAGAGAGTATTATCTCACGGATATCATAGAAGTTATGTCAAAGGGTAAGGGCAGGGTCGGTGTTTATAAGGCTCCCGTTGAACAGGAGATCGTGGGCATAAATGACCGCTACGAGCTGGCTAAGGCGGTGGAGATCCTGAGACAGAGAAAGATAATGTCACTTGCTGAAAGCGGCGTTACGATCTACGATCCCTCCACCACGTGGATCGACCTAGATGTGAAAATCGGTCGGGACACCGTCATATATTCCTCGGTTGTCCTCGAAGGGAAGACGAAAATTGGGCAGGGATGCCAGCTTTATCCCTTTGTTCATGTGATAGATTCCCGGATTGGACATAAATCCAAAATTCTGACATCCACCATGATCGAAAAAAGCGTGGTCGAGGAAGGCGCTCAAGTTGGGCCCTTCACCCACTTGAGGCCAAAAAGCATTGTCAAAACCGGAGCAAAAGTCGGGAATTTTGTGGAGATGAAAAATGCGGTTTTTGGCAAAGGATCCAAGGCTGGCCATCTTTCCTATCTAGGAGATTGCGATATCAAGGAGAACGTCAACATTGGTGCCGGGACCATAACTTGTAATTATGATGGGAGAAAGAAGTACAAAACCATCATCGATGAGGGTGCTTTTATCGGATCAGGCACAGAACTTGTCGCGCCTGTCAAGATAGGCAAAGATTCATACGTGGGGGCGGGATCGACGATCACCAAAAATGTGTCTTCCGGAGCCTTGGCGGTCGCTCGGAGCAGGCAGGTTGAGAAACCTGGGTGGGCGAGAAGAAAGAGGAAAAAATAATGTGTGGAATCATCGGGTATGTGGGTTCTAAAGAGATCGTCCCGATCATCGTGGACAGCTTGAAAAAACTGGAATACCGCGGATACGATTCAGCCGGAATCGCTGTCATAGAGGAAGGCAAGATAAACAGGCGAAGGGTTAAAGGTAAAATCGCAGAATTGGAAAAGAGCTTGAACAAAGAGCCTTTACAAGGGCGCTATGGCCTCGGGCACACCCGCTGGGCCACCCATGGGCGACCTTCCGAAGAAAACGCCCACCCTCACCAGGACTGCACTGGATCATTGGTTGTCGTTCACAACGGCATCATCGAAAATTATCTTGTGCTGAAGAACGAACTTCTGAAGGAAGGCCACGCTTTCAAAACAGAGACCGATACCGAAGTCATCGCTCACCTTATCGAGAAGTACTATGAAACGTCTTTAGAAGAAGCTGTCCGGAGAGCTCTCGAGCATCTGCGAGGGGATTTTGCGATCGCTGCAATTTCTGTGAAAGATCCCGAAAAGATCGTTGCGGCCAAGATGGGGCCTCCAATGGTCGTCGGGATAGGGGAAAATGAGTATTTTGTTTGCTCCGATCTCAATCCCTTGATCAATCACACAAGAGAGATCGTGTTTCTCAAAGATGGTGAAATGGTTGTCGTAGAACCCACCGGTGCAAAATTCAGCGATTTTTCTGGAAATGAAGTGAAAAAAGAACCCGAGCACATTTCATGGAATCCTCTGATGATCGAGAAGAGGGGATTCAAACATTTTATGCTCAAAGAGATATATGAACAACCTGAAGTCATCAGGGATACGCTCCAAGGAAGGATATCCCTCGATACAGGGAAGGTGTTTTTCGATGAAGTGGGCATGCCTTCCTACCGTCTGGATGAGATCAAAAAAGTGGTTATCATCGCCTGCGGGACCTCTTATCATGCAGGTTTGCTCGGAAAATATTTTATAGAAAATCTGGCGGGGGTACCTGTCGATGTAGAGTATGCCTCTGAATACAGGTACAGCGATTTTATTTTGGATAGGGAAGCCCTTGTCGTTGTGATCTCTCAGTCTGGAGAGACGGCTGATTCGTTGGCCGCATTGAGGGCTGTTAAAAAGAGAGAGACGCTATCTTTAGCCATCTGCAACGTGGTGAATTCTTCGATCGCCAGAGAATCAGACGGAGTTCTGTACACTCACGCTGGGCCGGAGATAGGGGTTGCGGCAACGAAGACTTTTTCTGCTCAAATGGCTGCACTGGCCCTGCTGGCCATTTTTCTCGGACAGAGAAGAGAAAAGCTGGACGAAAAGGAAAGCCTTTCGCTCATCCAGGAATTACAGCGCATTCCTCACAAGATGGAGATTATCTTGGATAGGGCCAAATCCATCGAAGAGCTGGCCATACGTTTTGTCCCCTTTTCCCATTTTCTCTACCTAGGTCGCTGGGTGAGCTTCCCGGTCGCATTGGAGGGAGCCCTGAAACTGAAGGAAATATCCTATATTCATGCCGAAGGCTATGCAGGGGGAGAAATGAAACACGGTCCGATCGCCTTGATCGATGACCTGATGCCGACCATGGTCGTGGTTCCCAAAGATAGAGTGTATGACAAAATTTTGAGCAACATCTCGGAAGTGAAAACAAGGAACGGTTATGTCATCGCAGTGGCTTTCGATAACGATGAGGAAATCAAAGACAAGGTGGAGGATGTGATCCCTATTCCCACAACCCTTCCCCTGTTTACTCCGTTTTTGACCACGGTTCCGCTTCAGCTTTTTGCCTATTACATTGCGGCACACAGGGGTGCAGATGTGGACCAACCTAGAAATCTCGCTAAAAGCGTCACCGTCGAATAGAGATCATCGCTTTTCTTAAATCCACTTTTTGTATTAGTTGCCTTGTGTTTTTCTCTGGGCTTCGATTTTTTTCACGTGGTGTATTCTTTGGAAGGCAGTGAAATTGGAGATGAGGGCTATCGTTATCAATACGGCTATCATCACGGGATCGAATGCACCGAAGGCAGAACCGAACAGAGAACCGAAAGCGAGGAGGCCTAGCCTTTCTGCTCTCTGCATGATACCGATTTGACATTCCATGCCCAAGCCCTCAGCTCTTGCTCGTGTATAGCTGACTGTATAGGATCCGAAAAATGTGAAAAAACACAGCCAGAGTGCCCAGTGATCCCGAAAATAATAAGCGATCCCCAAAAAGATAAAAAACTCGGAATATCTGTCCAATGTGGAATCGAATATAGCCCCGAACAGGCTTTTTTTGTTTGTTTTGGCTGCCACCTGTCCATCTAAAACATCGAAAAAACCACAAAGGATAATCACGATTCCTGCCCCCAGGGGTTGGGCAAGAGCGAACAGAATGCCGGCGGCTAAGCCCAAAGCGAGGGCGATGAAACTGATGAAATTGGCTGTGAATTTGAGACGGATAAAAAAGTTGGCAATGCTGTCTGCGCTGTTATCTGCGAAGGTGCTCAGTTGTTTTGGCAGGATACGGATTGTCAGCTGTTTCTGATTATCCACTTTGGGTGACTTGTCCTTATTCTACCACCAATTGGGGACAAGTCAATAATGATGTGATATAATCTTTCCGCTTACAATGCCGGGGTGGCGGAATTGGTAGACGCAAGGGACTTAAAATCCCTCGGAGGTTATCCTCTGTGCGGGTTCGAGTCCCGCCCCCGGCATTCCTGTCACCCCTGTAGATTCCCTGATTTTGAGATGTTTTGGGTCTTTCTGAGTTAAAACTTCCTTCCCGAAGTTTTAATGCAAACTAACGTAATATAAGAATTTTTGTTCCAAATTTGTTCCAAAAATGGAGAGGCAAATTTGGGGCATATTTGCAGGAAGAGTGATATTCAAAAAATGAGAACTTCCTGTGCTGTGGAACATTCTAATTGGTGGGGTGGGTCAGTAATTCCAGGTGACTTTGTAGCGTTTGACGTATTGGTAGCCTTTTTCGTCTTCTTCTATTATATAGAATTTCCTATTTTTCCAAATTCTCGGGTATCCTCTCAAAGGAATTTTCGCAATGTATCTTCCTAAAGAATCAAATATATCGTGATAGTACCAATCGTTGCCTTCGGCTCTTTCCCAAGTCATTATAAATATCCTACCTTCTTCATCAATTGAAAACCTGCGAAAAGCTGGATGATATTGAGGGATATAGACCTTCTGTTCTGTTTGAATGCTTGTCAACCTTTCGTCTATTTCTTCTTTCGTAATTTTTACTGGTTTATACTCTTTGGCAATCATTTTTACTAAATTTCCATCGGGACTAAACACCTTCAGCTTATATTCCTTTTGATAGCCATAAACGATATTATCATCGCTATCTATCGCCCAAGAAAAAAGAGGCGAGAATAAATTGCGACCACGATGGTCAATGGGTCCTGGAATTGATTCTAATCTTTTTAAAAAATTTAGTTTGTTATCATAAATGTCTAATCCATATGATAAATACCCAGTTTCATCTGAATAGCTCATTGAGGCAAATGTAAAATTACCTTCAGAATCAATTTTCACCTCAAGCCCATCTGCCTTTGATGTATTTATTGATTTAATAAAATCTCCATCAAGTGTGAATAAAGAAAATGCTCTATTTCCATCGTCATAAACCCATAGTTCCTTTTTAGAGATAATAAATACTTGTCCAGGAAGATTGAACTCTCCAGGTCCTTGCCCTTTTTGTCCTATAGTTCGAACAAAGCTGCCCTTTTTGTCAAAAACTTTTAAATCCCCCGCTTTTCTATCCAAAATATAAATATTTTCTTCTTCATCCACTGCTATATATCGAATTTGTTGAAACATATATTCTTCTCTGCCTCTAGCCTCTCCAATGGACAGTTCTTCTTCAATACTAAAAACATCTTCCCCATACATCGGCTCTTTCGGATTCTTCACAACCGTAACTCCGTCCACCTTTTCAATCGTTCCTTGCCATTCTGCTTTTTGTGAGCTACAGCAGAAAAATGTGATGATAAGAAATAGGGTGAGGATACTTGTGGCAGTTTTCATTTTTTATCTGCTCCCAGTTTTTGATTTTGTAGCATTTCATGATTTGGCTTCCTTTCTCGTCTGTATCAATATTAAATTTTTATCCTTTTCCACAATTCTGTATTCGTAGACACATGATTCATTCTTAGAATCAATTAGATATATCCTGTCATCGCAAATGGAAAAATTGTCAAAACTGACATTCGGAAAAGAAATCTTGAATAGTAGAATGCCATTAGAATCAAACACATCGAATTCATAGCAGTCGGTTAAATTTTCATCTTTATCAAATGACAGGAACCTATTTGGTTGTCTGAGAAATGTTAATACCCATATTCTGTTTTTGTAGTCAACACTGATTCCCTTCGTTACAGATGTAACTGAAGGCCATGGAAACTCTCTTTCCAAATTTCCACTTCTCAATATTTCGACTTTCATTACATTTTTTATTTCATAGGGAAGAGTTCTGTCAGTAGAAAAAATCATTTCACCATCTTGGGAATATTTGGCAATTTTATTTTGATAGGCGTAGGCTACATACAAATTATCATTGTTATCTTTCGCAAAATATACAATATTAGCATTTAACGTCAATTCCTGATTCTCATACTGCTTAACCATCCCAAACGAAAAAATAACAGTTCCTTTTTTATTATAAACTGATAACAACTTATGCTCCCCCGAGTCTATCCATTTCGATGGATGGCTTGGCAGAACCACATGCGAGTCGGCTAAGATTGCCATTCCAGATGTTCTATATTGTGCTCCAATGCTGCCGAAACGAGTTATGATAGGGATTTTAAAGCCGTCTTCATAATTCCCATCAAGTGAGAATATGGAGACATCTCTATCTGCTACATATATTTTATTTTCATTCAGCCTTATACAGAATGGGAAGAGAAAGTCGCCTGGTCCCTGACCTTTTTGTCCGAAGGATGAAATATATTCATAATCCTTGTTGTACTGCTTTACTGTGCTACCACTTCCTTCAAGTATAAAAATGTCCCCGTTTGGCAGTCGAGCTGCATCTATTGGGTCATATAAAATATCTTTATCCTCTTTGCCCTCGAGTTTTCCAATTTTCCCGAGGAGTTCCAGCTTTACACCAGAAGTATATCCTTGTTGTGCGGTGTGATTATGGACATACCGCACGCCATCGATGTCTTCGACTGAAAAAAACGCCTCATCATATGATGAATCATCTCTGCATACAATCAGCAAAACTGATATCAACGTGATAAACAGGGTCGCGAGGATTATGCGTTTCATATCATGTTTCTCCCTACTTGTCCTTATAACTCATTCTTCTATTCTTATAAATATAATCCTAAAGGCAAGTTTATTCCTAGATAATGATATCTGGAACTTTTATGTTAAAGTGATTCTGCATTTATTCCACCCCAATGCACTGGATTGCAGCCTTCCTCCAGTTTAGAATCAAGTGGGTCTGGTGTCAATTCAGATATGTTTGATCTTTTTTGGAACGCTTATGCCCACAATTTAGCCACACCTTGTTGGAAGTGACAAATTTTAGACACAGTTGGACACAGTTGCTAAAAAGAACACTTGACAATAAATGAATAATCATTTATTTTAGGATCATGAGATATAAAGATGAAGCTAAACAAAGCGCGATTATAAAAGCCACTGTAAAGCTTGTCAATCAGATTGGGTTTGCAGCAAGTTCTGTTTCAAAAATAGCCAAAGAGGCTGATGTTTCTCCTGCTACGATCTACATCTATTACAAGAACAAAGAGGATCTTCTTGTTTCTACCTATATCGATATAAAACAGAAAATGAGCGAGGCTATACTCAAAGATTTTGATGATAGTCAGCCCATAAGAGATATTATGAAAGGATTCTGGTTCGGAGCATTCAATTTCATCAAAAATAGCCCTGGTGAATTCCAGTACACCGAGCAGTTTGCGAATTCTCCATTCAGTGCATTAGTGAACAAAAGTGAAATCGACAAACACTTTGAGCCGCAGGTTAATATCATCCAAAAGGGAATTCAACTGAAAATTATAAAGGATGTTCCCTTGGAAATTCTTATCGTATTCGTTTTTTTCCCGGTTGCGATCCTTTCTAATCCACGGATGAGTGAAAAATTTGACTGTGATGAAAAGAGTATTGAAACAGCATTTGATATGGCCTGGGATGCCATAAAACTATAAATATTTTCAGCCTTTTTAATTAATGAACAATCATTTATAAGATGTTATTGACAGATTAAAAAGGCGAAAGAACTAACTAAAAGGAGTCAAAAATGTCAAAAAAGAAATGGGACAGCAGCAATATCCCCGATCAAATGGGCCGAGTGGCTATCGTGACCGGATCAAGCAGTGGCATTGGTTACGAAACCGCTAGAGTCCTGGCGGAAAAGAAGGCTTCAGTGATCGTTGCTGTTCGCAACCTAAAAAAGGGAAACGCAGCCGCAGATAAAATTATTAGTCAGCATCCAAATGCCGACGTTAAAGTCATAGAGTTGGATCTTGCGAATATGGAATCCATACGCAATTTCGCTGCTGAGTTCAAGAATAATTATAGCCGGTTAGACCTGCTCATAAATAATGCGGGTGTGATGATGCCGCCTTATTCCAAGACCGCAGATGGATTCGAACTTCAGTTCGGAACGAATCATCTTGGCCATTTTGCCTTAACGGGCCTGCTTTTAGATCTGATCAAAACTACGCCTGATTCTCGGATCGTTAATGTCTCCAGCAGCGCGCATAATTACGGCGATTTGGACTTGGAAGACCTGAATTGGGAAAAGCGGCCCTACAAAAAAATGAAATCCTATGGAGACAGCAAAATTGCCAATCTCTATTTCACCTATGAGCTTCAGAAAAGGGTGGATAGAGATGGCGGGAATCCGCTTGTTGCCGCGTCTCATCCCGGGTG
>CAZIDF010000013.1:0-58185 GCA_964538085.1 uncultured Eubacteriales bacterium | reverse complement strand
GGGTGCTCTGCCTACTCTGTATGCCGCTGTCGGTGCGGATGTCAAAGGCAGTGACTATTACGGCCCTTCAGGTTGGAGAGAGATGAAAGGGTATCCAAAAAAGGTGGAATCGAATGAATTATCGCACAATGAAAAGATCGCCAGGATACTTTGGGACGTTTCTGAAGAGTTAACAGGCGTAAAATTTAATCTAAATAAAAAAAAAGAGTAAGCGACTAATGCCGAATTTTTCGAGGGAATTACATCTTAGCTTTATTTCTTCTCTTTGAGTTGTTGAATCTTTTCTTTCAAGGCTTCATTTTCAGGATTTAGGCGCAAATCTTCCTCATAAGAGGCCAATGCCTTCTGCGGCTCATCGTTCATTTCATAAGCCACGCCTAATTTTTCGTGTAAATAAGGCGATCGGGGATGGTATTTCAAACCTAAATGGATGACTTTCAAGGCTTTTACAGCGTCAGGGTAACGATTGGGTGTGGTGAGATAATGCGCTAAAATCTCAAAAATGGTTTCTGGCGGATCCATTCTCAAGCCAGTATTTTTTGCCAATTTATCGAAGTGCTTTTCGATAGAATCGGGATCTTGCATCATGGCATAGTGGCTCATATCGTAGCCATAAAACACAAATCGCAAGCCGTAATATCAGCTAAGCAAGGGAATAGAAGAGTGATCGGTATCGGGAACAACATGCAATTTCCATTTTAGATTTTTAGTAACATTGGCAGCCAGGCTGAACCCAAATTGGTGGATGCTTTTGGTGTGGAAATCTAGATCTGCCCCTGCCGATGAATCGACAACGCTCACATAGTAACGCTGAATTTTCTCCGTGTCTAAATTCTTTAGCGTTTGAGGAGACTCATCTTGGAGACCAATTGGAGGCGGTTGGTGTCAAATCCCGAGTTCGGTTGCTGGTATCTATGCCAACCATAATGACTTCAGGAATTTGGAAGTTCACGCTTGCCCGCCCGCTCATGAAATTTATCAGCCCGACCAAAGGCAAAAAGTTGGACTTGCCGTCCAACACATAGATGACCGGATACCTTTGCGGTCCAAAATTCGGATGATCGTACGAATCTGGCAGGTTGACCCAGTAGATGCGGTCTTCGTTTAAAATCTTGGACGGGATAACGTGTTTTTTCCCATAGCTCAAGTCTTGGCCTTGCAATGAAAGCAAGGGTACCAATAGAAACAGAAAGGCTATTCTTTTCATTATGTTATTTCCTGTGCTGGATCTCTCTGAAACTGAAGTCAGAACCTTTAGGATCATCCGTTCTAAAGCCCATGGTTGGCACCCCCCTCATGGAAAAGACAGTAGAGTCTGTCCCTCCCAAACATCATCATCTCTGTTTTTATTACATTCTATTCTGAATATGAGAACCAATTTTATATTATGCTCTATTCCAATTGTCAATCGGAAAGGTAAGAATACAAAAATCCTTCGTGTGTTGACACCCCCTTCATACATTGGTATCCTGTTTCCAAATAACCTTTTATACATGATATTCCTCAAGGATAGACGAAACATGCAAAATGTTCTGATAACAGGTGCGAACGGATTTATCGGATCGAATCTCTGCCGCTATTTTTTGAGCAAAGGCCACAATGTGTATGGCCTGGTCCGAAAAACATCCGACCTCCATTTTCTCAAAGATCAAAACATCCACTTGATCTACGGCGACCTTAATGAAGTGGATAAGATCGAATGGCCTAAAAATTTGGACGTCTTGATTCATTGTGCCTCTATAGTATCTGATATAGCCGATGAGGCATGTTGTGAATCCAATATTTACAACAGCACGATCGATCTTGTTCATCATATCAAGGAAAGCGGCATCGATCTAAAAAAGTTCATATTTATGTCTTCAGCCCTCGTCTTGGGTTATAGAAAACTGAACATATCAGAAGAAAAACCAGGCATATCTGCCAACCATCTTCCCTATGTGCGAAGCAAGAAAAAAACAGAGAAAAAATTGCTCCATATGCACAACGGCAGCAAATTGCCCGTTATCATCTTGAGACCTGCCGATGTTTTCGGACCCAATGACAGGATCACATGTGTGCACCTCCTAAGAATAATTGAAGATGGTGTGCCCGTTATCGTGGGCAGTGGTAAATGGGTCTTTCCCTTCTGCTATGTGGACAACTTATGCCAAGCCACATACTTGGCATGCCATTCAAAAAATAGCGAGGGCCGAACGTACACGATCACCAACGGATCCGATTTGACATGGAAGGAGTTTTTTTCCTTCTTTCAGAAAAAGTTCAACAAGAAGCAATGGATTTACATCCCCACTTTCTTTCCGTATGTTTTGGCATTTGTTATGAAAATCATTCAAAAAATCGTTCCCTCCTATGAACCTTTATTGACCGATTATCGGATTAAAAGAATCACGACTCACACCAACTATGATATCTCTAAAACCATAGATGAGTTGAATTATGTTCCTGAAAACGACTTAGAGAAGCAGTTAGGCTCAATCATGGAATGGTACCTGGCCGAGAAAGAGGCAGGCTACATTAAATGATCCCGGATATCTTCAAAGATCTCTCGCCGAATTCGTTATTGTTTTTGGTTTATGCTATCGGTTTTGCCCTCGTTTCTTCATTCTTCCATCACAGAAGCCTCTTAAAAAAATATCCGGACGATTTTAAGGCATTCATCCGCTATTTCTTCTATTTTTTTATACTGCTTTTTGTCATTCCCATTATTTTTATTCTATTTTCTTTTGCACAACCTCTAGAAGCCCTCAAGAGTCTAGGTCTCCAATTCGGCGATTCTAAACTGGGCGTGCTGATCGTTCTGATAGGAATTCCGATCATGGCTGCCTTGTCATTAATCTCGACCAAAAATCCTGAGATCAGGGAACAGTACCCGTTCTCAAAAAGAGCGTGCGAAAACTCTAAAAAATTTGTGCTGTTTGAAATGTCCTATCTTGTTTTTTACTATGTGGCATGGGAATTTACTTTCAGGGGGGTTCTTCTTCTTGGGTTGGTCCAATGGATAGGGGAGAGCACCACAGGAATCATCATCGCTATTTTGATTCAAGCCATCGTAGCAACCGTGTATCACTTGGGGCATCCCGACATGGAGATATTCGGGGCACTTTTGGGAAGCATCATTTTTGGGTTAATCGCTTACTCCACCCGATCTATCCTGTACACCATATTTCTCCACGCCTTTATCGGCATCCTGAATGACACCATCATTTATCTTCGTTATCATAGAAACAGAAAAAGGATCTGAAGCTGTCCATGAAAATTCTTGTCACAGGTGCTACGGGATTTGTCGGCAATGTTTTGCTGGATGAGCTGCCCCAGTCTTTTCCGGAAGCCCAGATTTCTGTATTCGTCCTCCCTGATGATCCTTTTGAGCATGTCATTTCCCAGAGGAAAGGGATCCAAGTTATATATGGAGACATCACTAACGCGGAAGACGTCTCCAGGGCAATCCAGGGACAAACCCATGTTATTCATCTTGCCGGGCTTATCTCCTACAATAAGCGAGACAAAAAGGCCTTGATGGATGTTAACGCGATAGGGGTAAATAATGTTGTCAAGGCATGCATTCGATATCGGATCCTTCGGCTCATCCATATCTCTTCGGTGGGTGCCTGCGGATTTTATAAAAATGGAAAATTGGCCGATGAAGAGACCCCTTTTAACTGGCCTCAGAATTTTCACTACATGACATCCAAACATGAGGGACAGAAGATCAGTGAAAAAGCTTGTAGAGAGGATGGACTTCCTGCAGTGATCTTTCTACCTGCATCTATCATGGGGCCTGGAGATCCCAATGTCCAAACACCCCATAATCAATTGTATGACAGGATCTATAAAAAGGGACTTTTTGGCTGTTTCTCCGGAGGTCTGGCTGTCGTCGATGTGAGGGACCTTGTGGAAATGATCATCAAAGCCTTGAGGTCACGAATAAGCGGTGAAAAATACCTAATTGTCGGGGCCAATGTAAGATATGCTGAGGTCGTAAGGGCCATCGCAAAATACGCACACAAAAAGGTCTTTCCTTTTCCCGTGCCTGCATTTCTCTTGAGTGCGATCGGAAGATTGTCGGAATTTTTTGGAAAAATGACAAAACGCAAGCCATTGTTGACTCATGCCTACGGAAAATTGAGTGGATGGGTGGTGTATTATTCGAACGAAAAAAGCAGGAAGGAGTTCGATCACGAGTACAGATCGTTCGAAAAAACGATCGAAGATAGCTGCCGGTATTACGAGGAAAACTTTCTGGATTGAATCGGATCTTCTCCCCGGATCCTGAGTAATTTTAGGCCCAAAACAAAACTGAAAGCTCCCCAGATGTATCCGGAGATGGGATCTACTGCGTGGTGGAGTCCCATGTAGACGGTGGAAAATCCTATCCCTATCGCAAAAGGCAGGACAATATACCCTAATTTCTTGTCAAATCGCAGAGCCGATAACGCCCACACGAGGGCTCCGGCCACATGCGAGGAGGGGAATGCGCCGCACGCAATTCCCCCTTTGGCTTGGATGATTCTGTTGAGTTCCACGAATAAGAATCCTGTGTGCTCTTTGACGTGAAGGCCTGCGAGCATCGGCGCAGGTTTCGCACCTAGTGCAGGAAGAAGATAAAAGATGACAAAATTGGTCAAGTATGTGAGGGTCGCCAAGGAATAGATGGCGTAGGAGACTTCCTTTTTTTTCCGGATAAAAAAGATCAGAGGGACCAAAAGGAAAAAAGTGTAATAAGCGGCATAGATAAAGTTCATCAATTCATCCAGCCACGGATTGTACAGCTTTTGGATCCACACTGTGGGGTGGACTCCAAAAATCAGCATATCCCAGCGGACAAGAGTGTCTGTGAGCCAGAAAGAACCATAGATCATGGATTGCAAAACGGCCAGTTCTTCCCAAGCGTACAGAAAAATCACAATCGGATAAAAAGTGCGAAGAATGGAAAAAAGCTTGTTTTCAGGATTTTTTTCACCCAGTCTCACGATTTCCAGGATCCCGATTACGAAAGCGCCGTGAATGATAAAGTGCTTTGGCCAATTGGGGACATTTTTATGGAAGAAGATAACGAGCAGGCCGATCAATGCCATGTAGACCGTGATGTTGATATCCATCAGCCGAAAGCGAACACCGGAATACCGCCAGTTCCAAACTTTTAGGATTATATTTTTATTTTTCATTTCTCGAAAAGGTATTTTAGCAGACTTAACCTTGGATTATAAGCTGCGGGATCGCCACTCCTTCACAGCCAGGCGGACATCCTTTTCTTTGACCGTCTGTCTTCCGGCATGCTCGGCAAGCCATTTGCTGCGCTCAGCGATCTCTCTCGCGATCTCTTCTACAGAGCGTGCCAATTCCCGGGCAGCTCCTCGGCTCGCCCTTGCTCCGGTATCTCTTATGATTCTCTTTAACGCCAGTTTAGACAGCTCACCCATCTTCCACTCCTAAATTAGGGATTTTAGCAAAAAATAGGTCGAAAATGAATCCGGATTAAAAAAATAGAGCATTTTTTGAATCTTCTGTTCTGCTTGCTTTCTTTGAGCGAGCATGGTAAGGAATCGAGAAGGAGGTGGAGATGATCAAGCGATTTCGATATTTATCCATAATAATTTCCGGAATTTTGCTGGTCGGGTCGTCCCTTTTTGCGGCCCAATTCACCAAAGAAGAATATGCAGCCCGGCGTGCACGGATGATGGAAAAGATCCCAGATGGGATTGCGATCGTTCTCGGGGCAAAGCACCGAGTGGACTATAATGAGTATTACCAGAACAACGATTTCATGTATTTCACCGGAGTCGAGGTTCCCGATGCCATCCTTATCATAGACGGTGTTCGCAATGAGAGCACCCTTTTCTACACCATTTCCGAAAGGGAGGCTAGAAATGTTGGGATCGATTTGGATTATGTGCAAATCCCGACGGAAGTCACAGGAATTGAAAGGTTTTTATCCCGCGATCAATTTTCCTCCTATCTGAATCGCCTGGCTGATGGCTCCAGCCTTTTTTACACGTCGTTCAAACCGGAAGAGCTCTTGAGGGAATGCAGCCGGGAAAAACTCAGCACCCTTCAACGAAACATGGTGTTTGACGACTGGGACGGCCGCCTGACTCGAGAAATGCAGTTTGTGAAACTTATCAAAGAACGTTTTCCTCAGGTCGATGTGCATGATTGTTCGCAGATGATCTGGGACTTGCGTACGATCAAATCCCCGGCTGAGATCGAGGTTTTGCGCAAAGGGGGACGGATCGCGGTGAAAGCCCACAATGAAATGATCAAGGCAACGCGGCCCGGGATGTATGAATATGAACTGGCGGCGTTGTATGAATACATGGTCAAAAAGGAAGGAGCCCAGGATCTGGCCTATTACATGATCATCTGCTCTGGTGAGAATCATCCGTATTTGCATTATTACAAACACGACAGGCTGCTCGAGGACGGGGACTTTTTGGTAATCGATGTCGGGCCGGATTTGGGGTATTATGACATCGACATCACCGTTTCCTATCCTGTGAACGGTAAGTTCACTCCCAGGCAAAGGGAGGTCTATGAAGCGTGCAATGCAGTCCATGAAGCCTGTTTACAGGTTTATCGGCCTGGGTTGACGCGGGAGCAATGCCGGTTGGAAGTGCAGGAAATTTTGGAAAAACAGGGATTCGACCTAACCAAGGATTATTTCCAGCATATGAGTGGAGGATTTGGCCACTATGTCGGAATGGCTGTTCACGATGTTGGCGGGGGACCGAGCGTGTTGAAAGCGGGAATGGTTTTTGCCAACGAGCCTTTGTGCGTGTTTCCGGATGAAAACCTGGGAGTGCGGGTGGAAGACACGATTTTGATCACCGAAGATGGCTGTGAGAACCTGACAGCCGGCATCCCTCGCACTGTAAAGGATATCGAGGTCCAGATGAAAAAGCCCGGCATCGTCCAAATCCTCAAAAAAGCCAATTTATACTAATTAAGTATCCTATTCCCGGTTGAAGAAATCTATCCTTTCCACATTGACTACAAACTTTCTCTGTGAAATAATCCTCTGTGGGAATTGTAAAAGCAAAAGCAGATGGGTAAAAATCCATATAGCAAAGTAAGTTCATATCTTTTAACTACCCCAGCCGATTCTCAGACAAACTCCTCCATTTAGAGACAATTCCTGCTTTTTTTGAAAGGATGCCAATGAAAAACCAGGTCAAAACAAAATCACCATTTCTGGCAGATTTATACAATGTAGGAGGTGGACAATGAAGGACCTAAATAGAGTCCTTTTATTGATTGTTACTATGATAATAATCTCTTTGGTTGTGGTTGGGATGGCGAGCTTCATGATGTACAGGACAGCCTTAGATGAGGAAAAAGTTCGATTGACAGAAACCGCTCAGAGCCACGCTCGTCTTATTGAAGCCATTGCACGGGATGAACAACTTGAGAAGGAAGAAGGGCCCATAATGGAAAGAACCTTGAGCCAGATCATAGATGCACATTCACACTACAAGGGATTTGGAGAAACTGGAGAGTTTACCCTGGCTCGACGAGTGGGGGATGAAATCGTTTTCTTACTCAACCACCGTCACTACGACCTCGAATTCACAATGCCAATTCCAATTGAATCTGAGCTTGCTGAGCCCATGCGGCTAGCTCTTTCAGGGATGTCGGGGATAATAATTGGGCTTGACTACAGAGGAGAGAAGGTTCTGGCGGCCTATGAGCCAGTAGGTGAACTCGCCTTAGGCATCGTAGCAAAGATAGACCTTGATGAGATACGGTCTCCATTCATTAGGACTTCCCTAATAGCTTTGGGTTTTGCTGTTTTAGTTATTGGTTTGGGTGCAATGCTTTTCTTAAGGATTACCAACCCGATGATAAGGATATTGGAAGAGAGCAAGGAGAGATATCGTCAGCTTTTTGAAAACGAAACAGACGCTTTGATGATTTTCGATGGAGAGACAAGAAGGTTCGAGGATGTCAATAAAGCAACCCTAGATTTGTTTGGATACACAAGAGATGAATTCCTAAAGCTTCAGCTAACTGATATATCAGGGGGACCAGATAAAACTAAGGTCGCTGTGGATAAAATTGTAAATGGCGAGCCAGGTAGTGTTGATATTCCCGCACACAAACACAAAAAGAAGAACGGGACTGAATTTTTTGCAGAAATCAATATAGCGGCCTTTATCTCTAAGGGAAGAAAAAAAATAATCCTTGCTATAAGGGATATAACCAAAAGAATAAAAGTAGAGAAAGAAAAAGTCAAGCTTCAGACAAAGCTCAAAAACTCTGAGAAGATGGCGGGATTAGGAACCCTGACAAGCGGCATAGCTCACGAATTCAACAACCTGCTTCAGATAATGATCGGGCATACAGAATATGCTCAGAGAACAAAGAAACAAGAAGATTTGGAAGAGGCTTTAGATATAGTCTGCAATACTTCTGATAGAGTCTCAAAGATCATTAGAGACTTATTTACCTTCTCCAGCAGAGATGTACTGGAAAGGGAGCTCAGTAGTATTCCTGAATTAATGGATTTCATACTGTCGATGTTAGAAGAACAGATGGAGAAGAAAAATATTTCTGTAATAAGGAAATATGGAAGAGCTCTAAAAATTGAGGTCAATAAGGGTGAAATACAGCAAGTGTTTCTGAATATGGCTGCAAATGCCAGAGATGCGATGTTTCCTGAAGGAGGGAAGCTGGAGATAGAGATTAAGAAGGTTAAAGATAATGTTGAGATAAGCTTTACGGATACAGGGAGAGGAATAAAGAAAGAGAATCTGAGCAAGATCTTTGAACCTTTTTATACGACCAAGGGAGCTGTGGGTGGTAACACTAGAATCCAGGGAATGGGGCTTGGATTATCTGTTTCTCATGGGATTGTTGAGCGACATGGAGGTAGCATTGAGGTAGAGAGCGAGGTAGGAAAAGGAACGACTTTCACTATCAGATTACCAGTCAATGCGGTGAAAGCCAAGAAGAGAACCGTTAAAGAGAAAAAAAAGACAAAAGCAGAAAAGACAAAAACTGTGAAGATTTTGGCAGTAGATGATGAGGAAGAGATATGCAAGATGCTTACGAAGTGGTTATCAGTAGAGGGCCACAAAGTGAAATCTGCATTAACAGGAAGAACAGCTATAAGTCTGGTTAAAAAGGAGTTATTTGATGTTGTGTTTTTGGATATAATCATGACGGGAGTTTCAGGCATTGAAGTCCTTGAAAAAATCAGAGAAATATCACCCAAGATAAAAGTCATCATGATGAGTGGCAGCCAATTGAAAGAAGATGTTTGGGACGACCTCAAACAGAAAGGTGCCTCAGGGTTTATCCAAAAACCCTTTAAGATAGAAGACATAAGGAAATGTTTAGAGTCTTAATGAATTAGAGAAAAGGAGAAACATAGAGCATTACGAGAGATTCCGCGAGTTCTAGAAAGATGCTAATCCTGGGATTGTTGAAATGGAGGAGGCGTAAGTGTTACAGTCCCAGATTTCCTAGAGTCTCATATGGGTTCTTCTAATTTATTATTTTCAATTTTTTTATCTTTTATAACTTTAATTTCAGGTCTTTGTCTGCGAGCGTTTTTGCTCATTGAGTTACATATTTTTTTTTGATCATGCCTTATTCTATTAACAACTATTACAACTATAACGACGATGATTATGGTGATTGCGTCTGACATTAGCAATTCTCCATAGTTAGCTCCTGTCTTTCATAGGCCTTTTAGACTGATATATTTCCCACCTCCTAATACTCAGAATGAATAGATCAATACCAACAGTTTATAAAGCAAAAAAAGTGCCAAAATTAAAAATGAAGGAAGTAAATATAGAAAATAATTTTAATTTTATTATTATCAACAATTTGAAGAGAAAAAGAGAATAGGAAAGAAAGTATTTATTTAATCTTAATCTATGGTCAAAATTCTAGAAGTATGGAATTATTTTCTTAATATTGGATGCCAAAGTTATTTACCTTTATCCTCGATTTTGCTTATATTATTGAAAATAAATGGATTAAAAAAAATCTGATCTGCGCTTCTTCAGATTTTTGATAATGGCATCTTTTTTGCAATAAAAAAGCGCGTATAATGGATATCGAGATGCCCAGAATGAACGGCTTTTAAGCTACCGCTGCAATCAGAAAAAGGGAGAAAAGGACAAAAATGCATGTCCCGATTGTTGCCATGATGGCCCATGCCATGAAGGGAGACGAGGAACACTGTCTTGAGGCAGGCATGGATGCTTATGTCAGCAAACCTCTTGAGCCGGAAAAGGGGAGTGTCCGATTTTCTGCGTAAACTCCTTTTTTGCATTTAAACATATTTTCCCAAACGGTCTTCAAAAAAGATCATCAGCTGTGAGTGTATCATAGCCCAATCTCGATGTCGCATTGTCCATTTTCTTGCTGCCTCCTCCACGGCCAGGTAAACCAGTTTGGTCAAAGCCTGCTCATTAGGAAAGCTTGATTTGTTCTTGGCCACAATTTTGATCTGCCGGTGCAGGCTCTCAATAGGATTTCTCGTATAGATCAGCGTACGGATCTCCGGGGGATACTTGAAAAAGGTGGCAATCTCACCCCAGTTCTTCTTCCAGGAGACATACCGCAGGGAGTTACGGATCTGATAGATGATACACTTCTGGACTTCAGCCTGAGGGAAAACAGCCTCTATGGCCTCCGAGATGCCTTTGAGATTATCCACCGAGAAGATAAGGACATCCTCCAGTCCCCGGAAAAGCTTTTTAAAGTTAATGATCGATTGATCGAAAGAAAATCTAAATGAAATCACCCCCAATATCCTCTTTAGGGATGATAAATTATTGTAGCAAAAGAACGACAATATATTATTGATGATTGTATTCAGTTTATAGTATACATATAAGTTTGTAGGTATGGTGTGAAAGCTGATTGTTAGGAGATTGGGTATTCATGACAAAGACAAAAATTTTAATCGTTGAGGATGAGAGGATTACGGCCGAAGCCATCCAAACAACTTTGGAGTTTCTGGGCTATCCTGTTTCTTCCATCGTTCCTTCTGGAGAAGAAGCTGTTAAGGAGGCGAAGAAGGAAAAACCCGATCTCGTATTAATGGATATTAAATTAAAAGGCGAGATAGATGGGATAGAGGCAGCTCGACAAATTCGATCGCTTTCAGATATCCCGATCATCTATATCACAGCTTTAACAAATAAAGCCACCTTGGAGCGGGCAAAAAAAACGGCGCCCTATGGGTACATACACAAACCCATTGAAGAAAAGGATCTATTCTCGACCATCGAAATGGCGCTCTTGAGACGCGATCTGGAGCTCGAGTTAAAAGAAAGCGAGCAGTATAGAGAGGTAGTCGAAAAAGCTAGGATTGGTATCTTGATCGATGATATTGAGGGAACAATTCTATACTCTAATGAAAAGGCCGCAGAGTTGTTTGGATATTCCATCAAGGAAATCAAAAAACAATCAATCAAGTCTCTCGTTCATCCTGATGATATTAAAATGGTCGCAAAATTCCATAAAGACTGCGTTCAAGGGAAAAGTGTTTCTTCAAGATATGTGTTTAGAGGAATCAGGAAAGATGGTTCGATAAGATACTTAGAATTAGATGCAGTTATTCATAAAAAAGGAGACGAGGTTATCGGAACTCGTTTATACATGAGGGATATAACCGAGCGCAAGAAGGCAGAAGAGGAAAAAGATATGCTTCATCAACAACTAGCTCATTCTGTAAAAATGGCTGGAATCGGAACTCTTGCAGGAGGGATTGCCCATGAGTTCAACAACATCCTTCAGATAATCGAGGGGCATGTGGAGTTCGCACAGAGAACAAAAAAACAAGAAGACATCGACGAAGCTTTAAACATTGTGACATCCTATGCCCAAAAAGCAGCCAAAATCATCAAGGACTTGCTGACATTCTCGAGTGTTGATGAGAGCACGAGAAAAAAGCGTGTAAACATCGATGAGTTGATAGATTCCGTTCTGTTGCTTACGGAAGAGCATTTCAAGAAACGCAATATAGAAATTGTGAGAAAGTTTCAGAAGGCTCCCCAAATGGAAGTGAATAAGGGGGAGATGCAGCAGATGTTCTTGAATTTGATCACGAATGCCCGTGATGCGATGTTCCCAAAAGGGGGAAAGCTGAAAATCGAGACGAAACGGAATCGGAATAGAGTCAATATTAGTTTCACAGATACAGGAGTTGGAATAAAAAAAGAAAATCTGAGCAGGATATTTGAACCTTTTTACACGACAAAAGGGGCGATAGGAAAAGGCGATATTCCTGGAACCGGGCTAGGTTTATCTGTTTCCTACGGAATCGTGAAAAGACATGGGGGAACGATCGATGCCAAGAGCCAAGAAGGGAAAGGAACGACATTTACGGTCACCATGCCTGTGGCCAAGATAAAGCCAAAAAAAGTAATTGTGGAGAAATAGATTATGGAAAGTCCCAAAGATTTGAACATCCTCATCGTCGATGATGAGGAAATGATCTGTGAGATGTTTGTCAAATGGCTATCGTTGAGGGGTCACAAAGTGCAATATGCTTTGGATGGAAAAAAGGCCATTCGTTTGGCAAAACAGGAGACTTTTGATTTTGTTTTTTTGGATATTGTCATGCCGGGAATTCCCACGCACGAAATATTGGAAGAAATCAGGGAAATTTCATCGTCGACAAAAGTTGTGATAATCACCGGGAAATTGATTAATTCCGGTTTGCTGAATGAACTGAAGCTTAAAGGTGCCTCTGATTTTTTACAAAAGCCTTTCAAGCTAGATGATGTTATGAAACTTCTTCCGGATCAAGATTAGCCCACAAAACACAAGCGATAGATGTGACATGATGCGACATTTTCTCAAAATTGCTTGACTTCTAGACTTTTTTTAGTAAGTTATAAAGTAGGATGATGGTACTGCCGAGAGGACATTTCTCATCTGAGGTGGATTAATTTAAACACATGAATATTTTGGTTGTGGATGATGAGGAAGACATTTGCAGTATGTTTGCGAAGTGGCTTGAGCATGAGAGATTCACAGTAGAGTGTGTGTTGTCCGGATATAAGGCTCTGGGACTTTTAGAAAAAACTTATTTTGACATAGTGTTTTTGGATATTGTCATGCCGGGGGTGTCGGCAGTTGAAGTGCTCAAAAGGATTAAAAAAATTTCTCCGAAGTCAAAAGTAGTTGCCATCACTGGGAAATTAATCGATCGAAATTTAAGGGAATCCGTTCAAAAAAGAGGTGCAGTGGACATACTCCAAAAGCCATTCAAAATAGAAAACGTAATGAAATATCTCCCCGATTAAGATTAATCCGCTCAATTTTTGTCAATTTTTGTTGAAAAATTGTGAACTTGGAGTCTATAATAATCTATTAACCTTCTTTTTTCAGAGGAAGCATGAAAAAGGGCAAAACAAAGGAACAGCTTGTTGTAGAATCAGCCAAATTACGCCAGAGAATTATCGAGCTGGAGCAGCTTGTTAAAACGCTCAAATTGAACGAAGAAAAAATAAAGGAATCAGAAGAGCTGTTCAAAAGCATTGTCGAAGCGGCTCCGGACGGCATCCTAACAGTGGATTTAAAAGGCATGATCATATCAATCAATCCTGCTCTTTTAGAAAGAACCGGATATTCCAGAGAGGATTTCATCGGAAGGCATTTCACGAAAATCCCAACATTACGGGCTAAGGATATCCCGAAAGATGTAAAAGCTCTGAATTCTCTTATGAGTGCTAAGATACCGAAACCATTAGAGTTTGGGTGGCTAGACAGGGAAGGAAATAGTCACATAGGTGAGGTTTATGTCAGTCCCTTGAAAAAGAATAAAAAAATAATCGGATTTCAAGCGGTCAATAGAGACATAACCGAACGCAAAAGGGCAGAGGAGGCGTTGCAAGAAAGTGAAAGGCAATACAGGACTATTGTGCAGACAGCGCCTGATGTCATCTTGTCGCTAAATCCTAAAGGGACAATCACGACATGTAATGATGCCATGACAAAAATCACAGGATATTCCCTGGATGAAATCATCGGCAATCACTTTTCGAAGCTACCGTTTTTGATTGTTAAAGAAATCCCAAGATATCTAAAGATTTTTGTTTCCCTGCTAAAACGAAAGATTCCTAAACCCGTTGAAGTTCAGTATGTTCATAAAGATGGGACTTTGCGTTGGATCGAAATACACGTGGGTTTATTGGAGGGTGAGAGCAAGATATCAGGGATTCAAGTCGTTGGCAGAGACATTTCCGAGCGTAAGCGGGAAGAGGAAGAAAAACAAAGACTTCAAGCACAGCTTATTCAGTCAGAAAAAATGGCCGGAGTTGGAACACTGACCAGCGGAATAGCCCACGAATTCAACAATCTCCTTCAGATAATGATGGGGCATGCAGAGTTTTCCCAACAGACAAAAAGAATAGAAGATATGGAAGAAGCAATAGATCTCATATTGAAAGCTTCTGAACGGGTCGCCAAAATTATTAAGGACTTGCTGGCTTTTTCAAGGACTGGCATATCTGAGGTGAAACACCATGATATTCCTGAGCTTCTTGAATCAGTTTTTTCTTTGACTGAAAACCAGCTGAGAAAGAGAAATATCGATGTCTTGAGGAAATATCATAAGATGCCTCCAGTTGAGGCGAATAAAGAAGAAATACAGCAGGTATTTCTAAATATGGTCACAAATGCTCGCGATGCTATGTTTGAGAAGGGAGGTACGCTGGAAGTGGAGGTAAAGCGCCATAATAAAAATGTGGATATACGCTTTAGTGATTCGGGCAAAGGCATAAAAAAGAGGGATTTAGATAAGGTATTTGAGCCTTTTTTTACGACAAAAGGAGCCGTCGGCAGAGATAGTAAGGTTCAGGGCACTGGACTCGGATTGACTGTGTCTTATGCAATCGTAAAGAGACATGGAGGTACCATAGAGGTCGAAAGTGAAGTCGATAAGAGAACGACTTTCACTGTCACACTTCCGATTAATCAAGGGTGAGAAGGCTGGCTGTTAGGGGATTTGCCGGGTAGATGAAGGGACAAAAGGAGGGGTATCCTGCCCAGCCAGCCAAACAGGAGTTTTACCCATGGTATTTTTTTGACATGCAAAAAAAGTGCCAAAAATTAGAAATTTATCCCGTAAAAATAAAAAAAGATTATAATTCTTTCTATTTCAACTAGTTATGACTTTTTAAATTCCGGTCAGTTGAATAAAATTCAATCGTGATTTCTTCAAAATTCAAGAATATTATGGATGTAAATCCATAATAAACACCTCTCCTCCGTTGCGTTCGTGGTGAAGCAATTCCCGGTCAGCTCATTGCATTAAAAGTTATGGAAAAAAAGCCATAATTTATAAGGAAAAAATTGGGAAAATATTCCAAGTAAAAGAATCAATAAAATTATATTACTCTCTAACTATATGATAATAATAGAATTAGATTTGTTGCGTATTCCTTCGATAATAAATGGCATGAAGCTTGGATTACAACACCGTTTCCAAAGAAAAATCGGGATGGAAAAAAACGAAAGATCAAAGTCGGATTCATAATTCCTTTGGAATCAAGCTGAGATAGACATTTTCGAGCGGAAAGCAGAAAAATGAAAATTTAGCCCAAAATGCCCACCGGCGGTAGCCTGCCAAAACCTAAATATTTCAGACCTAAAGACAAAAAAATGATAATTGAAAGCGACGTCAAAACTCTCAAAATTGAATCCATCGAGAATTTGAAGAAAAAGTTGTTTGGAAAAGAGAAAAAACTTAAGGAGTTGGAACAAGAAACTCGAAGTTTTATCGATGAATTGGATTCAGCTTATAAAGAACTGAGAAAGGCCCAAAAAGAATTAATCGAAAAAGAAAAATTGAATTTAGCGGGTGGCCTGGCTGCAGGAATTGCTCATGAAATCAGGAGTTGCTTGAATGTAATCGGGATGTCCGTCCAACATTTGCATAATAAGTTTAATCCTGAGGATGAGAGAAGAGAATTTACAGAGGCTGTTTTAGATAAAGTGGAGAAGCTAAACAGAATTGCCTCAGATCTCATGTTATTTGCGCGGCCTAATGAACCAAAATTTCAAAAATGTGATATCCACAAGATTTTGGACCGTGTGCTTGGTCTGGTGAAAATTAGGTGTATTGTTCAAAAAATAAAAGTTATGAAAAATTATTTCCATCCCTTGTCGTTTGTGAAAATTGACAAAGATTTGATGGAGCTAGTTTTTTTGAATCTTTTAGATAACGCTCTTTGGGCCATGCCGAAGGGAGGAGAATTGGTGATATCCACGGGTACTTTGGATATACAGAACTTGATAGAAGTGAAAATATCAGATACAGGAGAGGGAATTTCTCCATCGGATTGCTCGCGGATTTTTGATCCGTTCTTTACTCGAAAAGAATATGGTTCGGGACTCGGATTATCGATTGTTCATCGAATCATACAGGAACACAACGGTTTTATCACTGTGGATAGTGAAATGGGAAAAAGGACGATATTTCAGATAAAGCTTCCTGTTTATGTTGTGAACAAATGAAGCACGAAAAATATCTTCTAGGAGGTTATGATGAATTCCGATTTATTGATCTGGGTATTTTTGGGGATATTGGCATTTCTTTTGTTTCTGATGACTCTCCCTGGACATCCCAAAAAAAAAGAGAAGAAGTCGTACAAATCTTTAATTTAGTTAATCTCTTTCGAGGAGCTCATTTCCTCTTAAGGGATTAAGAAACAAGGCAAAAAATCACCTCTCATTTAGTCTATAAGGGGCATTGATACTTTTTTTGTATTGATTGAAAATGCGTAATGACAACCCTATGAAAAGAGGGGAGACTTTGGCTAAGACAAAAATACTAGTTATCGATGATGAGAAAGATATAGGCTGGCTTTTCTCGAAAATATTAAAAGAGGAAGGTTATCAGGTCTTGATAGCTCATACTGGCATCGACGGAATTTCGATCACAAAACAGGAAAAGCCCGATCTTGTTATTCTGGATTTGAAACTCCCTGGTTTGGATGGAATAGAGACGCTCAGAGAGATTAGAAAATTTGATAAAGATTTATTGGTAATCGTATTAACAGGGTTTGAAACGGTGCAATCGGCTGTTGAAGCGATGAAACTCGGTGCCTATGATTATCTTTCCAAGCCAGTAAATATTGAAAAAATAAAGACCACTATCAAAGATGCTTTGCTAGCACAAAGCATTCTCAAAAAAAAGGGGAAGCCTCGTAATTCGGCCAACGGAAAGATAAGTTTTAAACATATTGTCGGAGAAAGCCCCCAAATGCAAAAGATCCACGATTTGATTAAAAGAGTTGCAGCATATGACATAACAGTTTTTTTGAAGGGAGAAAGCGGGACCGGGAAAGAATTAGTCGCTCGAGCCATTCACAATATGAGTGGGCGCACAGAAATGCCTTTTGTTGTTATCGATTGTGGCAGATTGCCCGATACCCTAGTGGAAAGTGAAATCTTTGGCCATGAAAAAGGAGCTTTTACCGGGGCCCATGAGATGAAATTGGGTAAGTTTGAGCTTGCTGAGAAAGGGACTGTTTTTCTGGATGAAATCGGGAATTTAACGGCTCATACCCAGGTTAAACTCCTTAGAGCACTCCAGGAACGGGAAATTGAACGCCTTGGAGGAAAAAAGCCCATTAAGGTGGACTTTCGGCTCATCGTAGCGACTAATTTCAGCCTTGAAAAGGCCATGGCTGATGGGCACTTCAGGGAAGATTTGTATTACAGGTTAAATGTTTTTTCCATTTCTCTTCCTCCGTTGAGAGAACGAGATGGCGATATAGAAATACTTGTGGAGTATTATCTGAAAAAGTTTAATAAGGCGTTCGATAAAAGTGTTAGGCATTGCTCTCCAGAGGTTATGGATCTCTTGACTCGATACGCATGGCCTGGCAATGTTCGAGAATTAAGGAATGTTTTGGAAACGGCGGTTCTTTTAGCAACAGAAGAGATTTGCCCTCGACATCTTCCTTCAAAAATCCAGAATTCATCCGAAAAAAATAGCGGTTTTCCCAGCTCCCTCAGAGAAGTGGGAAATAACGCTAAGAAGAGAGCTGAGAAAGAAACCATTGTCAGGATTTTAGATGAAGTCAATTGGAATAAAAGCAGGGCTGCAAAAATGCTGGAAGTGGATTACAAAACTTTGTATAACAAAATTAAAGATTACGACATCCAGAGGATCTGAAAAAAAAACCATAGTGTATGGAAAAAAATCCATAAGTTGCCCAATCGAAGACGATTGAGTCTTGTCAGGATCATCCGCCAAAAAATACTTTCGCTGTGATTATCTTTCTAAACTGCTGGCCTGAGGCAGATTATTTGCTATTTAGCCTTGGATATATGTTTTTTTTAACAAAAAACGGCATAAATATTGCTATATGTTCATTGCCTATGATTAAAAATTTAAGAAATGTTCATCTTTTGGGGGGAAAATGAGTATTTTTGTATGGCTTGGATCATTTATTTTTGCATTGATCTTGGCAATAATCGCTGCCAGGATTGGGAATCGAATCGAGGCCAAAAGGCAATGGCGGGAATGGATAAAAAAAGTTGAATATAACAGATTGATATCGAAACACGCTGTATAAAGCTGAATGATGCCAAAGCCTTTAAATCTTACCATGCGAGAGAGGGAAATTATCTCTGTTATCAAGGAAAATCCAGAGGGAATCAGATTGCCCGAGATTGCCTATATCTTGGATACGGCCTCCGTCATGTTATCAAAACAAATAAAGAAATTAATGAGCTTGGGAGTGATCAAGAAAAAAGAAAACAGGTATTTTCTCGGAAATTTTATCGAGTGAAAAAATATCAGAATTAAGTTATGCAAAAAAATAAAAAATCCATGCCTCAAATAAACTGCTCTAGTTTTCTAAGATATGAGGACAGAATAAAAAAATTGACTCGATCCATAAACGGATGCAAGATCATCTCGAAAAAAGTGGATGATGCTTTTGAATTAATCGACATAATAAATATCCTTTCCAGCTGTCCCGACTATGATGAAATCAATGACGATTGTTTAAACTGTCGTTTCGCCCTGAATTTAAGAAATGAGATTGCGAGGATTATCATAGAGGCGACAGAAACCGCAATATCTGAAGCAACTTTTTAGCCCATAATTTACACTAAAATATTATTTATCACCTATATCCGTTTCATATTCATAATATTCGATCTCCAATCAATGAGATAAAAAAAATGGTGCAAAAAACAAAATCCAGAGCATATCTTTTGGCTGAATTGGATGAATTGCGTCAGAGAATTGCAGATTTGGAAAGATCAGATGGTGCCCATGTGCTCATCAATACGACTGTTGATTCTGTGATATCGGTTGACTCCGATATGAAGGTCACCCTATGGAATCCGGCCTCAGAAAGAATGTTCGGTTATTCATCAAAAGAAATGTTAGGTCAGAGCTTGATGAAGATTGTTCCTAGGAGATTTCATACTGCGAAAGAAAAAGGATTTGCAAAATTTCAAAATGCCGGTTCCGGTCCAGCCTTAAGCAAAACGTTAGAGTTGGAGGGCAGAAGAAAAGATGGGACGTCGTTTCCGATCGAACTCACTATTTCATCGAGCAAAGTTGGAACAAAGCACATCGCCACAGCGATTATAAGAGATATTACCCAGCGCAAGCAGGCTGAGGAAGTGCTGCAGGAGAACAAGAGGGAGTACAAGAGTTTGTCACAGAATATTCCGGGCATGATTCATCGCTCCGGTTCTGATTGGAGACCGAGAATCCTGTTAAACAGTGAAGAAATTTGTGGATACTCTCCTGAAGAGTTTCTTTCTGGTAAAGTGAGTTGGATTGACCTCATACACCCCGAAGATAAAGAACCCGTGTTAAAAGATGCGTCGAGAATCTTGGAAAAACCGTTATCTATCACACAGGAGTATAGAATCACTGCCAAAGACGGTAGCATCCGCTGGATTGAAGACCACAAAACCTCATCCATCACAAAAGCAGGGATTCTCGAGGGAATCGATGGGATAGCCTTCGACAAAACTAAACAGATGAAGACAAATGAAAAACTAAAAAAACGGACTTTTGACCTTGGCAAAAGAGTCAAAGAACTCAACTGTTTTTACGAATTAGAAAAAATAAGCAGGACAGAAAAAATCACAATTGAGAAACTCTTAAAAAGTGCTGCTCGACTTTTACCTCCCAGTTGGCAATATCCAGATATCACCGGAGGCTGCATTGCCTTTGGTGGGAAGAAGTACAAAACGAAGAATTTCAAAAGAACGAAATGGATGCAAAGTGCAGATATTGTTGTAGATGAAAAAAAAGCAGGATGCATCGAAATCTGTTATCTGGAGGAAAAACCAGGTATGGATGAAGGCCCTTTTTTGAGGGATGAGAGGCGTCTCATAGTTGCTGTTGCATCCCGTATCGGCCGGATCATCGAACGCAAACAGAAGGAGGAGGCGCTAAAAGAATCGGAGGAACGGCTAAGTATATTGTTTGAATACGCCCCGGATGCCTTTTACCTCTTTGATTTAAAAGGTAATTTTATCGACGGAAATAAAGCCGCTGAAAAACTTACTGGCTTCAAGAAAAAGGAACTGATCGGGAAAAACTTTTTAAAACTTAAGTTTCTTCCTCCGGAACAAATGCCGAAAGCCGCTGCTTTTTTTGCTAAAAGTTTGATAGGCAAAGCCACTGGCCCGAATGAGTTTGTTTTGATACGAAAAGATGGCACTCGAGTTTATGTAGAAATAAGTACAAATACAGTAAAAGTCAAAGGTAGAACCGTTGTCCTTGCAATTGCGCGGGACATTAGCAAAATCAAGCAGGCTGAAAATAAGTTGAAATTGGAAAGAGTTTACATAGACCAATTGTTTGAGAATACTCAGGAAGCGATTGTGATAGCAGATAAGAATGGCCATGTAATGCGCGCGAATGATGAGTTCATTAGGTTATTTGGATTCTCATCCCACGATGAGATAGTAGGGACATCGGTGGACAATCTAGTAGTTCCTGATGATGCTTTTGAAATTGCCAAATCCATCACGAATAAGGTGAGGATGGGCGACAGGATCTCTTTTGAAACTGTTCGCCTGAAAAAAGACGGTTCTCTTGTCGATGTGTCTGTTTTGGCCTCGCCAATCGAGATCGATGGCAAACTGCTTGGGACTTTCGGAATATACAGAGATATCACCGATCGCAAGCAGGCAGAAAAGGATTTGAAAGAATCTGAAGCGAGATACAAAGCCCTGTTTGAAGCAAGCGCCGATGGAATTATTATTGCAGATATGGAAGACAGGCAATTTAAGTTTGTTAATCCTGCTATGTGCAAGATGTTCGGTTATAGTGAAAAAGAATTTATGAAATTGGGAGTAAAAGACATCCATCCACAAGAAGATTTGGAGCACGTCAACTCGGAATTTGAGGCTCAGGCAAAAGGAGAAAAAACATTAGCACAGAACCTTCCGTGTTTAAGGAAAGATGGAACAATAGTGCATACAGATATCAGTTCGACTGCGTGTGTGATAGATGGAAAAAAATGTATGGTAGGCTTTTTTAGAGATATCTCCGAGCGCGAACGAGCAAAAAAAGTGGAGACTGCTCTGTATAAAATTTCCGAAGCTACAACTTTGACTAGAAATATTGATGATCTCTTTTCTTCAATCCATAGAATTGTAGCTGAACTCATGCCAGCAGAGAATTTTTATATTGCTATCTATAACTCTCAAAATGACACAGTGAGTTTCCCTTATTTTGTTGATGAAAATGAAGAATCTCTTCCGTCCAGAAAGGGGGGCAAAGGGCTAACAGAATATGTCATTCGTACAGGAAAGCCTACACTAGCTCCTTTTGAAAAGTTTAAGGAGCTTGAGAAGAAAGGTGAAGTTGAATTAATAGGGGATCCCTGGGTTTATTGGCTGGGTATTCCTCTGAAGATTAAGGAGAAGACGATAGGCGTGCTGGCTCTTAAGAGTTATTCTGGAGACATCAGATATGGAGAACACGATAAGAATATTCTCATGTTTGTTTCCACGCAAGTGGCAATGGCAATCGAACGCAAGCAGGCAGATGAACGACTCATGGCCTCCCTTAAAGAAAAGGAAGTGTTACTCAGGGAAATTCATCACCGTGTTAAAAACAATTTACAGATTATCAGCAGTTTACTGCTTCTTCAATCCAAGGATATTAGCGGAAAAAAGAATCTAAAGCTGTTCCAGGAAAGCCAGAACCGGGTTAAATCCATGGCACTCATCCATGAGAAGCTTTACCAGTCTCAAGACCTTGCGAGTGTCAATTTCAAAGAATATCTCAATACTCTGATCATTGGCTTGTTCCGATCTTACCAGTCTCACTCGAGTCATGTTGAACTCAAACTGAACATTGATGATATCTCTTTGGGAATCGATAATGCCATTCCTTGTGGATTGATCATCAATGAACTTATCTCAAATTCTTTGAAATATGCTTTTCCGAATGGCAGGGAAGGTGTGATCAGCGTTGCTCTCCGTTCCCTCAACAAAAAAGATGTGGAATTGGTGGTCAGCGATAATGGAATTGGAATGCCTGAGGACTTGGACTTCAGAAATACGAAATCATTGGGTTTGCATCTGGTTACGATTTTAGCAGAAGATCAGCTCGAAGGTGAAATCAAACTGTCGCGAGATAAAGGAACAGAATTTCGAATAAAGCTGAGAGGAGTGAAATAATGGCCGATTCCCAGGTCATGGTCGTTGAAGATGACAGGATTATCGCTGACCACATTCAAGCCACTTTGAACTCGTTAGGGTATGGTGTTACAGCTTTGGTCTCTTCAGGTGAGGAGGCAGTAAAGAAAGCAGAGAGGGATAATCTCGATATAGTGTTGATGGATATAGTCCTAAAAGGAGAGATGGATGGGGTTGAAGCCGCCTCTCAAATCCGTTCCCGCTTGGGCATTCCGATCGTATTTCTCACTGCTTTTTCGGATCAAAAAATACTGGAACGAGCAAAATTGACAGAACCGTTTGGATATTTAATCAAACCATTCGAGGACAGAGAATTACACTCTGTTTTAGAAATTGCCCTTTATAAACACAAGATGGAAAAGAGCCTTAAAGAGAGTGAGGAATGGTTATACACCACACTTAACAGCATCGGTGATGCTGTAATAGCCACAGATACATTGGGCTACGTGATTTTCATGAATCCTGTCGCCTACGAATTAACCGGATGGAACCAAGATGAGATTTCGGGAAAATCAGTGAAAGAGGTTTTTAATATCATAAACGAAAAAACTGGAGAACCGGCAGAAAATCCCGTTACAAAAGTGATCCAAGAAGGGACCGTCGTAGGGTTGGCAAATTATACGGTGCTAATAACCAAAGATGGAAAAAAAGTACCGATAGATGACAGTGGTGCTCCGATAAGAAATGATAAAGGCGAGATCATAGGTGTTGTTCTGGTATTCCGTGATATCACTAAGCGCAAAAAATTATTTCGAGGAAAAGAAAAATGATAGAGGAAATAAGAATTCTAGTTGTCGATGATGACAAAGACACCCGGAAAGGCCTCAGCAAAATACTATGGGAGAAAGGCTATGAAATTGAAACCGCGGGAACGGGTCAAGAGGCCATTGAGAAGGCTGAGGGAAGATTTTTCAATCTTGCTCTCCTTGACATCAAACTCCCTGACATTGACGGGACAGAATTACTGGCTACTTTAAAGAAGATTCATCCTCACCTTGATGTCATCATTGTGACTGGCCATGCCTCCCTTGAAAACACTATACAAGCCTTGAACGGGGGAGCATCTTTCTACTTAACCAAGCCTATCGATCTGGATGAGTTGTTTGCCAATCTTAAAAAGCTCCTCAAAAAGCAGCAATCGAATGATAAGAGCATTAAGATGCTCCAAGCGGTTCAAAGAGAACTGAATGGGAATGGACATTCAGAGGAGAAAATCCTGTTTATGGCTACTCATGATGTGCTTACAGGTCTGCCCAATCGTTTTCTATTCGATGACCGGATTGCCGTGGAGCTTGCATACGCAAAACACAACAACAAAAAACTTGCTGTTATGCTGGCAGACCTTGATCATTTCAAGAATATAAATGATGCGATGGGACACAGCTCGGGAGATGAATTGCTGCAACAGGTTGGGAAAAGGCTGACAAAAAGCCTGCGGAAAACCGATACGGTGGCGCGGATGGGTGGCGATGAATTCCTGCTATTGCTTCCGGATATCTCAGAGATTGAAGCCGTTTACAAACTCGCAAAAAAAATTCTTGAGTCCCTGCGCAAGCCATTTGTCGTGAATGGCCGCAATATCTATATCACAGCTAGCATCGGGATTTCTATTTTTCCTAAAGATGGCGCTACTCCCAACATGCTGATAAGGAGAGCAGATATGGCCATGTATATTGCAAAAGAACAGGGCCGCAACAATTACCGGTACTACCGTGCTCAACAGGGTAAAGAGGTCCAGGCAAATGGCTGCGACGATGAGAGATGGCAAGATAAGCTGGTCCGGAGTCATATCTTACCGCTTCTTCGCTCCCGGCTCTCATAATCATTTTCTTCACAACCAATGCAAAAATAAAATCCCCCACATTTAGGAAGTCCTTAGAATGACAGAAAGCAAAAAGACAAAAGAACAACTTTTTAAAGAGATAGCCGAGTTGCGTAAAAAAAATGCTGCGCTCGAAAAATCAGTGACTAAACTCAGAAATGCTGAGGAAGCAGTCAGGACGGAAAGAGACAAATTGCAAAGCCTAATGGATGGTTTAGCCAGTACAGAAATCGGCATTGATATTGTTGGGATTGACTATAAAGTTTTATTTCAAAATCAGGTTTTGAAAAGAAGATTTGGCGATATTGCTGGTGAATATTGTTACAAAAAATATATGGGATTGAAGAAACCCTGTGATTTCTGTCCGATGATAAAAGCAGTAAAAAATAAGAAAGTCGAGATGGTTGAACTGACAGGATTAGACGGGAGAAATTATGAACTCATCTCGGCTCCGCTCACAAATCCTGACGGGCATGTCGACAAAGCAATCGAGATTTTGCGGGATATCACAGAGCGCAAAAAGGCAGAGGAAGAATCAAGAAGACATCGTGATCATCTTGAAGATTTGGTGAACGAGAGAACAGCTGAGCTAAAAAAAATTAATGAAAGGCTCCAAGAGGAAGTTTCAGAACGCAAACATCTAGAAAAAGAGTATCGCGATAGCGAAGAAAAATTCAGAAGAATGACTTCTTCAGCTGCTAAAGATGCAATTATCATGCTGGATAATGAAGGAAATATTTCCTACTGGAATAAAGCGGCAAAAAAAATATTTGGATACTCAAGACGAGAAGCACTCAGAAAGAAATGTCATTTGCTGCTTGGACCTGAGCGCTTTTATGACGCTTATAGAAAAGGATTTGCCGAGTTTAAGAAGTCGGGCAAAGGACCTCTGCTCGGCAAAACCCTCGAGTTGGCGGCTGTAAAGAAGGATGGATCAGAATTCCCGATCGAGTTGTCTGTTTCTGCTGTTAATTTAAGGGGAAAATGGAATGCCATTGGAATAGTCAAGGACATCACCAAGCGTAAGGAGATGGAGAAGAAACTGATGCTCCAGGAAAAGTTGGCAATCTTAGGTCAGTTGGCTGGCGGTGTTGGGCATGAGCTCCGCAATCCTTTGGGGGCAATCAAGAATGCGGCCTATTTCCTTAACATGGCTTTGAAAAAACCTGAGCAAGAGGTGAAGGAAACATTAGAGCTCTTAAAGAAAGAAGTTACAGCATCTGAGAGCATTATCAGTAGCCTTCTCGGTTTTGCTCGTCCCAAGCCTCCCTCACGACATAAGGTGAATGTTAATGAGATTATTGATGAAGTATTGAAGAAAAACAACATACTCGGGAGGAACAAGGTTGAAGCCCGATTAACCAAAACATTGCCATCCATATTGGCTGATCCAGTGCAGCTTACCCAAGTCTTTGGGAACCTTGTTCTGAATGCCATCCAGGCAATGCCAGAAGGCGGGGAGTTAGTGATTGAGACTAACTTAGATAATCGAAAATATGTCGTAGTATCCTTTACAGATACAGGGAATGGCATTCCTGAAGATATCTTAGGGAAACTTTTCGAGCCTCTCTTTACAACAAAAGCCAAAGGCATAGGTTTGGGACTCGCTGTGTCGAAAACGCTTGTTGAAGGACACGGTGGAACAATAGAGGTGGAGAGCAAGGTCGGAAAGGGAAGTACCTTCAATGTTAGACTCCCGATTCGTCCGAAATCCAAGTGAAAAATTAAGAATCCCAGCACTAAATAATAGCTAACTCAATGGAAAAAGCCAGAATCCTTGTAGTTGATGACAATATGAGTCTTTGCAAAACGTTATCTTTTATTTTAAGACGCAATGGATATGCCGCCTCAATTGCCAATAATGGTTCAGAAGCCATCACAAAGATCAAGAAGAGGCCCTTTGACATCATCTTTATGGATATCAAGATGCCTTTCATGAACGGCGTAGAGACATACAAAAAGATAAAAAAGATCCGACCCAAAGCCATCGTGATCATGATGACCGCTTATGCCGTTGAGGATCTTGTTCAGGATGCGCTTAAGGAGGGGGTCTACGATATCATCTACAAACCTTTGGATATGGAAAAGGTAGTCTCTCTTATCGAAAAATCAAGCAAGGATAAAAATAGTGAGCGCATCCTTGTGGTAGATGATGATCATAGTACGTGCTTCATAATAAAAAAAATATTGAAAAGGAGAGGCTGGACTGTGGAACTTTCTTATACTGGAGAAGATGCGGTGGCCAAAGCTCACAAGAAAAAATATAACATTATCCTCATCGACATGAAATTGCCCCTTTTAAACGGCCTGGAGACCTATTTATCCATAAAAAAGGCCAATCCGGAAGCAGTGGCCATCATGATGACCGCTTATCACCAGGAGATGGATGAATTAGTAGCAAAAGCCATCGAAAAGAGTGCCTATACTTGCCTTTACAAGCCTTTGGATATTGAAGAAATGCTCAGGTTGATTGAAGAGATCTTGAAGAGAAGACAAAAATATAATCATTCCGAAAATGATGAACGAAGATTTGGGAATTAAATTTCTTCTGGATAAGATAAAGAGAAACAGAAATATAGATTTTAGCCAATATCGGCCACAAGTCTTAGAGAGAAGAATCCAGTACAGACTCCATCTTACAGGATGTGCCAACTATTTGGATTATGTTATGTTACTCAACAAAGACCTTGGTGACCTTCAAACACCATGATGTTCTCTCGGATAATACTATGTTTGGCATGGACATGGTTCTGTGCAGGAATCTTTTTATATATTTACAAAAAGAGCTTCAGAAAAAAGCTCTTTGTAGCTTACATACTGCCTTGAATCCCGATGGATTTCTCGTTCTGGGTAAAACAGAAACTATTCCACCTCTAATGTTTGACTATTTTGAGACAATAGATGACACAAATAATCCCTGAATACGCTCCAGATGGGCCGGGATATGCCAACCGACCATCAATCGTCCCTGTAGGGCTGTGAATATTTTGCTCCATTTGAAGTTTAAAAACAACTTTAGAGACAAAAAAAGGAGGCCTACAATGAGATTCAGTATTGGAAAAAAGTTAGGATTAAGTTTTGGAATTATGGCCGCCCTTATCGTAATTTTGGGGTGTATAGGGATGATATTTTTATCCGGCATGAATGGCAGGTTGAATAAAATTGTAGATCGATCAGCAGAAAAGGTGAAACTCGGAACACGGATAAACCAAAACATCCTGGCAATTAGTCTGGCGGAGAAGAACCTTATTCTTTCCAAGACAGCAGAAGATATGGACACACATGCGGCATCCATAAAAAATAAAAAAGAAATAATGCGAGACCGAATTGAGAAACTGCGTGAGATTGCGGATAAGGAAGACAAGACAAAACTCGATCAGTTCGCTGCTAAGTTTGATGAATGGCTTGCCATTGATGAAGAAGTAAGGAAATTTTCCCGTTTAAACAGCAATGAAAAGGCAGAAACGCTTTCTATGGGCCAGGCCAGAGAAGCTGCTGTTAAGGCTGAGGTAGTCATGGCCAGGTTGGTTGATAAGATCGATAAGGATGCAGATAAGGCAACGAATCTTAAAGATGCCCAAGATGCGAATGAGAGCATTAAACTGGCAACAGGGATAAACAAAAATCTAATTGAAATTAACAGGGCTGAGAAAAATGCCATCCTTGCTGACACAAAAAAAGAGATGGATAAGTATATGGAGGAAATAAGAAACTACAAAACCCTTATAAGTGGGAGAGTTGAAAGACTCAATGAGTTGGCAGATGAGGAGGGCAAGGCAATTATTCGCGAATTCAAGACTGTCAGAGATGAATATTATAAACTAAACGCTGAGGTTTTAAATTTAGCTGCTGAAATGGGAAACACAAAGGCGTTTGATTTATCCTCTGGTCAAGGCCGTAAAGTGTCTGATGAGGCCGAAGTATTAATTACAAGTATCGTTGAAAAAAATGATGAAGATATGGGAGCAGATAAAGCAGCAAGTGACAAAAAATTTAGTTTAAGTAGAAATCTACTTTTGGGTTTAGTCATATTAGCCATAGCACTATCTATAGGACTAGCATCGTTTATCACTCGCAACATTGCCAAGCCTATTCTAGCAGTAGCGAGCAGAGTGGAGGAGATCGCAGGGGCTGCGGGAGATCTAGCCGCAGAAGTCCCAATAATGAGCAGAGACGAGATTGGAGACCTAGCAAGGGCGTTCAACATGATGCTGGCCGGGTTGAAGGCTATGGTTATTAAGATTATAGGCAACGCCGGAAACCTCTCTGCATCGAGCCAGCAGCTCTCCGCGGCCGCCCAGCAGACTGATGCCTCTGTCCAGCAGATGTCATCTGCCATCCATCAGCTTGCTAAGGGAGCCCAAACGCATGCCCAGAGGATTGAGGAAACCAAGAAGTCAATGGAAGAACTCAATAGCTCAATCTCTCAAACAGCTCAATCTACTCAACAGGCAGCCTTAGCCTCATCCCAGGCCGCTTTGTCTGCACAGAAGGGAGCAAAGACGGTAGAGGAGGCCATCGCATCCATGGACAAGATCGACGACTCTACCACCGCCACCTCTGAGGCAGTAATGAAGCTTGGCAAACGCTCCGATCAGATGGCAGAGATTGTGGAAGTTATAACCAATGTTGCTGATCAAACCAATCTTTTATCTCTGAATGCAGCCATCGAGGCGGCAAGCGCAGGCGAGGCAGGAAGAGGTTTTGCAGTAGTTGCAGAAGAGGTGCGGAAGCTTGCCGAGAGATCAGCCAAATCCTCTGCTGAGATAGCGAAGCTCATCGAGGAGACCGCGAGCGAGACTGAAGCTGCAGTAAAGAATATGGAGACAACAACAAATGAGGTCAAGGCGGGAAAAAAGATGGTTGGCAAAACAGGGACCACTTCGGAAGAGATTTTGCAGGGGAGTCAGAACGTTTCAAGCATGCTTGAACAAATCTCGGCTGCATCTCAACAGATGTCCGCAGGTGCCAAGCAGGTGGCAGAATCAGTGGCGGATATAGCCGTTGTTGCTGAGGAGACATCTTCTTCCACCCAGCAGGTCGGCGTCTCCACGGAGAAGATGGTAGCCATCATGCAAGAGGTGTCTTCATCTGCCCATTCCCTTACCCAGATGGGGATAGATCTTAATAATTTGTTGGAAGAGTTTAAGGTTGACAGAGGGGAAAGAAAAGCAAGGCCAGAGCCTCGGCCCGGAATCCCGAGCTCCAAAAGTTCGACGTGTTGTGACAGTAGCCGAAAGGCTTATTAGAGCAAAAAATAAAATTCGGTTTGATAAGGCAAAGCAAGAGGAACCGAAGGAAGAAAAAGGAACCGAAGAAATAAGGAGGTTATAAAATGGCTGAAAAAGCAGAAATGCCCACGGATAAAATGATTCAGCTGGTTAACTTCCGTCTCAGGGAAGAGGAGTTCGGGGTGGATATAAACTCGGTGAGTGAGATAACCAAGGTGGGAGATATCAGTTATATACCGGAGGCTCCTTCATTCATCCAAGGAGTGACAAACTTAAGAGGTCAGGTCATAGCGGTCGTAGATCTGGCCAGGCAGTTCGGGCTTAACGTCCAAGAGAACCTTCCAGAGAGTGCAAGGATTGTGGTCAGTAAGATCAACGGCCAGATTGTGGGGATGTTGGTGGATGAAGTCCAAGAGATATTGAAGATACCTGAAGAGAATATCGAGCCTGCCCCAGAACTGATACAGACTGAAGTTAGTAAAGATTATATCAAAGGAGTTGGCAAATTAGACGGTAGGCTCATCGTTCTCCTGGATTTAGAGAAGGTTTTAGCTCCTCATGAGAAGGAAGACCTTGCCAAAGTGGGAAATATGGAGACGAAGGAGTGAAAGGAGGTAAAAAAAACATGGCCAATGTCCTGATTGTGGATGATTCCAAATTTATGCGCAAGATGCTCTCAGACATCTTGACAAAAGAAGGACACCAGATTGTTGGAGAGGCAGAGAATGCCATAGAGGCTACAGAACTCTACAAGAAGCTTAAGCCAGATCTGGTAGCCTTAGACATTATCATGCCTGAGGTTGAAGGGACAGATGCTCTATCTGCCTTGAAGGCAATGATAAAGATAAATCCTCAAGCCAAGGTAGTGATAGTCAGCGCCATGGGCCAGGAGAAAGTGATGGAAGAATATATCCAGGCAGGGGCAAAGTACTTCATAGTAAAACCCTTTCAGCCCTCCCATATAACAGAGACGCTAGAAGCCATATTGAAGAGCGCTTGACAACAAACATTAGACGCTGGATGGTGGAGACCATGGAAATAACTGTTGGAATAGGCGAACTAAAAGTCGTGGAGTCTCCTTGCTATCTCAGGGCAATTGGTTTAGGTTCATGTGTAGCTGTGACTTTATATGATAGATATGCAGGAGTAGCAGGTTTAGCTCATCTCATGCTTCCTTATATAGAGGAGGCCCATGATATTTCCCCTCCTTCCAGATTTGTAGATGTTGCTATCAAGGCGTTGATTGAAAAGATGAAGAAACGAGGCTCCCGGATCCAGGGTATAAAGGCCAAAGTATTTGGTGGGGCAAATATGTTCCCGGAAATAATCTCATTCGGAAAGCCTATGGATATAGGCAAGAAAAATATCCAGGCAGTAAGAGAAGAATTAAAAAGGCATAATATTGAGATCATTGCTGAAGAGGTAGGCGATCATATAGGCCGCACTGTGTTATTTGATACTGGGGACGGTTCAGTAGCAGTCAAAACTACCCGTTCGAAAGGGAAAAAGTATTAAATAAGGAGTTTTCGTATGCCGAAGAAGATACGGGTTTTAATAGTGGATGATTCCTCATTTATGCGAGAGATTCTCAAAGAGATGATCCAGTCTGTTCCCGAGTACAGAGTCATAAAGACAGCCGGAGATGGTGTAGAGGCTTTAAAGGCCATAAAAAAATTTAGGCCTGACGTGATTACTATGGATATCGATATTCCAGAGATAGACGGCGTTACCTGTGTTGCCTACATCATGGAGGAATTTCCCACTCCTGTGGTAGTAGTTACTGGCAACAGTGATTTTTTGGGCGAGGAGAGCATAAAAGCCTTAGAATATGGTGCGGTGGATTTTATGAGAAAAAACTGCAAAATGCTCACCACAGGAATGGAAGCGATGAAACAGGAGCTTTTATCAAAAATAAAGCTTGCCTCGCAAGTGGATGTAAAAAAACTAAAGCCAATCGCTATGAAAAAAGCTAAAGATATAGCAGAAAAGCCGGTACCCAAGACCGCAAATAGAATGGTGGCCATTGCCTCATCATCTGGCGGCCCCAGGGCCTTAAGCCAGATAATTCCAAAGCTGCCGGCTGATCTGCCAGCAGCGGTGCTGGTGGTTCAACATATGCCTGAAGAATTCATTTCCCCCCTAGCTGCCCGGTTGAATCGTGAATCAGCTTTGGAAGTAAAAGAGGCAGAGCAATTAGAATCTATTAAGCAAGGAAAGGTCCTCTTTATACCAGCAGGAGTTCACTGCAAGATTGAGACGAAAGGAAAAATAGGAGAATCGATTAGGTTTACTCCTTTTCCAAAAAAACAAGACAATCTTCTGCGCTCGGCTAATGAACTTATGATTTCTTTAGCACCCATCTATGGCAGGCGTACTACTGGAGTGGTGCTTACAGGCATGGGGAATGATGGGACAGAAGGCTTGCGGGCTATCAAGAAATATGGCGGGTACACAATCGCAGAACATGAATCCACCTGTATCGTCAATGGTATGCCCCTCTCAGGCATCCAGGCAGAGGTGGTAGATAAAGTTATTCCATTACATAAAATACCGGATGAGATAATAAAATCAGTTATCAGATAAAGTAGAGATTAGTGAAAAAAATATCAGAATACAAGCAGCTGTTCATGAGTGAAGCGCAGGAGATCCTGGTCTCATTAAATAATGTTTTGGTCGACTTTGAGAAAGATCCGACAAATATAGCTTTGCTCCATGAATTATTTCGCTACAGCCACACCTTAAAGAGCATGGCCCAGAGTATGGGATATGAGAGCATTACTAAGCTTACCCATTCCATGGAGGCTGCCCTGGCTTTGTTGAGGGATGGAAGACTGAAGGCAGGAAAGAATACAGTGAATTTGTTATTCAAATCTGTGGACACCTTGAGCGACTTGATAGACGAGGCAAAAAACGAGAAAGCAAAGAAGGTAAAGATTGCTCCTTTGGTAAAGAAATTTGAAGAGATCGCCTCTGCTTCGCTCAAAGAGAAGAGGAAGGCTGGGGAGGAGAAAAGGTTAAAATCAATGCCGGATGATATTGACCCCCTCAATCGCTCTCATAGCGAAGTCCAGTCTGTGCGGATTCCCTTAGTTCAACTCGATAGTCTTATGGAACTAGCAGGAGAACTAGTTATAAATAGAACCAGGCTCGCCCAGATAGCTCAAACAATAGAGAATAATGCTTTGGAGGAAACTGTTGCCCATATGTCCATACTGATTTCAGCGCTCCAGGACCAGATAGTGCAGGTCAGGCTTGTGCCTTTAGAGTATATTTTTACTCCTTATCCCAGGATAGTGAGGGATATGGCTGTAGATCAGAAGAAAGAAGTGGATTTCCTGATTGAGGGAAGTGATATCGGTCTGGACCGGAGTATACAGGATGAGATAAATGAACCTCTGCTTCACCTTATAAAAAATGCAATCACTCATGGTGTTGAGGAGCCTGAGGAAAGAGAGAAACTAAAAAAACCGAGGAGAGGAAGGATAAAGCTTGCTGCCAGGAGAGAGAGAAATTTTGTGATTTTAGAGCTCTCCGATGATGGGCGGGGCATAGGACTCGATGAAATAAAAGAGGTTGCATTGAGGACAGGCCTTATCACAAAGGAAGAGTTCTCAGTCCTCACTCCAAAAGAAGTAATAAAACTTATCACGTACCTAGGGTATAGCAGGATTAAAAAAGTTACTGAGGCGGCAGGCAGAGGAGTGGGGTTGAATGTCTCGAGGGTCAAGGTGGAATCATTCGGAGGAACACTGGATATAGATACCGAGCCAAATAAGGGGACCACTTTATCTATTAAGCTGCCTCTGACCATGGCCATTGTCCAGGTCATGTTAGTGGGCATTGCAGATGAGACATATTGTATCCCATTATCCTATATAACTGATATGATTAACGTATCGGCAAGGGAGGTCAAAACTATGGAGCAGCACGAGATGATTTCATATAGAGATAAAGTACTTCCTTTAATTAGAATTAGAGAGAAACTTGGCTTTTCATCTTCGAGATTTCAACCTCTGGATTCGAACAGATCAGCCAAAGTTCCCACAACCCCAATTGTAGTAGTTGAAGCAGGTCCAAAGAAGGCAGGCTTGGCAGTGGATAGATTTTTAGGACAACAGGAGGTTGTGATAAAGCCTTTGACCGGGATCTTAAAGAATATCAAAGGTGTTTCTGGTGCTACCATCCTTGGTACAGGAAAGGCAGCGCTTATTGTGGATATCGGATCAATATGTGAGAGAGCGGTGATACTATGACCGGCTTAGAATTTGATCAAGTCCGATTAGATGCGTTTAGAGAAATCGGTTCAATAGCTATTGGCAACGCGGCCACAAGTCTATCTGCCATGTTGGGCAGGAAGGTGAATATTACACTACCCAATGTTACGGTAGAGCTTGTAGAAAAGATTCCTGAGTTCTTTGGGGGGAGGGAGAAGATTTTGACTTCAGTCCTTTTCACGATATCCGGCCAGGTCACGGGAAGTATTTTCTTGGTACTTAACTCATCTGAATCTATAAAGTTGGTCAATGCTCTTACGGGGAAGAAAGCGGCCAACATTGAGAGCCTGGATGAAATGGGATCGTCAGCTTTAAAGGAAATGGGAAATATCCTAATCGGCGCCTTTATCCGAGTCTTATCCGATGGGCTGAGAATGAAAATTACATATTCTGTCACAGGATTTTCATTTAATATGGTGGGAGCTTTTTTTGATGAAATCTTAGCTCGCCTAGCTATAGAGACAGAACACGCGGTAATCATGGAAAGTGAATTTTATGTGTTGGAAAATGTATGTCAGGGCCATCTTGTCTTTGTCCTGACTCAACATGCTGTGGCATCTATAATCAGGGCACTGGGGCGTTGGCAAAAGTATAGCGAGAGAAGGTTAAAAAATGGCAAAGTCTGATAAATTCGAAAACCATGAATTGATCGAGATCTTCCATGAAGAGACGCAAGAACTGATCGATAAGATGAGAAAGGATCTTATGTCTTTGAGTGAAGGACAAACTCCTTCTATCCTCCTCCGTCTCTTCCGGTATGCACATAACATTAAAAGTTCTTCAGGGATTGTTGGTTTTGAGGATCTGGAAATAGTAACTAAAACCTTGGAGAAAATCTTTAAAGCGGCAAGCGATCGGAGATTTGTATTGACTGATGATGTTATTTTTTCACTTTCCGAAAGCGTTGAGGTCTGCCACAAACTTTTGAATAAAGAGAAAGTCGTAGGTTATGAAAAATCGATGGAGCGGCTGAATAGTATTCTCCAGCCCTGAGCTGAGTTGATAAACGCACGATAAACCTATTAATGTTATGTTTGATGAAACGATTGCCATCGAGTCGGTTTAGAAGGGTGCGCAGGATTACTTCGTCAAAGGCCGGGTGGACAGCAATTTGTTGAAACATTCCATTCTTTATGCCATAGAGCGCAAGTGGGCAGAGGAGGCGCTCGGGATGCTCAGGAGCAACTGACTCGTCAGAAAAAGCTGGCAATGCTGGGGGAATTAGCAGCCTCAGAGAGGCTGATCAGCAGCTTTTTCGATTTCGCCCGGCCCAAGCCTTCCAGCTGGCATAAGGTTGACATCAATGAAGTCGTCCAGAACGGAACACTCATCCTTGTGGCTGATGACGATCCTGGGATCTGTATCACAATGAAGAACATCTTTATGAAGAAGGGTTATAGGGTGGGTATCGTACACACTGGTGAAGAGGCTGTGGTCATCATGATGACTGCCTTCCGCCAGGAGGTGAAAGATATTGTGGAGAAGGCTTTGAACGACAGTTCCTACACGTGCCTTTACAAGCCTCTGGATATGCAAGAAGTGCTTGGATTGGTGGAGGAAATCTGGAAGGGGAAGAAGCAGAAGGGAGCGGATACTCTTTGAAGACGGAAACCAAAGTTATTGCTGCCTCGGTCTTTTTGGGGTACTTTAGTTTGGTAATTTGGAGTTTTCTGGACTCATATTTCTTCTACAAAAAGGGGTTTTTCAGGTTGCTCATAACAGATGTTCCTATCCGTGATATGTACATACGATCTTTTGTTTTTGTGTGTTTTTTAATTTTTGGCATCGTCGTATCAAGAACCTTGGTGCAGAATAGACGGGGGGTTGAAGAACTGCTGCAAACCGAGCGTAAGTACAGAACCCTGGTTGAGAATCTTCCCCAAAAAGTATTTCTTAAAGATAGGAATTCGGTTTATATCTCATGCAACAGGAAATATGCGCGGGATTTAAAAATCAAACCCACTGAGATCACAGGAAAGACGGATTACGATTTTTTTCCGAAGGAGTTAGCTGACAAATATCGAGCACTTGATCAAAGGATTTTGGAGTTCGGGAGAATTGAAGACAAAGAAGAAAAATATACGCAGGACGATGCGTATGTGTGGATTCATACCGTCAAGGCCCCGGTGAAGGATGAAAGAGGAAATATTATCGGTATACTTGGCATTTTCTGGGATATCACAGAATACAAAAGGACGGCTGAGGATCTTAGAGAACGGGAGAGACTTTTAAAAGAAGTTGAGTCCATTGCCAACGTCGGAAATTGGGATTGGAATATTGAGACGGGCGAATTGCTGTGGTCTGATGAAATTTGCAGGATTTTCGGCCTAAATCCCAAAGAATTTGGAGGGACTTTCGAGGCTTTTTTAGAATCTGTTCATCCGGAAGACAGGGATAGGATTAAGGATTCTGTTAACGATGCACTCTTCAAGAATATGCCTTATTCAATAGATCATCGCATAGTTTTGCCAGATGGATCAGTCCGAATTGTTCATGAAAAAGCCAAGGTCTTTTTCAGTGATGTAGGTAAGCCCATCAGGATGATAGGGGCGGTCCAAGACATTACCGAGTGTAAAGATATGGAGGATGAATTAAAAAAGCATCGGGACCATCTTGAAGAGTTGGTGAAGGAGCATACAGCTAAATTTGAAAATCTGAATATGCAGCTTAAACGAGAACTCGCTGAACGGAAGCGAGCTGAGGAAAAGGTTAAGGAGAGCCTGGAAGAATTAGAGCTCTCCAATACAGAACTAGAGCAGTTTGCCTATGCCGCCTCCCACGATTTACAAGAGCCTTTGCGTATGGTAACGAGTTATGTTCAGCTTTTGCAAAAGCGCTACAAAGATAATCTCGATGACGATGCCAACGATTTCATCAACTATGCAGTGGGTGGCGCAACCAGGATGCAGAAGATGATAGATGGCTTGTTGTTATATTCCCGTGTACAAACACGAGGTAAATCTTTTCAACCAACTGATTGCTCCTCTGTTGTTAGGCAGGCCATTTCAAACCTCAAAATACACATAGATGAGACCCATGCCATTATTGAAAGTGATGCCCTTCCTACAATAAATGCTGATGAAATGCAGCTTGTAAGATTGTTCCAAAACTTGATCGACAATGCACTCAAGTTTCATGGGCCCGAAGTCCCGAGAATTCAAGTATCAGCAACCAAGCGAGCGAATAAATGGATGTTTTCCGTAAGTGATAACGGGATCGGCCTCGATTCGAAGTACAAAGATCGTATTTTTGAAATTTTTCAGCGTTTGCACGGAGAAGAAGAGTATCCTGGAACGGGAATGGGGCTGTCGATCTGTAAAAGGATAGTGGAACGCCATGGAGGACAAATTTGGTTTGATTCGGATCTAGGAAAGGGATCGATATTTTATTTTACGATCCCTGCTTGAGACAGATTGCAAATGATAGAAAATGAAAAGATATAAAGCTATCAAGGTTCTGCTCATCGAGGACAGCCACTTTGCCACCAAACATACACAGAAGATGTTAGAGGAAGCAAAGAGCGATCAATTCGATGTGGAATTGGAGTGTGTTAGCCGACTCTCAGAAGGGCTTGAGTACCTGGACGAGAAGAGGACAGACATTGTCTTATTGGATCTTATGTTGCCAGATTCCGTTGGGTTGGATGCGTTATTAAGGATACATGCTCAAGAACCAAAAACACCTGTTGTACTGATGTCTGGACTCGAGGAAGAAGCGCTAGCCATCCAGGCAGTTAAAAAAGGTGCTCAGGATTATCTAGTCAAAGGCCGTGTGAATAGCGACTTGTTGAAACGCTCTATTCTTTATGCCATAGAGCGTAAACGTTCAGAAGAAGAATTGAAGAAATACCGCGATCATCTTGAAAAGCTGGTAGAAGAGCGAACGACAAAGCTAAAAGAGACTAATGTGAAAATGAGAAAAGAAATTACCGAACGCGAGAAGGTAAGTGAGGACCTTAGAAAAGCCTATTCTCAGCTAGAAAAACAGTCCCTCTTCCTGGTACAGTCAGAGAAGTTGAGTGCCATAGGCACTCTTGTTGCCGGCATTGCTCATGAATTGAATAATCCGATGATGGGAATCCTTAATTATGCTCAGTATTGTATCAAGAATAACTCAGAGAATGACCGCATACAGCCTGTTCTTCAAGATATCGAGCGTGAAACGAGGCACTGTATTAATATCGTCAATAATCTCTTGACTTTCTCCCATATGGGAGAAAGAGAATCAGAAGAATATCAGAAGCAAAGCTTGAACGTGCCCCTTGAAAGAGTACTCAAACTATTGTCGTACCGCATTGAGAAAATGGGTGTTTCGTTGCGTCGTCATTTTGATGAAAATACTCCTGCAATCTGGATGAAAACAAGCTCAATTCAAGAGGTCATCTTGAATCTCATCACCAATGCTTTAGACGCTCTGGAGGAAAGCAAGGAAAAAGAAATTACTATAGATGTCCATCGAGAAGATGAATGTGTCCAGATATCGATTGCCGATAAAGGATGTGGTATAGCCCACGAGAACCTTCAGAAAATCTTTGATCCTTTTTTCACAACAAAACCCATAGGAAAGGGGACCGGATTGGGGCTCTCTTTCAGCCAAAGTATAATCATGGCACATGGAGGGGAGATCACAGGTGAGAGTGAGTCTGGTTCAGGAACAAAGCTCAGAGTATTACTGCCAATAGAAAGGAGAAAAAAAAGGGAGGGAAGAGAATGTGTAACTTCTTTGAAAACCCGTTGATAGTGAACAAATTAATCTGGTCACAAAATGACGACGAAGACTTTCCCTGCTGATGGAAGATGAGAGTAATGAAAAATATTGCCTCAACGCGGCCGGTTGAGATTTTATTGGTAGAAGATAATCCTGCTGATGTGCGTTTGGCTGTTGAGTCTTTGAAAGAGGGAAAGGTTTGCAATATCCTCCATATTGTCGAGGATGGAGAAGAGGCCATTTTTTTTCTTCGAAAAAAAGGCAAATATGCCGATAAACCTCGTCCAGACCTTATTTTTCTTGATCTTCATCTTCCAAAGAAAAATGGTCATGAAGTGTTAGCTGAGATTAAAAGTGATGATGATTTAAAACGTATACCTGTTGTTATCCTAACATCATCCAAAGACGAGGGCGACATCTTCAGGAGTTATGGCTTACACGCCAACTGTTATATCAACAAGCCTGTCGATCTGGACCAATTCATCCATGTCATCAATGCTGTCAAAAGCTTTTGGTTTACGATCGTGAAGCTCCCGCCGCATGAAAAATGATGTCTGTATTGATTGATAAGGAAAAAAAGTTGACTGGGCTGGATTTGGTGAACTATCGATAGAAAAAATGGAGAAATAAAATGAGGAAACGTATTTTAGTCATCGACGATGATGAAGCGATAAGAAAGTCATTTGTCTTAACATTTGAAGATACAGAGTATCAAATTTATACGGCAGAATCGGGAGAGATCGGTCTTAAGATTTTTCAGAAATCTAAATTTGACCTGATCTTTCTTGATCTCAAGATGCCTGGCATGAATGGTGTCGAGGTATTGCTGAAGTTGCGGAAAATAGACAAAAATGTACCTATTTATATCATAACAGCTTTTGATAAAGAGTTTTTTGAACAGCTCAAATCTGCAGGAGAATGGGGACTTGATTTTGAGGTTCTTCGGAAACCAGTCGACAGCGAACAACTTGTTTTGATGGTAAAGGGCATTTTAGAAAGACCTACAGCCTATTGAAGAGCACACTATGTATGAAATTAGAATTTATATCTCAGGCCACACACTGAAATCAACAAGGCTCGTCGAGGATTTTAGGAAGCTTCTGGATGAGGAGTTAAAAGAACTATATTCTCTTGAAGTTATAGATATTATTGAGAACCCTCAATTGGCTGAGGAAAGCATGATTTTAGCCACACCGACGGTGGAAAAAGCATCTCCTCTTCCAACCAGAAAAATCATCGGGGATTTAAGTGATAAGGAAAGGATATTATTTGGGCTTGGTATCATTGCTGGCAAAGAAGAGGAAAAATAAAATAAAGTGAGTAAAAAGCGGATTAAGATTTTGCTTATCGAGGACAACCCTGGCGATGCCCGCTTAGTTCAGGAAATGTTAGAGGAAGGGATTTCTCAATTCCATATGGTGTGGGCAGATCATCTCCAGGCAGGTCTGGAGCTTTTGGGGTCGGAAGAGATTGATCTGGTCCTGCTGGATTTTGGACTGCCGGATAGCCAGGGGCTTGATGGCTTCGAAAAAATACATTCTAGAAAGCCAAATGTGCCAGTTATTGCAATAACTGGATTAGATGACGAAAAAGTGTCAGCAGAAGGAATACGTAGAGGCCTTCAAGATTGTCTGATCAAAGGAAAGGTGGAAGGCATCCTTCTGCTTCGCACCATTAATTATGCCATCGAGAGACAACGATTGCAGTTGGAATTAGAAAGGTTTGCCAAGGAACTTAAAGACAGTGAGGTCCGCCTTCGGAATATTATAGAGCAGAATGTTGATGGAATTATCATCGTAGACCAGAATGGAACAACACGTTTTGTCAACAATGCTGCAACACTCCTTTTTGAACGCAAGTCCGATGAACTCTTGGGGCAAAACTTTGGCTTTCCTATAACCGTTGGTGAGAAGACAGAACTCGAGATTAATCGCAAAAGCGGTGAACCACTCACAGCAGAAATGTATGTGAATCAAATAACGTGGGAAGGGGAAAGTGCCTATCAAGCCTCACTGCGAGACATCACTGAGCACAAGCGATTGGCAGAGGCAAAGGACGAATTTATCTCCACTGTCTCCCATGAACTGCGCACTCCACTTTCCATAATCAAAGAAGCGATAAGTCTCGTCTTGGATGGGATTACTGGAGAGATCAATGAACAACAGAAAAAAATACTTGTCACCTCAAAGAAGAATATAGATAGATTAGCGCGACTCATAAATGACCTCCTTGATATGTCCAAGATAAAAGCCGGCAGGCTAGAATTGAGAAAAACGTGGGTTGATGTTTCGAGCACCATAAATAAGGTTGTTTCTGCCTTTGAGTCAACGGCAAAAGAGAAAGGATTGGAATTAATAACGCGATGTTCCGGAGATGGGATTGATATCTATGTCGATGAAGATAAGATAATTCAGCTCTTAACCATTTTGATTGACAATTCAATAAAATTCACGTCCAAAGGATCTATAGAGGTTTATGGCAAGGAAAAAGACGAGGTGGTGGAATTTTCTGTTACCGATACTGGTATTGGCGTACATAAAGAAGATCTTCCTAATTTATTTGACAACTTTACACAATTCGGACGTGTAGACGGCCCTGGGGAGAAAGGAACAGGTTTAGGGCTTTCTATAGCTAAGAGTATCGTTGAGATACAAAAGGGTAAAATATGGGTTGAGAGTGAGGTTGGCCGAGGAACGAAGTTTACCATTACGCTCCCTAAATTAGATTATGAAGAAATACTCAAGCAATATCTTTCCGATGCAATCAAAGAAGCAGAGAAAAAAGAAAGTTTTTTTTCAGTGATTAGGATTTTGGTTTTAAACTTTAAAGCAATGGTTCGGGAATCTAATGAGAAAGCAAAAGCGACCATGAAGGAAATTATAGAACTGATTAAAAACTCATTGAGAAACAGTGATATCGTGGTTAGCAATGCTGTATCTGATGATGTGGGAGAGATTTTTATCCTTCTTCCCGAGACCAAAAGAGAAGGGGCAATTTTGGTTCTGGGAAGAACAGAGGAAAAAGTAAGACAGTATTTATCGGATCAGAAAAAGTTAGAGAGAAAAATTAATTTTAATACAGGTGTTTTCTCTTTTCCTGAGGATACAAGAGAAGAAAGAGAGATTTTAAGTAAACTGAGGGATACAAAAAATGGCTAAGATATTATTAGTAGAAGATGAGCCGGATCAGGCTGAAATGATCAAAACCAGGTTGGAGGCAAGTGGCTATCAGGTGATAGTAGCAGGGAATGGAAGGGAAGCAATCAGATTAGCTCTGGCGGCAAAGCCTGCTTTAATCTTGATGGATATGATTTTACCAGGGATGCACGGATTTGAGGTTTCCATAAAATTGAAAGAGAATCCAGAGACTGAGGATATTCCAATCATTGCCCTTACTGCCACGGGATCATCTGAGTTTATACGGGATTGTTTGCGGGAAGGGATCTGTGCCTATATCAAAAAACCTTATGACTCCAAAGAACTCTTTAAGAGTATAGAAGAACATATAAATCTAAATAAAAAAGGAACACAGATAAAGGATGATGGTATAAAAGGACAAGTAGAAAAAGAGGATGGAGAAGAAAAAGAGAAGATAGATGATAAAAATGAGCAGGTAAAGGTTGTTAGAAAAAAACAAATAAGGTTCGATAAAGAGAAAGTCAGGACTGAAATTGTCCGTAAGATAGATGCGATGCTCAAAGACTCATTGCCTGAATTTTGGTTGGGCATTGCGAAAAAATCGCCCCTTGTTCATGAGGAACAGAAGGAATTAGGAAGAGAGGAAGTAGTATATCTCAGTGAAACAAAAGCAGGAGGGAAAAGAGAAAAAAAGCAGATAGCAGTTGATAATATAGAGAAGAAGCAAAGAGCGCCAAAAAAAATTGATAAAACAATACTGATTATTGAAGATGAATCAGAACTCGTAAACATGATAGCCGTAAGGTTAAAGAAACATGGCTATGAGGTGATATCTGCTTTGGATGGAACTCACGGAATTAAGCAGGCACATAAGGAAATGCCTGATTTGATTCTCCTGGATATGGTAATGCCTGCAGGTGGGGGCAGCATGGTTTTTGAAAATTTGAAGAGATCTAATAAAACAATGATGATTCCAATAATACTCATGACTGCTCAACTCTCACCAGAAGAGCTGGAGAAGAAAGCTGCTGAATTAGGAGCTGAAGACTTTATTCAAAAGCCTTTTGAGTCTGAGGAACTTCTTCGCAGAATCGAAAACATCATCGGGGTATAATCCTAGGGAAGAAATCTAAAGACATTCAAGAGAAAGGCCAGTGACATTAAAAGAATTGCTGCAAAAGTTGGTCGAGATGAAAGGATCAGATCTCCACATTATGGCGGGATTGCATCCTGCTTTCAGGGTGGACGGAAAACTTAGGCCTTTTACGGAACATGAAAAATTTGATCCTCAAACTGCAAAGGAGCTGATATATAGCGTGCTTACAGAGGAACAAAAAGATAATTTTGAGAAGAACAAAGAAAGTCGGTATGAATTGGATTTTTCTTATGGGATTCCAGGAATGGGGAGATTTCGGTTTAACATCCATAAACAGAGAGGGACTATAGCTGCGACGATAAGAGGATTGGCTGATAGGGTTCCGGATTTGGATGAGTTAGGACTTCCGGAATCTGTAAAAGTTTTTGCAAAAGTAAAAAAAGGATTGATCTTGGTAACTGGCCCCTCAGGCTGCGGGAAATCAACGACGTTGGCAGCTATTATCAATGAAATAAATATGACGCGTGATGATCACGTGATTACTATTGAAGACCCGATTGAATACCTCCATAATTCAAAGAAAGCGTATGTCACGCAACGAGAGGTTGGCCTAGATGGCGATACGCTGTCCTTCGCGAATGCACTTAAATATGCCTTCCGTCAAGATCCTGATGTCATACTAATAGGCGAACTGAGAGATTATGAAACAATAGTCATCGCTATGACCTCAGCAGAGACAGGGCATCTTATATTGGGAACGCTGCATACTGCGAGTGCTGCTCAGACAATTGACCGTATTGTAGACGTCTTCTCGGCAGAGCAGCAAGCGCAGATTCGAGCACAATTAGCATCTACCCTTGTAGGTGTTATTTCGCAAGCACTCATTCCAAGAATCGATGGACCAGGAAGGTGTGTTGCCTGTGAGGTGATGATGGCTAATCCTTCTATAAAAAAATATATCCATGCTGGCAAAACCGAATCTATTTATCAAACAATTCAAACATCAAAGTTTGAAGGAATGCAAACAATGGAGCAGTCCTTTGTTCAGCTTTGCAAAGAAGGAAAAGTCAATTTTGATGTTGCAGAACCCTATCTCAAAGGCTATTCAAAATATGAATTTCAGCAGCTAATTAAGGAAAGATCAGCCACTGAGGTTGAATCAGAAGAAAAATACTATAATCAAATTTAAAAAAATTAATAGCTATCCTTAATGAGAAATCTCATCCAAGAAACTCCCGCACAAAAAATGAAAAGCGATAAAATTATTAAAGTCCTGCTCATCGAGGATAATCCGGGTGATGTCCGCTTGATTCAAAAGATGCTGAGCGGCGTTCAAGGAGTTGAATATAATTTAGAACATACCGAGAAGCTTCAGGAAGGGATAGAGATTCTTTCTTGTGATGAAATCGATGTTGTGTTGTTGGATCTTGGATTGCCAGACAGCCAAGGGCTGGACACTTTTTCTAAAATGCATGCTCACGTTCAAGATATCCCGATTGTTGTTCTGACTGGATTCGGAGATGAAACAGCAGCATTGAATGCTGTCCAGATGGGTGCTCAAGATTATTTGACCAAGGGGAGCGTGGACGGCAACACACTCTCCCGCATCATCCGTTATGCCATAGAGCGCAAGCGAGCAGAAACAAAGCTCCGCCAAAGTGAGGAACATTATCGTCTTTTGGTCGAAACAATGAACGAAGGCTTTATGAATCTGGATAAAAACGGTCGGTTCACTTATGTGAATGAAGCACTTTGTCGAATGTTGGCATACTCGCGGGAAGAAATGGTGGGACAACCGGCATTAAAATATTTCGATGAGATTAGCCTGAGAATATTGATAGAGATGTTCGCCAATTGCAAAAAAGGCAAGTGTGAATCATACGATATTGCTTGGACTAGAAAAGACAGGGAGAGAGTTTTCACAATAGTCTCCCAACGACCGGTTTTTGATGCTGTAGGCAAATTTAACGGCAGCTTTGCCGTAATCGCCAACGTAACACGTCTCAAAAAGGTAGCACAGATGCTGCAGGAGAATTCGACAAGGTTGGAGGAAAAGGTAGAACAGCGCACCAAAGAGCTGCAGAAGGCTCAGGAGGAACTGATTCGCACTGAAAAGCTGGCTATGGTGGGACGGTTAGCAGGTGGCGTGGCTCATGAGCTGCGAAATCCTCTGGGTGCGATCAAGAATGCGGCCTTTTTTCTCAATATGGCACTGGAAAAACTTAATCCGGAAATAAAGGAGACGCTTGAAATGCTGGAGAAAGAAGCTACCATATCCGAGGGGATCATCAGCAGCCTCCTCGATTTTGCTCGTCCAAAACAGCCGGTTCAACAAGGAATTAATATCAATGAAGTTATTCAGGACGCACTCTTATGCACCGCTGTGCCGAATAATGTGGGTGTGGTTAAGCTGCTGAATGAGGAACTACCGAAGATCCACGCGGATCCAGATCAACTCGCCCAAGCTTTCAGAAATATAATGCTCAATGCCATCCAGGCGATGTCTGATAATGGCAAGTTGACAATCAAATCCTATGCTCCGCAGCCAATGTGGATAGCTGTTTCTTTTATAGATACAGGAGAGGGCATACCCAAAGAAAAAATAAACAGGATTTTTGAACCTTTATTCACAACCAAAGCAAAGTGTTTAGGCCTAGGTTTGGCACTGGCAAAGACTCTTGTTGAAAGGCAAGGAGGCACTATCGAGGTGAAGAGCGAGGTTGGAGAGGGAAGTACTTTCAAGGTGAATTTGCCGATTGACTCAAAACAAAACACCAGAAATGGTGTTTAGTACCTGCCCTGGATAAAGGAGTTAGCATGGATAAGAAAGTTGACATTTTGATCATCGATGATGACGAGGATACTCTTCGAGGTTTAGAGATACTCCTCGGGAAGAAGGGTTACGTTGTCGAGACAGCGGGATCAGCACGCGAGGCTTTAGAGAAACTGAAGAAGAAGTTCTTCAATGTGACTCTTCTGGACATCATGTTGCCTGATTTGGAGGGGACAAAACTCATCGGTCTTTTCAAGGCCGTGCACCCTGAGATGGCTGTGATATTGATCACCGGAAATGCCTCGTTGAATAATGCCATGGAGTCTTTGAACAATGGGGCATCTAACTACATCATCAAACCTTTGGACATCGGTGAATTGCTGATGATGATAAAAAAAGCCCTTGAAAAACAACGACAGAGAACAGAAATGAGGATACAGTTAGATGAGCTTCGAGAAAAACACAAAAGGCAAAAAAGGGAAAAGGAGGATGGCGAAAAATTACAGATGCCCGACAAGGAGATGCTCAGTGATCTTTTGGTTTCAGCGCTTGCAAAAGCGGATCGCGACCTTAAAAGAATGGCAGTGATGGTGCTCAGCCTGGATCAATTCAAGGCTATTAATGAAACAATAGCCGGGAATAAGGGAGACAAAATGATGAAACTTGTGGCTGCTCGACTTAATTGCATCTTGGGAAAACACGAAACAGTTGCTCATCTTGAGAGAGATAAACTACTGATAATATTATCAAGAATCCCGAAGAAAGAGGATGTAACCGAGGTTGCCAACGAAATTTTGAAGGCCATGCGGCGCTCATTTGCACTTGATGACCTCAGGCTTGATGTGACCGTGAGCATCGGGATTGCTGTTTATACGAAACAGAGCGAAGATGCTTTCACCCTGATGAGAAAAGCCAGGCGTGGCTTGAATCAGGCAAAGAAGCGAGGGGGGAATTGTTATAATATGAGGGTATAGGGGCATGCTGGAGAACACAAGAGCACAGCGTCAGATGGATTAGAAGCTATAAAAGCAGTAAAAATAAAATTTTCCGATGTGATTTTCATGGACATCAGAATGCCGGGGTTGAATGGTGTGGAGACCTTCAAGTGGACATGGATAAGGTATTTGAAATGATCGAAAGTATCAGATACCTGAATCAAAAGCTGACCGGGAGAGAGTAAAGCCATGACAGGGAAAAAAGAGCGTCTCTTGATTGTTGATGACGATAAAAGCTCCTCAAAAAGCCTGGCGATGATATTGAGGAAAAAAGGATTTGAAATTGACATAGCAGAGACAGGACAAGAAGCTCTCGAGAAAGTAAAAGAGAGTTCCTTTAATGTGGCTCTATTAGATATAAAACTCCCCGATATGGAAGGCACTCAGCTGCTGCCTATCTTGAAAGAATCTCACCCGGAGATGGATACTATTGTGGTAACCGGTCATGCCTCGGTGGAAAATGCGGTTTTGGCGGTTAATGAGGGAGCATCTGGCTACATCACCAAACCTCTCAACATCGATGAGTTGATAATGAGGCTAAAGGACCTTATTGAAAAACAGCATCTTCGGGAGGAATACAGACGAACGGAGGCAAAGCTTAAGAATTCGCTCCAGGAAAAGGAGGTTCTTCTCAAGGAGATCCATCATCGGGTCAAAAACAATATGCAGATTATTTACGGGATGTTGAGCCTTCAGTTTGCTCAGGTCAAAAACGAAGTCGTAAGTGAAATGATAAAAGAAACAAAAAACCGCATAAAAGCCATGGCTCTGGTGCACGAAAGACTTTATCAGTCAAAAAATATGGCCAGTATCGAGTTCGGAGATTATGTCAGGACGCTTATATCCGGCTTGATTCATTCCTATGGTATGGATTCAAACACCATCAGGCAGACGATCGATATTAAAAACGTATCACTTGACATAAACAAAGCTATCCCATGTGGACTGATTGTAAATGAACTTGTGTCGAATTCGCTGAGACATGCTTTTCCCAATGGTGACGGTAAGAAAGGGAAAGTTTGTTCAGAACCTGAGGTTTTGGTTGGTTTGAACACAGATAAGAAAAAATTCACAGTGATCGTTAGAGATAATGGGATAGGTTTTCCAAAAGGACTGGATTTCCGGTCAACTGAATCACTCGGTCTCCAGATTGTCAACACATTGGTCGAGCAGCTTGAAGGAGACATCAAACTGCACAGGGAAAATGGAACTTCATTCAAGATTGAATTCACTCCTTGAAGAAAATGGCAAAAGCAAACATCTTGATCGTCGAAGATGACAGGATTACCGCCGATATCATTAAAAAGGCCTTGACAAACCTTGGATATGCCGTGACTTCGATCGCATCTACAAGAAAGGAAGCTTTAAAAAGAGCCGAAGAGCAGAAACCTGATTTGGTTCTGATGGACATTATGTTGAAAGGCAAAATGGAGGGGATTGAAGCGGCAGATCAAATACGATCTAATTTCAACATTCCTGTTATTTATCTCACGGCCTACTCGGATGATCAAACGCTCAAACGTGCCAGGATAACAGACCCCTTCGGATACATTCTCAAGCCTTTCGAAACAAAAGAATTACATACGGCAATTGAAATAGCACTACACAAGCATGAGATGGAAAGGAAATTGAGGGAGACTCAGGAGTGGCTTTCTACCGCTTTGAAAAATATCGGCGATGCGGTAATTGCTACTGATATCAGAGGGTTTGTGACCTACATGAACCTGATGGCAGAGCTGATGACAGGATGGAACAAGGATGAGGCCCTCGGAGAAAAACTGAGCACGGTTTTTAAAATCACGTCAAGCGAGAGAGGCGAAAAAGTCAGAAATGTCGTGACAGATGTTATGAAAAAAGGCGCCGTTCTTGATTTGAACCATAATCTGTTATTAAAAAACAAAACCGGGGAAAAAATTCCGATTTCACTGAATGGGGCTCCGATCAGAGGCAAAAAGGGGAATATCACAGAGGTTGTGTTTGCATTCCGTGATTTATCAGAACGGCAGCAAATGGAAGAGGTGCTGGAGAACACCAAAGCGAGCTTTCACAGTATTGTGGAAAGGAACAATGACGGCATTATCATCGTAGACAGAAATCGGACCGTTCGATTTGCCAACCCCAGAGGTTTAGTCTTTTTGGGCAAAAATGACCGGAGATATGTCGGCAAGAAGTTCCAATACCCTGTCTCAAAAATAAAATCGGGTGAAATAAAGATTTCGCGGACGAACGGAAAACCTGGAGTCGGAGAGGTGCAAGTCGTCGAAACGGAATGGGAGAGTAAACCCGGATATCTCATCTCTATAAGAGATATCACCGATCGAAAACGGTTGTTCGGGGAGCTTGAAAAGGCTCACCAGCAGCAGATAGAAACCAGGGACCAATTCCTTTCCCACATATCCCATGAGCTTCGAACGCCGCTGAGTGCGATCCTCCAATTCGTGACCATCCTCTTGGACGGCTTGGACGGCGAAATCAATCCCAGTCAGAAGGAAGATCTGGAAATCATCTTGAGAAATTCAAAACATTTAAACCTGATGATAAGGGACCTTCTGGACGTCACTCGCGCCATCACAGGACGATTGGATATAGATCCTCAGCCCATATCTATCCTGGATGTTGTGGCTGGAACAGTAGACGCTTTTAAGAGAAAAGCAACCTCCAAAGGGATCTCGCTTTGTTCTGAAATACAAAAGGAACTCCCCTCGGTTTATGCAGATTCGGCAAGAATATGTCAGGTTTTGAGCAATCTGGTCGACAATGCGATCAAATTCACGCCTGAAAATGAGACGATTTCCATCCGGGCCTCGCTCTATCGAAAAGACCCTGATTTTATCTGTGTGGAGGTTGCGGATACAGGGCTTGGGATCGATCCGGATGCGAAAAAAAAGATTTTTGAATATCTTTACCAGGCCATAAAAGTAACGGTGTCGAGCCGGCAAGGTCTGGGGCTTGGGCTATTCATCAGTAAAGAGATCATTTTTCGTCATGGCGGCGAAATATGGGTGAAAAGTGTACCGGGAAAAGGAAGCACCTTTTATTTCACGTTGCCTGTATTCTCTATAGCAAGGCTCTTAGCGCCCATCCTTACCTCCGATTGTTTACAGAGAGGATTCCTTACGCTATTTAATATTAAAATATTTCCGCTAGACAAGCCTTTCCCGTCCCAAATATGGGAAAACATAATCCTAGTGGTACAGGAGGTACTCCAAAGTTCTCTGTTCCAGGATTCGGAGGTGCTTTTGCCGACGATGAATTCATCAGAATCCGGAAAGACCTTTTTCCTAGTAGCCAAAGCGAACAAAAAAGAAGCTGAGGGGATGGTAAAAAGGATAAAGAGGCAGTTGGAGCTCTGCGACATTCTTCAGAGTACTGGCATCGAGCCTATTATTTCCTTTTCTAAAATCAATATTCCCAGGGAAAACATCAGTACCCAATTAGATCAAATCGCCACAAAAGTGATGAAGAAGATGGGGAAAGAAGTGGAGAATAATATTTTATTACACGGAGAATCGAAATGAGTAAGAAAAAAATTCTAATTGTGGAAGACGATTTGGATTTAGTGAATGCATTGACTAAACGCTTAAGAGCGAATTCTTACGATACTATTTATGCATTGGATGCTGCATCAGCCATCCAGGAGGCTCATAAAGAAAAACCAGATGTGATCGTTCTGGATATCGGTTTGCCCGGAGGAGATGGGTTTTCTGTCAAGAAGGAGTTGGATAGTAGCGTTTATCTTTCTGATATTCCGGTTATCGTTATTACTGCCCAGAACGATTCGACGACGTTTAAACGTTCGTGGAGGGCAGGAGTGGCAGCCTTTTTTCAGAAGCCCTTCGATGACCAGCAACTCTTGAGCATAGTCGAGACGGTATTAGGCGAGCCATCTCTCATTGAGGAAAAGGAAGAATGAACTGTCTCTCTCCAGAAATGAAATGGATGTTACGCTGAAAGAAAAGGAGAATTGGGCATTCACAGTGCTCAGGAGTATTAGTGAGGGTGTTATAGCCACGGACAAAAATGGGTTGATCACATTCATGAACCCTGTGGCCGAAGCTCAAACGGGTGTGATGTTTACCGAAGCCATGGGCAAAGCGCTAAAAAATATGATCAGTTTCAAGGATGAGAAGGAGATTGTTGTTAACGATACAGATTCGAGTATAAAAAGAACAGGTGAGGCATCAGCAACACTGTGTAAAAAAGCTATTCTCGTTAACAAGACAGGGCAGGAAATTCCAGTCTATTATGGCAGCTCGCCGGTTAGAAATGGCAAAGGGGATGTTATAGGGAATATTTTGGTAATACGGGATATTGCTGAGGAGATGACTGCAATAGACAATATCGATAAGAGAATGAAAGAATTGAAAAAAGTCATGGAGGGGACGATCGAGGCGGTATCTTTGGTTGTCGAGACTTGCGACTCGTTTACAGCGCGACATCAGAAGCGTATGGCCCGTTTGGCCTGTGCAATCGGAGAAGAGATGGGACTCTCTGAGGCACGGAAGAACAGCATTCTTGTTGCGGGGGCCCTTCATGACATCGGGAAAATATATTTGCCCACTGAAATCCTGAATAAGCCCGGCCAGCTGACTAGAAGCGAATATTCGTTCATCATGAATCATCCTCAGGTGGGTTATGATATCTTGAAGGAGATAGAGTTTCCTTGGCCTATCGCACAGATCGTGCTTCAGCATCATGAGAGAATGGATGGGTCTGGGTACCCTTTAGGGCTCGAGGGAGATGAGATTTTATTGGAAGCGAGGATTTTAGGGGTGGCAGATGTTGTCGAGGCGATGTCTTCTGAACGGCCTTATAGGCAAGCCCTGGGTATCGAGAAAGCTCTCACGGAAATTTCTGTTGAGAATAGTCTCGCTTTTGATGATGAGGTTGTTGCTGTTTGTCTTAAGCTTTTCAAAGTAAAAGGATTCGCATTTGAAATTAACAGGAGGTGAGAGATGATGCGTTTGTTTATTGCTGACGATTCAGAAATGATCAGGACGAATCTGGTGAAAAAGCTATCCGAGATCAAGGGGATTGAGGTAGTCGGAGAGGCAGAGGATTCCTCCCAAAGTCATCATGTTCACCAACTGCTCCTATCCTCAGTACAGGAAAGAATACATGGAGGGCGGAGCGGACTATTTCTTCGACAAATGCAGCGAATACAAGGAGCTTGAGGGTGTGCTGAAACGATTAATTCGAGATTCCGCTCCGATTAAACAAACACTCCAAGCGGACTGAAAAAACCGCGAAAATCCCAAAAATCTTTAAAATGCTGAGAGAATTAGAAAATGTGCTTAAAACCGAATTCTCAGAATTCAAAAAAAGGATTCTGATTGTCGATGATAATGAGGCTCTCGGAGGCTTGTTAAGAAGTATAGAGTATTACAGTCCCCGATTCACAAAAACAAAAGTATGTGAAGATTTTACAAATCATCGGGGACTCCTATCAAAAAGAAGATTTTCATTATGAAGCAGCAGATTTTTATCAGATGGTCCTAAACATTGATCCGGATAACCTTGGTACGCTGTTCAGGATGCGAAAAAACTTTAATCGGTTGAACAAGGATTATGAAATTTGGAGAATAGACAACAAGATCAGACGCCTGCTTTCTCCAGAGGAAATAGCCATTCCCAATTCTCCAGTCGACAAAGGAAAAACATTCTCACAATTGCTAACCTTTGATGGAAGCATAATCGATTTATCCCTGCATTTCGTTCCGCCTGATGGGGAGGTTTTACCTTTGATCTCGGTGTTTTTTAACGGGCAGATCATCTGGGAGAACTACTTGAGTGAAAATGTGTTGACCATCCCGGTAAAAACTGAAGCAGGAACAAATAGACTCGAGATTTTTCCTGTCAACCGAGCTGTTGATCTCTTCAAGCTTTCCTATGATCTAGAAGAGAACTAAAATTTTCATCCTGATGTTCTGAATCGAATGACAGATAAACAACTGGAAAAAGCCATATTGACTTACTGGCCACAAATTAGATTCAGAGTCAGCAAATCTTTGGGGCATTCTAATCCAGATTGGGAAGATGTATGTACTGAAGTTCTCATCGGTACTTTAGAGGCTGTACGGAAAAAGAAGTTCAGAGCTGAGAGCTCTATCGGGACGTATATTTATTCTATCACAACCTACAAGATTACAGATTATGTTAGATCTAAATACAAAAATCCGAAATATCCCCTCCTTCCCGGCAAACCCATCGAGCCATTTGATTGGCTTGAAAGGAAGGAAAGAACCGAATGGGCATTAAAATCGATTAAAAGACTGAAATCGAGAGATGCTGATATCCTATTTCTTCATTACTTTTCTGATCTGACACAAAAGCAGATCTCCGAGCTATTCTGCCTTTCTCCAAGAACTGTCTGTGAGATCATCAAGAGCTCAAAAAATTATTTAAAAAGGATAATGAAAATATTTCCCTCAACATATATGGAGTTTTAGCCATAGTTATGGTCGGTCTTCCATAACTTGAAACCAAGATGTTTTAGGCTTTATGGCTACAAAAGTTATGTTATCTATTGAAATTAAAAGAGATATAGGTTTTTTTCTCCCTATCTCCACTCTGATGGCACAGCTACCAGCGGCAAGCTGGTTGGCAATATCTATCAAAAGGATGGAGCTACCCCGGTCGAAGGGGCTGTCGTTAAGATGAGAAACGTTACCACGGGATCTTATTATGAGAGCAGCAGTTCCGATAAAGAAGGTCATTTTACAGTGGAGAGAATCGTTGAAGGTTTGTATGTCGCAGGTGTGACAAACGAAGAAAAGAATTTCAATATAGAGAATTTTATCGGGATTTCGGCAAACGAGACGGCAGAAATATCTACAGCTCTAAATCCTGCTCAAGGAACAAACGCTCAACAGGAAGAGAAGAAAAAAAAGAGGGGCTTGATTGCATTTTTTCTATCCCCCGCTGGGATAGCGGTCATTGTCGCATCCACAGTGGCCATTGTGTACACCATAGTCAAGTTGACCGAAAAAGAGGAAGAGGCCTCGTCTTTCAAGAAGTGAAGGTCGAGAAGGCTGAGAGAGTTTAAGAGTCCATTTTAAAAGTCTGTTCACAGGAGGCTCCTGCCCGGGTATTTTCCCGCGAAGATCCCCGCCTTTTGGTTTGTACTGAATACTTTAAATTTCTATAACGAGTTAAAAAATGTCAAAACTGAAAATCTTAGTAGTCGAAGATGAAGGTCTTGTTGCCAAGAGCATACAGAGTATGTTGACTAATATGGGTTACGAGGTCCCCGATGTAGCGTTGTCAGGGGAAAAGGCCATAAAAAAGGCGGGTGAAATCAGACCCGATCTTATTTTGATGGATATAAAGTTGAAAGGCGAAATGGACGGGATAGAAGCGGCCGAAATTATCCATGATCGATTCGATATTCCAGTGGTTTACTTGACCGCTTATGCTGACGAAGATACACTGCAACGAGCAAAAATCACCGAACCATTCGGGTATCTCCTCAAACCCTTCGAGGAGCAGGATTTGCGGTCCACCGTCGAAATGGCTCTCTATAAAAGCAAAATGGAACAGCGGCTGAAAGAAAGAGAGAACTGGTTTTCCACTGTCCTTCAGAGTATTGGCGATGCAGTGATTGCCACAGATAAAAATGGGGAAGTGACTTTCATGAATTTTGCTGCGGAATCCTTAACCGGGGACAAAAAAGAGAAAGCTCTCGGAAAGAAGCTGACAGACAGATTCCGCATTAAAGTGCTTAATGAGGAAGGAAAGGATATAAACAAAGTAGGCCAGGCATTGCTTATCGTCAGAAAAAAAACAGAAATTCCAGTCGATTACAGCAACGCCCCCATTAAAGATGATAAATCAAATAACATGGGCAGTGTCTTAGTCCTGCGAGATGTAACAGAACGCATGCTTGCGCAGAGAGAGCTCAAACTGAGTTTTGAAAAGGTGCAGAGGATTTTAGAGGAGATCATACAGGCCATTTCCAGAATAGTCGAGGCAAGGGATCCTTACACAGCGGGGCATCAGCAGCGTGTGGCAAATCTTGCTTGTGCAATAGCCACAGAGATGGGGCTTTCCAAAGATCAGGTTGATGGAATTCGGATGGCTGGCGCCATTCATGATATCGGTAAGCTTTATGTCCCGGCCGAAATACTCAGCAAACCGGCAAAACTGAGCGATGCGGAAATGGCCATAGTAAGAACCCATCCTCAAGTTGGATACGATATATTAAAGGGGATAGAATTTCCCTGGCCGGTTGCTGAGATGGTACTTCAACATCATGAAAGGATGCTCGGAGATGGATATCCTGCTGGTCTTAAGGGAGAAGAAATCCTGATTGAAGCGAGGATCCTGGCTGTTGCTGATGTTGTGGAAGCGATGTCTTCTCATCGGCCTTACCGACCCGCGCTAGGAATAAAAAAAGCATTGGAAGAAATATCGACATACAGAGGTCATTACTATGACCCTGTTGTGGTAGATGCATGTGTTGAGCTCTTTTTAAAAAAGTGGATGTGGATCATGGAGGAGATGGAAAAACCCATCTTTATCTAGTTTCCATAGCCATGTAAAAGGTTGGAATCACGATGACAATCACAGATTTGCTTCGCAAGCTAGTCGAAGGCAAGGGATCGGATTTGCATATAATTGCAGGTTTGCATCCTGCAGTTCGAATTGATGGGGAGCTTACTCCTTTGACAGAATTTGATTGGTTGAAGCCAGAATCTGCGAAAGAATTGATTTACACTGTGTTGACAGAAGAACAGATTTATAATTTTGAAAATAGCGAGGAAAGCCGGCATGAAATGGATTTTGCTTATGGTGTTCCCGGACTGGGAAGATTTCGTTTTAATATTCATAAACAGATAGGAACTATCGCTGCCACGATCAGGGGATTAGCCGATAAAATTCCGGATTTATCAGAGTTAGGATTTCCGGATTCGGTAAAAAATTTAATCGAAACATTTCAAAATTCTCAGAAAGAAAGGTCATAGCCGTCGAGCCTCCGGAGCCAAAAAAACCATGAATAAAGCATTGGTTGTGGATGATGAGAGGATGGGCATTTTCTGTCCTATGGGGAGGGGTTCAGGGAAGCGAGCATGAAGATGTTGAACATGGAACGCCATTCAAATAAAGAGAGACAAGAATCATGAAAGGCATCGTTAATAAGGGTATTCATGAGTTGGTCGAGGCGAAATTCGGCGCAGAAGCTTGGGAAAAAGTAAAAGCGCTTGCGAAGTGTGAGGAGCCGTTTTTTTCGGCCAGCGAGGATTATCCCGATCAGATGACACTGGACTTGGCTAACGCGGCTTCCGAGGTCTCTGGCCTTCCCCTGGAAACAGTTCTGGTTGAATTCGGAAAATTCTGGGTTCCGAATACAGGTGCTGAATCATATCCCATTTTTTTCAAGCTGGCCGGGAAGACTGCACGGGAGTTTCTGCTGAACATGGACAAAGTGCACAAACATGTGACAAAAAATATCCTCAATTCCAAACCGCCGAGCTTTGAATACAAAGAGTTGCCGGACGGCCGCCTGCTCATGCACTACCGATCAGAGCGAAGACTATGCGCCGTACTGCGCGGACTTATCCTGGGCGTGGGAATCCATTTCGACGAGGAACTCCAGGTAAAGGAGATAGCCTGCGTGAACAATGGAGACCCCCAATGCACTATGGAGGTGATTTTCCATGGCACGTGATATCTGCAATGCTGAGATAAGTCTCGATCAACTTTCGGGAATTAGGCCTTTCATAGTGGTAGCAGATGAGCAGTTGACGATCACTTGGGCAAGCGAACCTGTGCTAAGGCGGGCAGCGAATGCTCTGGGCCTTAAGGTTTTCGATATAGTTGAACCCATCGAACCCCGAGAAAAGATATCTCCGTCGTCAATAGCTCGGAACATGGGAATGCAGTATGAGATTCTCCTGAAGAACGGAGGCTGCTCCACTCCATTGATCGGACACTGGGTCCCCTCGCACGGCGGATTCATCCTGATGGCCAACCCGGATGTAAGAAAGCCAGAGGACCTGGACAAGTTCTCCTTCGATGACTTCCATGAAAACGATCATACCATCGAGCTGCTGACTACCCGCGAAGAGCACATCACATCATTAAAAGAAGCAAAGTCCGCGGCAAAAGCGCTGCGGCAAGAGCGGGACTTTGCCGAGAGCGTCATCAAAACCGCTCAGGCCATCATATTGGTGTTGGATGTGAAGGGCCGGATTGTTCGTTTCAACCCATATTTGGAGGAGATCTCGGGATACTCGTTGGATGAGGTTCAGGGCAAGGACTGGTTCAGCACTTTTCTGCCTGGGAGAGACCATACAAGAATTCGTGCTCTGTTCAAGAAGGCTGTGAGTGATATCCAGACGAGGAGCAACGTCAATCCCATTGTGACCAAGGACGGGAGCGAGCGTCAAATCGAGTGGTCTGACAAAACGATCAAAGACGTCGATGGGAATGTCGAGGGGCTGCTTGCCGTTGGGCTGGACATCACCGAGCGCAAGGCACTGCAAGAAGAGACGCGGCGGCTAGCGGCAATAGCAGAACAGGCCGCTGAAGGGATCGCCGTGGCGGACCTGGAGGGCAACATTCAGTTCGCCAACCATACCTGGGCCGAGATGCATGGCTACGGCTCCGGAGAGAAACTAGTGGGCCGACCGCTGAGCATCTTCCATACTGAGGAGCAGATAAAGACGGACGTGATCCCGTTCAACAAAGAGGTCAAGAAACGTGGTCACAACATCGGTGAAGTCGGGCACATGCGCAAGGACGGTACAACGTTTCCGGCCATGATGACCACAAGTCTGTTGAAAGACGAGCAAGACAGGCCATACGCTATTGCCGGCACCATACAGGACATCACCGAGCGCAAGAAGGCGGAGGAAGAACAAGAGAGAACGCTACAGCGGCAGCAGGCTATCAGCCAACTCCTGCAGTCGCTTCTTGCGTCGGCGCCGCTTGAGAACAAACTCAGAACTATAACCGACAGCATCATCCGTATCTTAGACGCCGATTTCTGTCGCCTCTGGCTTATCCGGCCCGGAGACCTGTGCGAACGGGACTGTATCCATGCCCAGGTCGTAGAAGGGCCGCATATGTGCCGTCACCGTGATGGCTGTCTCCACCTGCTGGCGAGTTCGGGACGCTACACCCATATAGACGGCAAAACCCACCGCCGCATCCCGTTCGGCTGCAACAAGATCGGACGCATCGCCTCGGGAGAGGACCACAAGATCATCACCAACGATGTGCAGAACGATCCCCGCATCCACGACCACGAATGGGCGCGCGAACTGGGACTCGTATCATTCGCGGGATACCAGCTGCGCATTCCCGGAGAAAAAACGATCGGAGTACTGGCCCTCTTCGCCAAACACCACATACTTTCCCCTGAAGATGCCATGCTGGATGGACTCAGCAGCGCTACCGCTCAGGTGATCAAACAGGCCGTCGCGGAGGAGGGGCTGAAGGAATCCGAACAAAAATTCAGGACAATTTTCGATAATGCGAGCGACGGGAT
>CAZIDF010000012.1:27114-106674 GCA_964538085.1 uncultured Eubacteriales bacterium | reverse complement strand
GGCTTGGGCTGCATCTGCCCCCGGGATAAAAGAAGATCCGAGAAGTCCTACAGAACCCACTAAGCCTGCTTTTAAAAAATGCCGTCTTTTCGTTTTTTTCATGTCTATGCCCTCCATAACACTCTAATTGTTCATACGTTTAATTACGGACTAATGGAGAATTGGTTTTATCGTCCGAGACCATGTGTAACGTTATCCCCGTTGCAGCGTATAAAAGGGTGAACGTACAAATTCAGTCAGAATAGGAGTGAAAAAATGAAAAAAGCTGTCATCGTCATGGTAACGGTCATTCTCGCCATGTTCTTTTGTTGTGAACTTTTGGCGGACAACCTTCAAAAATCCATCATCCCTGCTGAGGCCAGCTGGATGATCCATTTCGATCTAGAAAAGTTCGCAACCACCCAGATCGGGAATTATTTGCTCAATGAGCGAGATGCGCTGGGACTCGGAAAAAAGAATGCTGACTTCAATAAAAAGTACAAGATCGACCTCAAAGAGGACATCGATGGTATCACTGTATTCGGGATAGGGAAAGGAGAGGAGAACATCGTGGCCTGTCTCCAGGGAAATTTGAATAAAGATCATCTCCTCGAACTTCTGAAGGAAGAAGAATCCCACAAAGAGATCCCCTATGGCAAATACATCATCCACAACTGGGATAAAGATGAATACGGGGTCTTTGCCAGTGATAAACTCGCGCTGATAGGACCTAACCAAGATGCCATCAAACTGACACTGGATGTCATCGCCGGAAAAAAAGCGAATATCGGAAGCTCCCCTATGAATGATTATATCAAAGAGATCCCTTCCAATGCCTTTATGGCCGCAATGGCCAATGATATCTCGTCCTTGGCAAAAGGCGGATCCAAGGTCTTCATCATCAAAAAAACAGAATCGGCTCTGTTCACGCTTGCTGAAATAAAGGAAAACTTCAACATCCGGCTGAATTTCACTGTTAAAACCTTGGAAGATGCCCAAAATATGGAAAACGTCCTGAGGGGGTTGATTTCTTTGGCCAACATGCAGCTGGAAGAAATGAAGACTGGATTCAAGGTTCCTGAAGATATCACGATTGCGACAAAAGGCAAAAAAATCTACATGGAGATGAATTATCCCAGCAAAGCATTGCTCGACATCGCTCTGGGTAAAGCAAAATTCTCAGCCCTCCATCTGATCGCAGATTTCAATCTTTTGCCTTAGTTTCTGTGAAATAGCATAAATAAGGATTATAATGATTCTGGATACATCCGAAAAGGAGCCAGCAAGCTGATGGACAACACTCGAGCGGTCAACCACATCTCCGATGAAGAGTTAGCCTCTAAAGTGGCTGCTGGCTCCCGATCGTCTTTCGAGGAATTGATCACCCGCTACAGCTCCCGCTTGTACTATTTTTTGCGATACCGTTTCAAAACAGACCAAGATACCGAAGATCTGATCCAAGAAACATTCCTCAAAGCTTTCCATAACATAGATCGATTCAGCTCTGAGCATAAATTTTCGACATGGTTGTACACGATCGCCATCAGGCTGACCATCAGCCGCTTCCGGTCAGAGAAAAAACGATCAGGTCCTCTCGATCCCTCTTCCTCGCCTCTAGACCCGCAGGATATCGTCATACAAAAGCAGGAATCTCAAAATATCTGGCAGATGGCCAGCAAATTGGGAAAGAGGCAATACGAGGCCCTCTGGCTGCATTATGGTGAGGACATGCCGATAAAGGATATGGCAAAAATCTTGAATAAAAAACCGATCACTGTCCGTGTCCTTTTGCACAGGGCACGGCAGAATCTGGGGAAGAGGATGGATCAACCGTTGGCAACTAGAAAACTGGCAGGAACCACGTCGGCTGCCCATAAATTTTCATTCTTATGATGAGGAGAAGCAAAATGTTTTGTACATTACATAAATGGAAGATATCACAGGCCTTGGATTCGGGAAAACCGATATCCAGCCATGTGCGAAAACATCTATCGAAATGTGATTCTTGCCGGGAATATGCCGAACTCTGCACATCCCTCAAGCCGAAGTTTACCCAAGACAAGCAAGCCATCCTCCAGGATTTCGATGACAGCTTGAATAAAAGGATAATGGCTTCGATCCCCGATAAACCTGAATGGGGAGCTGAACCAGGGGGCAGAATCCGTGCAAAGCGATCAGTCCGAAGGCCTGTCTTGATCCCCTCTCTTGCCGCTGCCCTCACCGTTTTGGCTATCTCCATCAGCATACTCTTTATTTTCCCTCGGTCCAAAAAAGCCCCTTCGCTGGGTCAACTATCCATCCTTTTCAGTGCCGCTTCTCCTGAAGATGTGCTTTTAAAAGTGGAATCTCCTCTCGAGAAGGAATACACTGAACTGAAGCGGGCTTTCGAGTCCACCAGCAAATACCTGATCTCGTCCCTCGACTTCCGCATCGGCCCCCAAGCCAAATAACCTCTTGGGAATTTCCCATTAGGTGCCCCCCTATTAGAAATATTAGGGTCAGGCCGACTCAACTTTTTAAAAAAATCGGATAGCTCAATTTAAATGCTAATTTTTTTCCTTAACAACTATTTTTTTTAGGGAAAAATCCTTTTTCTAAGCCGAATTTTAGCCCGAATTAAGAAGAAATTTGCATAAAAATCAAAAACTTGTTTCGGTCTGACCCCATTGATATAATAAACACATGAAAAAGCAGATCAGTCGGCGGGAATTTATTAAAACCTCGGCAAAGGCTGGATTGTTCATGAGCCTCGCGGGCTCCAGTCTTTTAAAAGGCAGCAGCAACGAAACCTTTGACCTGGTGATCAAAAATGGGACCTTGGCAGATGGCATCAAAAATGAAACGTACAAAGCTGACATCGGAATTATCGGAGAGCGTATCAAACAAATAGGGAACCTTCAAAACACCAAAGGAAAAAGCGCGATCGATGCAACGGGCAGAATCGTTTCGCCCGGATTTATCGACATCCACACACATACCGACATCGAAATTTTGGCCAACCGCAAGGCCGAAAGCAAGATAAGACAGGGCGTGACAACCGAATTGGGCGGGAATTGCGGGACATCGCCATTTCCGATGAAATATCCTCTTCCGGATTATGAAAAAAGCCTGGCAGAAGAGGGCAATATCACGATCGATTGGATAGATCTTGGAGGATTTCATAACGCCATAGAAAAAAATGGAGCGGCATTGAACCACGCCACTCTGATCGGCCAGAGTACGGTCCGTGGATATGTGATGGGGGAAAATCAGCGCGAACCGACAGCAGAAGAGCTAGAACAGATGAAGAAGCTCGTAGCAGGAGCTATGCGACAGGGTGCTTTCGGATTGTCGACCGGGCTAGAGTACACACCAGGCGGATTTGCCGGCACAGATGAAATCATCGAGCTCTGCAAAATCGTCGCCCACTATGGCGGATTCTATGCCTCCCACATCCGCAGCGAAGACAAAGCCGTTCTCGAAGCTGTGGGCGAAGCCATCCACATCGCAGAAACAGCAGGTCTTCCCCTAGAAATCGCCCACTTCAAGGCCGTGGGAAAAACCAACTGGTGGAAATTGCCCAAAATGATCGACCTGGTGGAGCGGGCAGCGGAGAGAGGGCTGAACGTCACGGCCGACCGCTACCCCTACATCGCCTACAGCACAGGCTTGACCATCCTGTATCCCCAATGGGCTCTGGATGGCGGCCTGGAGCAGCTCATCAAAAGGCTCAAAGATGAAAAAATTCGACAATCCATGAAGGCAGACACACTGAAAAAAGTCCAGGGTTACGGCTGGGACAAGATCGTGATTTCCAATCTTTACAAAAAACACAACCAATGGCTGATCGGCAAAAGCATCGGAGAAGCTGCTGTCACAAAAAATACGGATCCGTATGATTTCATGTGCGATTTGATCATAGACGAAGAGTTCAATGTCTCCCACATAGGCTATGGTATGAACGAGGAAACCACGGAAATGGTCCTCAAACATCCTCTGGTGATGGTGGGTTCGGACGGGTCCTCCCTTGCTCCATACGGTCCCCTGGGCAAAGGCAAACCCCATCCGCGGAACTACGGCACTTTCCCCCGTTTTCTCGGCTATTATGTGCGCGAGAGAAAACTCCTCACCCTCCCTGAAGCCATCAAAAAAATGACATCCAAGCCGGCAGCGAAGTTGGGACTCAAGGATAGGGGATCTCTCGAACAGGGAAATTTTGCCGACATCGTGGTTTTCGATCCTAATACTATAGTGGACACAGCCACCTTTATCGAACCTCACCAATACCCGGTGGGCATCGACTATGTCCTTGTCAACGGCACGATCGTCATCGATCACGGCAACCATACAGAAAAACTCCCCGGCAAAGTCCTTTACGGCCCGGGGAAATAAGGAACCTTTTACTCCACAAAATCGTATAAAAAAGTGAGAACAAGACACTAGAGGTGTATTATGAAAACAGCAGCCATCATAGTTATCCTTTCTTTGACTCTCGTGTGTATCACGAATATTCCATTGCTCTCTCAAGAAGAGGAAGAAGGAACCACTTATGCTCCCCGGCATTATCCCATCAATCTGTCCCTCTGGTATCCCATCTCTATCAATCGTACCCAACACGATTCAGCGAATATAAGCTTCACCCTGTTGTACGGACGGATGGGAACGGTCAAAGGCTTGGATCTGGCGATAGGTGGCTCAGCGCTCACTCATGAACTGAAAGGCCTTCAAATCACAGGGATTGCCGGTATTTCGGGTGATTCCACATCAGGCGCCCAGATCAGCGGCTTGGCCAGCGTCACCGGAGATGATCTCAAAGGAGGTCAGGTATCCGGACTGATAAACATCGCGGGAAATACTGGAAAAGGATTCCAGATAGCCGGAGGAATGAATATAGCCGGAGACGATCTCCAGGGATTTCAGGCATCTGGATTGTTCAACATCGTGGGCCAGCAACTCCTTGGATTTCAGGCGACAGGTGCGTTCAACATTGTCGGGGAAACACTCAAGGGATTTCAAGCAGCAGGTGGCTTCAATGTCGTCGGTGAAAGTTGTGTGGGCTTGCAGGCAGCAGGCCTTTTCAATGTCACGGGCGAGAACTTCAAAGGCTTGCAGGCAGCCGGTCTTTTCAACATCGTCGGGGATGAACTGGTAGGCGCGCAGATCGGCACCTTCAACGTGGCTCCACACTTTTCCAATGCGGCCCAGATCGGAATCGTCAATGTTTCCGCTGAGATGCGTGGTTTTCAGTTGGGTTTGGTCAACTGGAATGGCGAAACATACGGTGTCCCCGTCGGTTTTGTGAACGTTTCAAAAAAGGACGGGCACATCCGATGGATCAATTGGGGAAGCAACCTCAGTGGAATAAACTCCGGTGTCAAGTTCGAGGTGGGACAGATCTATTCGATCGTTGCGCTGGGTTACGGGAACTTGATGAAAGACAAGGGATCGGCCCTATCTTACGCGGGCTATTATGGATGGTATGTGTACCATGCAGAAGTGGCGATCGGAGTGGATGTGGGATATATGCACATGGATAACGGGAAGCTCTTCAAAAGCAGCCCCGCAGAACCCAATCAGAATATCCTTATGGGACGGGTCCATGCGATCTATGACATCTCCTCCACCCTTTCATTGATCGGAGGCTTGGGGCTGAGCTATATCGCTGACCAACACCGATCCTTCGGCGACGGCAAATTCCGCCCTCTTGTTTTTATCGGTCTTGAGGTTTTTTAGATTGGGAATAAATACTTAATCCTTTCAAAAGGTGCGGCTATGTCTATCGCCGCAGCGGCTGCATAGACTCTGGCAGTTCTGCCATGATATGATTGTCGTTCAAGCAGGATAGACCATGTTTCAGGTACGAAACCTCCACTATTCGATCGGTGACCGGGCTCTTCTGGCTGCTGTGGACTGGAATCTTCAACCAGAGAAGCGTATCGCTCTTGTAGGGCCAAACGGATCAGGCAAAACTACCCTCTTGCGCATCCTGACCGGCGAGATCGAACCCCAGGCAGGAACCATCATCAAGCCACGGAATTACATCATCGGCTATCTTCCCCAGGAAGAAATCGTGGAGGGACAAGGGAGCGTCCTGGAGAACGCCCTGGCCGGGATTCCAGAGATCCATGAGCTCGAGCACAAGATCCACACTCTTCATGCGGCCTTGGAGGCCTATCCCAAAGACGAAAGCCTCCTTATAAAACTCGGCCCCCTGGAACAGCGGTACCAAAACTTGGGAGGCTACACCATCGAAGGCACAGCCAAAAAAATCCTTTCTGGCCTGGGATTCGAAGAGGGCCGATTCCACACGGATTTTACCGAACTGAGCGGGGGATGGTGCATGCGGATCTACATGGCCAGGCTTCTGCTCCAAAATCCCGACCTGCTTCTCCTTGACGAGCCGACAAATCACCTGGACATCCCCTCGATGGAATGGCTCGAGCAATATCTCCTGAACTACAAGGGTAGCGTTGTCATCGTCTCTCACGACAGGTTTTTCATCGATCGCCTGGCCCACGAGATCTTCGAGCTTGACCTGGGTGAGCTCACCCGCTACCGCGGGAATTACCACTTTTTCGAGGAGCAAAAAAGGGAGAAGATCCGGCTTTTGGAAAAGAGGAGGGATGAGCAGGCCGTTGAGCGGGAGCGCATCACCCGTTTCATCAACAAATACCGGAGCGATAAAAGAAGGGCTTCCCAAGTTCAGAGCCGGATCAAAATGTTGGAAAAAATGAAAACGATCCAGCTGCCCCCCGCTCCCAGGGGCATAGATTTTTCACTCCACGTTGAAACGCCTGGCTACAAAGACGTTCTGTCCATCGAAAACATGAGTTTCCGCTACCAGCGGGATTGGGTGTTGAAAAACATCGATCTCAACATCTCTAGAGAAGATAAGATAGCTCTGGTCGGTGTCAACGGGGCAGGAAAGACCACTCTAACACAACTGATCTCTGGCAAACTTAAAGCACAACAAGGAGTTGTGCATCTGGGAAAACAGGTGCAGGTCGGCTTTTATGCGCAGCACCAGATCCAGGCCCTTCATCCTGATAACACGGTATTCGACGAAGTGGCCTCCACAGCTGCCACGGGACTGCTCACTAAAATCCGGCAAGTGTTGGGTATCTTTCAATTTGGGGATGACGAAATCGACAAAAAAATCAAAGTCTTATCTGGTGGAGAAAAGGCAAGAGTATCTCTGGCAAAAATCCTGCTCTCTCCCGTCAATTTTCTGATAATGGATGAGCCCACAACCCACTTGGATATCACGGCTCGGGAAGCATTGGAGGAAGCTCTTGCGGACTATGATGGTACCCTTCTGCTCATCTCCCATGACCGCTACTTCCTGGATAAGCTGGTGAACCGGGTCATCGAACTTAAGGATGCACGACTGGACGAATACTCCGGCAATTACTCCTATTATCTGTGGAAGCGCGACCAGGAGCCTGCTACACCCGAAAAAATTGACGAAGATTTCAGCCCACATGAACATGGCACATCGAGCCGGAAATCAAAGGAACAAAAACGCCAAGAAGCTGAAACTCGTCAAGAAGTAAGCCGCGAGCGGAACCGGTTGCAGATGATTATCGATAGACTCGAAAAGGACATCGAAGAAACAGAATCCCATTTCAAAGAAATGGAGACGAAACTGGCAGATCCAAAAACCTACAAGGACGGGATGGACATCGCTGATCTGAAGAGGGATTATGCCAAAACCAAACGGCAAGTAGAGGGGCTTTACTCATCCTGGGAATCACACCGCCTCCTACTGGAAAAGCTCTTAAAAACTCTGGAGCGGACTTGAAGACTGGATCTTTCCAAGAATATCACTCGCCTCATCATGCTATCTTTTGACAGAACAGGGACAATATGTCAGAATTCAAATTTAATATCTTTTCGACGTGTTGAGGTATCTAGGATGACAAAAGTGTTAAAACTATCGATTATCTTCTTATTCGTTTTGATGATATCGACCAATGGATTTGCACGAATAAACAAGATCGGTTTCTTCATAAATGGGGCTGGATATTTCCCTAGCAATGAAGATATACAAAGCGGCTTTGGCACTGGGCTAGGAGCCCTCATATACGCCAACCAGAACATTGCAATCTCGCTCGAATGGAAATATGGTCGATTAAATGCGGATAGAAAAGAAGGAAAATTCCTGAGGGGCTCCCTTTATATGACTCCCCTGCTTGCATCATTACGCTACAATATACAAACTGGGACAGCTTTTATTCCATATGTATTTGGAGGAGGGGGAATATTCTTCAGCAATTATCGATTGGATAAATCTGAAAATCTCGATGTAGAAAACATCAGAAAACAAGATATAAAGAACGGCTTTGGACTCTATGGCGGGATAGGAAGTCATTACAAATTTAACGAAAAAATGACGTTGTTCATTGAGGGTCTTTTTCTTTGGCGGACAACTGAGGTAGATACCATTCATATTGACAATTCGCCTATAAGTACATTCACAACCAACTTGAGTTCTGCCAGCATCCTTATCGGACTGAATTATTTCTATTAAAAGACTCGCTTGGGTAGATAAATTGTCGAAAACTCACAAGATGTCTTATGTCCTCGCGGTAAAAGGTTTTCGGATTATCGGGTTCCTATTGTGACTATGGACTGGTTATCATTCAAAAAAAAATGAAGTTGGAAGTATGACATGAAACTTCTTAGCTACAAATGCCTTATTGCAATGCTATGCCTAAGTTTGGTGACAGGGGCAGTTGCCCAAGAAAATGAAGAAAACAAATGGGGCGGAGATGCGGCCGTGGGCTTGGCCTTGGCCCGTGGCAACACAGAAACGACCAATCTGTCCTTCACTTTTTCTGCCTCTGGCCCATTGTCAGAGTCTATCGACAGCACGAACAAAGCTTATTTTCTTTTGAGCAGAGTAGGGGATATCACCAACGCCGAGTCGTTAGGATTGGACAGCAAAATTCAATGGAAACACACACCGAGAATTTTTTCCTATTATGGGATTCAAGGGCTTAGAGACCGGTTTAAAAATTACAGCTACAGGTTTCTTCCTGGCCTGGGTGTGGGTTATAAAATCCTAGTGGAGGAAAATCTACAACTATCGGCCAGTGCTGGACTCTCTCAAGTCTTTACCAAGTATTACGATTCTGACGAAACGGACAGTTATACAGGCATTGCCTTGGGAAACGAATTCAGCTGGAAAGTCAGCCCGAATGCAGAAATATCCCAATCCCTTAACCTCAATACGGACATATCTGAACTGAGCCATTACTTTTTGCAATTCGAGGTTAGCCTGGCTTCTGCCATAACAAAAGGCTTGTCGGTCAAACTGACACTGATGGACAAATACGACAACAAGCCGGTCGGAGAGGGCATCAAAAAAAATGATGTTTCCTTTATAGCCGGCCTGTCCGCGAAATTTTGATCGGAACCTACTCCTCCTCTATAAGAAGATACAAGTGGGATCTCCGGTCAGTTTACACGTTGTCACCGCAAACAATCCACCGGGATAGTCCTTCACTTCGACATCTCCCTCGGATTCCACATCGGGACCAACCTTTATCCAGATCTCATGGCCATATTCCTTTTGATCCGGTTGGGGACTGGGATTGTTGAAACCGAAGATGGGATGATTTTCATCGTTTTGGAGAAATCCCTTGGGCTCTGCCCAGCTGCGCAGTTTATTCCAGGCATCTACCTCCGGGCTCTCGTTGATGACCCGAACGCTGGCCACACGCATCGGATCGAGCTTGACGACATGCACATCCAAATCACTCATTTCCCCTTCTTTTTGCCTGTTCACAAGACAACACCCTATCTATTAAAAAGCATATGAGTTCTTAGCTCTTTTGGACGTATTGTACACCATCTAGATTTGCCATGTCCCCATCCATAGTCCATATCGTCGCTTCCAACGCCCTTCCAGTGGCCAGAATGATGCTATCGGCCATCGGTATATTATGATCCAAACTGATTTTTGCGGCATCGAGAGCGATTTCTTCGGTCAGGTCCACAACCTTTCCTTGCTTCATCAGGGCTGCAGCCTGAAGAGCATCCTCCTCGCCCCTCTCTCGCAACACCACTTTGAATACTTCATACAGGCATATTGTCGGAACGATCAGTTTTTCCAAATCCTGAAGGGATTTTTCAAAATATAATGCTTGGGGTCCATCCGCCAGATACTCCAGCCATCCGGAAGAATCCACGATATTCATATTCTATCCTTCTCTCGATCGATACGTGTATCGATTCCCTTGAGAAAACCGCGCATATCGGAAATCTTTCTTTCTGGTATCAATTCGATTCTGTTCCTGAACTGAATAACTTGGAGCCTCTGTCCTGGCTTGAGTTTCATTGATTCTCTCACCTTTTTCGGAATGACAACCTGAAATTTTGGAGATATCTTGACTGAAGACATTACGTTTATCCTATCGATAATACATACGTAATACTATATCGCAATCGATAGGAGCTGTCAAGGTGACCTCCAATTAGTGGACGACACCAAAATCCCTGAAATCTCACTGATGATACGGATTATTTTAACACTTTGTCCATGATGTTCATGAAACGCTTGCTGCTGATCGGGTGAAATGCAAGGAGTTCCCCGTCATAGATCAGGCTGAAGATGGCATACGGGGAAGGTGCATCCTGGGCTTGTTTATGATCTTTTATTTCGACGATATTGGCCTTTATCTTGTATCTTTCCTTGACCAATTCTCTGATTTCTTTGATGGATTTTGCGATGTAAGGGCATTGAGCGGACCAGAGGATGTTCAGGCCTTTGCTGTATTTCGCCAGAGTTTTTTCCCAATTTCCCTTGAATTTGGGAGACGGAGCATCTTTTTTGAATTTTTTCACCAAAAGCTCAAAATCAGGTTCGGCCTTATCCACGTCATCGAATCCCATTTTCATGAATAGGTCCTTCCCGGCCATCCAGGCGCCCTTCCTGGTGACGACAGCCACACCGTGTTTTTTTTCTTTTTTTGCATCTTTTATGCACTCATCGACCATCTGGGATGCAACTCCCTTTTCCCTGTATGGCTTATAAAAGATGCACAAGCAATGGATAACCACATAGCCTTCTGCTTCGATCCCTCTCCAAGCGTATTCTCCGGGTATGTATTCGATCAATCCCACAGTCCCCTTGTCTTCCGAGTATAGAACCTTGTATTTCATGCCTTCTTTTTGTCTTTTTTTGAACCACTCCGCTTTTCTCCGGCAGCCCTCATGCTGAGGATTTTTTGTCCCGCAGAATCCATAGTCATAGATATTTTCTGCATCCAAATCGATAATCCGCACATCACTCATTTTAATTCCTTTTATTAATAAGTATCACCACATGAAAAAAAATTCCAGCTTGGATCTACTCCTAAATATTTCAGAAAATCTATTCTGCGACATTGAAGATTTTCTGAAATATTCATTCGTGTTTGATGGCATCCACCGGATCAGCCGATGCCGCCATTACGATGTGAGAGCTGATCGTCAGAGTGGTGATAACGATGATGACAACCAGGGGAGCAAGGAATAGCAAGGTATGGAGGGGCATTCTTTGGGCAAAAGTATTCAGCCATTGATGAATCCCCCAGTAGGTCAAGGGCCATGCAATGAACAGGGAAATAAGGATCAACACCAGGAAATCCCAAGCCAATAGTCTCAAGATACTGGGTGTAGTCGCACCAAGAACTTTACGGATCCCGATCTCTTTGGTGCGCTGCAGAGTCAGAAAGGCAGACATCCCGAATATCCCCAGTCCTGTGACAAACAGGGCCAAAAGAGCAAAAATCCCGATGACCCTGCCGAAGAGCTCATCCCCCAAGTATTGCTGGTTGAAATAATCATCCAGAAAAAAATATTCGTAGGGATTTTCCGGAAAATAGCGGGCATACTCCTCCCCGACCAACGCAATGGTATCTTTCAAGTTTTGGGCATCGATCTTTATCGCAAATTTTCCAATCCACCTCAATCCGTATGGGATAAACCGATAGATGTGCGGTTCGAACGCTTGTTTTGGGGACTGCTGGTGAAAATCGGAAAAAACACCGATCACCGTATAAAATTCTCCCCAGTAATCAACCTGCTGCCCTATGGCTTCTTCGTTGCTTTTGTATCCCATCCATCCAACAGCGGTTCCATTCAGGATGAGGGCCATGTTGTCGCTGGGAAACTCCTTCGAGAAGTTGCGCCCGTGAAGGAGCTTGAGCTGGAACACATCCACATAGTCGTAATCCACACCCACGATCTGGTAGTTTTTGCCCTTGCCGGGATCTTCCCCGGCCCTGTGGATAGCCCCTGCATCCCAGTAAATCTGCCGCCCGGGTACTTCAGTCACCACACACATCTTTTGAATGCCGGAATGTTTGAGAAGTTCTTCCTTAAAAACATCGATTTGTTTGAGCGATGCCTCATCGATTATCCGGGGGGCATTGACCACAAGAATGTGATCCCTATCGAAACCCAGGTCTTGATTTTTCATAAAGAAGATCTGCCGGGAAACGGCAAAAGTCCCCGTCAACAACACAATGGCCATGATAAACTGGAAAATCACGAGGGCTTTTCTCAGGTTCATTCCCATGGGAGTTTTCCCAAAAGATCCTTTCAGCACTTCGACCGGCCGGAAAGAGGAAATAGCCGCTACGGGATAAAATCCGGACAGGAAAACTCCTCCCAAAAATAGCGAAGAAAGGGATATCCAAAACAAGGGTTGTTCCCAGATGATAAAGGCCAGGGGCGTTCCAGAGACACGGCTAAAAGCCGGGAGTAAAATTTGGACGAGCACTATAGCCAGAACAGCGACGATCAGGTTTAAAATAAAGGTCTCGAAAAAAAGCTGGTTGATGATATGACGGCGCGACGCACCCACGACCTTGCGCAATCCCACTTCCTTGGACCGGGTCAGGGCCCGGGCTGTGGAGAGGTTGATGTAATTGACCCAGGCCATAAACACGATAAAAACAGCCACGATCATCAAAAAATTGACGGAATCCCGGCTGCCGTTGATCTCGTATTCCTGCATGTAGTGGGAGGTTAAGTGGATGTCTGTGAGCTTTTGCAATTTCAGTTCGATCAAGACCTTGTAGGCCTGCATAAGCTCACCGCAACTTTTTTCCACAAGGGCTGGCATCTTGTTCTGAAACGCCTGGGGATCGGTTCCTTCCTTGAACCGAATGTAGGTAAAAAATCCTGTGTGCCCCCAGGATTCGAGGACATCGGGACCGAACAGCGACCGGATATCTTGGTATGACAGGATGATATCCATTTTGAGATGGGAGTTTGGCGGAACATCTTCAAAAACTCCGGCCACGGTGAAATCGGTTTTGCCGCCGACGTTGAGAGTTTTTCCAATAGGATCTCCTGCACCGAAATACTTTTCCGCCGTCGAACGGGAAATAAATGCCATGCTGGCTTTTTGGATGTCGTTTAACGGATCTCCTTCGATAAACTGGAGTTGGAATATTTGAAAAAAGCCGGGTTCTGCAAAATACATCCGATCTTCCGTGTATTTGACATCTCGGTCGTTGAGGGAGACCACGGTTTGGTTACGGAATATGCGGGCAATGATTTCAACTTCGGGGAACACGCCGCGGATGCCATCGGCCGCCGGCGGGCAGCAGGAGGCAAACCGGACAGCCGTCCCTTCCTCGCTAGTCCGCTCATATCTTAGACGATAGAGACGATCGCTGCCCTCGTGGAACCGGTCGTAACTTCTCTCGAAATTCACATAGTGCAGGATGAGAAGACAGGCCGTCATTCCGATGGAAAGCCCGAGGATATTGATGATCGAGAAAAGTTTGGTGCGCTTTAGATTCCTTATCGCGACCCTGAGATAATGTGCAAAAAACATCGAGATAAACCATAACATCAACGCAAAAAAAAAGGAAGGATTACAAATATTGCGGGTGCAATAACACATGGGATATTGTATATTTGAGTATTCCGATAGAATTTAAAGGAGGCAACTATGATAAAGAAAACGTTAACGGCTATTGGGACGACTCTTTTGATCGTTTCCTTATCCTGCAGTTTCATCACAGCGCAGGAAAATCCACAGGACCAGCAGGCCATGATGGAAGCCTACATGAAAATGATGGCCCCGAACGAAAATCATGAATATCTCAAGAACTTTGTGGGTGATTGGGATGTCACCACCACATCCTGGATGATGCCAGGGGCAGAGCCTTCTGTTTCGACTGGCACGTCCAAAGCCGAACTGATCCTGGAAGGCCGGTTTTTGAAAATGGATTCCAGAGGCACGATGTTCGGACAGCCTTTCGAGGGGCTTCAGATCGTAGGATACGATACTCTCCAAAAGAAATTCATCACTTTCTGGATCGACAACAGCAGCACTGCCTTTTATCTGATGTCTGGAACACCGGGTGAAACGGAAAAAGTCAGGACCGAAACAGGAGATTGGCCGGACCCGATGACCGGAGGCACGATCAAAGTCCGGGATGTGACCACACTGGTCGATGAAGACGAATTCAACTTCGAAATGTACATGCCCGCTCCCGATGGCACCGAATTCAAAAGCATGGAGTACCGGTTTACCCATAAGACAGCCGAACACAACGAATTGTTGCAAATTTTTTATCTGTTTGCAGATAGAATTTTTGGATATAATAAAAAAACGTTCAAAGAAGGAGAGGAATTATGATGGAAAAAAACTCATGGAAATTATGGATATTTGTGGCCGCAGTGGCTGTGGTTTTGATCGCGTTTGGGACCGCTTGCGCAACCGGTGACAAAGGGCAGGAAAAAACAGTCACACAAGCAGAAGAGGCTCAAACTCATGGCAATGAGGGAGAACATGCGAATGGTGAAGAGGGCGAGCACGTCCATGAGCAAGGAGAAGCTGAACACACCCATGATCGAGAGGGGGAAGAATCGGGAGAGAAACTAGCCCTCACCGACACCTATGCCCAAGAGCGAAACGGTGTGCGATTGGTTTTAGCTTACCATAACGCCTCTTCGTCCTTTGTGGGATCTGTTGAAAACGTTACAGACAAAACCATAAAATCCATTCGGGTGGAAGTCCACCTTTCCACAGGAGTGGAATTGGGCCCCACAGAACGGATAGATCTGGCACCGGGGGAAAAGGCAGGCGTCAAGCTGGAGGCAACGGGGCATGTTTTCGAATGGTGGAAAGCGCATACCGAGTCAGGTTCCTCCGAGCACAGACAGTCATTGGATTAAAATTTCAATAGCCTTTCGGACTTCAATCCAGGCAAATATAGTCGGCACGACTATCTCAAAATAGCCCGCTTTCTGAATTAAAACTAGGTCGATCCTCGTTTTTTTACGGCAACAATTCAGGATCAAAGGGGATTTTTTTTGATTTCAAGCGCTTTTTTATACTAGAATCCCATTTCTGTGAGATAAACGTGACAAACATCCAGGCCAACCTCTGGAAGATCTACGCTTACAAACTGCTGAGCGAATTCTGGGTGATCGTCCCGATCCTGATCCCGTACTACCAATCCAACAACCTGAACAAAACCCAGATCTTCACCATTCAAGCAGCCTACGCCCTGTCGATCTTGATCATGGAGATCCCGTCCGGGTACCTGGCCGACATCATTGGACGGAGGAAAACGCTCATCCTCGGCGCGTTGTTCATGCCTCTTGGAATCGGCGTTTATGTATTTACACACAGCTTTTTATCCTTCATCATCGCCGAGTTCATTATCGCCATCGGCAACAGCATGCGGTCGGGCTGTGATTCTGCCCTCGTTTACGACACCTTGATCCAGCTCAAACAGGAATCCGAGTACAAAAAATTCGAAGGCAGATCCTTCTATTATGCCCGGCTCGGGAGTTCGATCTCTTCGATCCTGGGAGGATTATTGGCTCTGCTGTCCCTCAAGATGCCATTTTATGCCAACATGGCGACGAGTGCGTTGCTTCTCCCGATCGCACTGGCCTTGATCGAACCCGATCGCAAAAAATTGGAGACAGCCAGTCCCTTCAAAGATATTCTCAGGATCAGCCGGCATTGTTTCAAACATCCTAAGTTGAGAGTGCTTATCCTTTTTATGGCTTTGATCCGGAGCACAGGAATAACGGGCATCTGGGCTTATTTTTTGTACTACGAATCAATCGGAATCGGAATCGGATATTTCGGTGTTGTATTTGCCGCCTTCCAGCTTTTTAGCGCATTGGGATCCAGACAAGCCCACACCCTTGAGACAAAAATCGGAGAAAAGGCTTCCCTGAATCTTCTTTTGCTTATCGCCCCCACCTTTATTCTTCTGGGATTTTTCAAGACGCCATTGCTCTTGCCGGTGATATTTTTAAACGCATTCCTTTTAGGTTCTGCCTTCCCATTGATGTTCGATGCCATGAATCGGCTGATCGGATCAGAGGTCAGAGCCACAGTTCTATCTGTCGCCAACATGACCGGGAGCCTTAGTTACGTGGTCATTTCCCCCATTTTCGGGAAATTAGTCGACACCTTTTCCTTATCCACTGCCTTTATCATAATGGGGATCTATTTCCTTGTTTTTGGAGGCATCGCTTCCTTTAAAGTGACTCGTAACCTTATTGACTCTCACCGAAAAGACATTAAGGATGAGCTACAAGGGTGAATCACATCCTGTTGCCGCCGCCCACATAGAGGACCTGGCCTGTGACCCATTCTGCCTGTTCGGAGGCAAAAAAGATGACAGCATTCGCGATGTCCTCCGGAGTTCCAACCCGGCGCAGAGGGTATTTCTCTGCAATGGTTTTTTCCAATTCCGCTGTCATCCATCCCGTTTGAACCGCTCCAGGGGAGATCACATTGACGGTTATTCCATAGGGTCCCAATTCATACGCAGCAGCCCGGCTGTAACTCTCCACCGCAAACTTGCTGGCTCCATAGGACACATTGGAGGCATGAGCATATGCGCCATCCGTACTGATGTTGACGATCCGCCCCCAGGCCGCTTTCCGGGAAATGTGGTGGCGGGCATACTCTTCCATCATCAGGGCCACAGCCCGCGTATTCACGGCAAAATGCTCATCGTGAGATTCGGCCGAGATCGTCCTCATCGGATACTCTCCCAAAAACAAAGGCTCTTTTTCAAACTCCGATGGCGGGATAAATGTGTCACACCTGTCATGGGCAGCGTTGTTTACTAAGATGTCCACTTGACCGAACCTTGCCTCTGCCCGGTCAAATAATCGCGGAATATTCTCCGGATCGGACAAATCGCTTTCCCAGGATTCACACTCGCCTCCTTGATCCTGGATAGCTCTGACTACATCTCCGGCAGATCGAGACAACTGGCCGAAATATAATCCGCGGCCAGGCTTAGTCGCTTTGTCCACCTCTTCCAGGCTGATTCCTCCGTACTCCTCCGGGGATAAACGAAGATAATGGATAAAAACCTTCGCCCCTTCTTTGGCAAAAGCCAGAGCAGTAGCTGCCCCTATTCCATGATTCGCCCCGGTGACCAGGGCCACTTTATCTTGGAGTCCTGTATTTGCCATATCTCCCTCCCATTTTCCATTGTATTTCTCTCGATTGGCGGTCAAGACAAGGATATAAAAAAACATGGGGAAATTCCACCCATTCCTCGGAGTGAAAGTATATGCTATATTATGAGGTGCTGTATTAAGGGAACCGGCTATCCGATGGAAAAGGTGTTAGTTAACACAAGGAGATTTGAGGAGGATATCGCATGAAAAAACAAAAAAGAACGGCCATCAGCATATTTTTCATATTGATTCTAGCCGTTCAAGGAATGATTGCCGGGCAGGATAAAGTTGTCCCAGAAGACGTAAAAACGACACGGCTCGACCAGAAGATCCCTATCGATCCAAAGGTCACCATAGGCCAATTTGCCAACGGGCTTCGCTACTATATCCGGGAGAATAAAAAGCCGGAAAACAGGGCAGAGCTCCGTTTGGTCGTCAATGCCGGTTCGGTACTCGAAGATGATGACCAGCTCGGCCTGGCCCATTTTTTGGAGCACATGGCATTCAACGGAACAAAAAATTTTGCCAAACATGAGTTGATCGAATTCATGGAATCCATAGGCATGCGATTCGGTCCAGGCCTGAACGCCTACACAAGCTTTGACGAGACCGTCTACATGCTGCAGATTCCTACAGAATCAGAAGAAGTCATGGAAAAGGCATTCCAGATTCTTGACGATTGGACACAAGCGCTTTCGCTTGAGAACGAGGAAATCGACAGAGAGAGGGGTGTCATCATCGAGGAATGGCGGTTAGGACGAGGTGCTGGGGCCAGAATGATGGACAAACAATTTCCGGTCATATTTAAAGGTTCCCATTATGCCGACCGATTGACCATCGGAAAAAAGGAAATCATCGAAAATTTTGAACATGATGTTTTGAAAAGATTCTACAGGGAATGGTACCGTCCCGATCTGATGGCCGTGGTCGCTGTCGGAGATTTCGATAGCGCCAAAGTCGAACCATTGATCATCGAGCATTTTTCCCGACTCCCCGAAGCGAAGGATCCGCGTCCACGGACCATCTTCCCGGTTCCCGACCATGAGGAAACCCTGTTCGCCATCGCCACAGACAAAGAAGCCATGAACACCGGTGTCGCCGTGATACACAAACTCCCCCTACAAGACATGAGCACAGTCGGAGCTTACCGTCAAATGATCGTCGAACAGCTTTATCACGGCATGCTGAACCAACGGTTCGTTGAACTGGCACAAAAAAAAGATCCCCCCTTCCTGGGCGCCTCTTCGGGAAAGGGACAGTTCGTCAGATCCAAGGAGGTTTACGTACTGAATGCAGGAGTGAAGGACGAAGGGATCGTGCAGGGACTGGAGGCTCTGGTTGTCGAGTCGGAACGCGTGACACGCCACGGATTCACCCCATCAGAACTGGACAGGCAAAAACGCCAGCTACTCCGATCGATCGAACGATCCTACACAGAAAGGAAAAAAAACAATTCGAATCTTTATGTATCGGAGTACATAAGGAACTTTTTGGAGGGGGAGCCGATACCGGGGATCGAGTATGAGTTCGAACTCTTCAAGCGTTTCATTCCGGAGATCTCCCTGGAAGAAGTGAACAAGATCGGCCAGGATTGGCTTACCGAAAATAACCGCGTGATTTTGGTCAATGCGCCTGAAAAAGAAGGGCTCGCCATCCCGACCGAAGAAGATCTGCTTGGGGTTTTGAACTCTGTAAAGAATATGGAAATCGCTCCGTATGAGGACACATCGACCGAAATGCCGCTCATGAGTGAAATCCCAGAGGCAGGGGAAATAGTCGAAAAAAAGGTGTTGGATGATTACGGCATCACGGAATGGAGACTTTCCAACGGCGTACGGGTCATCCTCAAGCCCACGGACTTCAAAGAAGATGAGATCGTGTTTCAGGCCCAGAGCCCAGGAGGAACATCCTTGGCAAGCGATGAAGATTTTATCCCGGCCAGAACGGCATCGCAAATCATCTCTGCAGGCGGAGTGGGAGAGTTCAGTGCTCTCGATCTCCAGAAAAAACTTGCAGGAAAGGTCGTTAACGTGAGGCCGGTCATCAGCGACTGGGAGGAAGGGCTGATGGGAAGTGCTTCCCCCAAAGATATCGAAACCCTGTTCCAATTGATCCATCTTTATTTTACAGCACCTCGTGCAGATGTGACCATGTTCGACGTGTTGAAAAACCGGATGAAAGCCGCTTTGGAGAACCGCAATGCCGATCCGAGATTCGTTTTTTACGACACGCTCGGCCGGATTTTGACACAAGACCATCCGAGGGTACGCTCCCTGACGGTGGAACAACTGGAAGAAATGGACCTGGAAAAGTCTCTTCATTTTTATAAAGATAGGTTCGCAGACGCCAGCGATTTTATTTTTGTATTCGTTGGGAACCTCGATCTAGAGGTTCTCGAGCCTTTAGTTGCCCGTTATGTTGCCTCTCTTCCTTCCCTCGATAGAGAAGAATCATGGAAAGACGTCGGTATACGTCCTCCGAAAGGAGTCATTAAAAAAACGGTCAAAAAAGGAGTCGAACCACAGAGCCAGGTTGCCATCGTTTTCACCGGTCCGTTCGAATACACCCAAGCCAGCCGCAATGCCATACGGGCGATGGGACTGGTGCTTCAAACACGATTGCGCAACAAGATAAGGGAAGACTTGGGAGGGACTTACAGTATCTCGGCTAGCCCCTCCTATGACAGGATCCCTGTACCTGCTTACAGTGTGGCGATCAGTTTCGGTACCGATCCTGACCGGGTGGAAGAACTGACGAAGGTGATATTCCAGGAGATCGAAAAGCTCAAAAAGGAGGGCGTGACTGAGGACGAGCTTCGGGACGCCACGCAGGCCATGTACAGAGATTTTGAGACAGGAATCAAACAGAACCGGTGGCTTTTGACCCAGCTCTATTACAGGTTTTTGGAGGGTGAAGATCTGGAGAGCTTGTTCGATTATCTAAAATCCTTGGAAAGTATGACGACCGAAGTGATCAATGGAGCAGCAAAGTCCTATCTCGACATGGAAAATCACGTCCAGGTCATATTGTACCCCGAGAAGTGAAAAGTTCGAGCATCTTTTGTTCTCTGAACGCAAATATTTTTTCCAGTCGAGGTCGGACAAACAAAAAGTGAACGAGCGGGGAGAGGACAAATCCGGGAACAGCATAGCGGATGACATCTTCCATCTGAGTCCCTCCCTCATTTTCCTCGAAAATGTGAGTGTGCTCCCAAACTCGATAAGGCCCTTTTAGCTGGCTATCGACGAATCGATGAGGAGCTTGCCACGCTGTTATCTCTGTTTGCCAGGTCATATTCATCCCAAAAAGCTTGATGGAATAGTCGATCAAGGCGTTTTTTTTCATCATTATGGGAAGAGGCGTCAGAATCTTGAAATAAAGCCAAGGCGGCGTTATCAGGTTCAGGTTTTCGGCCTTGCTGAAAAAAGAAAAAACATTTTCAACGGGAGAAGGAAGGGTAACTTTCCTCCTTAGCTCATAAATTTTCAGGATATTTATCACTTTTTATAGAGGAAAATGCTGTGATCCTTGTCCCATTCATCCTTCATGTAAAAGGTATCTATTTCCTTTTCTTCCCAACCCGGAATACGGTAATTGTGAGTCACCACCATAACGCCTGGTTCCAGTTGCTCGTCGAACATCGGACGCAAAATGGCATTGGATTCGGGCAACAGGTAAAGTGCCACGACCGTCGCCTCCGAAAAATTCATGGTCATGGCATCCCCAAGGTAGAATCGAACCAGGTGTTCCACCTTCGCTTTTCTGGCATTTTCTTCGGCCTCGTCAATGCGCGCCGGATCGATGTCGATGCCCACACCGCGCGCTCCGTATTTCTCTGCCGCCATGACAACGATGCGTCCATCTCCGCATCCGATATCGTAGACGATATCATCCTTATCCACTCCTGCCACTTCAAGCATCTTGGCGACGACTTCCATCGGCGTGGGCACATAAGGAGCCAAATCTTCGGCATCCGGATCGCCATGAGACCCTTCATAGATCTTGATCAGGTTGTTCTCGTCATAGCGAAAAGTATAGGGTCTGCCGGGCGTAAGATTCCGAGTTGTCTTGGTTCCAATTCTTTCCCAGGAGACTTCCAGGACAAACCTGCTGTGGTAGATGTGCACTTCCTTGGGTTTGATCACCTTTTTTTCGGGCGGGTCAAATGTGTTGTTGGGTTTGATCCCGTATTGAATCCGGGTCTGGGTCACATTGCGGAGAGAGATCTCCGGTCCTTCGGAAAAACTGAATCCCTGTTCTTCTCCCCCATTCATCAACAGCAGAGCCGTGATGCATACGCCAGCAAGCAGCACAAACGCAGCGATCTCAATAATTCTCTTCATCGCAATTCTCTCTTCTATAAAATGGGGATGTCCCATAAGGTACCACCCTATTTTTGAAATTTCAAGCCAATCCACTCCTGGATTATTCATGAGGCCAACCCGCCCCTCCCCAACATTACGGTGGCGACAAAGAAGTGGCCCATAAAGTTATAGTGAACTACTGCGACCCGTCCCAACCTACCCCGGGATGCAATGAAGTCGATGCCGACCCAACCTACCCGGTGAGATCGGCTCGCCCGGAGGGTAAAAACTGCTGATAAAGATATAAATCGATTTGATTTATTTGTTTTTATGAAAAAGCATGTATCAGCAGTTTTTATGAATAATTCATGTAATTATTCGTAGCGGATGGCGACAGCGGGATCGGTCAAAGCCGCTCGGATGGCCTGGTAGCTTACGGTCAATAGAGAAATTACCAAGGTCAAAAAACCCGCAAGAATAAATACGGCCCATCCGATTCCCGTTTGGTAGGCAAAATTTTTAAGCCAGGCGTGCATGGCAAAATAGGCAAGCGGCCATGCGATGATGTTCCCGGCCAAAACCAAAAGGGTAAACTCCCTGGAAAGAAGAACCATGATATTCGGAAGGGATGCGCCCAGCACTTTCCTTATCCCAATTTCCTTGGTGCGCTTTTCTGCCATAAACGAAGCCAGGCCAAACAGCCCAAGACACGCAATAAAAATGGCGAAAAGGCTAAAATAACCGAACATCTTCATCATCCGTTCCTCGTTAAGGTACTGTCCGGCTATCCGGTCATCCAGAAAGTCGTACTGGAAAGGATATTCCGGATTGAACCGGTTCCAAACAGCTTCTACATCTTCCAATGCCTCCCGCGTCCTTCCTGCGGCAAACCGGACAGAAACCATATTTGCTTGAATAGGCTGGATGTAGGTGATTATCGGGATGATCTCATTGTGCATGGATTCATAGTTGAAATCTTTGACCACTCCGATTACATTTCCGCTCAGAAAGGGAGCAATCGTCCACATCGGAAGTCCAACAGCATCCTCCGGTCTTTCCAAACCTAGCTGCCGCACAGCCGTCTCGTTCAGGATAAAGGCTTTGTTCGCATCGGTGGGATATTCGATGGAAAAATCCCGGCCCGCGATGATTTCCATTCCATAGGTTTTGAAAAAGTCATAATCCACGCGGTTGTGCGGCATGCTGAAAGGACTGGTCAGCATCTGGCCGTTCAGTTCAGTCCGAAAACCCGGAGAATCCAGCAGCCGTCCAGTGGGTGCCCGTTTGGATAGAGTGGCGAACAGGATGTGGGGACTGCTGGTGAGCTGCTGTTTGAATTCCAGCCAATTCTGTTTAATCGTTTGATCGGCACGGAGCAAGACGATATTCTCGCGCTCAAAACCGAGGTCGGCATTTTGTAAAAACTGCATCTGTTTGTAGACCACACCCACACCCACGATCAAGGCAACGGATATGGCAAATTGAAAAACCACAAGCACCTTGCGCATCAAGGCTCCACGGGTTCCGCGGGTCAGTTCCCCACGCAATATAATCCCCGGCCGGAAAGCTGAAAGGTAAAGAGCCGGATAAAAACCCGAGACAAGACCGGTCAGGAAAAAAACGCCCAAAACCGTCAGCAACCCGATCGGATTGAAAAGCAATCCAAAACCGATATCCCGGTTGGTAAAAGCATTGAATGCGGGAAGCAAAAGAGCGACAAAAAGCAACGCCAACACGATGGCCAGCAGCGCAACCATCAAAGACTCTCCCAAAAATTGAGCTGTGAGACGCCGGCGGTTGGCGCCAACGACCTTACGCAATCCGACCTCTCGGGCGCGTTGTGTAGCCCTGGCTGTGGAGAGATTCATGAAGTTGATGCAGGCAATGATCAAAACGAACAGGGCAATGACGGTGAACAAGTTGACATACCGGATGTCGCCATTAGCTTCCAGCTCTTTGCTCGTGTGGGAATGAAGGTGGATGTCGGTGACCTTTTGTATGAGGATCGTGTTCCCCTGGCTGGCAGGAACGATATTGCCATCCTTGTCTTTTCTGGTGCCCAATACACGGTCCAGGAAATCAGGGATTTTGGCCCTGACAGCATGAGGATCTGTCCCCGGGGCAAACCGGACATAGGCAAAAGTCACATTGTCCGAGAAATTCCTTGTTCCGTGAAAATAGTCCCTCTCACCGTTCCCTTGAATTCCCTTCAGAGCAAGATAGGGTGCTAAAAAATCGAAATAGACATGGGTGTTGGAAGGGGTGTCTTCCATCACTCCAGTCACTTGGAGGATATATGTCTGATCGATTTTCATCTGCTTCCCTATCGGGTCTTGGTCCCGGAAGTACTTTTTTGCCACCGACTGGGAGATAACCAAGCTATCCGGCTGTGCCAGTGCTGTCTCGGGATTTCCTTCAATCAGCGGAATGGAAAACACATCGAAGATGTCATCTTCAGCGAAATAAAAGCGCTTTTCTTCGAAATGAGTGTCCCCCACGCTGACCAAGGTTGTGTCAACCGGGAATATGCGCACGGCGTTTTCGATCTCGGGGAATTCCTTTTCCAGAAAAACCACAAAAGATGGGGCTAATGAGGCGAATTGTCCTCGCAACGATCCGTCGGCGCTGAGCCATCCGCGTTCGAAGCGGTACAGATCTTCTGCATTCCTGTGGTAGGTATCATAGCTCAGCTCATACTGAACGAACAAAAGGATGAGAAGACAGACCGTCATCCCGATGGCCAGGCCTGTGATGTTGATAAAGGAAAATCCCTTTTTTCTTACAATATTCCGCCAGGCAACTTTCAGGTAATTTTTAAGCATGGATTCCTCCCACTTAAAATATTCATTCGCCTCACTATGGCAGACGAAATCATATGCCAGATGGTTGCATGTTCAACAAAAAAAAGGGCCCGCCTATTCTCAATTAAAATAGACGGGCCTTTTGAATTTCCGGTTGAATTTCAGAACTTATCAGAATCGTCTGAATCTGCGGGGACCTCCGTTGACGGCTTTGGCATCGATAGCCCACATGCCACGTCCATGCGTGGCGATAACGACGATGTTGTCCCGGGGATGGATGATCAGGTCGAGTGCATAAACAGAGGGCAGGTTGCCGCCCAGTACATCCCATTTTTTGCCGCCGTCTTTGGTGACATACACGCCTACATCCGTGGCCACGTACAATATGTTCGCGTTGAACGGGTCTTCTCTGATGACATTAACCGGTCCAAGAGGAATGTTACCCGTGATATCTTCCCAGGTCTCGCCAAAATCCGTGGATTTCCAGATATAGGGATTGAAATCATCATCCCGTTTTCCGTTCTGGGTCATGTAGACCGTGCCCATGTCATAGGCAGAGGCGACCATCTTGGACACCCATTTCAGGTTGGGTAATCCGTTCATGATTTTTTTCCAGGTTTTTCCGCCATCCCTGGTAATATGGACGTTTCCGTCGTCGGTACCCACATAGATCAATCCGAACTTGAGGGGAGACTCGGCGATCGAAAATAAGGTCTGGAAAGGAATATCCCCCAACTCAGATGGGATATTGCGGGTCAAATCTGGACTGATCCTCTCCCAGGAATCGCCTTTATCCCGGGACATGAACAAATACTGCATGCCGTGATAGATGATGTTGGGATTGTGAGGAGAGATGATAAAGGGAGCCACCCACTGACCCCTAAGACGGGGCTCATCGGGATAGGGCCTGGGAAGGAGGAGTTTGGTTTGCCAATTTCCATCCTTGTCCAGCACGCTCCGGCTGATGGTGCCGTAGAAACCGGCAGAATAGACAGTAGTTGGGTCTGTCGGATCGACGGCATGGCTGCTGCCTTCGCCGCCCGGCGCCCCATCAAAATCCACAGTCTGGATGCCCTGCAACTGTCTTCCGAATCTATCCGTTCCGCCACTGATCACTTGGCCTCTGTAGCTTCCATGATCTTGCATCGAGCCGTACACACGAAAGGGGGTATCCATGTCGTAGTTGATGTTGAAGAACTGGCACACGGGGAGGTTGTCTCTGAACTGCCGCCAGGTAAGGCCTGCATCGTAGGAAATGACGATGCCACCGTCATTGACATTGATAAGGTAGTTGGAATTATCAGGGTCGATCCAGAGCCCGTGGTGGTCGCCGTGCATGCCTCTCAGACCGCGGAATGTTTTTCCGCCATCATTGGAGACATTCAAACCCAAACCCATCGTGTAGATAGTGTTTTCATCGTTGGGATCTGCACGCATTTGGCCGAAAACCCAGCCATATGTGCCGGAGTGACGTTCCATGTAGGCTTTCGTCTGCTCAGTCAGGCCACTCATCTGGACCCAGGTTTCCCCGTTGTCATCGGAGCGGTAGACGGTAGCCCCTTTGATGATGCCTGCCAATCCGGACGTGTAATCGTCGGCTTTTTCCTCTTCGGTCAACTCGCGTGCCAGCTCATAGTTGTCCACAAAAGCGTAGATCACATTGGGTTTGGTCAGACAAAGATCGATCCCGATCCGGCCTCTGTGTTGAGCTGCAGGAAGACCGTTGTTTATCGGTTTCCATGTCGCACCGCCATCGGTGGTTTTGTGGATTCCGCTTCCCCCAAAATTGGGCTCGTTCCGAGGATCGTTCCATTTATTTCTCACACGCTGCCAGGTTGCAGCATATACGGTGTCATGGTTCGATGGATCCATCACCAAGTCTATGGCTCCGGTCATATCGTCGATGTACAGGATTTTTTTCCAAGTCATACCGCCATCTGTCGTCTTGTAAACACCGCGCTCCTCGTTGTTTGTCCACTCGTGCCCCGAAGCTGCCACGTAAACGACATCGGGATTCTCGGGATGAATGACGATCCGTGAGATGGTGTTGGTATCGGCCAATCCCATGTGCTTCCAGGTCTTCCCGGCATCGGTCGACTTGTAGATCCCCACACCGGCTTGCGAGCTCCGGAAAATATTGGCCTCGCCAGTACCCACCCAAACGATGTCGGGATTGGACGGAGCGATAGCTACATCGCCGATCGAAGTCGAAGCTTCCTTTTCGAATACCGGCTCCCATGTCGTTCCCTCGTTCACGGTTTTCCAAACACCGCCGGATGCCGTTGCCACATAGACCGTGTAATTTTTTCCCTTCGGCGTGACGACAGCGATGTCCGTGCATCTGCCGCTTACATTCTTGGGTCCGATGTGGTACCACTTCTCCTTGTTGAAGGGTGAACTTTCGGTCATCTCAAGATGCTTTGCATATCCCTCCAACCGGAGTGCAGGATCTGTGGACTCGATTTTCTGCGGCCTTTTCCCCCTTTGAGCTTGAACGGGAGACACGGCAAAAACGAGAGCAATAACGAATAAAGCCAAGATAGTCGCTGTCCAATAAAGTCTTTTTCGGTTACTCATAAAACCTCCTTGATAATATATTTCCATAAGAGTCGATTTTATTTGTAATTATCCTTTTTTTCAATAGATTCCTGTATTATTCTCAAAAAAATGAGGCTTTCCATAATTCTCCTCAATTCATTGTCATCTTGGACAAAATTGCTATATAATATCGAACTTATGATCGAACTTATGCGACATGTCCATCGTGGGCTCATCCTGAAAACAAGTCTTTTGTTTTTTCTGGTTTTTTTTGCTAGCTGGAAAAGCGGATTTTGTGACACAAGCCAGGCATGGCTGACGAATACCGTCACATTCTCCATCTCATCTCGATTGGACCTGAAAATTTCTCATCACGCCCGTTTCCTGGACATCACTTATTTCAATCCGTACCTCAAAAACATCCAGGGTGGATTCGTATTCAAGCTCCACAAAAATTTCTATTTTGCCACGCTCTATAGAAGAGACCATATGGAAAATCAAGATACTGTCTACAACGAGAACCGGTTTACATTGGAAGTGGGGTGGAAAACCAGGGTGGCTGAAAAGCTGGATTTCGATGCCTATTTCCGGACGGAAATCCGGGAGTTCGAGGAAGAGAGTAAGGAAGACCATTTGAGATTCCGCCTGCGGCTTCGACTGAAAACCGAATTGAGCATCGGGAAGCTCAAGCTGAAGCCATTCATCGCTAACGAAACTTTCGGAAAAACAAAAATCTACACCGTTCAGAATAACCGATTTTATGTTGGGGCTATGATCCCGCTCAGCGAACACGTGGAATTCGGCTTCAGCTATATCTGGCTGGCCACCCGGAACGCCGAATCCATCCACATTCTCCATTCGGGATTCGAACTAAAATTTTAAACCGTATTGTTTTTCGGCGGCATCGAGGGTTTGGGAAATGAGGGAAACGATGGTCATCGGACCAACCCCACCCGGTACAGGCGTGTAGGCACTGCTGTGTGGGGCCGCCGCCTCGAGGTCGACATCGCCGATGCCTCCGGGGTGATAGCCGGCATCGATGATGACAGCCCCTTCTTTTATCCAATCCGCTTCGATGAACTTGGGTTTCCCCACAGCCCCCACAACGATATCGCCTTCTCTAACCACATCAGGTAAATCGAGAGTGCGGGAATGGCAAATGGTCACGGTCGCATGCCGGTTGAGAAGCATCATGGCCAAGGGCTTTCCCAAGATCGGACTCCGGCCGACCACCACAGCCCGTTTTCCTTTTATCGGGATGTTGTAGTGGTCCAGGATTGTCATGATGCCTGTGGGAGTCGCACTCCCGTAGGCAAATTCCCCCATCGCCATTCGCCCAAAACCCAGCGAGGTGACACCATCCACATCTTTTTCCAGAGCGATCGCATCGAAACAAGCGCGCTCGTCGATCTGTTCGGGAACCGGGTGCTGGAGCAAAATGCCGTTTACATCAGTATCCCGATTCAGAGTATCGATCTCGGCCAGAAGTTCTTCGGTCAATGTTGTCGGTGGCAATTCTATCTTTCTCGATTCCATGCCTATACGCAGGCAGGCATTGCTCTTCATCCGAACGTAGGTCGCAGATGCCGGATCATCTCCCACAAGAATCGTAGCCAAAACCGGGATTTTCCCTCCGGATTTACCAATTACCGCAGCGACCCTCGGCTTCAAAGATTCTTCGATGGACTTGGCTAAAAGTTTTCCTTCAAGTACCAAAGGTTCGGCCATCTTATTTTCTCCTGTTCTTAATTCTCGTCATCCTGAAAACGCTCTCCTGTAACCTATCATACCTTTCGTCTTATTGACAAGAAAACGAAAAATCCATGTATTCAACAAGCCATATTTTGGTACAATTGACCGTCATAATCCATAATGTGATTGATCAGGAGAAATGTATGAAAAAGAGTAAATTCAAATTCCGGGCTTTTGCGGCTCTTATCGTGTTGTGGTCTTTCATCATAGAAAATGTGACCGGAATCGTCTTATACATCGTTCCGCCGGGACGGATCGCCAACTGGACAAACTGGAAGCTTTGGGGATTCACCAAGGAACAATGGGCTGCTCTTCACACGATATTCGGTTACATCTTCCTGATCTTTGCCCTGATCCACATCTATTACAACTGGAAACCCATCTTGAGCTATATCAAACAAAAGGTCAAAGCCGGGCTGCGGATGAGGATGGAACTGACCGTATCTTTGATCCTAATCCTTCTGGTTTTTGTGGCCACCGCCATCAGTATCCCCCCGTTCAGCACCGTAATGAATTTTGGAGAAAAGATGAAAAACTCCTGGGCAGAAAGCCGAAATGAACCTTTTATGCCCCATGCAGAATTGATGACTCTCGAAGAATTCACCAACCGAATCGGGATTCCCATGGAAAGAACAGAAAAAATCCTTGAAAACAATGGAATCCATGTCCAAGACAGGGAGTACTCGATCCTGGATATCGCTAAAGATAACAATACTTCTCCTTTCGCCCTATATGAGATTTTAAAAAGTGAGCTTCCCTCTGACGAAAAAGAAAAATTCGACAGCCTGACAACGCAAAAAAAACAATCGGTGGGCGGCGGGTACGGATGGAAAACCCTGGAAAATCTTGCCGACGATCTGGATATCCCGATACAGGATATAATGGCACGCCTCAAATCGAAGGGGATAGACGCAAAAAAGGATGAGGTCATCCGGATCGTCGCTGAAAAAAACGACATGAAAGCCTATGAGCTCGTGGAAATGATCCAAAAGATGAAGGATTGAATCCAACAATTCGAGTTATCTCGCATAGGGTGGTACCTAATGGGATGTCCCCTATTTATAAAGAAGATATTTTTGGCGGGCTTTGTTGAATGATCGAATCCCAGGTTCCCATTCTGCAAAAATCTCCTCGGGTGCACGGAGCTCACCGATGGATCGGCGAAAGGAGGAGATGCCGATCAACCTCTCGAGATTATCCCGGAGTTCAAGTTCCTTGGGATAGTGTTTTTTTAGCGCAACAAAGAGATGAACCATAACCTGTAAGGGGCGCAATTTCTCCCTGTCGGTAATGATCAAACTCAAACCATTCACATCCTGATCTCTGTACTTGTTCCAGGGCGCTGCTTGGGGGAGCGTAACCGGAGTGTAGGTGATCGGCTTGAAATAGACGCCGGGGAGTCGATAAAAATTCATAGTCTCTGCCAGCTTGTGGCTGTCGATCCAGGGCGCACCGATCTGCTCGAACGGCCGCATCGTGCCCCGTCCTTCAGAGACGTTGAGGGCTTCGACCAAGCAAAGCCCGGGATAAACCGCTGCCGTAAGGATCGAAGGAATATTCGGAGATGGCCGCGTCCATGGAAGTCCGGTCTGGTCATACCACATGGTCCTCTGCCACCCTTGCATCGGGATGACCTTCAGGTCCAGTTCATCCATCCCCTTCATCCATTTTTCACCTTTTATCATCCACGCCAATTCTCCCGGCGTCATGCCGTAACGCACAGGGATCGGGTATTGTCCTACAAAGGAAAAATGGCGCTCTTCGATGATCGGGCCTTCTATGGTGACACCGTTTATCGGATTGGGCCGGTCGAGAACGATGAATTGTTTTCCCTGCTCCGATGCCGCCTCCATGGCCAAACCCATGGTGCTGATAAACGTGTAGAAACGGGCCCCGACATCCTGGGTGTCATAAATCAGAACGTCCACATCTTCCAACATTTCTTGTGTGGGTTTGAGATGGTCTCCATACAAGCTCCACACCTGGTATCCGGTTCTTTTGTCAACATAGGAGATCATCTTGGTGACATCGGGAAGATCCCCCCGGATACCGTGCTCCGGAGCATATAAAGCACTGATGGACAGGTCCTCGATACTGGACAGTATATCCACGATGTGTTCACCCGACGATGCGATCCCTGTCTGGTTGGTGATGATCCCCACCCTTTTTCCCTCCAGCATCGACAGGTGTTCGACGAGGAAAACATCCAGGCCGGACTTAACCTTCTGGTTATCCATGCCGAACAAAACACAACCGAACAGGCAGATAACAAACAACGGAATTATTTTTTTTGATTTCATAGGTTGGCATTCCTTCTTTTTCTCCTATAGTTATATATAATAAATTTCATGCTTACAACATCATCGTTCACCTTTTTTGACATAGGCTTTGGGCTATGCTATAGACTGAGATATTTTGAGCGATAAGGAGAATTTCATGAAACCCAACAAATTCTTTTCAGGATTCGTCATTTTATTATCGTTCGCTTTATCCTTTGGCTGCAAAACCGAGCAAGAGAGAGCGGTGGAATCCATCACAGCGAAAGATTTAAAAGTTCACTTGGATGTGATCGCATCCGATGAATTCCTTGGGAGGAACACGCCTTCTCCAGAACTCAAGATCGCCTCCCGTTACATCGCCACGCTGGCGGAGAGCTACGGGCTCAAACCATTGATGCCCGATGGATCCTATTTCCAGGAAATCCCTTTGGTCGTCGACACCCTAGAGCGAGCGCATACGCGGATGAGATTGATCACAGGCAATAGGATACAGAACTTTACTTTTCCCGATGATCTCGGTATCTATGGCCGCTACGCCCAGGACATGAAAATGGCGGGAAGAGTAATTTTTGTAGGATTGGGATTTTCATCGCCGGAATCGGGCTGGGACGACCTGGAAGGATTGGACCTCAAAGGCAAAGTCGTCGTGATGCTCGACCCTGAACTTCCCGAAGATCACAGATTAAGAACCCCTGAAATCCAAAGGCTCCTGTATCGCCGAAGCAGAGACATCGGCTCAAGAGGAGCTGCTGCAATCCTGATCGTTGTCAGCAAAAAAAGAGAAATAAACTTTTCCGAAAATGGATATTTCTTTGACGATACTCCCCGATGCCGTTTGGCCGATGAACTCAAATCGTTGTCGACATCTGCATCTCAACAAACCTATCTTCGAGCAGAGATCCGCCACGCCATGGCCGCAGAAATACTGGGAATTCCCCTAACCGAACTGGAAGAAATGTTTGCCGAGCTCAGAGACGGGAAGCAAGTTCCCTGGCGTGAATTGAACGATCGCAGGATGGACATATCCCTCGTTACCCAACAGAGAAAGGATAAAACCTATAATGTCGTAGCATGGATAGAGGGGACAGATGAGGAATTGAAAAAGGAATATGTCCTGTTCGGGTCCCATCACGACCACCTCGGCTATCGGGAAGGAAGGATCTACAACGGGGCAGATGACAATGGTTCTGGAACTGTGGCTATGCTGGAGCTCGCTCAGGCTCTCCAATTCCATCGACCCAAGCGATCTGTCATTTTTGTGTGGCACGCCGCAGAGGAAAAGGGACTCTGGGGCTCCCGGTTTTTTGTGGAACACAGCCCCGTTCCTGTCGAAAAGATGAGCGCCGAGCTGAACATGGACATGATCTGCCGGAACGATCCCGACCATCTTTACCTTATCGCCTCGAACAAACTCAGCTCGGATTTGGACACCATTATCAACGCCGTCAATGACAAACACATCCATTTGAACCTGGATTACGAATACGAAGATCCTCAGCATCCGGACAATTTTTTCTTCCGGAGCGACCAGTATCCCTACATCCAGTACGGCATCCCTGCGGTTTGGTTCTTTTGCGGAACAACAGAGGACTATCACCAGGAAACCGATACTATCGACAGGGTGGATTTTGCCAAAATGGAAAGGGTGACCCGCTTTGTATACTTAACAGCCATGGTTATTGGAAACAAACCTAAAATGCTCGAGTTGAACATGCATCCGGATATCACCATGCGGGGACAGCACAACTTGAAGGTGAAATGGCAGTGATGATAAAGGGGAATAAAATTTAGATTTTCTTTGTCTAATAGGGTGAATGGAAGCAAGTCTGAAATCGTGGAAGTGAAACCGAACGAACAGGAACTGGTCAGAAAGGCACAAAACGGGGATAAGAACGCTTTCAAAGAACTTGTGAAACAAAATGAACACAGAGTGGCGGCAGCCGTGATCGGCATGCTGGGAAACTGTCCGGAAACAGACGATGTGGGACAGGAAACATTCATCAAGTTCTACAAGTCTTTGGATAAATTTAGAGGCGAGTCCAGCGTCGGAACTTATCTCACAAGAATAGCGATCAATCTGTCTTTGAACGAGCTCAAGCGGCGAAAACGCCGGAACGCACATTTTTTTCCAAAGGGGAAGAAAAAATGGAAAAGGCCCCTGACAAAAATGACCCAAATAAAAAAAAAGAGCTCAGAGAAATCGTTCACACAGGGATCGAAAGGCTCGGGCCCAAGTACCGAGCTGTTGTTATATTGCGTCTGATCGAGGGGTATTCGACACAAGAAACAGCCCAGATCTTATGTCTTCCAGTCGGAACAGTCCTGTCCAGGCTTGCCAGGGCTCAGAAAAAACTTAAGGAGATTTTGACGCCGATATATTGGGAAACGCATGTTTTAAGAGGGGAAGGAAATGGCTAAGAAAATATTAAAACTACTTTACCGCTCCTTTGATGACGAACTGGACGAAAAGGAGCAGAAACAACTGGAAGAAGCTTTGCAAAGATCGGGTGCTCTTCGAAAAGAAAGCGAGAAAATTCTCGCCCATCGCCAAGCTATGGCAGAAAGCCCAACACCTGCTTTCAACCCATTCTTTGCCGAAAGGGTGATGAGTCGAATCGAATCTTTGGGAGAGAAGAAAAACGGTCTTGAAACCTTCTATAAAACGCTCCTCGCCATGTTTCGCCGATTGGCCATCGTCGGAGCAGCGATTTTACTCATTCTCCTCATATACAACCTTAAGACAGGGGACGCTCTATCCACCGACAATATCTTTTATGCTTCGGACGATACCATCGAAAAGTTGATCGATCTGCCATTATTCTAATACGGAGACAGCCAGAATGAATATGAAAGTAAAAACAACCCTCATCATCATTGCCACTTTAATCATCGGGATTATCTTCGGTGCTTTGCTCAGCAGAGCTTATTTGCATCACAGGATAAGAAGGGCTTTTGTCATGGTAGATCCGAACAGATTCATGCCCTTCTTCGAGCAAATTATAGATCCGACCCCTGAACAAAGTGACCAAATCAGAAAAATCATCCGGAAACATGCTAATGACGTCCTGGAGATCCGTAATGACTTCGAAGCGAGGATGAGTTCATCTTTTGAATCCCTGCAGAAGAATCTGGATTCGGTGTTGACTCCCGAACAAAAGGACCGCCTGGAAAAAATGATGAGAGAGCGAAGGCCCCGGATGAGAAGAGATATGCCCCCCTTCCCGAGGAGAGATGGGCCTTATCCCGAACCTCCACCAAAATTTCCTCCTGATAAAAAGTCTCTTCAAAATCATTAACATACATTCACTCCTCTTTTTTCCCTCCTTTTGAAGGCCTGGCCCCCCAGGCCTTTCTTTAGCCTGAACAATTTATGAGCCAATCTTACCTCAACAGTTTCGTTGCAGCCTACTTGCGGCAGTTTACTACAACACCGCAAGTTACTTCCTCGCCACTCCTTTAATGTAGGGTGGGGAGGGTTGGCTATGCCTGCCATACCAAAAATTTTTTTATTCCAAAAAAAGAATAAACGCAAGGGGTTGGTTGTCCAATGGATATGAAGAGAGAGAGTAAAGCTATAGGAAAAAAGTGTAATATCTGGAGGTTTTGATGGCAAGACGGCTCATCATTTTTGTTATCGCCGCATATTTTATTTTTACGGGAATATCTTATGCCCAGGGAGGAAAAATACAGGGAACGATAAAAATGGACGATGGAACGCCACTGCCAGGAGCAATGGTATCCATAAAAGGCACAAATTTCAGCACAACCACGAACAGAGATGGGATTTACGCCTTTTCCGGCATAACACGAGGATTGGTGACACTGATCGCGACACTGGATGGATTCAATGAGGCTATAAAAGAAGTCGTCGTATCGGCTGCCATGACCATTGTCGTCGACATCACGCTCGAAATGACTCCCATAACCGAAGAAACCGTAGTCGAAGCAGAGCGTCCTCTGCTGAGCGTTGCAGAAGAAGTGAGTGAAGTTAAATTGACTCCCAAACAGATCGAGAGCCTGCCCAGCTTGGGAGAAAGGGACATCTTCCGCGCATTCCAGCTCCTGCCCGGTATCAGCGGAAGCCAGGAATCCTCATCAGGACTTTATATCCGAGGGGGAACTCCTGACCAAAATCTAATCCTGTACGACGGATTCACCATCTACCATGTGGACCACCTCTTCGGATACTTCAGCGCTTTCAACATGGAAGCGGTGCGGGAGGTCCGGTTGAGCAAGGGAGGATACGAATCCAAATACGGAGGCCGGCTCTCCAGCATCATGGAGCTGACCGGAATGCTTGGCAGCAGCGAGGATTTCCACGGCAGTGCAGGGGTGAGCCTTCTCAGTTTCAACGGGTTGCTGGAAGTGCCATTGTTCGGAAAGGGGAGTTTTATCCTGGCCGGACGCCAATCCTTCCAGAGTCCTTTATATGACAGCATCCTCGGAATGTTCACAGAAAACACCACTGCTCAAGGACGCTTCATGGGAGGAGGTGGCGGCCCCGGGTTCATGGGATCTTTCGAAGCGCAGCCCGACTCCTCTTTTTACGATCTCAACTCCAAACTGACTTTCAGACCCGGACCTAATGATACGATATTCCTCAGTTTCTACAACGGCCTGGACAACATGGACAACTCCCGTGTGCAGGAGTTTCCTTCTTTTTTCGCAGAAAGGATGTCCGAGTCCGGGATCTCTGTTTCAGGCTCAACCGATATCAAGGACCTCCGCAAATGGGGCAATACAGGTTTGAGCGCCAACTGGGTTCGGAACTGGCATGAGTCGTTCCAGAGCCATATCATCGTCGGCTATTCCAGCTATTTGAGCCAGACAGACTCTGGCCGCACCAGTGATCTCGTTTGGACATCCGATGATCCGGAGTGGGAGCCTCCTCCATTCTTCCAAAATCGCGGTTTCGCCCGGGGGACGATCGAGGACAATGATCTGGATGACCTCACCCTGCGCTTGGACAACACCTTGCGGCTCCATAAGACCAACCAAGCTGAATTTGGAATCCAGATCACGAATAACAAAGTCACGTATGATTACAATATGGAGGAGATTCAGGAACTGGAGGGAGAAGAGGCGCCGGTCGGACCCGGCAATTTCTTGAACATTCTCAATCGCGACAGTGAAGGCACTCAGTTTTCTGTATATCTTCAGGACCGCTGGACCCTGTTCAATCGATTGACCATCACACCAGGGATCCGGGTCAATTATTTCGACACCACAGAGGTAACATTTTACGAACCTCGACTGGCTCTCAATCTGAAATTGACCAACACCCTCCGCATCAAAGGGGCCTGGGGCAAATACTCCCAGATCATCAACCGCATCACAAGGGAAGATGTCCAGCAAGGCAACCGTGAATTCTGGGCCCTGTCCGACGGTGAAACCATCCCATATGGAAAGGCCACTCATTTCATCCTCGGCCTGACCTATGAGAGTCAGGATTACCTTTTCGATGTGGAAGCCTTCCATAAGGATTTGAGCGGTCTTGCGGAGTTCGCCCTGCGCTTCACACCGTGGGAGGACGAAACCGATTACAATCGGTTTATATACACAGGAACAGGCGTGGCCAACGGGATCGAGCTCCTTTTACAAAAAAAATTCGGCCAATACACCGGTTGGATCGGATACACATTGAGCAAAGTGGAGTACACATTCCCGGATCTTGAAACCGACTCCTATCCAGCTCTCCATGACCAGACACACGAATTCAAGTTGGTCAATAGCTACGACTGGAATAACTGGACATTTTTTGCAACCTGGATCTTTGCCACGGGAAGGCCCTACACAGAACCGGTTGGAGTGGAAGAGGAGGAAGTTTTAGAGGGGAGACGCACGATAGAACGGGTCATCTTGGGAGAAAAAAATGGTGCACGGCTTCCAGTTTATCACCGGCTCGATATCGCCGCCAGCTACCGTTTTCCTCTATTCGGAAGCCAGTCCATCATCGGGGCCTCTGTGTTCAACCTCTACGGCCGGAAAAATGTTTGGTACAAAGAATTCGATGTGGTGGAAGGGGAGATCTTCGAGAACAACATCCTGTACATGGGAATGACCTTCAATATATTCGTCACTATCCACTTCTGACCCAAATCCGGCACATCGGGACGTGTCTTTTGGACTTTAGGTAAGCTCAGACAGCTTGGGAGCAAAAATCCTGATCAGGATAAAGAATCCTAGAAGGATCATGGCATTCGAGATTATCGCTGTGGGCTCGCTGGAATGCTCTGCGATCAGCCCGACCAACAGGGAGCCCAGCGGCATCAGCCCGAAATAGGAAAGGCTGTAAATGCTCATCACCCTACCCCGAAGATCATCTTTAACCAGCGTTTGAACCAGCGCATTGGCCAAGTTGAAAATGAGCATGGTGGCCACCCCCAAACAAAACAGGATCAATAAGGAAAAGGGTAGCCAGCGAAGAAAACCGAAAGACAGCAACAGAAGGGGAAAGGCGAAGCTTCCCAGAGTCAAGAGCCTGCCCTTGAATTGGAAACGTCCCAGGGATGCGATCATCAGTGCCCCCAACAGCGCACCCAAACCTCGGGCAGAGTAAAGGATCCCATTTGTCGTGGCATCACCCCCCAAGACTTCGACGGCCCAAGCAGGCATCAAAGTGGCAAAGGATACGCCAAAAAAACTGGTTATCGCCACCACACCGATCAGGGTCCTTATCATGGAGTGATTGATGATGTAACGCATCCCTTCCTTCAAATCGGTTCCCATGGAATTCCGCTGATCAGGCCTGGGCTGAGGATCGATCTTCATCAGCGACAAGGATATGATTATTGCAAAGAATGATAGCGCGTTTATGGTAAAACACCAGGCCGGTCCTACAAGAGCATAGGTTATACCTGAAACGGCAGGTCCGATGGCCGTTGCTGAATTGAACATGGCTGAATTCAAAGCGATGGCGTTCGTCATGTCCTCGCGGTCGACCAGCTCCCGCACAAAAGCTTGCCTGGCCGGAGCATAAAAAGCATTGGCAATACCCAAACAAAAGGCCAGAATAATGATGTGCCAGGCCTGGATGACATGAAGAAAAGTCAGGGCAGCAAGAACCAATGCCAGAGTCATCATCGCTATCTGAGTGACGATCAGGAGTGTCCGTCTTTCAACGCGGTCGGCCAGCACCCCCCCATACATCATAAAAAGCCAGGTGGGGGCTCCCATGGCAAAAACCGCATAGCCCAAGTAAGCCGGGGAATGGGTCAACTCGAAAATCAAAAATCCCTGGGCTGTGCTCTGCATCCAGGTTCCAAAAAGGGATGTCATCTGTCCCCAGAACCAGAGGCGATAGTTCCGGTACCGGAGAGCGGTGAACGCCTGTTTCCAGCTGAAGCTCTCACGAAAGCGGACAGAAAAGGGCCTTGACAGCGAATCCTCTAAAGGAGGAGGTGGTGAGATTTTCGATCTGTCGGAATCCATAAGAAGTGGATTATCTTTTTTATCTCCTCTCGAGTCAACTGGAACCTCAACTACCCTATACGAGTATGAAATCCTTCATCAAAGATTGGCTACCTGTAGTAAATCCCTCTTGGAAAAAAGCTAGGCCAATAGATGTTGAATATTCTGCTTTGCGTGTGATAACCTCTAGAGCAGAGTTGAACTACTAGCATAAAAAAAGGAATTCTGTCATGGAATGGATCATACAACCCCAAGCCTGGGTAGCTCTGGCTACCCTGACAGCCTTAGAGATCGTTCTCGGGATCGACAATATCGTTTTTATCTCGGTTCTGGTGGGGCGACTGCCTGCCCACCAGCGGAACAAAGCCAGAACCCTCGGCCTGGCCTTAGCCATGGTAACGCGCATTCTGCTGTTGTTAACCCTGACCTGGATCATGACCCTGACCACTCCTATCTTGAGCGTATTTAAAAACGAAATATCCGGACGGGATATCATCCTGCTGGCTGGAGGCCTTTTTTTGCTGGCAAAAAGCACCCATGAGATCCACGCCAGTCTGGAGGGAGAACCAGCTACGACCAAGGCCAAGATCGCCCGAAACCTCGTTTCTATCCTCATCCAGATCGCTGTCCTGGATATCGTGTTTTCACTGGATTCTGTTATCACCGCTGTTGGCCTGGCCGACCACCTCCCGGTCATGATCCTGGCCATCGTGATCGCCGTGGGTGTCATGATGCTCTCTGCCCGCATGATCGGGAACTTTGTAGACACCCACCCCACAATCAAAATGCTGGCGTTGAGTTTTTTGTTGCTGGTGGGATTCTCCCTTATGGGGGAAGGACTCAACCTGCACATCCCCAAGGGATACATCTATTTCGCCATGGCTTTTTCACTGGGAGTCGAGATCCTGAACCTAAAGGTGATAGAACGGGCAAGAAAACCCGTCCAGTTGCACAAAGCTCTGAAGGAGTAAATAAGGGGTACACAGGCCCGAGATACTCGTGTTCTAAAAGAAAGAAGGGGCCGGAGTCGAACCTGAAGCCAACTGGACCTTGGCCCAGATTTTTAAATCTTGTGGCATCATGCGTCCCATTCCGCTGCCCATTCCACCTCGACCTCCCATTCCACCTCCCCCTCCTGGCGGCATTCCTCCACCCCCTGGCATTCCCCCTCCGCCGCGCATTCCACTCGGTCTTCTCATCTGCATCTTGGGCGATAGAAATCCTACACCGATGATATCACCGGGTTCCACACCTAAAGCGAACGGATATTCTTCGCTGGAGGCAAGAGGAATTTTGAGCTCATAGACAAAAGTGCCCGATGCGTTTCTCATTTTGACTTCGATTCCCTGTGCATCTTCGATGCCCATCTTTGCCAAGACCTTTTCAGCGGGTCCCAAAACCTCCAATTCTGTCATGGATTCTTGGAGCTTCTGCATCATTTCTTCCCGAGTCATTTCATCCATCATATCCCGGGGATCCATCTCCTCTTTTCTCTCTTCTCCTTCCTGCCTCCCCAGAGGAAATTTGATACCGAATGTCTTGTTTTTTCCTCCTTGGGAATCGAGCCAAACAGTCAGGCCTTGCTGCATGATCTGAGCCCGGAGCATCGGATTCTCGGTCATCATGGACACGTACAGATACCGTTCATCATTGATCAATCCTACGGAAACGGCAGAATCTTCGAAATAGTACTTGGCTCCCAGCCAATCCCCGCCCTTTCCGTCCAGCGTTATATCACGATCCTTCCAGGTGCTCTCCAGTTCGAGCGTGCTACAACCTATATGCATAAAAATAAAAAGGATTGATATCAACAAAATGGCCGACATTTTTTTCATTTCGATCTCCTCATGTATACCTTTCTATTATAGCTGAAAAAGCGAATTTCGTTGAGGGTATCCAAGAAATTGAAAAGGGCCAGCCCAGCACGCTCTTGAGGATTGAGGGCTGACCCCAACTGTTAGTAACTATCATCCAGAGAAAAAATTTGGATTTTTTACCTGAGAATACGATTTCTTAGCCTGGGCATTCGTTGTTGCATTCGGTCCCTCAAATCACGGGGCCGACTCCTCATGCCCATTCTTCCCTTTTCCTTCAGGGCTTCCTGTTGTTCCGGTGTCAGGACATTGTTGATCTGCTCCCGAAGTTTAAGCCCCTTGACAAACATCTCATTTCGCACAGCGGATGTTTTAGAAAGGATCGCTTCGATCTTTCCGTAATCCAAATTTTCTCTTTCTTGCATCAGTTTCTGCAACTCCAATCGGCTCAAACTTTGATCGCCTTTCATTTTGATCTTTCTTTCTTCAAAGGAAAACACCAGATTTTGAATCTGCTCGATTTGCTCATCCGTAATACCGAGATCTTTTTGGTTGGCTTTCAAAACACCCAGAATCCGGTTTTGCGACCTGTCAAACATCCTTTTTGCTCTTGGCACTCTCTGTTGAGGCTGGGCAAATCCGGTTGCCACCGATAGAGCCAAAAAGGAAATAATTAGTGTTGCTGTCAAAAGTTTTTTCATTTTGACCTCCTGTATCGTTTTTTCCATCTCACTCTTTAGACAACAAAAAGACAAAAATCATTCATTAACTGAAATTTTTTTAAAAAAAAACTTGACACCGGTGGGAATGCCTCGTATACTGTGTATATTCGATATGCTCACTAACATGAAAAATGAAAGATAAAATGTTTATCGTGGTTTCGCCCCTGAATCCGGACCCGATGTACAAACAGGTGACGGATCAGATAAAAGACGCCCTCGCAGGCGGAATATTAAAGCCGGAAGATAAATTGCCATCGATAAGAGAGATGACAAGAGAGCTGGGGATCAGCGAGATCACCATCAAGCGCGCCTATGCAGACCTGGAACATGAAGGTTACATTTTCACACGGTCGGGATTGGGTTCGTTCGTGGCTGATATAAGCATGGAAAAAATGAGAAAGGAAAAAATTGCGGAAATCCGTCAAGAATTGACCAGGATTCTCAATTCTGGGGAAAAATTCGATATTTCTGCCGAGGAAATAATTGAAGGCATCCGCAAAAAAGGAGTGGAGAAATGAAAAAACAAAAGGGATTTATACGTGCCAAGCTGCTGGTTTTGATGATCACAATTCTGATTGTCGCTTTATTTTTCTTGGCTTAAACAAAGGAGAAATATAATGGAATACATACTGGAAATAAACAAACTCAGGAAGGAATATCCGGAATTCATATTGGATAATATCGATTGGAACGTTCCCAAAGGGTATGTAATGGGATTGATCGGTCCCAACGGTGCAGGAAAGACGACCACCATCAAATTGATCATGAACCTAATAAGAGCAGATGGGGGCCACGTGAAAGTTTTTGGTTTAGACAACATTCAAAACGAAAAAAAGATCAAGAACAAAATCGGCTATGTCGGGGAAGAGCAGTTTTTTTATGAGCATCAGAGCGCCATATGGACAGGAGAATTCGTATCCCATTTTTTTGACAAATGGGATAGGGAGAGATACCAGACCCTACTTGAACAATTCGAAATCCCCCCTAAAAAAAGGATCAGAAAATTCTCGAAGGGTATGAAAGTGAAACTATCACTCGCCATCGCCCTCTCCCACAATCCCGAACTCATCATGCTGGACGAGCCGACATCGGGGCTGGACCCGATCATCCGGAGAGAAGTGCTCGACTTTTTAAAAACCTTCACCGAGGAAAATGACAAAACCGTGGTTTTATCCTCCCACATCACAGACGATATCTCCCGGATCGCCGATTACATCACCTACATGATCAACGGCCGGATCGCTTTGACCGAATCCAAAGACACGCTTCTCTCCAACTGGAAAAAAGTTCATTTCATGCCCGAATCGTTAAACAAATCCGTTATCGATAATCTGAAAATCGTGGAGAGCCACCTGTTCGGGAATTCGGGTCTGACCAGAGATTATCCGGCAATACAAGAGGCTTTAGCCCAGGGATTAGCCTCGGGCGATATCAAAGTGGAAAGTGTGGGATTGGATGACATCCTGATTGCATTGGTCAAAGGAGACTGAAATGCTGCGCCTGATGAAAAAATTTTCGTTCTGGTACCTCCTGTACCCCAGTTTGCTGCTTGTGTTCGGACTCCCTTTGTTCAATCACGACCGGCTCGTGGGGCCCGATCCGTTGGGCCTGTCCTTTGCCATCTATCTTGCACCCATGATCTGGCTGGTGTTGGCAGCGATGTGGTCCCATGAACAGATGGAAAGCAAATCCAACGGGTACGCCTTTCTGAGGATACTGCCTATCGAACCGGCCCAGATCGTCAAAGCCAAATTTGCCCTCTTGTTCATCGCGGGGGCGATCTATGTGGGAGGATGCTGTGTCGCCTTTGCCCTTGTATCCACAAGTCCGGAATACCTGATCCCAAGCTGCGCTTATGTCATCGTGTACGGCGATATCTGCCTCCTAACCGCAGCTCTTCTTTATCTCGGCATCTTACGGTACGGCTTTTCCCGGTTCGGGAAATACGTCCTGATCGCTTGGGTCATTCTGTTGATCTCGCCCATCCCGATCAGAATCTTCATCCTGAAGCCGAGGGGAATATCCGATTCCGAAATCATGCAGTTCTTCAGGGGCCCGACCTGGATCATCGGAACCATTATATGTTTGGCCGGTTATTTTTTTCTGATGAAGCTGGCAATCCGAAAACTGAGCGAAAAATATGCCTGAAGGAGGATCGATATGCTGCGCCTGATGAAAAAAAACGCTTTTTATTTTGCCTACTATGCTGCCATTATCTTTCCTCTGATGGCCAGCTACTTTTGTTTTGTGCGAAAAGAACTAAGCGGTCCTATGGTGATGTTTCAAGGACTTTGGCTGATTCTTATCGTTGAAGGTGCGCTGGCAGTCAATGAAAAGGCCGAAGAGAAATCCAGAGCATACAATTTTTTAAGGTTATTGCCGATCAAAGACCGTGAGATTGTCCTGTCCAAATTTCTAGTCGTTTTGCTCACTGCGATCTTTCTCGTTGTACTCAATTACATCCTTTACCTTTTTGTTCCCGGTCCCGTGCATCTGTATACGATAGGGAAAATACTCGTGCCTCTATCGGCCGTCTATGCCCTGGTACTGGCTGGCACATCATATGTCATCATCTTTCGATTCGGGCATGCGGCATTTATCAAATTCGTATGGACAGTCATGATTATCTCTATGGTGGCTCCAGTCATGATTTTCGAAAATCTCATCCAAAAAAGGAAATTGGATCTCGCCATTATCACGGAAAGATTGAGCCAACTTAGCTGGCTTTTCTGGTTCGTCATCCCATTGGGCGGGTTGGCGCTTTTCTATTTGCTGTTCTGGATGGCTTCCCGGGCAAAATCCGCAGCAAGAGGATGATGGATGGATAATTTGTTTATCGTGGTGTCCCAATTGAATCCCGATCCGATGTATAAGCAGATCACAGACCAGATCAAAGAGGCCATCGCATCAGGGGGACTCCAATCGGAAACCAAACTTCCCTCGATCCGGGAGATGGCCCGGGAGCTGAAGATCAGCGAGATCACGATCAAACGCGCCTACTCCGATCTGGAAAACGAAGGATTTATCATCACCCGGTCCGGATTGGGTTCGTATGTCGCGGACGTCAACCGGGACAAACTGAGGCAGGAAAAATGGCAGGAAATCCAGAAGGATATCTGGAGAATTTGCAGAACGGCAGAAAGATTCGACATAAAGACAGGGGATCTCATCACCCTTGTCAAAAAAATAAAGGAGAGTTCCGATGGATAATCCGGAAAACATCTTGGAATTGCAGAATGTGAAAAAAAAATACAAAGGATTTGTCTTAGATGGGGTCTCATTGAGTTTACCCCAGGGATACATCCTGGGGTTGATCGGGCCCAACGGCGCAGGCAAAACCACCACCATCAAAATCCTGATGAACATGGTCAAAAGAGATGATGGCGAAGTCCGGGTCTTCGGGCAGGATCCGCAAAAAAAGGCCAAACAAATTAAAAACAAAGTCGGATACCTGGGGGAGGAGCAGTATTTTTACGGGAATAAAACGGTTGCCTGGACCGGAAAATTTGTCTCCACATTTTACGATGATTGGGATACCAATACTTTCCAACACCTGCTGACCGACTTCCAAATCAGCCGGACAAAAAAAACGAGAGAGCTGTCCAAAGGGATGAAGGTCCGTTTCTCATTGGCCCTGGCCCTCTCCCACGATCCCGAGCTTCTCATCCTGGACGAACCCACCGCCGGCCTTGACCCGGTCATCAGGCGTGAGGTCCTTGAGCTGCTGCGAAAGAAATCCAAAAACGAGGGAAAATCCGTCATCATTTCCTCCCACATCACAGACGACATCATGCGGACGGCTGATCTGGTCGCATTCTTGATTAAAGGAAAAATCGTTTTGGCAAGCGATAAAGACGAGCTCCTTTCCAACTGGAAAAGGATCCACTACAAAAAGGGAGCTCTTGGCAGCGAAATTGTGAACTCTTTGACCAGACGGAAGGATCATGCCTTTGGCAGTTCGGGCGTTACGGACCGATATCTGGAGATCAAGGATGCCTTGGTCCAAGGGATTACAGAAGGGGTGGTCAAGATCGAAAGCATCAACCTGGACGATATCCTGATTTCACTCGTGAAGGGAGCATAAAAATGTTGTCAATCGTCAAAAAAAACATGTCCTATTTTATTGCATATGTCACCGTGATTTTTATTCTAACAGCCATCCTGAGGATCGCTCTCGGGAATGAGCAGACTGTTCCTCTGGTAATGATATCCGGGGTGCTGATATTCTTGATGGTGTTCGGCCCCGTGTTTTTCAACGAACAATACGAAGAAAAACACAAAGCCTATGATTTTTTGGACATCCTGCCGGTCAATGCCAGCGAAATCGTATCCGCCAAATTCGGTATAGTCCTGGTAACCGTTGCGGCTACGGCGGGTTACCTGCTGTTGCTTTTTGCCGTGTCCAAGGTGGCCCCTAATGATTGGATTCTGGTTAGATCTTACATCCTGATGAGCAGTGTCGTCTGTCTGCTTTTTGCCGCACTTTCTTATATCGGTATTTTTAGCCTTGGATACACCAAATTCGCGATGATTGTGATGTCCTTTTTCGTGCTGTTGGGTTTTGTTCCCATCCTCATCATGAAATTCTACAGGGACAACATGGATGTTTTTATCGAAAATATTCTCTCTTTTCTTCGCCAAGTGAACTGGCTGGCTGTCATTCCTCTGGTCTTGATCGGGTATTTCTGCCTGATGTTCATCGCCATCAAAATCAAAGAATGATCGAGATCCGATCTGAAGTATCTTAATTTTATCAATATCTTAAGAAAGAGCTTTTGGGAATGGTTTCGCTCCCGTGAAGATTTTTTACGCCATTCCATCACCGTACTTCTTGGCGGCTCTGAACTGCGCACATTAACACCTCATCGCTTTCACTCTAGCCTTTGTTCCCATGCTTGCCCGCATCTCTAATGTTTTAGCAAAGTCGTGCTCAATACAACATCGCCGTCTGACTTCGTCAGATTCCCTCGAAGAACGGGTCGTAATAGCTAAATCTTCAATGGTCGCTTCAACTATTCTCAAAAGCCCCATTATCGACATAAAAAAATGCTTGGGGTCTGATCTTGATATTGGACATGATGTTTTGGTTATGGTATTCATGAGCTGAATGTCCAAATTAAGGGGAAGAATCATGGAAAAAACCTGCAGGCGAAGGGATTTCTTGAAGACCTTAGGTTGGGGCGCGGCCTCGTTACCCCTTGCCGCTTTGATCCAAACCTGCAAGCAAGAAAAAACGGAAGAGCAACGTCTGCCGAACATCGTGCTCATTTTCATAGACGACATGGGATATGCGGATGTGGGCTGTTATGGGGCTACGGGATATGAAACCCCGAACATCGACGGCCTAGCCCAACAGGGCATGCGCTTTACCAGCTTTTATGTCGCCCAGGCTGTTTGCAGCGCCTCACGGGCCGCCCTGCTGACCGGATGTTATCCTAACCGGGTCGGCATTTTCGGCGCGTATAATGATCAGGCAAAAGTCGGGATCAATCCCGATGAAGAAATCATCCCCGAAGTCCTTAAAAAGAAAGGATATGCCACCGCATGTTTCGGTAAATGGCACCTGGGCCACCACCGCCAATTCCTGCCCCTCCAGAACGGTTTCGACGAATACTTCGGGCTCCCTTACTCCAATGATATGTGGCCGGTAGAATATAACGGTACCGCACTTCCCGAAGGGCACAGCAAACTCAGGTATCCTCCTTTGCCGTTGATAGATGGAAACGAAAAAGTCGCCGAAATACAGACACTGGAAGACCAGGACACCCTGACGACCCGGTACACCGAACGGGCGGTCCGGTTTATCGAAAAAAACAAGGACCGGCCGTTTTTCCTGTATGTCCCCCACACTATGGTCCATACCCCTCTGGGCATATCGAACAAATTCAGAGGAAAAAGCCGTCAGGGAAAATTCGGCGATGTGATGATGGAGGTGGACTGGTCTGTGGGAGAAATACTCAGGACACTGGCAAAACACGGGCTGGAAAATGACACCCTGGTGATTTTTACCAGTGACAACGGTCCCTGGCTGAATTTTGGGAAGCATGCCGGATCAGCTGGACCATTCAGAGAAGGCAAGGGCACTTCCTGGGAAGGTGGCGTGCGGGTGCCTTGCGTCATGCGATGGCCTGGAAACATTCCGGCAGACTCAGAGTGCGACAGGATGGCCGCAACCATGGACGTGCTACCCACATTGGCCGCCATATCCGGAGCCGCTCTTCCTGAAAATAAAATCGATGGAGTGAATATCCATCCTCTGCTCAAAGGAGCCCGGGATACCAATCCCCGGGATCACTTATTCTATTACTATGGCAAGCAACTCCAGGCTGTCCGCCAGGGCAAATGGAAACTGCATTTCCCTCATGGCTATCGTTCCTACGAAGGAGTGGAGCCGGGCAAAAACGGCCTTCCAGGCCCCTACGCTCATGGCGAAACCGGGTTGGAACTTTATGATCTGGAAAACGATATCGGCGAAAAACGCGATGTGGCCAAGAATTACCCAGATGTTGTGGAAAGGCTTACAGCATTGGGAGAAAAAGCCCGCAAAGAACTGGGAGACGGAGAGCTGGCGGGTGAAGAGGTCCGCCCTCCCAGCAGCATCGAATCGGCGTCTGAGGATTCCTGATTCACGGCGCGACCTCGGATGTTTCCTGCTATAGCTGTCATGGAAAAATTTGGTGAATCGATAAATTGAGATAACAAAACAGCTTAAATTCTCAACAGGTATGACACTTTAAGCGTTATGGAATAGCCCTTTTCCGTCAGAAAATTTTCTGTCCTGGAGCCTTTCTTGTAGCTGAGTTGTATGACGTTTCCGGCTCCGAAATAATAGCCGACCAAAAAATCGAAATTGTACTGATTATCGCGTGTTTCACCGAGGAGCCTTGTGTTCAAGAATAGGTTCCGCGTCAACTGAAGATGCAGGGCCGTGGCATAAGTCATCCCATCAAAAACCGTCTCTCCGGTCCGATCGATCTTCTGTTTTATATAATCGCTGCTGAAGGACCATTCTAAGTAGCTAAGTGGACGTAGCGTGAGTTCGAACTGTGTGCTTAGATGGGAACCGGATTCCACTTCGCTAAAATCGTTATTGTATATCCCCCTCTTTTCCCAACCCGCTTCGATACTCACCTCTTTCAGAAATCCCCCTCGATCCCAACGAAAATCGATATCTCCTCCATAGGTTTTAATAAAATCATCCGTCCAGATTAGCTCATCGTCACCCGCGAATATTTGATATTTACTCTTTCCCAGCGAAAATCCCCCATGGATGGAAAATTTTGACAAAAACTCTGTCCAATACCGAAAATCGACGGCATTGCCGGTCGAATTCCCGTGGGAATCATGTTTGAGGTTCCCGGTAAGGTCTAAACTCACGCGCCTGAGCTGCCCCTGATTGAATCTCCAAGCATACCCTGTGCTCAACTCAAAGGACTGAGTGTCGATCTGATTGACAAAACCAGTCCTGATATCCACATTCTCTTCGATCCTATGAAAATTCATCTCCAACTGGACCCCGGCATCGACATCCCTTTGGAACTGGATGACGTGCATGCCGTTTTTTTTCGAGGGAAAATCCTTGTTAAAAGACAGCGTATGCATACCTCGCAAGAAATAAATGCGGCTGAAATTGAAATTGTAATCCACCGCAAAATTTCTGTTGTAATCCGATTCAACACTCATGCCGGCATAGTAGACCCCGACCTGAGAATTCTTGAAGATGTCCTTCTGGATCCGGACAACAGAGTAGAGGACATCCCCTTCCTCCTCCTTGTTGAGCGCACCGAGGATGCCGAACGAATATCCTCCTGTTTTCCCTGAAATTTTCCCCGCAATTTTCGGGTCTCCGATACGCCTGGAGTAAAACAAAGACATACTGGGCCCCCAGCCATCATTCTGTTCTGTAGACAACTGGAAATACTGACTGCCCTCGGAAAAAAATGGCCGGTTTTCCTGAAAATAATTCTCGTATGGCGTGCGCTGGAACATAAAGGGATCGGATTCCACCTCGCTAAAATCCGGACTGGCCGTCAAATCCAGGATAAGATTCGGGAGTATTCCGTATTTGAAATCGAGACCAGCCGCCAGTTTGTCATCTTTTTCACCGTTCCACCGCGAAGTCCTGAAACCTGCATAGGGGAAAAATTCGATATTGTATCCGGGCCGGACTCCTGAAAGACCGGTCAGCTCCCCCATCTGGTGAAGAAGAGGGATGTCCCTGTCCACATCCGTCCAATAGTCCTGCTCGTTCAATCGGAAAATATATCGCTCAATATTTAACCCCCATACCTGAACCACTTCGGAAGAAAACCTCAAGGATTTGAAAGGAATGGCCATCTCAGCACTCCACCCATCATTTCGGACGATAGCGCCAGACTTCCAAATCGTCTCCACGGAGTTTTTTTGGACTCCTTTGGGATTTACAGTGAATTGGATGCTCGTTCGTTTGTCATTGTATGTATCCAGGATCACAGTGATGGAATCATTATTTTCATAAGTGTTGCGCGGGGTCAATTCCGCCCATATTTTATCCGGCTGAGAATCCTGCATCAGGAAAGCGAAATAAATGTGATTTTGGTCATAAGCTATCCAGACAAGGGTTTCTTCCGAAGCCTTGGCTCCATTGACGGGATCAAACTGAAAAAATCCAGATAGAGGCTCTATGTTTTTCCAGCAATCGTCCTCGATAAGGCCGTCTATTTTGGGAGGCCTGTCTGTGCGGATCACATGGGCGCTTTTCGTTCGTTCTTGTCCTAAGATGAAAGGAATATTTAACAAGAGCAAAAAAAGCATGCCTCCTGTTACCGCGAGACTCTTCTTGGACAATATCATGGTATTTCCTTTTTTTCTAGACTCATTTTTTAACATCAACAGATTATACAAAAAGATTAATAATAATCCATTAAAAAAAGATTAAATGATTTTAATATTATAAATTTAACGGTCAAAGATAGGATATCCCCTAAATCATCTAAAGGTGTACAATGTGAAGGTAACTCGGAAGAAATCAGTGAGGCCCCACATGACGAAACTCAAAAAGCTTAAAGTCGTCCTGTATGCTGGAATTTAATTAGGGTTCAGTCTTTCCCTATTCGATCCGATCAATATCGATTTCGCCAAGAATAAAGCCTATTTCTGAACAATCAACTAGTAAAACGGGACGCGATCCGATGTTCAGTTCACAAAAAAAGTGAAGATCACATACAAAGCGATCATGACCATGGCTAAAAGCGCGCTGAGGATCTTGTAGTTTCCGATTCCTGCCCATCCCTTTTCACGCAGCGGATCGATGAAGGATTTCCAGACAAGGGCGCTTTTCTTCTCGGTTAGCGGTTCAGGGAACACATAGGACATCACCATCAAAATGACGGCACAAATCACGGCCAGAATAAAGCTGATCACCATAAAATTGAGAAAATCCAATGAAGGATGGCTGTCTTTGAAGGACTGCAGGACTTTCGTAAAATCCAGGATGAATACCGCAAATCCCAAGAGGGAACCCGTAACAAGCGTAACGAACGAAGCCCGGGAGGAAGCCTTTTTCCAAAAAACGCCCGCCACAAACACGACCGTGATGGGCGGCGCAAGATAGGATATGGCGGCATTGATACCCTGGAAGACAGTGGGAAACCGGCCGCACAGGGGAGACCATAGGACCGCGAGCACCATCCCGGCGAACGTGACGACACGGCCGATCAAAACCAGCCTTTTTTCGGATGTGTGGGGCATCCTTCGTTGATACAAATCATAAGTGAACAGCGTGGCTATGGAATTCAATGCTCCGGAAACCGTGCTCATGAGCGCAGCCATCAGGGCGGCTGCGATGAGACCGCGAAGCCCGATCGGCAAGAGATGGGTGATCAGGTGTGAATAAGTCATAGCGGCATCTGCAGTTCCGGCCTCTGTCAACGGCAGAGGAGGCATCGATCCCTGGTTGATCAAAGCAAAGCCAATCAACCCCGGTAACACGAAGATGAAGACAGGAAGGATTTTGATGAAACCGGCAAACAAAGGTCCGACCCGGGCATGATTTTCATCCTTTGCTCCGAGCACTCTCTGAACGATGGTCTGATCCGTGCACCAGTACCATATGCCGATGATCGGATAACCGAGAAACACGGAATACCACGGCAGGCCGGAAGGATCTCCATGAGGACGCAGGACGGTCAGTTTTACCGCTTCCACACTCTCGACAATCCCGACCCAGCCCCCAACCTTGATATAGGCGATCGATGTCAGGATGATGGCTCCGATCAGCAGGATGACGGTTTGCACAGACTCGGTCACAACGACCGCCATCAGTCCACCGACAATGGTATAAAGCCCGGTCAATCCTGCGATCAAAACGATGCTGACCGTTTTATCCAATCCGAACAATCCTTCCAGCACCACAGCCCCGGCGTAAAGGGAAAATCCGATATGAATAAAGATGGCGGACACCATGGAAAGAACGGACAGCCAGTCTCTGCTGGCCCGGGAATAGCGTTTTTCAAGAAAATCCGGCAGGGTGGTGATATTGGAGCGGATGTAAAAAGGCGCAAAGAACAAGGCCAGAATGATGAGCGTAAAAGGGGCCATCCACTCGAAATTGCCATAAGCCAGACCGTTGGTGTACCCCTCTTCAGCAAGGCTGACCAGATGAACGGTCGAAATATTCGTGGCGAACAACGCCAGACCGATCACAGGCCATTTCAGGGATTTACCTGCGAGAAAATATTCGTCCGCTTTTTCTGTCTTCTTTTTCCGCAAGCCGGCCCAGAAGCCCAGGGCCAGCATAAAAATGAAATAAAAAACGATGATTCCGAGATCCAAACCCTCGATCTGCATCAGGATAAGCCTTTTTCAGAGATTCTCTTACTTATTGCGCCTAAAAGGCAATGATTACCTAATTTTTTTCTGGGATAACGACATCACCTGATCGACTTTCGATTTGTCGATGATGGTCGCCCCGGCATCCATATCGGAAGGGATGATTCCATACCGCAGATAATGCGTCAACTGGACAACCGGATAAAAACCCTGAACATAGGGCTGCTGGTCCACCGTGCAGCGGACGTGCCCGTCCCTGATGAGCTGCAGTGTTTTCGGCGAGAGATCGAAACCGGCGGCCCAATACCCTCTGCCTGGAAAATACTTCTCTATCGCCATCCCGGCGGCTTCCGTATCCGCCTGGCCGGTACCGAGGATGATCCGGATCCCTGGATTCTCCTTCAAGGCTTCGGCTATCGCATCCACGCCTTTCAAGGAGTCATTGCCCGAAATGATGACTTCGGCTGTGACGTTCTTTTGCATCAGGACATCTTGAATGCCTTTCCGGCGGTCCTCCAGAGCGGAGACACCTTCATCATGCATGGTTATCAAAACCCGGGCGTTTGCCGGGATAACGGGCAATAAATACTCCGCCAGGCTTTGGCCTGCTTCATAAAGCTGCTGGTTGACACTGCTCAGCCTGGCATTGGGTGTGGCATGGTCGTCCACGTTGAAACCCACGACCGGAATTCCTTTGGCCATGGCTTCCTGAATGACCTCATCGAATGCTTCCGGATCGATGATGTTGACGGCAATCCCGTCATATCCCGAAGCGATCGCCTTGCGGATGATTTGGACCTGTGCAACAACATCTACCCCTTCGGTCCCGATAAAATCGCATTGAACCCCCAACATTTCTGCAGCATCGGCCATGCCCTTTCTTACGGGCTCAAAGAACTTTGCACCTACCGCACAGGTGACAAAAACAAGCTTCAGATCTTTAGACTCCCAGCTGGGATGGTGTTCCGGCGGGCTGGCGGCCAATAGTTTCGAATTTAAAACTAAAAGAGCCACAGCCCCGGCACAGATTGCCCATTTGTGTGGGCTCAATTTATCCTCCTTATGACTTCCTGGATATTGGTTACAGCTTTTTTCAAGTTGTTCATCGAGTTGGAATAAGAAATGCGGATATGACCGGCGCCATTCTTCCCAAAGCAATCCCCGGCCACTGTGGCCACACCCGCTTTTTCCAGGAGCAATCGGGACATCTGGAATCCATCCATGCCGGTCTCTCGGATATTCGGGAAGATGTAAAATGCCCCTTCCGGTTTTGAGCACTGGAATCCAGGAATTTGATTCACTGCATCATGGATGTAATCCCGGCGTTTCTTGAATTCTTCCACCATTTTTTCGGAAGGACTCTGATCTCCCTTCAAAGCTTCGATCGCACCCCATTGGGCAAAGGTGTTGACCGAGGTGATCATGAACTGGTGATACCTCAGCATCGGATTGACGAGTTTCTCAGGCCCCAAAACATAGCCCATTCGCCAGCCTGTCATGGAGTAGAATTTGGAAAATCCGTCAAGTATGAGGGTCCGCTCCCACATCCCAGGCAGTGTTGCGATACTCACATGCCTAGCGGGTGGATAGATGATTTTCCGGTATATCTCATCGCTTAAAATCAATAAATCATTTTTTTCTGCGATGGCCGCGATCTTTTCCACTGTGTTTGGATGAAGCACAGATCCTGTGGGATTGGACGGGCTCAACAGAAGAATCGCCTTTGTCCGGGGGGTTATCCGCTGCTCGATATCTTTGGGATCGGGTTGAAACCCCTCCTTCCAGAATAATTCATAAGATATCGGTTCGACATAGTTTGTGAGGGTCACTTGCTGGTAGTTCAACCACGCCGGATCCGGGATCAGGATCTGGTCACCCGGATCGAGCAATGCATTTATAGCAAGATACACCCCTTCGGCAACACCGTTGGTTACGATGATTTCAGAATTTGCATTGTATTCGAGTTTGTACTCATCCCTTATTTTTTCAACGATTGCCTGACGCAGCTCAGGAACGCCGGCATTCGGGCAGTAATGATGATTCCCGTCTTTCAGGGCTTTGATGGCTGCCTTTACGATGTGTTCTGGTGTGTCAAAATCCGGCCTCCCGATCTCTAGATGGATGATGTGCTTCCCTTCTCGTTCCAGCTCCATCGCCCTATCAAAGACCACCCGGATCTGAGAGTATGGAATGCGCTGAGCCTTGATTGATTCCATTGCCTGACTCCTTTCGATTCAGCTTTCCTCCATTTATACATGAAAAAAGGGGACGGTTCTATTAATATTTCACTGTCCCCTTTTTTGTTGGATTGACCGGGATATTTTGTTGTGATAATTTCAAATAAGACGTAAGGAGCATTGGCCATGAAAATGACTTTATCTTGTATTACCGCCTTGACATTCCTTATCATCGCCCTGTCATCGCTTCCCTGCTGCAAAAAAGCCAAGGCAAAATTCATTGTTGAGGAAGCCACGATCGCCGGTATCCACAGGGCGTTCAAGAATGGCCAACTCACTTGTCGGCAATTGGTCGATCATTATTTAGAGAGAATTAAAAAATATGACCAATCGTCAGGATTGAATTCCATCGTGGTTATCAATCCCGATGCCCGCAAAAAAGCCGATGAACTGGATGAGCTGTATTCCCGAACCAAGATCCTCAGGCCTCTCCATGGAATTCCCATCATCGTCAAGGACAACTACGAAACCAAAGACATGCAGACGACGGCCGGATCCCTTGCTCTCAAAGGATTCATCCCCCCAGAGGATGCCTATCAAGTCAAGAAACTTCGCGAAGCAGGAGCCATCATCCTCGCCAAATCCAACATGGCAGAATGGGCCTTCAGCCCGCTGCGGACAGAAAGCTCCATCGCCGGTATCACGAGAAATCCCTATGATCTTGAGAGGGTTCCGGCAGGGTCGAGCGGTGGAACCGCAGCCGCAGTTGCAGCCAACTTCGGGACAGTCGGATTGGGGACGGACACGGGCAATTCCATCCGGGGCCCCTCCTCCCACTGCTGCCTGGTGGGCATTCGTTCTACTATGGGACTGACCAGCCGGGACGGGATCATTCCGCTTTATTTGCGCAACGATATCGGAGGGCCCATGGCCCGGACGGTCGAGGACGCTGTCAAAATATTGGAAGTGATCGCCGGTTATGATCCGTCCGATCCGATCACGGAAAGGTGCAAAGATCTCGCGCCCTTCATCTACACACCATTCCTAAAAAAAGACGGACTCAAAGGGGCACGGATCGGGGTGTTCCGGTATTACACAGATAATCCCACAGCAGACTCCCAGATAAAAGATCTTTTTGAAAAAGCGATAAAAGACATGAGATCACATGGGGCAGAGATCGTAGATCCGTTCGTCATCCCGGATTTCGAGAAGCTTACGAAAAACATCTGGTGCGATATGTTCCGGCACGATCTCAATCAATATCTAGCCTCGCTGGATGGCTATGCCCCCTTTAAAACACTTACAGAGATCATGAACACCGGGCACTACTCCCCTTATTTAGATAAGCGGTTGAAGCGAGCACTGGAAGTTCCCCTTGAAAAAGAGGCTAGATGCCTGGATGTCTACTCAGAGCCAAAAAATATCGAATTTCGCGGAGCCATCTTAAAGTCCATGGAAGAATATCAACTGGATGCCATCGTTTACCCCACGTGGAGCAATCCACCGCGGAAGATCGACGACAACGAGAGCCCGGCAGGAGACAACAGCCAGCTCATCCCTCCTCACACCGGATTTCCAGCGATTACAGTCCCGATGGGCTTCACCTCGGACAACCTCCCCGCGGGATTGCAAATCGTGGGAAAACTATTCGAGGAGCCGGTCATTATTAAGATTGCCTATGCCTACGAACAGGCCACCCGACACCGCAAACCTCCCTCGGCATTTCCTGCTCTCAAAAATCAAGAACAAAAATAGTTTTTAAAAAAAATTCTTACGACTCCCGCACTATTTTCGATTGGCGGTCCAAGGACCGGTGCCGCGTTCTCCCCTATCCACTTCACCACTCATGGTGTCACCTTCGACCGTTCCCGTATACGTGGTGGTAAAATCACCTCTCGGGGTACTCCGGGTGAAGGACCATTCCACTTTGTTTCCTTGGATCGTCCCTTCGGCTTTGATCTCTTCGCCTCCCTGGCCTCCCCTCATGCCTCCTTGCATAGTGACGGTCAGTTTTTCTCCGTCCTGCTCTATATGAATGGTTTGGGTTCTTTCACCACGAGGACTCTCTGTCGTCATTTCCCAATCGCCGGTCACATTGATATCCTGAGCGTTCAAGAAGACCGGAAAAAACACAAAGGCAATCAACGCCATCATCGATAAGGTTTTTTTCATTTTTCCCTCCAAAAAATATTTTTGTCGCCACAACATTTTAGACGTCATCATTTCAGATTCTCTTCCTTTTCATTTAGACAGGCAGCTTGTCAGATATATTTCAATTAATCCTAAAAGATTTCTAAAAAGGACGCTGTCAAAAATGCACGGGATTGCTGTAAAATAGTGACGATGACGAAAAGGAGAGGAAATTGGATATTCAATCTATGCTATTTCCTATCAGATTAGAAGGAATCGCCGTTGCCATATTGTGCGGACTGATCGTGGGGCTGGAGCGGCAGCTTTCCGGAAAACCCACAGGAATCCGAACCAGCAGTCTTATTTGCCTCGGCACTTACATTTTTGTATCCGTGAGCCAACTGATCCAGGGACCCAATGTGGATCCGGGAAGAATAGTGGGTCAGGTTATCACCGGGATCGGCTTCATCGGCGCCGGAGTGATCCTGACCCGCCAGGGGGTTGTCATCGGCGTGACATCTGCATCCGTGATCTGGGTCCTGGCCGGGATCGGTCTTCTCATCGGTTTCGGGAAATACACGACATCCATCCTTCTGAGTGTCATAACGATCGGCATTCTGACGGGAGTGAACTTTTTAGAGGCGACTTTTAAGACCTTTCAAAAAGGTGTTTATGCACGGTTACCTTGGCATAAGAGAAAAAAACCCGAGGAAGAAAATTAGACCATTCTGATGCCCTGAAACAACCATCCTTATTTCCGCAATAAATTGGCATTTGGGGATGGTTTTGCTCCCATGAAGATTTTTAACGCCATTTCATTACCATCCTTCTCGGCGGCAATGAACTGCGCCCATTAACTCCCAATCTCTGACACTCTGGCCTCTGTTCTCGAGCTTGCCCTCATCTTGAATACTTCGGCAAAGTCGTGCTCAATACAGCATCGCCGTCTGACTCCGTCAGATTCCCTCGAAGAACGGATAAAATGGCTAAATCTTCAAGGTCGCTTCAACCATCCCCAAAAACCTAATTTATCACGGAAACGCAGATGCATACTATCCCGAATCGAAAACTGAATTTTATTTCACACGTATATTAACCAGAGGAGACTGATTTATGCCAAAAAAACTAATTATTTAGTTGACAAACTAATTAATTAGTTGTACATTAAGGGTATCATGAAACGATTAACAAAGGCCGAAGAGCAGATCATGCAAATTTTATGGGAAATCGAAAAGGGCTTCGTGAAGGATGTCATCGAACACCTTCCTTCTCCCAAGCCCGCCTATAACACAGTGTCCACCATCGTCCGTATCCTCGAAAAAAAAGGATTCGTCTCCTACAATGCCTTCGGTAATTCCCATGAATACTATCCGACGATCGCCAAGGAGAATTACACTGAGGCCTATTTGAACAGCATCATCAAGGATTATTTCAGCAATTCCTTCAAGGAAATGGTGTCTTTTTTCACTCGAGACACGGACATGAGCATCGAAGAACTGGAAGAAATCCGGAAATTGATAAACCAGGAAATCCAAAAACAAAAGAGAGATAAAGATGACTAACTTTCTTTTCTATCTGGTCGAGTCGGGAATTTGTTTGGGATTATTTTATCTCATATACAGGATTTTTCTATGCAACGAGACTTTTTTCAGGACCAACCGGCTCTACTTGCTGTTCGCCATTCCTCTTTCCTTTATCATCCCTCTCATCAATATCCCCTCCCCTTTTCTATCCGCCAGAACCATAGAATCCCGATCTGTACCCCTTCAAGGAACAGTGGCAACTTCCCATTCCCTCGGCTTTGCGGAAATTGTCGGGATGGCCTATTTGCTGGGAGCCCTATTTTTTTTCATCTGTTTCGGATATAAAATTGTCCAGCTTGCAAAGCTTATCAAAAAACATGGGTATCAGAAGTGCGGGAAGCTGAAACTCGTGTATATCGAGGAGGACAGCGCTCCCTTTTCCTTCTTCAATTATTTTTTCCTTAACAAAAACAACATTTCCCAGCATGATCTTCTCCGAATCATCGATCATGAGCTGGTTCACATAAATCAGCACCACTCCATAGATCTCATCATCATAGAATTGCTGACCATCGTCCAATGGTTCAATCCTTTTGTACGGCCGTACAAAACATCTTTGAAAGAAACCCATGAATACTTGGCCGACAACCAAGTCATCGCTCAGGGCTGCAGCCGAGCCAAGTACCAACTGCTTATTTTCGAGCAGTATGTGGGAATGAATTTGTTCGAATTCGTGAACAATTTTAACCATTCACTCATCAAAAGGAGGATAACCATGATGACAAAAGGCAAATCAAAGTCCTGGGCTAAGTCCAAATTTTTGCTGCTGGTTCCTGTGATTTGTTTTCTCGTTCTGGCTTTTGCCAATCCCAGACCGGCAACATCGACGGACAATGCATTCACGCCGGTGAAAATCACAGACCAAAAAACTACGGATGATGCAAAGAAAAAGGAACAAGAACAAAAACTCAAAGAACTCCAGCTGAAGGAAAAAGAGTTGAAAGAACTGTACGAAAAGACGGATGATCCGGAAAAGAAAAAAATGATCAAAAATAAGCTGGAGGAGATACAGCAGGCAAAAGAGACTGAAGGTTTGGTCGAAAACGGACCGAAAATCATCAGTGAAAAAGAATACGTGGATACGACAAAAAAGATCGAGACCTTGCTCGAAACCACAGAGGATCCCAAAAAGCGAGAAGAACTGGAAGCCAAGCTGAAAGATCTCCAGGAAATGAAAACCAAAGGGTTGGTCAAACCCACCGACATCGACTACGAAAAGGAAGCGCAGATTCTCAAGGAAAAGTACGAAAAGGAAAAAGACCCGGAAAAGAAGAAGCTGATCAAGGAGAAGCTGGTCCAGTTAAAGGAGCTGGCAGCAAAAGAAAAAGAAAAGAAAGACAAAAAGTAAAGCCCTGAGATGCCAAAAAGGAAAGGTGATCACTAATCCAGGGGGAGCCAGATGAGCTCCTGGTTCCCCTGCTTCATCCCCCTTTTTTCGATTTCCAAGGACCTGTAACGGCAAAAGTAAATCCAGCATCCTGGTAGTTGACGAACATCGTGCTTCCATCCGGGGAAAAACAGACGCCTGTGAATTCCGACTCATCCTGAGCATTGTGGGCGAACCGGTAAATCTCCCCTTGGGGTGTGACTCCCACCAAATACTGATCATCGAATCCATCCTCACAGACAAACACATCTCCCCATTGTGTCCCGATCACTTGATCGGGATTTTTGAGAACGGCCCGATCGGTCACCTCGACCAGTAATTCCAATTGCCCCGGTGACTCGCCCTCTTTCTCGGTTCCTTCATAAGGGCTGGGAATATACCGCCAAATCTGACCGGATTTGATATATCCCCCGTTCGTGCAACTAAAATGAACCACCCCATCGAGGTATTCCATTCCCTCCCCGCTGGCAAACAAAGCAGCTCCATTCTTATGCCCGCGAATACGGAGATCGTCCTTTTTGGGATCCACATTATTCAAATCTATCCAACTCACCGGCAATTTCTCACCCCGCTTCACTTTCTGTTCCACCCAATTCCGTGTGTCCATCCGGAGCAAGGAAACAATAACGAGGCATTGAAGGCGACCGCCTTCTTCCAGGTGACCTGGACGGTCGGGGAGGAATCGATACACAAGGCCGTCCAATCGATCTTCTGTCATGTAGATGATATTCGTTCGCGGATCTACGGCTGTTGACTCATGGAGAAAACGGCCCATGGCTTTGAGAGGCACAGGCTTCACAACTTTTTGTTCTGCTGCTGCAGGTATTTCGAATACATACCCATGCTTTTTGGCCAGTATAAACGAGGGATCCTGGAAAATCTCCTCGCACGAGAGCCAGGAATTCCACGGAGTAACTCCTCCTGAACAATTGACCAGAGTCCCAGCCAGACTCAAGAACTGGCTTTGGAGTTCCTGAGTTTTTGTATCAAACACAAGGGTCGTCACAGCTCCCAGTGCTGGACCGCCCTCTCTTCCCTCATCATAGATCAATCTTCTGCTCAATCGTCCCTGTAGCTCATTTGTGGGACCAAATGGACCGAATTCCGGCAAATATTCTGGAAAGTTTTCGTGATTGCGCAGGATGATGGTCGATCCATCCGGGCCTTCGAAGGTTCCCATGCCATCGGGATGCCCAGGCATATAGAAACCATCTGTCATCCGCTCTCCTGAACGGGCAACGATTTTATAGCTAAAACCTTCGGGCAGATCCAAAATTTTATCTGGATCTTCGATCAGAGGTCCATATCCAATATTTTCCTCACCGCCCTGAATAAACGAAAGAGGATTTTTTTCGATAAACATAGAATTTGACGCCCATATCCCGACCAGGGCAAATCCTGATTGTTTTAAGAAATGTCGCCGTTTCATTCTCTTTCTTTGGGAAAAACGGAGTATCCTATTTCAATTCTTCTTCAATATTAGGTATTTTTTTGTCCAGAGTCAACGGCGGTCCCTTACCGATCAGCCGCTTCATTCTTATCCTCTGGGGAATAAAAGCTTTTGTCAGGATCGTCGAACACTGGACTTGTCCTGCAACCTGCTGGGCCAATGTCCCGAAGAAGAACGCCTTCAGCCAGGGCTCATCCTTCATCCCCAGCACAAGCAGGTCATACCCTGCAGCCCTGTTGATAATGGCCTGTGCAGCCTGTTCGTTTTCATCGACCACTAGCTCGGCCTGATCGACCTGATACACCTTTGCAGCTCTTCTCAGCATATCTTGCGCCCGGTTCTGGCGCATCGCACTCGATCCAGGAGGAATGACCGTCATCAATGTAACCTGGATTTTCTCCATCTGGTAAAGACAATGCACGATACGGACTTTTATCTTGTCGTGAACTTCTCTACCGGCGATCGGGATCAAAATCCGACGGAATGTTTCGACCGGCACATTCCCGCTTTTCAGGATGGCCACATCGCAGGGCTGATGCGAGATCACATAGTGGATCACGCTGTTGTCCAAAGGATCTTCATCCTTTTTATAGCCCAGCAAAATGAGATGACAGTTGTTTTCCCGAGCGACCTGGATGATCTCTGTACCGGCGGAGCGCCCGATCTTCAGGAGGGAAGAAAACGGGACTTTTTGTCCCATAGCTATCTCTTGGGACTTTTTCAACACAAGGTGCGCCTCATCCACAAAAGGCTGAGCATCCAAATAGCCGGTTACTTCCGGCAAATCCACGACGGACAACGCTAAGACTTCTCCGCGACAGGTTCCGGCGATTTTCCCGGCCAGCTCCACCAGAGGCCTCACCCTTTCCGGATTGGCCAGGGAAACGAGCGTTTTGTAGCTTTTGGTTTTTTTGAGATTGAGAAGCTCCGGGGTGACGATCGTTTTGGGCACATCTGCGATGGAAACCCGTTTCGAGAACATAACGGTGAAAATCGCCAGCCCGATGAGCACCCAAGCCGCAGCCAAAACCAGAGCCATGGGATTATGGATCAGTTGATAGACTGCCAATCCCGCACTGGTGAGGGCTCCCAGTATCGGAGTTAGGGGAAACAGAGGAACACGGAAGGGAGGGCGAGAAGAAGTGCTCCGGCGTCGGTACAATATGAGGGCGACATTGACCAGAGCAAAGGTCATCAAAAACAGCAGACTGCTTGATATGCCGATTATCTCGAGGGGGAGGGTTATAGCGACCACCATGAATAAAAGCCCGCTTATGCTGATGGCCAACACAGGGGTGCGCCTTACGGAATGAACTCGGCTCAAGAGATTGGGCAGCATCCAGTCTCTTCCCATGGAAAAAGCCACCCGGGAAGAGGCCATGATTGTGGCGTTCAGCGCACTCAGAGTGGCAAAAAGTCCGCCACCTAGAATCAGAATAACCCCGAATTTGGGCATAAATCCTTGAGCAGCACGGATGATCCCCATCTCCTGGTACTTGCCCAGAAGCTGCCATGTTGGCAAACCCTCAGCCGAAGGGACTGCTCCGATGCTCGTAAACACGACAAGGAGATAGATGACGATAGTAATGGACAAAGACAGCATAATGGCTTTGGGAATTGTCCGGCGGGGTTCCTTCACCTCCTCGCTGACCGTAGCGATCAGATCATACCCCTCGAAGGCGATAAAAGTCAGTCCCATGACTGCCAGAACCCCGGAGAATCCCAACGGAAACAGAGGGGTGAAATTCTCAGCCGTGATTTCGGGCATGCTCAAAACTTGTTTGACCCCGAAAAAAATAAAGACAGAAAGGATCACGATCTTGGCCATAGTGATGATGTTTTCCGTTTTGCCCGAGGCATGGGTTCCGATGATGTTTACAGTCAAAAAGAGGACTCCGATCAAGACTGTAAGAAGCGCTACGGTAGGGTTTTTTCCGAGAAAATTTATCACTCCATGAGTGAGGGAGGGAATGTATCTTTCGAAAAACTCAAGAAAATAGCTGCCGAATCCTTTCGCATACAGGCTGCAGGCAACGATATAAGCGAACCATAACATCCACCCCGAAATAAAGGCGATGGAATTAGGCATCACCTTTTTGATGTAGGAATAGCCCCCCCCGGCCTCAGGGATGGCGCTGGCCAATTCTGCATAACTCAAAGCGGTAAAGAGCGTGACAACGCCATTTAAGGCAAAAGCGATGACAGCGGCCGGTCCAGCATTGCCGACTGCGATACCGGTCAAAACGAAAATACCGGCGCCGATCATGGCGCCCACGCCGATCATCGTGGCTTCGAACAGCCCGAGGTGGCGAGCGAGTTGGACCGAAGTGGCCTTGTAGGAAATCGATTCCCCGCAGCTTGTGGATTCTTTGTTTCTTTTCATGTTTCTTCGGATTGTTTCTTTTTAGTCGAGTATAGTTTTTCTGGCACCGAAGAACTTTTGGAACCAAGATTTAACATGCCCGGTGTACCGTTTGGTCAGGATAATGGGGACATCCGTTTCTCTTGCGATGTAGAGAGGCAGGTCGCCGAAGAATGCTCTCCGCACGAGCCCTTCTTCCGGAGCCCCCATGATGATCAAATCATTCTTCCGAATCTCGGTGAGGATAGCCTCAGCAAAATTGTCCGTTTTCTGCACAGCGATCTCATACCGAATTGGATCGACCACATGTTTCAGTTTTTCCAGATCTTCCCGGAATTTCCTCTCAATTGGCGCCACCTCGTCTTGATTCGTCGCGTGAAAAAGCAGGATGGGCGTGTCATTTTGCATCAATATCGCTTCTGCGATTTTGAGCGATAAAACAGCAAATTTAATGCTGGCCACAGGAATCAAGATCCTTTCGATCTCCTTGTCAGCCGGAGACTTGCAGACCATCGCGATATCGCAAACCGTGTTGAGTACGATCTCATCGATGATAGTTCCGAAAACCCTGTTATGAGCCGCTCTCTCTCCTTCCCACCCGAGCACCATCATATCGATCTTTCTTTCTTCACATGTTTCGATAATGGCTTTGGGGACATTGTGTGTCAATTTTACGATAGAGTACACAGGAATGTGATCTTTTTCCGCCACCTCGACAGCTTTCCCCAGCAAAGACCGGGCAGAATCCACATATTTCCGGCCTTCGCTCGGCGGAAGCTGGGCAGGAACCTGGATGACGTTCAATGCCGTGATATCGCCCTTGTTTGCTTTTGCCATTCTCACAGCAAAGCGTTGCAGTTTTTCGACCGTTTTTTCGTTGGCAACCGGGACCAGAATGTGGAAATCACATGGCTCGGCTTCAAAGACCGGCTGTTCTGCATGGACAGCAGGAGCAGCTTTGGCCACGAATTCTTTTCTACGCGAGTACAGATAATAGAAGCTGATCCCGAATAACATATAGCCCAAACAAACCCAAACTCCCAGGGGTCTATAAAAGAACAGGAACACGGCCAATATGAGATTTAGAACAGTTCCAAGGATAGGGATGTACGGAAAAAAAGGGACTTTGAAACCCCTGTCGAGATCCGGACGGTTTTTCCGCAAATTGACAACAGCCAGGTTCACGAAGATAAAAAGCAGCAGAAACATGGCATCTGTCGCACTGGCTATATCTTCGATCGGCAGGAGCACCGCCATAAGAATGATCATCACGCCGGAAATGAAGATAGCCATGTGGGGCGTTCTTTTTTTCGGATGAATTTTCCCGAAAACACCGGGCAGGTTGTGGTCACGCCCCATGGCAAAGCTGACTCGTGATGAGGAATAAACCGTTGCATTCAAGGCCGACATGGTGGAGAACAGGCCCCCGATCAAAAAGATGATCCTTCCCAGCTTGCCCAGCATGAAGTGTTCGGCTGCCTCGATCATGGCCATCTCTCCCTGTTGTCCCAGGTACTGCCAGGTGGGCATACCCCCTTCAGGAGTGGCGGCACCGAGGGCCACAAAGGCAACCAGGATGTATATAGGAACCACGATCAGGAGAGAAAGAAAGATCGAGAGAGGGATATTCTTTTTCGGGTTTTTGACCTCCTCCCCGCACTGAGCAATGATCTCATACCCTTCAAAGGCGATGAAGGTCAGTCCCATAGCTATGATAATTCCCAGAGGACCTTTTTGGAAAAATCCCCTGAAATGATCGGGCCAGGGCTCGGGAGTTTTACCAGCGAACATCGCGTACAAACCAAATCCTATGAACATGGCGATCACGATGATTTTGAGAATGGTGACCACGCTTTCAGCTTGACCGGTTTCTTTAGCACCCCGGAAGTTGATGTAGACGAATAAAATGGTCGCAAACACGGAAATTAGCTTGGCCGCAAGTATGTAGGGTTCGGAGGAGGAAGTAAAGGATAACAGTTTGTTGAAATCGATCCCGGCCAAGCGGAGGAGGTCCACGCTGAAAGTGCCGAATGCGACAGCGTACAGGCTGCAAGCCACAGCGTGGGCAAACCAGCTGATCCATCCTGATAGGAATCCATTTGGCTGGGGGAGCGCCTCTTTAACCCAGAGATACCCGCCGCCTGCTTCCGGAAAGCAGGAACCGAGTTCGGCATAACTCATAGCTGTGAGGCTGGTAACCAGTCCGTTGAAGGCAAAAACGAGGAGCAAAGCTGGTCCTGAAACGCCAGCGGCCATTCCGGTAAGCACGAATATTCCGGCGCCTATCATGGCCCCCACGCCGATCATGGTGACATGCATCAGCCCCATATCGCGAGCCAATTCCATGACCGGTTTCTTAGGGGACTCTATTGCCACGTTTTCTCCGATTGATCGTCCGTCTTTAATCTGCTTAAAATACTCCCACATCAGAAAAAAGTCAAATTTAAAAAAGAGCTTGACATATTGTGTTTCATACAGTATATTACTTTTGCACAGTATACATACATAACACGGTATACATCGACAGAAGACAGAGGAGGTGGTCAGGATGGCCATAGACATCGGCCCTTTTGAAACAGAAATGAATCGAGGCTTTTTGCAGGTGCTTGTCCTTGTCCTTCTGGAAAAAGACAAGTACGGATACCTCATGGTCAAACAGCTGGAGGAGAAGGGATATGTATTGGAAGAAAACACGCTCTACCCACTGCTCCGAAGGCTAGAAAAAAAGGGCCTGATCAAAAGCAAGTGGGACATCAGCGAGGACAGACCCCGCAAGTTTTATGTCATCACAAAAGATGGGCGTGACGTTCGCGCTGAACTTCTCAAGATCGGCCGGTTACAAAACAAAATCTTGAACCACCTGTTAAAGGAGAATCAAAATGTCTAAAAGATTGGAAAACTATCTCGAAGAAATCAGCCACTATCTTGGGACGGGCAAGGAAAAACAAGAAATACTCACGGAAATAAAGAGTCACATCATGGAAAAAGCCGAACAAGAATTCGGCAACGTCGGCGAGGAATCCATCGAGAGGGTCATCGAAACTTACGGAAATCCACAGGAGGTTGCCGAAAAATACATGGACGATCAGCAGATCATCGCCCCGACATTCAAAGGGCATCTTCTCCGGTACACCGCTGTTTTGTTTTTCGTTCACTTCGCCCTCACAGTCCTCGCTTTTATCTTCAAAACCCGCATGCTCATTCTCCCCTTTTTCTACATTCCGAAGATGGATAACTTCCAGGCCTTATTCTATTTTCCGATGATCTTCATCTACGATCTGGGGCTGGTGGGAATCATCCTGTATTTCGTGACCCAGAGCAGGAAAGATATCCGGCTCCCTTGGCCAAAACTCAAGTTGAATTGGCAGAAAATGATTGACAAAGGGCAGGAGAAGCCCAAAATTTTGCTCTTGATTCTGATGTTCCTGGGATATGCAGCCCTTGTTTTTGTTTACATAACCTACCACACCCTTTTCTTCAAAAGTCTCAACCCTGGAGGGGTGGAATCTTTGTTCAGTCCTGAAGCCTCCAGATGGTATTCGCTGGCCCTTCTGTCTATTTTGGGAGCCGGAGTTTTGGCTTACCTTGTCAAATTTTTTATCCGTTCGGAGTGGGTGAATCTCCTGAGAAGTGCAGCCCAACTGTTGATTCTCGGTATCGTCATCAACCGGCCGATTGAAAATGCCATCAGAGAATTCTTTTATTTCGATACCCATCTGGTCGCCGATCTTATCGTAGCGTTGATCGCCCTGTTATTGGCGATCGATTTCATGAAGAATCTGATTATCCTCGGGATAAAAGCTTTCAGAAAAAAGTCTCTTGCCCAATAGATTAGCGTCCTTTATCATGATGAAGACATGTATCCTTATTTAAGATTATTCGGAATCCTTACCAAAGCGAAATTCGGAGCTTCATTGAATCTGGATGACGAGAGCGTTCTGAAGATGTTTGTTTTGATCGGTGACATAGATATTTATCCCGAATTGAACAACGGCAGGCACCTGACCGTGATGGACATGGGCCGAATGGACTTGGCACAGAGAACGGGTTTATTGCGGACTGTTCACGAAAAAAAATGGGGGTTTGCCGTGTCAGGGGCCAGCATTCGTTACCGTCACCGGCTGAAAGCATTCAAACAATTCCGATTGCATACGCGAATCGTAGCGACAGATGACCGCTGGTTCTATTTCCATCAATACACGGTTCGGAAGGGAAAAACCCATTCCTCTGCCCTGGTGAGGGCAGGCATTACAAGCAAACAAGGACTCGTTCCCGTCAAAAAAGTATTGGAAGCATTGGGAATGCCGGATTGGAATCCAGGGATGCCCAAATGGGTTAAGGCTTGGTCAGATGCGGAGGAACTTAGACCTTGGGATAGCGAGATACTCGATCAATAAACCTTAACCATTAGATCACGAGCACGATTCTCAAATCCATGACATTGGTGAGGGTCGGGCCGGTGAAGATCAAATCATCCAGGGCCTTGAAAAAATGGTAGGAATCGTTTTCGCGCAGATATCGGCTCGGATCCATTTTTAGCTTCACAGCTCTCGAGACGGTCGATCCATCGGCGATCGCTCCTGCTGCATCGGTCGGACCATCCGTCCCATCTGTTCCAGCACTCAGCAAAACCACATTTTCCAAGCCATCGATTTCCATCGCTCCTGCCAAGGAAAACTCCTGGTTTCGACCGCCCTTCCCTTTGCCACGAATGGTGACTGTGGTCTCTCCGCCGGATATCACACACGCAGGTCGCTCTATCGGATTGTCCGAACTCAAGATTTCTTTGGCGATCGCCGCATGGACTCCGGCAACATCCTTGGTTTCCCCTTCGATAAATGAGGAAAGGATCAGCGCGTTGTATCCCAAATCTACCGCTCTTTTTTTTGCCGCTTCGACGGCCAGGATATTGCTTCCGACTATAAGGTTTTGAGTCCGCTCGAAGACAGGATTCCCCGGCTTGGGTGTTTCTTCTATCTCTCCACGGATCCCCCTGTTAAAAAGATCCACAACGACCGAAGGCAGCCTTTTATCTATCTGGTATTTTTCCACGATATCCAAGCAGTCCTGAAACGTACTGCGGTCGGGGACAGTGGGTCCGGAGGCGATGCTGTCCAGATCATCCCCGATCACATCCGAAAGAATGAGGGAGATCAAAGTGGCCGGGTACGCGATCTTGGCCAATCGCCCGCCTTTGACTTGAGAGAGATGTTTTCGTAGCGTGTTTATCTCGTGAATGTTGGCTCCCGCTTCAAGCAGTATTTTTGTCACATGCTGCTTATTCTCCAGAGTCAATCCTTCGTACGGATAAGGCAAAAGCGCGGAACCCCCACCGGAAATCAAGAAAAAAACAAGGTCTTTTTCATCTACTTGCTGGAGAAACCGAACGATCTGTCGGGCGCCTCGAAAACCGGCCTCATCGGGCACAGGGTGGCCCCCTTCTGTGACCTGAACCTTTTCCAAGGCAAGAGCATGGCCATATTTCGTGTTGACAAAGCCGGAATCCAATCTGCCGCCGAGGATCTTTTCCATGGCCCGAGCCATGGCTGCAGAGGCCTTCCCCGCACCAATCACAGATATATTATCGTAGATGGAGAGATTATAGGTTTTCTCTCCCACCGATAACCTATCTCCCTCAAGTCTGATGTGATCATGCAAGGCTTGAGCTGGGTCGACTGCTTTCACACCGGCTTGAAAGATCGCCAAAACATCCTTTCTAGCTCGTTCAGTATTCATTTTCGTTTCATCCTTAAGATTAACAAATTTGACACAATTATGCACCTGTGATAAATCCCAATCGGACTTCAATGCTTCAGGACAGGAGAGGAAATTGAAAATATTACTTTTCCTTTTTCTAGGTCTTTTCGTTTTGGGAATCCCCATCTCATCAGCTCAATACGACAAAAATGCTGAGGGAAAAATCAAGGTATTCATCGTGAAAAACCGGACCGAAGGCCCGGCGATTTTGGAAAGCAGCGGCCTTTTGGACAGATTGGCAAATTTGGGTTGTGATGTCGCCAAAATTTCAACCGTCCGATTGACACCTGAAGAACAACAAGAATACGGCGAATGGAACGAGGATGCCCTCGAAAGCAAGCACTTGGGGAAACTAATCGCCGAAAATGGAAAAGATGAGTTTTTCACCATAGGCCTTTTGACCAACTGCACGGATTTGTTGGGGATGTTAGCCGGCCTCCAGCATCTACAGCCAGGGCAGATCTCACAGGAAGATTCCCGCAGCCTTCAGTCACAGGGTTTGGCCGGGCAAAAACCGCTCCGCGTGGGCCTTTTTTGGATCGATGCCCATGCCGATTTCAACACACCGGAGACCACCCTCAGCGGGATGCTCGGGGGAATGCCCGTGGCCATTGCAGCAGGCATGTGCCTGACCCGGCTTCGTTTGAAAGCAGGTTTGGATCCGGCATTGCCGACAAAATATATCGTCATGGCCGGACTGCGGGATGTGGATCCCCTAGAACAGGAACTCCTGGATAGATCCCAATGCGAATACATATCAGTCGAGGATATCCGGAATCTCTCAGAGAATTTGAACCGGCAAATGGTGCGACTGAGTCAACTCACCGAAATCATTTATATCCACATCGATATGGACGTTCTCGACCCGAGCGAAGTCAAAGGACATCCCCTCACCGCACCTGAAGGCCCGACGAGTCATGAACTGGCAGCGGCATTGGAAGTGATGTTCCAGCACGAAAAAGCAGGGGCCATCGGCATCGCTTCGATGCCTTTCGGGGAAAGAGACAAAGATGGACTCTCTCTCCAGGCCGCCTACCGCCTGATCGAAGGAGCGGTCAGAGGGATCAAAAAGAGATAAGCCCGGCCAGCTTCAGGACCTGCAGGTAATTCATAATGCTTTCCAGGTTGGATTTTTGCTCGTACTGAGCATCCAGCATGTTCATGATTTCCAAGGCACTTCTTTTGCCGTTGATCAGACACTGAAGTTCGCTCGTGCTAGCAATTCCATCTCTTCCATAAGGGTATTTGGCCGTTTGCTCTTCCGGAACTTGATCGATCAAATCTCTGTAGGCACGGTATCCATTTTCTTTTATCAGGGCAAGCGGCTTGGGAATGATTCTGGCCGCCCTATTCTCCAACTCGCTCAATTGAATCCGGACCGGCTTGATCCCGAATCTGTTGGCTGCTGCATTCATGTGCGCCTGCAGAACCGAAAGAAGGGACTTTCCGATCGCATCGATGTTTTTTTTCATCCGATCGATGTACTGACCGACAGCCGTTTTATTCGTCGCGAGCTCAAGGATTGAATCCAAAGTCTCTTTTTCATTGATCATGGCCATTTCCACCTGGAGGCAAGCTCGCTTGTAGGATTGAGCCAAAGTTTCGGCTTCCGCGTTATTCAATATTTCCAGTCCGAGCACAAGCTTATGCCCGAGCCGGCGGGAACCGTTGCTGGTCGTTTCCCCTGCGATTTTGATGGCCATATTGTCATCGGCATTGGCGATGGTGTAGGCCGCTGCCGCTCCGATAATCGCTACCCTTTTCAACTGCGTCGGATCCGATTTATCCGCATTGTCCCCGGATAAGTGATACCATTTATCCGGCCAGGCGATCATCATGACACCGGGGACTCCCACACCCCAGTCATTGAAGACCTCATGATCCGATGCCCCATAATGGGTTTCGATGGAATAATAAAAGGGTTCATCCGCTCCGGAAGGAGCCACGATCCGGTAGGGCACTCTTTCCTCCCCGCTCCTATTCTGTATGCGCTCTCGATTTCCCTCTCCCACGAATCGGTAATAATTTTCCATCACATCATTGATGTAATGAGCATTTCCATACGTGGTTCGCATCAGGCACATGAAAGACTGATGTTTACTCAGCCACTCCCCCACCATGTCCATGTTGATGTTGCACAAAGTTTTTTCCATGATGTCTTTATTCGCCTTAACCCAAGGGCCTGTACCGGAAAACTCCGGGCCCCAGAGAAACCGGATCGTCCTTTTCGGCCGGGGAAGTTTTCCCTCTTCGATAAGCGTATGCAGCACGCGGGCAACTTCCAAGATGCCTGCACTTCCTGATTTGTTGTCGTTGGCCCCCTGTTTGATGTAACCCTCATAAAGATGTGCCGAGAAGATGATTTCCCCCGCGTTGGGATCTGTACCCGGGATATGACAGACCACATCCTGCATTTCATAGTTTTCCGTTTTGGATTCAACGACAGCATGAACGGTGATCTTTTCATTCCGGAGCAAGCGGGCCTTGAGAAACTTCCCCTCCCTTCGGGGAAGCTGGAACCCGAATTTCGGCGCCGGCTCCTCATCCGTGCTCCTGCGACTTCCGATGCCGCGGAATGACATCTGGAGCGGATCCCAGTCAGCTCCGACAGTGCTGATGGCGACAATTCCCAGGGCCCCTTGCTTGTTGCAGGCCTCATTGTAAACACTGCTGAGATTTCCTTCGGTGACGACTATTTTCCCTTCCACATCGGCTTTCGTGATCTCTTCTTCGGTTCCCAGTCCCACCCACACCAGTTCGGCTTCGACATCCGTATCGGCACTCCCAGAAGCCAGCATGGCCGCCAGGTCTCTATACGAGGCAAGCTTTTTACGATAAGGACTGATCTCCCAGAGTTCGCCTTTGACCCCGTCCCACGTGGTTCCCCCTGGAAAACGGACGATCTCAGCTCCCGGAAGCCCATAATGTTTAAGTTGATCATAAATGTACTGGCTCTCCACGAATGTCCCTGCATATTCATCCGATTTTCTGTCTCGCACATATCCGGCCGTCTCCATAATGGTATGCCACGCCTCCTCGCCGGAAGCCTCCCCGACGATATAATCCATCTGCTCCTCGGGGAGCAATGTCCAGTAAAACCAAGGCGTCATCTGAGCCGAAGATAGGCTGCACATGAGCAAAAATAGGACAATTGCTAAAAAAGCACGTTTATTCATTCTTTTCTCCCTCCTGACCATTCTATAAATGACATTCCTGAATACATCAATTATATCTTCATGTAAAGCACAATAATCTCGATAAAGACCTCTCCTCTCTTTCACTGGATTGTGTGAGAATTGGCGATGTTTTTGATCAATCAGCCGCAGAGGTCAATATGGCGTTGAAGAGCAACTTGAATGTTCCGTAGGGTTGCGCCCGATGCTGGACTTTTATCGGGATCAGGACCATGCGTCCCTTCCCCAACTTGACTTCTGCCAATCCTACTTTGTTGTAAAGGTAGGATTCCCCGTGGAGCCAACCGCTCTGGAGTATATTCCCTGTCGGATACCGCACCACGATCGAACTGCCCATGGTGGAAAACGAGGGGACAGGCTCGAGGACAAGAGAATTGGAGAAGGCCGCATTGGCTTGAACCGGCATCCCGTAAGCGATCGGATGTGTATTGTCCACCAATACACGAAGGATGGATCCTGGACAGAGAAAATCTTCTCGAGAAACGCCCTGAAGGCCATCACGAAAAGGAGCGGCAAATTCGTCCATCAACAGGGTAGCACTCCTGCCGACCGTGATGACCGTTCCTCCTCCAGTGATAAAGGCCCGGAGAAATTCGATGCCAGATTTTTCGATACCTCCCCTGTACTCCGGCGGTGTGGCATCTCCGGACAGCCCGGAGATGATCTGTTGTTTTCCCATATCCGGAAAGATGATGACATCGAACTTATCCGAGTGATTGCCTTGACGGAGGTCCTCCGGATGGATGGTTGCGAAGGGAAACTCATTTTGTTCCAGGAGCCACCGTGTCCATCCCTCGTCTATGTTACCTCCCCAGGGTTGGTAAAGCGCTGTTTTTGGGGCCCGAATACGCATGGCCTCCGATGTCGATATATCCGCAGCCACAACATCGATTCCCAGTGACCGAGATAGCTCTTTCATGGTTTCTTCCAATCCACTGCCCTGGACGACAATCGCACCGGGAACATATGTTTTCCCGTTGATCTTCACCTCTTCCTTTAGCCAAAAAATTTCATGCCCGCTTTCGAGAAGACGATTTACGGCCAAAAGGCTATTATTCGGCCGGTGGTCCAGAATGTATTGAGAGCCTGTCCCGGTGATCTTACCGGGAGGCACTACTATTTGTTTCAGTTCTGTGAGTTCGGCTTCGAAGGGTTTTTTGACAAAAATCGTCTCGACTCCCATCTGTTTTCCCAACGACCAGCCCGCCGCATCATAGGGAGGTTGCGCCGGCACACCGGGTGCGGGAGAGATCTTGGGATAATCCTGTGCTTCGAGCAGGTCCTTGGCATAAGCGCGGAAAGGCTGGGCCATCAGGATAACATAGGTGTCGGCCGGATAAGAAATCCCATCTGCGGTAAAGTCCTTTCTCGCTTGATGGATTTCAACTCCCCCGTATGCCATGGTCTGGAGCAGTTTGACAACTGTCGGCCGGTCTGCCTGTTCCTGGGGGATAACGATGGCAAAAGGATCGCCCTTTTTTCCCTTAGCAATTTGGCGTTTCCCTACGATATAGAGGCCCTCGAGAAGTTGGGAGCGAAGATTCGCTGTCGCTTCCAGCAGGCCAAAGGTGGAGATGAGCTCGTAGTCAACGATGTCACGGAGCGTCCACTTCCCCCCTAACCAAGGTCGGGGATACTGCGACCGGAATTGTGTATCCCTGGGCGGAGGAATCGGGCCCTGGCTCGATCGATCATTCCGTCCACGGGATCTGCCCCCGGAATCAGCTGCCTGGGGTTGGGTGGGATCCGCTTTTTGCTGCACGACTGAGCTGGCAACCCTGACCGATGCCAATTCGGTCAACATGCCCAGCATGTTGTGCCACCAGCCGGCCCAACCCATGGCTCCTTGCCACCAGTAGGTGTAAGACCGTCCGTATATGATGCCTTCCTTCCCTGCCTTTTCGAGAGCGGCGGCTTGAGCAAAACCAAGAAGCCCGGTGTGGCGGTAGATCAAAGGATCGACGTTGGGATTGATCGGATCGTCAGCCGGCATCACAAAAATGCGTGCTCCGGAATTTCCCATTTGGTGTTCATCCAGCCACACCTCCGGTAGCCAGTCCTGGAAAATAATCTTCCCGATGAGCTGGCTCTCTTTTTGGGTGAACATGTAGGCATCACGATTGTTGTCGTGTCCGACATAAGGATGATACAACCAGGGCATCGGGGATCCCTCATAAGGTGTCCCCAATGTTTTATCGTACCAGTCTTTCACCATTATCTGTCCATCCGGATTCAGACATGGGACCAATAGAAAAACCACGTTGTCCAGGATGTTTTGCATATAAGGAGATTTTTCGGTTGCCAAGCGGTGGACCATCTCGACCGACATCTGGGTGGCCCCGACCTCAGTGGCATGCATGCTGCAGGTGACACACACAAATATTTTCGCATCTTCGATCAAATCCTCGGCTTCCTTGTCAGATGGGATCGTCCGGGGATCGAAAAGCTTTTTGTTGATCTTTTTGTAATGTTCGATGTTGTGAAGATTCTCCGGGGAAGATATGATCATGAGGAGAAAAGGATTCCCGTCTGTGCTTTTCCCGACATCTTGAACGGTAACTCGGTCGGACCCTTTCCCGACAAGTTGCATATATTCAACGATCTTATCCCAGCGCGCCAGTTTTTTTTCTGCACCCATTTTATGACCGAAGAATTTTTCCGGAGTGGGGATGGATTGTCCGAAAGCCGATGCCCCCACAAAAATCAACAGAATCGATAGAAATAACCCCAGAGTTTTTTTCCGGAATAACATACTACCTCCTAATCACGTTAATTAAATCTGGAATATTCACGAGCCAACCTACAAAATACATCTCGATCCTTTACAGTAGAGAGGGTTGGGTCAGCGGTGGCGTGGGTCGGCATCGGCATTTTTTTATGAATAATTCAGATTAAAAAAGCGAAGTCTGGCTCAATTCCTGTTTGACCAAATCCGCCAGCCTCTTTATCCCGTCATCGATCTGCTCTTCGGTCGGAAAGGAAAAATTCAACCGCATGGTGTTTTGACCGCTCCGGTCGAAATGAAAAGCGGATCCGACAACATAGGCAACCTTTTTTTCGACAGCCTTGGGAAACATCTCCCCTGAGTCCATATTTTCTGGCAAGGTTAGCCAAAGGAAAAGCCCTCCTTCGGGATGGGTCCAATCGATTCCCGCCCCCTTGGGCATGTACTCCTCCAGGGCATTGATCATAACATCCCTCTTTTTCCTGTAAAGGTCGACAATTTTGGATACATGGGGTTTGAGGAGACCGCGCCGGCAAAACTCGTAGACGATGGATTGATTGAGCGGCGAAGTACAGAGATCTGTGGGCTGTTTAGCCATAGTCAGCTTTTCCTGTATGGCCTTATCGGCAACGATCCAACCCAACCGTGTTCCTGGAAACAGGAGTTTCGAGAATGTATGCAGGGAAAAAGCATATCCATTTTTATCCAAGGTTCTGATCATAGGGATGGGTTCACCCTCGAATCTCAGATCACGATAGGGGCTATCCTCGACGAGAACGACTCCATATTCATAGCACAATTCCAAAAGCCTCTTCCGGCGCTCCAGGGATATGGTCACCCCGGAGGGATTTTGGAAATCAGGCACGACATAGATAAACTTTATCTTCTGGGCTTTAGCCGTGTAGGTTCTCAAGATATCGGCGACCGTATCCACATTGATTCCCTGTTTATCCAAGCGTGCCCCCACCATGTTTGCACGGAAGCTTTTGAAAGCCTGAATGGCTCCTAAATAAGAAGGCAGCCCGATGATGATAGGATCTCCAGGATCGATGAATATTTTGCCGATCAGGTCCAAAGCCTGCTGGGATCCGGATACGACCAATATATTATCTTTGTCGACATCCACTCCTTCTGTCTCTTTCATCCATACTGCCAAAAACTCGATCAACCGGCCATCCCCTTCGGTGGGACCATACTGCAGGGCAATTTCCCCCTCTCTGTCCAAAACGGTACGGACGATGTCCTTCATTTCTTCGATCGGAAATAGCCCAGAACAGGGGAGGCCTCCGGCAAAAGAAATAATTCCTGGTTGTCTTGTCAGTTTCAAAAGTTCTCGAATTTCGGAACGGACCAATCCTTTGGATGTCAAGGATAAAATATCCTGCAAAACTTCAGGAATACTTTTCATGCTGTGAATCCTCCTAATTTAAGATCGCACATATGCGGGATAGATAAAAAAGCATGGGAAAATACCATCATATGCAAAGTCGGCAATGGAATCAATCTCTAATCCTATCAATAAACGTAGGAAATGTTGATAGCGCCGAATATTTGCGGTTTGGCTTGAGTCTTGAACTGTTTTGTTCGGTACACATAGGCATAACTGAATCTGAATCGTTTTCTGTTGATCACAAAACCTAAAACGATATCCCCCACAAATGGATACTTATCCACACGGTGACTTTCCTTAAAAGTGTTGCCATCCAGGAAGATATTCCGGTACACGGCATGCCCGACCAAATAGAAAAAGCCATGGATACCCGAGAGTTTTGTATTTGCGCGGGGATTGCTCTGCTCACTAAAAATAATGCCGCTCTCCCCCCCTGGACGAAGAAGAAAGGTCCCAAAATCCATGGGAATATTCGAGCCGAAGCGGAATTGCCATCCTGTGGCGGCTGCGGTCATCATGGTTCCCAGGCTTCCGCCTATGTGACCGATCAAATCGAATTCTATTTTTTTCCCCTTGCCAGACCGAAAAATCCGCCATTTTTTGTCGAAGACAAGATCAAAAACGATCTCATCCTTCAATTGATGCGGCCATCCCTGGGGTCGCGTGCCTCGGTAAAGGCTGTGGATAAACCTTTGCATCTGGGCTGCGAGAGAACTGGGTCCGACAATCCCCAACAAGAATTCAAAAGTGTCCATGGTGAGATCTCTTTTTTGATGCAGGGCTAGGGTAAAATAGGATATGCCTGCGTAAGGGCGGTCATCCTCGATTAAGTCCTTCCTTTCTATATCGTAGGGCGTATAGATGCTTTGTCCGATGGATAAAGAAATCGCACTGCGGGCCAAAGTATCGGATGGACTCGCCGTTTTTTCCGGGGAGATCCAGGTCAATTTAGCGCCGTGGGTGTAATACCTGTCCATGCCTGCGAAAATATCGTTTTCCAGGTGAAAAATAATAGCCCCCCGATTTTGTCCGGCACAGGGCTTAACGGTGGCGGATAGAAGGAGCACTCCGACAAGGACCATTACATAAAAAACCTTCTGGCGCATGCTTACCTTTTTAGCTTTTTTAGTCCTTTTTAAACAATATAAAAACAGCTCAAAAGCTTCTGGAACCGGTGGCCTATAACTCGTGCTTCTAATAACGTATCAAAGATCTCGTCATTCAGCAACTCATCTCTTAACTTACCTTTGAACGACTCAACATATCCATTCTCCCAGCCAAATTATAACTCAAATACTGGATCGATATGAGGGTGTCAAGCCAGTCAATTAAGAAGCATGTTATTTTTTCTGTTTCATCCCGAAAAGGAATCGGAGGGGGCCAAATCTTTTGATCAAAAATTCATAGATCAGGATGATGCTGATGAAAGAAACCGTGCTGAGAACGAGATATTTCAGCATCACTCCGGCATTCCAATTCATGAGAAAATAACCAAAGACGACGATCACACTCTGGTGAAGGACATAGAAAGGCAAAACAGCATCTCTGGTATATTTCGATAATGGATTCTCGAAGGTGAGATGTCTGCTCCCGATGCCCAGGATAGCGAGCACCCAAGCCCAGGAATTGAAGGTCCGCAGAAGGGACATCCAAAAATAATCGATGCTCCCAAAGGACGGATAATACCCGGATCGCCTGAGCCAAAATCCGATGAGAGTCGTTACTGCGGCCAGGCCTAAGAAAATCACCCTTTGTTTTTCCACGGACCGCTTATATCTCTCATCGGATGCCAGCAAGTATCCAAACAGGAAAAACACCAAATAGACAAATACATTCCACCCCCCAAAGTTGCGTTGCCCCAGTCCTTCGGGATGAAAAAGAAATTCCATGAGCGTCAAAGGAAGCGTCCACAAAAGGATCGCACCGGATTTTTCAAAAAAAGTCGAAGCAGCATGGACCCATCGGCCAGTCCTTTCCTTTTTTAGAAAAAGCAACAAGGGCAGGGTCAACAAGGAAAAAGAAAAAAGAATGAGAAGGAACCACAGATGGAGTCCCATCCAAGCAAAATTTCCACCAAAGCCGTACCAGCCATCGAAATAGTGAGGGTAGAACTGAAAAAATGAACCACTAAACTGGCCATTGGTAAACCGTTCTATATACACCTGAGGGGGAATGAGAATGAATATCCCAAAAACAAGGGGAATGAACAATCGCTTGAATCTTTCCCCTAAATATTGTCCGGCAGGCCTGAAGTTCAGCGCAAATCTAGAACTCATACCCGACAAAACAAAAAAAATCGGCATGATCCACTGGACTAGGATGCCCACAAAAACGGAAAAACCGAAACTCAATTGAGGATTTTTGACATGCCAGCCCTCATTGTCGAAGTATCTTGCGCAATGAAAAAGGAAAACGGAAAACATGGCAAGGGCTCTCAACCAGTCGATGTCATACCTTCTTTCTTGTTTTTTCATCCTAAATTTCTCCAGACAAACACAAAACTATCCACACCATTTCCTTCTTTAATACAAATCTGGATTATTCACGAGTCAAAACCCTCCACCCCACCCTAGCAGAAAAGGATGCAAGGAAGTGGCCCATGAAGCTGTATTTGAATACTGCGAATGGATTACAACGAAGCCGCCAACCCACCCCGCCCAGCAATATTGGCTCGCCTGAAGGGTAAAAAATGCAGATGAATTTAAAATACCATTTCTTTATAAAAAAAATCTCAGGATTTACAACAAAATCAGGGAAAATTTCTGGTTTTGTCGTAATGAAAAAATGTATCTGCATTTTTTATGAATAATTCAGGCAATATGATAAACTTATCTTTACTCATAAGCAAAGACAAATCTCAAGAAGGGAGAAAGCATGGATTTCAAAAAATTAAAAAAAAGACTGGTCCGGTTGGATACAGCTTGTATCTGTGATGCGACCAAAACATTTCGTGTTATGGATCCTGCAATTCGGCCCGTATTCGATGGCATAAAAATGATCGGTATTGCCCGGACCGTACACTGCCGGAGCGATTTTCTTACGGTCATCAAAGCCCTCCAAGAAGCCCAGGAGGATGAGGTCTTGGTTATCGATGCCGAAGGGGACAAGATCGCTTTTGCCGGAGAGATGTTCGCCACAGAAGCGCAGAAAAAAAAGCTCGCTGGCATGGTCATCGACGGAGGCTGTCGGGACGTCAGACAGATCCGAAAAATCCAGTTCCCGGTGTATGCACGATACCAAACACCGATGGCTGGAGGCGCATCCCACATATTCAAGACCCAAATCCCTGTCAATTGTGGCGGGATCTCTGTTTCCCCAGGAGACATCATTTTTGGAGACGATGATGGGATCGTGGTCATGAGGCCAACGGAGATCAACGCTGTCCTGGAAGTAGCCGAGTCTATCCAGCAGATCGAAGAAAAGGTCATGAAAAAAATGGTAGCAAAGACGAGCCTCTTTCTCTTGATGAATTTTCCTGACCATTACGAAAGGATCAGCAAAGGGCAGGACAGCCAACTGGAATTTATTCTATAATTTTTATATTCGATCAGTTACCGAACGGTTTGTCTA
>CAZIDF010000012.1:0-27014 GCA_964538085.1 uncultured Eubacteriales bacterium | reverse complement strand
CCGGTTCGTTGGAAAAGGTCATACCGGGCTCCAATTTGAGCCTGTTCCCCCTAACTAAATAAGGATATTCGTGTCCTTCCATCCCGATCCCATGTCCCAGGCGGTGGGCAAAACTCTTGTATTCAGGTCCGAAACCCGATACCTTCGATCGATAATCCGCCGATCCTGAAAAATTCTCGTCTCGATAATGTCATTCTGTCTCCTTCCATTTTTTCATGATTTCTGCAAAACACTGGAGGCCGCTGGGGATCACGGCGCCGTATCCATGACCCGGTTGGGTCCATGCACCAGCCAGATAAAGATTTTCGATCGGTGTGGAATGCGGCAGGCGATTCGGCCCTGTGTTGTTCATGGTTTGGTCCCATCCGTATATGGCCCCTCGATAATGACCCGTGTATCGCACATTGGTAAGGGGAGTTCCGATCTCTTTTATCTCGATCGCCTCTGACAATCCAGGAAGCATTCTCTCTTCTACTTTTTGGATCAAGATGTCCGCCATTCTTTCCTTTTCTGCTCGGTAATCTTTTTTATTCCCGTCCCAGTAATCTTTTTCATATTTTTCCCAGTGAGAATAGCCCTGGAGCACAAGGATATTGACGGTATTTTTCCCCTCAGGAGAATACCCTTTGTAAACATTGTCATACAACATCAATCCATAACCTGAATTTTCCACATCCGCTTCGAGATAGGCCCTGTAGATGGCGTCATCATCGTAAGTTGTCGAGAAAAATATTTCGCTGTCTTCGATTCCCAGTTCACCCACAAGATCTTTTTTTAATCCCAGAAAAACCTGGAAGCTTGACAGGCTGACACTGTATTCCTCGAACTTCGCCACATAATCCTTTAAGTGTTCCTTGTCATCCATCATTTTAAGGAAAGTATCGTAGGCATTGGCATTGGATATCACGGCCTTTCCGGTATATTCAGTCCCCTCTGCTGTCTTTACTCCGTAAGCTGCATGGTTTTTCAATAGGATTTTTTCAACTTTGGATTTGAGTTTAACCTTTCCTCCCCTTTCCTCGATGAATTTCACCAAAGCGTCGCTGATCTTTTGTGACGTTCCCTTCGGGTAATATCCACCGCCGTTGAGATACCCGATGGTGGGTAAAGCGTAATAAAAGCTAGAGAGCTTGGATGGGGGAAGGCCAAAATAGCCCCACAATGAGGAAACAAGCGCTTTCAATTTAGGATTTTTTATCCGGGTATCCGCCAGTGCTCCCCAGGTCTTGGTGTAACTTTTGAATAGGTAAGGAAAGTCTTTGGGAAAACGGCTCAAATCGGCCTGCCCGCCTGCTTGGGAGTACCTATTGATATCCGAGGAAAGGCCTTCCATGTCCTCGAAAATTCCCTGAATCCCCTTTTCTTCCTCAGGAAAATATTCGATCAGTTTGGTCATGTATTTTTTTGGATCTCTTTGAGGAACGCGGTAATCATAATCAGGAAAAATGGCCCGGTAAAGATAGGGATGGGGAACGAACTCGACATCTTCGATCTCGGGAAATCCTGGGATGAGGTTCCAAACACCATTTCTCTGACCGACTGTCGTGGAGTGAAGGGACACATCGAAAACAAATCCTCCCGGTCTCTTGAATGTCGAAGCATACCCCCCTGGGACGTAATGTTGCTCCAAAACCAAAGGCTTGAATCCCTGCCGGGCAAAGGCTGCCGCACAGCTCAAACCGCCCAGTCCCGATCCGATGATCACGGCGTCGAACTCTGAGTCATCCTGGAGCCTGCTCTTTCCTCTTGGGAAAGATTCCCAATCCAGGGCAAGCATAGGAACCCCTGCCAACAATGTTTTCAAGAAATCCCTTCTCGGCCATTCTTTTTTTATCATTCTCTCTCCTTTTTATCTCAGTTATCTCTACTTAAACGAATATTTCCAAATTCGTCATATTTCTTAAACAGGCAAGTAAGTTGAAGAGGAAGGCATCCGGAGGCGAGCGGGCACGGTCATGCTCAGTCGTACATGCCGATGGGTGCCCCAGGAGGTGCAGACATCGGCGCAGGCAGCGTTATTTTCGACGGATCTTTTTGAAAAAGCTCAATCTTTCCGATGGCATATAAAAAATGAGCTCTCTGATCAGGATCAGTGACCAAATATTCCCCATCTTTTCTCACGTTCAATTGCCACTTCAGCCAATTCTTAAGCTCTTCCATCTTCATGAAGGCCAGGGCCCTCACCTGAGGGGCATTATTTTCATAGGCGACCAAGCTCATCATGTTGTAAAGAAGAACGCTGTTGACCACCCGCTGAATCTCTGCAAACTTTCTCGACTTGTATGGTGACTTCCACGTAAAGGCGATAGCTTGATCCAAAACTTCTCCGAATCCGGGATATTTTTTGTCCCTGGAATGATAGTCCACCAACCGGGCAGCCCTCTCTGGGTTGAGAATCAACTGGATGGTCAGATTGGCAGCCACTTCGGCCGCTCCCAAAGGATCGAACGTTAATCCGGTATACCCAGGAAACATTTCTTGGGTTTGCCTGTATCCAGGGGGACGCGGGGGAATGAGGTCCAGTATTTTATCATCGATGGCTAAATACATCGGATAGATGGTCTGGAGGAGTGCTTCCAAGGCCCTTTGTTGCTCTTCCGGCGCAACGATGACCGGATCCTTCTGCACATCCCCGCGCAGCCTGTGATTGTAGTAAAGCCCGCCTAAACAACTGGCAGCAGCTTCGACCTGGTACCTATGGAAAAGATACACCGGGACCAACACGTCTTCCAGCGTGGCCATCGGCGCCCACATCGGAATCCGGTTTTCTGAAAATCCAGCAAGGGCAATGGCACGGATCTTCATCATTCTCTCCAGCTCGTCTACCGGATGTTTTCCGTTGTCCCAAGTAGCCGTCAGGGGATGAGCACTGGAGGGCCCTGCATCCTGACTGGCAAGGTAAAAAAGCCCGCTGGAAAAAGCATTGTCGAGAATAGCTTTCAGTTCCCTCTCTTCATCCACGCCATCCGGAAAATCCTGGTATCCGTAGGCAACCGAGACCTTGTCCCATTCGCCAATGCCGGTGGCATAGGCATCGGATAGATCGAGTGTTCCATCCGGTTTGATCTTGATCAACGGATGGGGGTAGTCCATCACAGACGCTCGTTCATTGACGCTGGAGGCATAGTTATGGCCCAAACCGATCGTATGGCCCACTTCATGGCAGGACAGCTGGCGGATACGTGCCAAGGCCAATTCCACCATCTCCTCGGTCGATTCCTTGCCTTCCTGGAAATCAGCCACCAATCCTTGGGCGATCAAAAAATCCTGGCGAAGACGCTGAGATCCCAGGGCCACATGTCCTTTGATGACTTCTCCTGTCCGGGGATCTTGCACACCTCCACCATAGGACCAGCCTCGAGTGGAACGGTGCACCCAGTTGATCATGTTGTACCGCACATCCATCGGATCTGCCCCTTCAGGCAGCACCTTGACCTGAAAAGCATTCCTGTAGCCGATGGCTTCGAAAGCCTCATCCCACCAACTGGCACCCTCCAACAAAGCAGTCCGGATGGGTTCTGGCACTCCAGGATCGACATAATATATGATCGGCTTTACAGGATCGCTCACCTTCGCATTCGGATCTTTTTTTTCCAATCTGAAACGGGGTATAAATCTCTTTATGATGGATCGATCGATCGGTGCGGAAAAATCCATGTAACTCATGCTCCCAAAATTGGATCGGGGATCATAAATGCGGGGCTCATAACCATCATCGGGAAGCTTGATAAAGGAGTGATGCTGACGTACCGTTATGGCTCCGGGATCGGGTACGATCTGCCGGAGCATCATCCCGGGATTTTGGCTTGTGCAAGTCAATATGGTATCGAACTCTGTGTTGTTCGGGAAGTTTTTTGTCCGGGGCAAATGGATAGCCGACCGAGACATATCGACTCTGAAACTGCCCTGATTGGCGCGCTGGAGTCTCTGAACGACCCCGTGAGCATCCTCCATTAAAAATAGGGTTGCATCCACAAGCACCTTGCCATCGCTCTCAGCTTCGGCTTTAAAACCCCAGATAACGGATTTGGCAAAAGCTTCTTCGACGGCCCTTTTCTCGTCTTCATCATCGTTAAGTGCTCGAAATGAGTAGTTGGGCTCGATCATCAAAACCTTAGGACCGACACGATGGAACTTGACGATGTGGGTTTGTCCGAGCTGACGTCCATCGAGCCCGATGTCGTTGGACCCAAGCCCTGCCGGTAAGGAACTCACATACAAAAATTCAGTGTCGAATTTATCGATCTCCAGCCAAATCTTTCCGGCATCCGCATCCCAGTAAAAGGGGAAGTATCCCGGGTACGATTTCATTCCGGATGTTTTTTGGCCTATGTCCGGCAGTTGAGCGCAGAGAAAAGACGTTGCCAATGCAAAAATCACGAAAATAGGAAGCGTGCGTTTCATCAGAGTCCTCCATCGAGTACATGGAATATCACAAGAAATACCAAAAGGCAAGCCAACCCACCCTCCATGCAATGTTGAAAGAATTGGATGGATACGCGCTTGAAAGGTATTAATTCAGATCACTTTTTAAACAAGACCTCGAATCCTTCCTTGATAGGAGGATTGGCGTAAAAACTCATCAGCTTGACCAACTGTTCTTGGTAATAATGGCTTTTCTCATTGGCTTTGGCATCCTCTTCGGATTCCCAAATGGCCATCGATATAGCCTTTCCCGAATTTCTATCCAACAGAAAAGTCAATTCTATCAATCCTTTTTGCGACCGAGCGGCAGGAACGATGCTGTTGTTGTACACCTTTAAAGCATCATCGATGAAAGCGATCTTGAGTTGCATGGTTGTGGTGCGTGCAAACATAACTCATCCCTCCCTCATTTAATTATTTTTCATGAACCAGGACCTCATAACCATCCCGGATGGGATGCTTGACATAATAGGGGATGAATTTAGCGACTTGTTCCTGGTAGAAAAGGCTTTTTTCCGTGGCAATGGCATCTTCCTCGCTTTTCCAATAGCCGATGGACAAGCCATCCCCTGTTTTGGGATCGAACATCAAAGAAATGCCCCGAAATCCCTTTTGTTTTTTTGCTGCAGGAACAACGCTTTCCCGGTATATTTTGGTAAATTCTTCGATATTTTTCGGATCTATCTGGGCCGATGTTACACGTGCATACATAGACTAACCTCCTATTTTGGACTCAAATCCTTAAAAAAATATTATCAATTTCACTATTAAGGCAATCTGTTGAGTCCGGAAAGACGACGCTGGGCATCGCCGACTTCGGATATGTTCGCATCCGCGTTGAACCAGAGGGCTAAAAATTTATTATAGTTGTCTTCAGCTTTGGTTTTATCTCCCAATTGCTGGTAAATTCGGCCCAATGTATAAAAGCTTCTGGCATAAATATCTCCGAAGTAAAGACGGCCTGTGGTCAATTGCGTTATTTTTTCAAAATACTCGGCGGCTTTTTTCAAGTCCCCTGACTGGTAGTAGGCCTCAGCCAAGGAATTCATGTAAAGAGCATGGTTATTCTGAATATGCCCTTCAACCCAAACCGAACATTCAAAAGGCAGAAGGGCCAGCGCTGTCTCCAGATGTTCGATCGCTTCCGGGTATTTCTTTCTATCCAGTTCGATCAAACCCATTAAATGATGGTAGCGCCTTATTTCTTTTTTATGAGTCCAGCCTTCTATGGCGGTTTTGAGCTCTTCGGCTGTTCGCAAAGCCCTGGTCCGCGATTTCATTCCCAGATAAGCCAGCCCTTTGTAGTGTAAGGCCAGCCTCTGCAAATCCTGTCTTTGCTCCGCTGCCCCCACTTCCCAAGCCTTGTCGAATTCTCTCAAAGCTTCCTGGTTGCGGTTTACAGCCATCAGTTGATAGCCCAGTATCGATCGGGCCTGGGATTCCACCCATGTAACACCGAATTTTTGAGCGAATGAAATAATGTCCCTTAGTTTGGTTATCGAATCTTTGAGACGGCCTTGCGTAAGCAACAAATTCGCCAGTCCGTAATAGCCAAAATAAGTTCCGGCGGGTTCTGGATCCTCAGCGGCTTTCGGAAAATCCTTTTCTGCTTCGATAAAAGTTCCGGTCAATGTGTGGTATACACCTTTCAGATAATAACTTCGCCGATGTGTCGGGGCTAGGGGAACGGCTATGTCCAACTCGGCTTGTGCGATTTGAAATTGCCTTTGACAAATGTAATTGAATACCAGATATTGATGGATCGATGAATTATCGGACACATTCTCCAAATAATATCTTAGAATTTCTTCTGCCTTATCGTATTCTCCCCTCATCATGCGGACATCGGCGATGGCATAATAGGTGGCGATAAATTCTGTCTTCGCTTCCACACATTTCTCGAGATGTGCCAGAGCCTTGTCCCAATCTTCGATAGCAAAATAGATTACTGCGAGATTATGGCGGGCGGTCGTGTCGTCAGGATACAGGTCAAGCAACCTGGTGTATGCTTCTATTGCCTGATCATGGGTCTCCTCTGAATCAGAGAAAAAATCTCCTTGGATCTGGTAGAGCTCTTTCTCCGACAGTCTCTCAGTCAACTCCAAGGCTTTCTGGAGATATTCCTTCCGCTGGAAAGAGAGACCCAAATTCCCGTAGCTCACTGCCATAGACCTGTAAGCCATGGCGAATTCGGGATCAATAGCCACTGCTTTTTCCATCGTTGCGATGCTCTGTCGGTATTCCTCTTCGATGTGCTCCCTTCTCCCTTCCACATAATATTGAAAAGCATCTGGCGAGCTCGTGGTGATCTGGGCGACTTCTCGATCCAAATCATTGGCAATCTGTTCGTCTGTGAGATCGAACCGCTCCTTGATTTTTTTCGTCAGCCTGTCCACCATCGCAAAAATGTTCTCTGCCCCGATCCCTTCATCCGTTTCCGTCGCGATGGTTTTGTTCCGCCTGACATCTATCAAGTTGACATGGATGCGGATGGTTTCCCCTGCCTTGGCATAGTCTCCCACAAGGACGTGATTGACTCCTCCCCGGGATGCCACCAGTTTTAAAATATCCGAGGAATACGTGTTGGCCTTTAGCTGTTTCAAATCCTTCAGAATCTGGAAAATATTTTCGCTGCTGAGCACGTCGACGTATTTGGATTGATTGAGGTCGGCCACAAAAGAATCTGCGAGCATCTCCCTCCAGTGGTCGAGATTCGCATCTCCCGTGTTGTTCTTGAAGTACATGACGGCCAGCGACGGCTTGCCCTCCGGAATGGAAAGCCCTTTCTTTAAAAAAATCTGCCAGATCAGAATGGCTACCACAATAACACCCACTCCTATCAAGGCAGGGATCATGAACTTTTGTAGATCGAACCTGACGGTTATTTCTTTTGTCGTGGAAAGAATCTTTTCAGGCACGATCCTATCCGTTGTGGAAATCCCGGATTCGATTTTATCCAGATCTGCGAAAAGGTCTTCCACGTTCTGGTATCTTTTTTCCCGATCCTTTTCCAGGCATTTGAGAATCAAACGGTTCAGATCCTCGGGAACCTGTGGATTATATTCTCTCGGGCCCTTGAGCGGCCCGGCCATATGTTTCGTGGCAACACTCAACGGGATATCTTCCTCGAAGGGCAGCCTGTTGGCCAGCATTTCGTACAGGATCAGGCCGAGAGAATAAATATCCGACCTAGGGTCGACATCTTTGGCTTCTGATTGTTCCGGTGACATGTAAACACGTGTCCCGATTATTTCACCCGGTTTAGTGATGTCCTCCGATTTTAGGGAAAGAGCGATCCCGAAGTCCATGATCCGCACGTTGCCGAATTCATCGATCATGATGTTCTGGGGCTTTAGATCCCGGTGCACGACCCCCAGCTTGTGGGCTTCGGCAAGTCCTTCGCATATCTGTTTGGCCGTGAACACGGCCTTTCCCACGGTGAACTGCCCCATTCTTTTCATGGAGCTCTTCAGGTCCTCACCCGAGACGTATTCCATCGTGATATAACGAATTCCTTTTTTGGCCCCGATATCATACATCCGGCATACCTGTTTGTGGGATATTTGTCGAGCGGTTTTGAGCTCCTTCCGGAAGCGCCGGATCATTTTTTCATCGGCCGCAAGCTCAGGCCGGATGAGTTTGATGGCGACCTTCTCATCGATCTCTGTGTCCAGAGCTTTGTAAACTCGGCCCATGCCTCCCTTACCCAGCTCTTCGATGATCTGGTATCGATTGGCAAAAGTGCTCCCCGTGGCCAGCTCGTCGGTAGGGGATTCTATGGTCTTGGTGAGATCGGCGGGTTCCTCTTCCGGTTCATGAGGAGGCTCGGGGCTAGGTTCCGGTGGAGGTTGATGCTCATAGCGTTTCAGGATGATCATATTGGCGCACTGGCCGCAATAGATCGCATCGATGGGATTTTCGTGCCCGCAGTCAGGACATTTCGCCAAATGAGGCTTTTGCTCATTTGATGTTTTTCTTTCCGGTTTTTTCTTAGCAGGCTTTTTGCTAGGAGGTTTCTTTTTAGTTACTTCTTTTTTTGCAGACTTTTTTTTCATTGTCCTCGGCAAAATAATAAAATATTGCAGCTTTTACTATTAGTCGTACGAATGCTAATCCCTCCTTATTCCGGTAAAAGAATATCAAGTCAAAAAGAAAAATGCAATATGTGATTTATTCGCGATGCAGATCGACTTCGGTAGCACCCCAATTCCCTCCATCATACAGGGCAGTCTGGAAGCGTAGGACGTGAGGATCTTTTTCAAGAATGCTGTGTACGATCTCCCGGAGTGTTCCGGTCCCTTTGCCGTGGATGATCCGGACGTGATAAATTCCCTGGCTGCGGCACTCTCTCAGATATTCAGGCACGAGATCCCTCACCTCTTTGGGATGAAATGTGTGCAGATCCAGCACCCCATCGATCGGGATCTCTACCGGATCATCTGCCGCCATTTGTTTTAAAGCGATGACCAAGATATCAATAATATTTTATAAGATCCATTCCGGAATAGAGAGAGCCGACTTCGTCTGCATAGCCGTTGAACATCAGGGTCGGACGCCTTCCTTCCTCCCCTATCCTTCGTTCTGTTTTTTGTGTCCAGGCCTGAGGACTTACATCGGGATTCACATTGGCATAAAAGCCATACCATGCTGGAATTTGTTTATTCCAGGCGGTCCTAGGCATCCTTTTCCTGAACAGGATCCTCACGATAGATTTCGCGCTTTTGAACCCGTATTTCCAAGGAATGACAAGCCTTAAAGGTGCACCGTTCTGGTTGGGAAGGACTTCTCCATACATCCCGACAGAAAGTATGGCCAACGGGTGCATGGCCTCGTCCATCCGGAGTCCCTCCACATAGGGCCAGGGGAGCACTTCAGTCCTCTGACCTGGCATCTGCTTGCGGTCGGATATCGTGGTGAACTCCACGAAATTGGCATCGGAAGTGGGGCCGCATTTTTTGATGAACTCGGAAAGAGGAAATCCGATCCAGGGAATAACCATGGACCATGCCTCCACACAACGCCAGCGGTAGACACGTTCCTCGAGAGGAAACATATCGATGATCTCATCGATTGCAAATTTTAAAGGCTCTTTCACCTCTCCCTCGACTGAAACTTCCCAAGGGCGGGTTTTGAAATCTTTAGCAAGTCTTATCGTCTCTCTTTTGCTGGTGGAAAATTCATAAAAATTGGTGTATCCTTTAGCCTCTTCATACGAAGTCAGTTTTTCATCGACCGTGTATTCCCCTTTTTTGGCAACCTTTAGTTTTACTACTTGCTGATCTTGAGACGAAAAAAGTGATCCTGGCTTTATGAGTCCCAATCCGGCTACTGCAGCCGAACTGACAATGAACTTGCGGCGGTTCATGTAGAGCTTCTTGGGAGTTATTTCTGAAGATGTGATATCCGGACTCTTCTTTGCCAACATGGGTACCCTCCTGTCTCACCCATTTTCTATCAAACATATACCACAGCTCCATGCTAACGTCAAAGAAAAGGGGACGGTTCTATTTTCTCTTGCTGTTTTTTTGTTCTTGACAAAGCGCCCATAATATTTCATACTGAGGTATGATTTTTTCATACTGAGCATAGCAGCCATGAGCAAAACAATTAAGTTCGCAGTCAGCATGCCTGAGGAGGCATTCAAGGAGCTCGAGGCCTTGCGACGCAAGTCGGGATGGACCAGAAGCCAATTCATCCGGGACGCTATCCTGTCCTGGAAGACAGAATTTGTGCGGCCGTCAGGAGTGAAGGAAGAATCCGAGGAATATAAAAAAGAAGTTCCACAGGATATCATCGATCACGAAGAACAGCGTCGGAGAGCTCTTGCGGCAGCCGGGCTTTTTCGATCGGGCATCTCAGATCTTTCTACAAACCATGATAAGCATCTTGAAGATTCCTATAAAGTGATTGCACCTCAGAGTGACAAAAAAAAGACTCGGTGACCTTATGAATATCTTTGTTGACACCAGTGCTTTCCTCGCCGTTCTGGATAGAAGTGACAAAAATCACAAGGCAGCCAAATCTTTTTGGGCAAGGATCATCAGTGGAGGAGACGTATTGCTGTGCCATAATTACATCCTGGTTGAAACATCAGCCTTAATCCATCGGAGGTTTGGGATGGAGGCCGTCCACGTCTTTGAGCAGGATATTATTCCCATTCTTCGTATCATCTGGGTGACCAAGGAAGTTCATTCGGCTGCTGTCAGTGCTCACTTAATGGCAGACCGGCGCACATTGAGCCTTGTCGATTGCGTAAGTTTCGAGGTCATGCGTCGAGCGGGAGTCCGGAAGGCCTTCGCTTTTGACCGGCATTTCCAAGATTATGGATACAAAATCTGCCCAGAGTAGTCTAAATATTGAATAAGGACGGTTCTTTGCTAATCGAAATAATAACGGACGCCGACTCCGGTTGTCATCCGAAAAAGTGTTTTGGGAGTTACATTCATGATAGGGCCGAGCTCGAAAAATATTTCTATCGGATCCCTTTCGAACAGATAGCTGAGTCCTAGAGGGATCCTGATTCCTACCTGAGTCCTGTGTACTGTTTTGACTCTTGCTCCAATCCCATAATAAAGCACGAATTGTCCCTTTTCTGCTCTGAATAGGCGGAAATTGTGGAACAGATAATCGGCGTGGATATGAATGGCTCCTTCCCCATCGAACGACCAGGCCACAGCTACATCGATCGCTTCCCGCCTTCCCACCCAGCTTTTGAAGCTGACACCGGTCGGCTCTCCCAGAATAATCCCCAGTCCAAAACCGCTACCCTGAGCTTTGGCAACACCGGAAAACAGAAAAACAAGTACGAATGAGTTGATTATCAGCTTTTTCATTTCATATTCCCTTCCTTATTGAAATACGACAAATAATTCCCTAAGGTTTACATAGTGTGAAAAAATTGAACCATCCTATTCTTTGATCTTCTTTTTCAATTCTTCCTTAAAGCCGGGGTGGACCTGGAGACCGGCGGCTTCGGCCTTTTGGAGGTGTGTCCAAGCTTTTTCGTACAGTTCCTGTCGGTAGTAGATCACCGCCAGATTGTTATGGGCCTGGGCGTTGTCGGGATCGATAGCGATCACCTTTTTGTAATGGACCAGGGCTTTGGGAAAGACCTCTTTTTTCATATACAGGTTTCCGATGTTCAGATGAGCCTCCAAATGTTCAGGATCAAGGTTAATGGCTTCCTGGTATTCTGACAGAGCCTCATCGAACTTTTCTTCCTTTTCCAGCAATAGGCCTAGAATATTGTGGGGCTGGGGCAGACTGGGATCCAAGGAGATGGCTTGCTTTGCCTCTTCCTCGGCTTGAATCGTTTTCCCTTCGATCAAGTGGATATAACTCAAATTGGCATGGGCCACTGCATAATCCGGATCGATGGCCAGCACTTGCTCGCACTCCTCGAATGCCTCTGCCAGCATACCTTTTTTCAGATAGGCAGAAGCAAGATTGGAATGCGCCTTTAAATAATGAGGGCGTAACCGAATTGCTTCCTTGAATTTATCGATCGCTTTATCGACTTGCCCGCTCAATAAATAGACTCTTCCCAGGTTGTAATGGGCCTGGGTGTACTCGGGATCCAACAGGAGGGCTTTTTCGAATTCAACGATCGCCTGTTCCACCCTATTTTTATTCATGTAAACGGTCCCCAGATTGTTGTGCGCACCGGGCAGTTCAGGATCGATGCCCAGGGCCGTTCTGGAGTAGACTTCTGCTTCGGTATATTGCCCTTGAAGGATGAGGGCTGATCCTTTGGTCGAAAAAGCCTCTGCCAAACGGGGATACAATTCCAGGGCCTTTTCACACTGGGCGATCGCCCCATCCGCCGATCCTTGTTGGAGATAGACGTATCCAAGATTGGAATAGGCCTTGGCATAAAAGGGATTGAGTTCGATCGCTTTTTGATATTCCTGTATGGCTTGTTCGTACTCCTCTTTTTTCATGTAGGCGATCCCGAGGTTATAGTGGACCTCCGGAAGATTCGGCTGGATCTGGAGCATTTTTTCATATTGTTCGATGGCCATGTCGAGCTGCCCTTTCCTCCGGTAAGCGATCCCTAAATGATGATAGGCATCGGGCAGGTTAGGGTCGATCTCCAAAGCCTGGAGGCATTCTTCCATCATGGCATCATAGTCTTGCTTCTCCAAATAGATCGATGCTAGCAAGATATAAATCTCCACTTCCCCTCGAATCTGCCCTTTCCGCGAATTATAGATGTCGATGGCCTCATCCAGCTTGTCATTGGATAAGGGGAATTCGTAAATATTGAAATCCCTCTCTTTATTCAATCGAATGATCTTTTCGGAAAAATCATCGAACGCTGGGCCCGGATTTTGCCGGCTCATGATCGAACCCGATTCATCTAAGTCTATCGCTCCAAATAGATGCCCCAGCTCGTGAACGATCATCCTTTCCATTATCTCAGGAGATTTCAATCTCCTGACCAGGATATATCCCTTCAAATAGGACGCAACACCCCCCATCCCATAAGCCGTTCTGGGTTGGCCGGTGAATCCCAGAACAGCGTCATACTCATCCAGCGAGATCCTTTTTCTCAAGTCGTTCAAAATGTCGATGACAGATTTCTTGATATTGTCCGAACTCCAGTCTTCCACGATCCCTATTTCGAATTTTATGCCGAAGTTTTGCTCAAAAACAGAAGAGGCCTTCGCAACATAGCGGTTGATCTCCAAACGCCAATCTCCAACAGCCCTGAATTCCTCGTCCGCAACAACCTTGAGGTTAACGACACGGACAGGTTGATTCTGAGCTAATGCAGGAAGATGAAGAAGAACGATAAGAAGAGAAAAAATGAATTGCCAACAAAAAATACAAAAAAGTCCTCGCGGATTTCGCATCGGCCTTTATTTCCCGATTAAATTATAACACAGGAGATGACAGGCAAATACACATATTGGGATCGAGGGATGAGCTTATCTAAGGAAAGCTATTTTTTGATGAGAGCTTTGAGGTATTTTAAATCTTCCTTGTCAATGTCACGTTTGAGGGCGGCTTTGTTTTTGATCAGATCTTCCAATCCTATAAAATAAACGGTGTATTTTTTCCCACGTATCCGGATGCTCTCTTCCACTTTCGCATCCCATGCCTCGTCAAAAGAAACGTTCGTCATGGAGTTGTAAAGGACGATTTGATTGGGAGGATAACCGTACAGGACCGTTGCCCCGATAATGCGAAGCCCTTCGGCCGATTTCAGACCGGGCATCTCACCTGCCCAATATTCGTCCAGCGCATCCCACAATTTTTCAGAATTTGCGATTGTCGGCTCATAATAAAAATCGATCCCATTGGAGAGCCGGGCGTGTCCATGATAAATAACGGCCTCTCCGCCCACGATGAAATTGCGCACATCATGCTCGGCAAGAACCCGAATAAATTCCTGTACATCTGTAGAAAAATAGGAAGCTTTCATATTATTCCCTCTTTAATAATCCCGGACATCCGGGAGTTGATTCCTGTAATATTCCTGCTTGATCTTTTTGGCCATTTTTTGCCGGTCATCAACGGACATTTTTATCTCCTGCCGGATTTCTCTGGCTTCTGCATCTTGAGTTTTTGTTCCTTTTTTCACAGCCATCTTTTCACATCCTCCAATATTTTTAGACTTTATATATATTGAAAACCCGCAGAAAAAGCAACCGCAACCTATTAGATCTTAAAAATTTCCCACTCATATTTGACCCGCTCCATCAGCCTTTTAAATCGTTCTTCTCCACGGATATTTTCGAGGAAAGGATCAAAATCATTCAAGAACGGGTAGGCGATGAATCCTCGATTGACCGCATTTTCCAGCCAATCCAGGGCTTTCTCTTTTTCTCCGATCAGAGCGTATCCATGGGCCATGTCCCTCGAGAGGTACTCCACACCTTTAGCGGCTAGCTCAAGCGGAGGAGTAATGGAATCCAAAGCCTCTTTCTTTTTTCCCTGCAAGGCATATTGGGTGAACAATCCCAAGGATGCATAAACGGTTCCTGGAGCTTTTTCCGCCAGTTGATCGATAAGGGCATATGCTTCATCATTCCGGCCAGCAAAAGTTAAAGACCAGGCATAAAACCATAACGACACCGGATTATGGGGATCCATCGAGGACATCTTTTGATAGGATTCCGGAGCGTTTTCAAAATTCCCATCCAATATTTCCAAATATCCAGGTAGGCTGTAGCTAATCGTGTTGAGAGGATCGATCTCCAACAGCTTTTTCGCCAAAGACGCTGCAGAAGATATCTGACCGCAACTTGCATAAACTCGGGCAAGTTGAAGCATGGCATCCGCATTATTTGGATCGAAGGTTAGGGCAAGCCTGAGATCTTCAACGGCTTCCCGCATATCTCCTCTATTCACATAGATGGCACCTTTTAAGAAGTGCCCATGCGGAGAATCTGGATCCAATTCGAAGATTTTATTAACGCATTCTTCTGTCTTTTGTATAAATTCCTCACCGGGTTTGATCCCGGCATTGACATACAACCAATAGGCCGTTCCCCTGGCGGCATACAGAAGGGCATTATCCCCGACTATTTCCAGGCCGTTTTGTATAAGCTGCAAGGCCCGCTCGATACCTTCTTCCGTAAAACTCCAGATTTCCTGTCGGGCCTGCAAATAACACTCATAGGCTTTGACATTCTCGATCGGTCGATCGGCGATCTTTTCGTTTTCCTCTGGAGAAAGCTTCACCTTTAGGGCGGCTGCTATCGAGCGAGATACTTTTTCCTGGATATCGAAGACATCATCCATGGTCCCGCTGTATTTTTCTGCCCAAAGGTGGACATCTTTGTCTGCATCGATCAACTGGGCCGTGATCCGGAGGTCATTACCCTGTTTGCGTACACCCCCCTCCAGCACATACTTCACAGACAACTGACGGCCGATGGTTTTGATGTCTTTATCCGTGCCTTTAAGCCGCATGGCAGATGTCCGAGAAATAACCTGAAGATCCCTTATCCGGGAAAGATCGGCGATGATCTCTTCTGTCAAGCCATCGCTGAAATATTGATTTTCCTTTTCCGGACTCATGTTCTCGAACGGCAAAACCACGATGGAGTTTCGCCTTGACACAGGAGGAGCTATTGCAGAAAAAGGATCTTTCAGATCCTGAATAAAATCCAGGAGGGATTGGTACCTCCTGTCTACCTCTTTCTCGAGTGATTTGGCAATGACCATCTCGAACATCTCAGGAATATCGGAACGATGCGAGCTCAGAGGTGAAGGATCTTCTTGTATGATGGCATACAGGCCTGCCTGATATGTATCCCTGCCAAAGGGGAGCTGGCCCGTGAGCATCTCGTAAAAAAGGATACCCAGCGACCAGATATCCGATCGAAGGTCTGCATTATCTCCCCGGGCTTGTTCGGGCGACATGTAGGCCACGGTTCCCATGATCGTGATGGTTTTGGTTATATCCACGCCGGTTTCAAGCTTGGCCAGGCCAAAATCTGTGATCTTGGCCAATCCTTTTTTTGTGAGCATGATGTTACCAGGTTTGATATCCCTGTGAACGATCCCATTTTGATGGGCTTCGTGCAAGCCGAGTGCAATTTGCAGAATAATGCCTTGGGCATCCTGGATTTCCAATGGGCCATATTCCAACATTTTTTTCAAGGTCTGACCATCGATGTAGGCCATTGAAATAAATGTCCGTCCATCCGATTCATCGATCTCATAGACGGTGCAGATATTCGGATGATCCAGTGCTGCAGCTGCTTGGGCCTCTCGTAAAAAGCGTTTTTTGGCTTCGGGATTGCGGGTCCACTCCGGTGGCAGGAATTTCAGCGCCACAATCCGTTTGAGCTTCATGTCTTCCGCCTTGTATACCACTCCCATCCCGCCTTCCCCGATCTTTTCGAGGATCTTGTAGTGCGAAACGTTTTTTCCGATCAAAATATCTATTCCCAAAATTTTTTTTATCTTCGCTTAATTGGGGATGATTGTCAAAAATTAAATTTTTGGGGACTTGCTGCGACAAATATTAATCTAATCTCGACGCAGCCTTGTATGCTTTTTTGAAGATCGCGCCATAGCGAAGATCATCTCCAAGTCTCACTTCGCATATTCCTGCAGCCATTTTAACAATGATGATCGGGCTTCCTCTGGCATGGCTGCATGGCCAGCCTCGATCCATATGATTTTTTTGGGATCTTTTGCCAATTCGAACAGAGGATCAACCGATGTTTCTTTGAAAAAATCTGTGTCACGTGTGCCGTTGATCATAAGAAGAGGTCGAGGGCTTATGCGGCCAATATAGTTGGCAGGGCATGCAGCAGGTAGATGCTCACGCTCCTTTGCATCGAAGTGCCCACCGTGAAGCAACACAACGGCACAAAGTCTCTTCTCAGCTCCACCGGCGACTTCCGCAACGACTGCACCCCGACTGAATCCCACAAGCCCAATGCGGTTTGGATCAACGCCTTTCTCGTTAATCAGAAAATCAATCGACCGGCTTATATCCTTCACACATTGCGTCATCCATGCCAAGTAGGCGGGAGGATTGTTGTATAGCTTTTCGTGTTTTTCATCCTCTGTAAACGTGGTCAAAAGACTCGTGCCGCGCTCTCCAAAATATTTCAGATCTATGGACAAAACCCTCCATCCTCCTCGTGCCAAAAGCTCTGAATATACCTCATAATGGGGGGCATCTTTTCCAGCTGCAACTCCACCATGAAGAAAAATCAGGGCCGGTTCTTTTTTCGGAGATGTCCCGATAACGCTGTAGAGATGCGCAAAAACACGTTCATCTGGAGTGCTAAGAAAAGACAAATGCTCCCTTTTAACTCCTTCATGTTCCTTCACATTCAGAGTTTGAACTTCAAACGGCAAGTCTTCGTCATATTTAAAAAAGTCCAGGAAGGTTTTGAAGGTCAAATCATCGACGGGTTTGTCTAACCACTGGCATTTACGCTCATCTTGGGGAACTTTGCCGACAAGGAATGTTATCGAAGCTAAAAGGACTAATATGGCCAAAAAGATGCTGCGTTTCATAAGGCTAACCCTCCATATGTCTCTATTTGTTTTATGGCTCTATTTTTCTTGTGAAATGATCTTTACACAACGGAATCCGATATCTTCGCTCGCGAAATCAGGATCGAATGATTCGGCATGAGAATATTCAAACATGTAGTCTGGGTCCTTCCACGATCCGCCGACAACTGTTCGGAGTTTACGGTCTGCATTTGAATCCAGAAGCCACTCCCGGACATTACCAGCCATGTCGAAACATCCAAAAAGGCTAACTCCCAAAGGATAAGATCCCACCGGTTGAGTTCCTCTGAAGCCAAAGTTTGCCCGCAAATGAGTGGTCCGGACGTCACCCCCCCAGGGTTTGGTACTCTCTTTTTCGCCTAACGCAGCACGCCACCATTGGCCCCAATTTGGAAGATTTTTTCCAGCCCACTGGCAATAGGCTTTGGCCTCATGCCAAGAAATCCCGACAACAGGATGATTTTCTTTTCCCTCTGGATATCTTCCACCTGACCAAAAACGGGGACCTGATATCCCAGTTTTGTCAACAAACTTTTGAACGGCTGATTCCCAAGGTGTCAAAACACCTGCGATCATCATATCTTCAGGCCAAAATTTCTCTTCGTTATACCCGCGTGCAGTGACAAAATCAAGAAATTCTGCATTTGTGACTTCATGTTTATCGATCAGGAAGGCAGGAATGGATTGGCCATCTAGATTCACTCCTTCATCAATTCTTACCATTCCTGAAAATTCATTTTTCTGCTCGAGAAGAGTTCTGTTGACTTCCAGGGATTCGCCAGGATCTATCTGTACGAGAAACTCAAGCGAATTCATTCCCTCGCAGCTCAGATTTATCAAATATTCCCCTGCGAGGAGCAAATGATCTACGACTGGCGTTAAGCCTATAGAAAAATCTTCTCCTTTTGACAGATCTGGTTTCGAATTGATTCGAGCCAAGGTCACGAGGGCTCCCACAGGCATTGTCTGAATCGATAGATTTCCTCCTAGCCGAACAACCAGATCTTTAGTTTTGAGATTCCTCAGGGCCAAACCAGAATCATTTATTAACTTGAATGCTTCATCGAATTGAGCCGCCTCAACCATTGGATGCAATTGTTCGAGAAGTGCATTCATTCGGCGAGCCTTTGAGCCTAGCCTAAGAAACAAGGCAACCGCGATAACAGATACAATCAAAACTGCCAGTGTAGCATACACATACTTTTTTCTTTTTCTTCGGTGTTCTTTTTTTTGATCCGGAGTAACCAGCTGACCAGAATCGAATTTCCTTTTTAGCGCCTCTAGGATGCCGATGATGTCGCCGACCCTCTGATATCTCAATTCGACATCCTTCTGTAATGATTTCTGAACTATCTCTTGTATTTCTGCTGGAACATCAGTCCGGAGATTGTCTATTGGTTCTGGATCATCATTCAAAATGGAATAAACAACGGCCTGGTCATATTCCCCTTTAAACGGGAGTTGCCCCGTAACCATCTGGTATATAATCACTCCCAATGCCCAAACATCAGTCCTCTGGTCAACCGTTTCTCCGCGAGATTGTTCGGGTGACATGTAGGCAATTGTTCCCATGGTGGTAGCGGTTTTGGTAATTCGTGTCTGGCCAGTTAGTTTGGCCAAGCCAAAATCGAGGATCTTCACGACTCTACCATCGGTGATCATAACATTGGCAGGTTTGATGTCCCTGTGAACGATCCCCTTCTCATGGGCCTTTGACAGTCCTTTTCCGACTTGGAGTGCGATGTTGACGACGTTCTCAATCTCTAAGGGGCCTTGTTCCATCTTCTTTTTTAGAGTATCTCCTTCATAACAAGCCATGACGATAAACAACTGGCCATCTTCAGTCTCGTCGACTTCATGGATCGTGCAGATATTGCTATGCTGAAGAGCTGAAGCAGCCTGTGCTTCTTGGATAAACCTGACCTTTGATTCATCATCACGCGTTAGATCAGGAGGAAGAAACTTGAGGGCAACGGTTCTTTTGAGCTTTGTGTCTTCGGCTTTGTAAACAACGCCCATTCCTCCACCGCCGAGTTTTTCCAGGATTTTGTAGTGTGAAACGGTTTTGCCAATCATGTTTTTGTTTGACTGAAATAGCCCGAGGTGATTAGTTTTTGCTGCCGCCCCGGATCACACGTACCTTGCGAATGGTCGTGGTGATCACGCGGTTGCCGAATTCCATACGCAGCCCACAAGCGGCAAGTGTGTCGACTTTGATGATGCAGCCCCCCCAAGTACACCCCGTTATGGTAACCCTCATAGGCGAGCGTCCCTTCCTAGCAAACCAACCCCCCGAAACGATGTAACTATCGTCATCGAGGACGCTAATGGAATAATCTGAATTCCGGGTCGTTATCAGGACTAAATCTCCGAATTGGAGCTCTTTCTTGCGCACCTGTCTCAGTCGCACAGCTCCATCGACAATTTTTTCTAAGCTGTGGCCTGTCCCAAGCATAAAACTTCGATCCCTCAACACGTTCGTTCTCTAGATGTATAGCAAAATAAAAATGCGAAGTCAATCACCATTTGGGGTGAAATAAAAAAAAATTACGAGGCTACTTCACATTGAATGTGTAGGTGTATTTGACCATGATAGAGCGATTGTCCGTGAAGGGACGGAGAGGAAGATCGCGGTACCGGTTAGTGTTGACCCCGTGGTTGTAAACGATGTAAAAATCGTTTCCCTCACGGGGGTTGTAGCGGAAACGGACGTTGGCCACCACAACATCCTCAGCGCCGCTGTATTGGATAAAGGCGCTGAGCGAAAGCTTGGTAGTGAAGGTCGCCAGTATTTTCAGGCGAGCGATGTGGGCCGTGAACGCCTTATAGCGATCGGGGAACTCGATCCGGTTGAATTCATAAAATCCGCTCAATTGCCATGTGGATGAAAGATTCAAGAAATAGAAAGCCCCGGCACTTATCCGCCATCCATCGTAGAAGGACCCTAATTTAAAATTGGGAATGAAGGACAAAGTTCTCCCCATGGGCGTGATAAGGGTGCCTTCGACACCGTAGAATGTGTACTCTCCGGGCGGCACTTCCACTTCATCGGTGAGTTCGAAGGCTTCGTCCAGGCTTTCAACATAGATCTTAGGCTGGATGGATCCGCCCCATCCCGAATTTGTCTCGAATGTCCATCCCGGGCCCAACTCGGCAGATTCGGTGGTGTTATCGCTGTTCCTCACGACTAAAAAAGCATCCAGAAAGACCTGATGAAGGTGAAGAAAGGATTGGGTGCTGGGTATCCATCCATAAAACAGGCGATTGCCGAACCGGGTGTAATCCTCACGCATCTCGAAACCCACGCCCGGGTTGTAATCCTCCCCTGCTCGGGAAATCCCCAAATTGTAGCCGAAACCTTTTTGAGTACGCCTTTCCCAACTGAACCGGAACTTGGCAGGATCGAGGGAAAGGAATTTGTTTGGCGCATTGTTTTCGAATGTTTGAGCCCAGTTGATGGTCAGGTAATCGTCACCGAAAATCCTGAAGATCCCGTCCAATCCGTAGGCCAAATTGTAACGGCCATCCATTCCCACACGGGACGTTATCATTCCTCCCACATAGGAAAAGGGATTAAAAACGCGGCGCCGGACGCGGAGAACACCAAAATTTTCCGAAGGAAGCCCTTCCAACTTTGCTGTTTGCATGTTCAAGAATCCCAGGTCCCAATGGCCCACACGGCCCACCAATCGGGCTCCACCATAGATGCGAACCATTTCATCCGTATCCTCATTGATCCCGATTCTCCGGCTGTAAAACAGGCGATTGGGCCCGCCGAACCGGAACTCGAATGTACTGGCTCGCTCAAGGAAAAACCGCCTCTTTTCAGGAAAAAACAGAGAAAACCGGGTGAGATTGACCTGCACATCATCGGCCTCCACCTGAGCGAAATCCGTATTGACCGTGATGTCGGCCGTGAAATTGCTGGTGATTCCATACTTGATATCCAAACCTGCTTCGAAGACGGGATCATCTTTTCGAAGATATTCTGTCTCGTTATCGTTCAAATCATAGGCCCGTCCATGACCTCCCAGAACATAGGGTGTGATGTACAAAGGCCTTTTGGGGTGGACCTCTTCCATGACGACTTCCTGAGAGAGGGATGGTTTGACAATACTCCAGGCTCCGGAATCTGGAGAAATGGACGGGAACACATGGATCTCGTTTTTGCGGGCGATCCAGCGCCAGATGATGATGCCCATCGTCACCTGCCCTTCTTTGTCTTGAAAACGAAGGCTGGAAAAGGGAATGCGGAATTCGGCGAACCATCCGTCCTCGCTCCGCGTGACCGCCACATCCCAGAAGGTGTCCCAACTCAATCCAAAGGGCATCTCATCTGCCTGTTCGGTTACGCCATCGTTGGCGATGGTGGCATCCCAGCGCAAACCCGTCGGTGTCGTGAAAAAGGCCAACCCATTCTCTTTGTCGCAGAAACAATCGATGACAATGCCGAAAAAATCCGTGGCCGCGGCCTGTGTGTCTCTCTGTTTTGTCGCATCCAGGATTTTGGACGGTTCCCTATCATACAGATATCCTGCCAGATACAAATATTCGTCATCATGGGCCACGAGCGCCTCTGTCCTCTCAGTCGGTTCTTCACCAAAATTAGGGGCATGTTGGATGAGTCGGAAAGGCGTTATTTCTTTCCATCCTGGTTCGTCGATCAGTCCATCCAGTGTGATCGGCCCTTCTATCCGCTGCAACACTACCCTGCTTGGAGTGTCAGAATGGACGAATCCGCTGACAACACAGAGAGCAATAAAAACAGTTATGATAATCTTGTTGTTCATCTGGCATATTTCGTCCCGATTTATAGCAAAGTCTAAAAATCAAGTCAAACAAAGTGGATTTTAATCGGGGGGAGTGTTATGATTTTTAATCATTTGACGAGGGCATGTTGGCAAAAACGAAGACCATTCTTATTCAAGGGGGAGAAATCGTTTTGGGGCATACTGTTTCAAGACAAGACATCTGGATCCAGGGAGAAAGAATTCAGGCGATCGGGGACCTGAGAGGACATCGAGCAGATCAGATATTCGATGCAGAAGGAATCCTCGTCCTCCCGGGCGCTGTGGACACCCATGTCCATTTCAACGACGAATTCATGAACACAGTCAGTGTGCATGATTATGACACCGGAACAAGGGCTGCGGCATTCGGAGGAGTTACGAGTGTTGTGGATTTTTCAAATCAGATCCCGGGCAAATCCATCATACAGACGATCGAGGTCAAAAAAGAAGAAGCCAAAGGCAAAGCGATCGTGGATTGGGGTGTCCATCCTGTGATAACAAAGTCCACAGCCAATATTTTGAAGGAGATCCCTTTGCTGATTCAAGAAGGAGCCCCGACTATTAAATGTTACATGACTTACCGGTCCCAAGGGCTGATGGTCGAAGAAAATGATATGAGGAAGATTTTAGAAACTCTCAAAATGGCAGGCGGCATGTTGATGGTCCATGCCGAAGACAATGACCTGGTCGAACAAAATGTATCGCGGATGATCCAGGAAGGATTGACCAAACCCATCCACCATGCCCGAAGCAGGCCGCCGGAGGTCGAAATTAGGGCTATCCAGAGTTGCATCAAACTTGCCAAGGAAACATGCGCCCGCATCTTCATCGTCCATATGGCTACTGCCTCAGGGGTAGAACTCGTCGGCGAAGCGAGGGGCGAGGGTTTGGAAATCATTGCTGAAACCTGCACCCATTATTTGATCTTCACCGATACGATGCTCGAACGGGAGGATGGCATCAAGTGGATTTGTTCTCCTCCCCTGCGAAACAAAAGAATCCAGGACAGACTTTGGGCCGGACTTAGGGATGGCCGCATATCCATGGTGACATCGGATGATGCAGCTTACTCTTGGGAAGCCAAGCTATACGGAACCGACCGCTTCGACAAATGCCCTAATGGCATTCCTGGCATCGAAGTCCGGTTGCCTCTGCTCTACTCGGAAGGCGTCGCCAAAGGCCGCATTTCTTTGCCTCGGCTGGTCGAGCTGATTTCCACCCACCCTGCCCTTCTATTCGGCCTTTCACCCCAAAAAGGAACTCTGGCACCCGGAGCCGATGCCGATATCGTCCTGTTCGATCCGAAGGCCAAGTGGACCATGGATAGGGAAACCCTTCACATGGCTGCAGACTGGTCTGCTTATGAAAACATCCCGATAACGGGAAAAATCGTCAAGGTTTTTTCCAGGGGAGACCTTATCATCGATGGCGACACGTGTTTAGCCCAAAAAGGAAGAGGCCGGTATCTCCATCGCAAGCTCGATCGATCCGTGCGGGCGGCTTTGTAACATTCGTTTGATTTTAAGAGGTGTGTGCGAAGATGGAAGAGAATAAAAAAACGCCCATATTCTCCGGAGCCACGGCTGAACAGGTCGCAGAGGATTTAAAACCTCTGGTCGATTTTGATGAAAAAGGTCTTTCCCTTCCAGAGCTGCAACAGCTTCTGGAAAAACGGCTGTTCCCCCACTTGATGAATTACGACATCCCCGCTTTTCAATCCATGTTCAATGCCATCCCCGAGGAGGGAGCCAAGTTCGGGGCAGACATAGCCCTCCAACACAATCAGGGAGTGACCAACTGGCAAGTTTCACCCGGCGGGGCCATGCTGGAGGAATTGTGTGGCAAAGCTCTCTGTGGTTTGTTCGGACTGGCACAAGAAGCGGATGCCACTTTTATGTACTGCGGCACCTATGCCAATCTGCAGGCGTTGCATCTGGCCCTCCACAGGCAGGCTGAAATAGAGGGATTCGATCTCAATAAAAAAGGCCTGCATGGCTTCAAAGATCCTGGCCGTCTCGCTGTGCTGACTTCAGAAGATGCACACCTATCGCTCAAACACGCTGTCCGAACCCTGGGGATCGGCGATCGAGGTCTGATACCCTTAAAAGTCGATCGTAACCGCCGCATCGATGTCGATAGCTTGAGGGAAAAGCTGGATGAGATCGAGGGAAAAAGAGACGTCTTCTGTGTTGTCGCCACTGCCGGAACGACTTTCAGCGGTTCGGTGGATCCGATCGAACTGATCGCTGAGATTTGCCGAAAAAAGGACATGTGGCTGCATGTGGATGGAGCCTATGGATTCGTTTACTGTCTGGTCCCGGAATGGGAACATCTCTACAACGGAAAGGAGCAGGCCGATTCTGTTACGTGGGACCCGCACAAGCAGCTGGGTGTGCCCATCCCCAATTCGGTGCTGTTTGTCCGAAGGGGGCAAGATTTCGGGCGGCTCACTATTTTCGGCGAATATTTCAACCCGGAGGGAGATCCCAAACCCAATCCCGGTCTCAAGTCACCCCCGACCACACGCCCTTTTTCCGCATTGTCTCTTGTCACGTCCTTGCGCTACCAAGGAAAAAACAAATTGATCGAGAGACTTCGCGCCCCTTTGACTGCGATCCAGGAGACAGCCGAGCGGATAAAAGACCAACAGGGGGTGGAATCGATGCACTCCCCTGATACCGGGATCCTGTGTTTTCGTATCCACCCGGGAGGTTATCCAAAAGATAAACTAAATGTCCTGCAGGAATATGTCTACGAAAAGATCATGAGCGAAGGAAGGAGGACTGTTTCAAAAACCAAACTGGGACAGAATGTGGTGTTGCGCCTGGTGGCCATATCCCCTGCTTTGACGGCCGATGACCTGATGGATACTGTCAGCTATGCCCGTTCAATCGCCAGTGAATACATAAAACAGTCATGAGTGGCTATTTCGACAAAATCCTCGATGTCGCCTCGGGGATCGACCGCATTCTCTGGGGACCGTGGACGCTCGCGTTTATTGCAGCTGTTGCCGTCTTTTTCACGATAAGATCGAAAGGTTTCCAAATACGGCGGATACGTTTCATTTTTGAAAAGACATTTGGCACTATCTTTACGGGAACAAAAACAAAAGCCAAAGGACGGATGACGCCATTCCAGGCCACATCGACGGCTCTGGCCAGTACTGTCGGCATGGGGAATATGGCAGGAGTGGCCACGGCCCTTTCTATCGGAGGACCTGGAGCTATATTCTGGATGTGGCTGTTGGCTCTGTTGAGCATGATGACCAAAACGGCAGAAATCACCCTGGCGGTCCACTATAGAGAGGAGGACGAGAGTGGCAACCTTCGGGGCGGTCCGATGTATTACATCCAAAAAGGCTTAGGATGGAAATCGCTGGCAAAGCTGTTTGCCGCAGGTGTTCTGATCAATTCATTGTTCACGGCCACTTTGCTTCAATCCCACACAGTGGGAAGGGCATTTCTTTCCAGCTATGGCGTGAACCCACACATTACCACCGGCGCCATGGCTCTGCTCACAGCCGTTGTGATCATCGGAGGAATAAGGCGCATCGGCCAGGTGTGTGAACGTTTGGTGCCGTTTATGTCGATCGTCTATATTGTGGCGGGAATTTTTATTTTTATCGCCAATTATGCAAAAATTCCCGAGGTGTTCGGCATGATCTTCCAGTATGCCTTTGCTCCTGTTCCTGCGGTTGGAGGATTCGCCGGTGCGGCTGTGAGGGCAGCCCTCAAGGAGGGCATGGCCAAAGGAATGCTGTCGAACGAGGCCGGTTTAGGGACAGCCCCGATGGTCCACGCCACCGCAGACACCGAGCACCCCTTTCAGCAGGGACTCTGGGGAGCTTTCGAGGTCTTCATCGACACGATTGTCATTTGCACCATAACCTCGTTCGCCATACTTTCGACTGGACTCTTATCGAGCGGAAAATCCGGAATCGAGCTTGTGATCGATTCTTTTGGCTCGGTTTTTCCTCCCAGTTTAGCCGGCACATTGATATCCATCGCCATCCTGACTTTTTGTCTGTCCACTCAGATAGGTTTTTTCATATACTATGAGACTTCCATCGTCAGCCTTTTCGGGAAAAGGGCCATGGCCGCCATGAAATGGGTGTACTTATTGCCCGGTGTCATCTTTGCGGGCATTGCCGATGTCGAAAAGCTGTGGGTGTTTGCCAACATCTCGGTCGGCATGTGTTCCATTCCGAACTTGGTGGCTCTCCTCGCATTGAGCGGGGCCTTTTTCAAACTGATGAGGGACTATATAGAGGATAAAAATAAATACGCGACCGCGGTCGTGGACGTGTCAAAGGCTTATGTGAAAATAAAAAAATGAACCAAAATAAAAAAATTTTGATCATCAATCCCAACAGCGATCTGGAGATGACTAAGGCCATCCAAAAGGCAGCAGAAGAATTCGCAGGGGAATGTTTCGAAGTTTTATGTCGCCATACGCCAGGGGCTCCCAAGTTCATCGAAACACAGGAAGATGAGGTTATGGCCGCACCGGGAATGATCAAGCTGGTTAAAGATAACGACGACATTTACGATGCCTTCATCATCGCCTGTCATTGCGACCCCAACCTGGATGTCATCAAAGAAATCACCGATAAGCCTGTCATCGGGAGCGGAGAGGCCTCGATGAGGATAGCCAGTCTGCTCGGGCATCGATTTTCTATCATTCAGACAACGAAGGAATCTGTTCCTCTCAAAGAGGAATTGGTGAGAAAATATCAGCTCCAGGATTCGCTAGCTTCGGTGCGGGCACCACAAAACATGTCGCCAGAAAGGAGCGATGAGCAAAAGTTCA
>CAZIDF010000011.1:106307-110210 GCA_964538085.1 uncultured Eubacteriales bacterium | reverse complement strand
AAGACCAGCATCGATGCCGACAAGCTCTATGCTTGTCCGATGCATCCCGAATTTATAACTAGCGATCCCAACGCCAAGTGTCCTGAGTGTGGGATGAACGTTGTTAAAGTGGAGGAATTGGGGAACAAAGTCGATCTGGAAAAGGCCGAGTACTATACATGTCCGATGCATCCTAATTTTTTAACGACGGACAAAAATGCTCGTTGTCCGGAATGCGGGATGAAGCTAGTTCCGGCAAAAAAGAAGTTGTGAATCGATTTTTTGAAATGAACGGAACGAAACATGTTAGAAAAAATTATTGAATGGTCTGTTAACAACCGGTTTTTAGTGACAATCGGCATCTTTGCCATCATTCTTGCAGGGTTTGTGTCTTTACAAACGACACCGGTCGATGCCATCCCTGATTTAAGCGATGTACAGGTCATCATCTTCTCCGAGTATCCGGGGCAGGGACCGAACGTCGTAGAGGATCAGGTAACCTATCCTCTGACCACTGCGATGCTTGCGGTGCCCTATGCGAAAGTGGTACGCGGTTACTCTTTTTTCGGCTTTTCCATGGTCTACATTATCTTTGAAGATGGGACGGATCTGTACTGGGCACGGAGCCGGGTCTTAGAATATCTGAACTTTGCGGCTGGTCGTCTTCCTCAGGGGGTGACGCCACAGCTCGGACCGGATGCTACTGGCGTCGGGTGGGTTTACGAATACGTGCTTGACGGCGGGGATAAGTATGACCTCCAACAGCTGAGATCGATCCAAGACTGGTACTTGCGATATGAACTGGCCAGTGTGCCTGGAGTCAGCGAAATCGCCAGTATCGGCGGATTCGTCAAACAGTATCAGGTCGAAGTGGACCCCTTAAAGCTTCAAGCTTATAACATACCCATTCAAAAGGTCCGCATGGCCATCAAGCGGAGCAACAACGATGTTGGCGGCCGTTTGATAGAGATGGGGGAAACGGAATTCATGGTCCGAGGACTTGGTTATATTAAATCCATACAGGATCTGGAAAAAGTCCCTTTAGGTATGGGCCCCAACAACGCACCCATTCTGCTGAAGGATATTGCTCATATCCATTTGGGTCCAGAGCTTCGCCGAGGGATCGCCGAGTGGAATGGTCAAGGAGAGACGGTGGGTGGAATCGTCGTCATGCGTTTTGGAGAAAATGCCCTTAAAGTCATCGACGGAGTGAAGACTAAACTCGAGGAGTTGAAAAAAGGCTTGCCCGATGGGGTAACAATCCATACGGCTTATGACCGCTCAACTCTGATAAAGCGGGCAATCGCCACCCTTAAGGAAAAACTGCTGGAGGAAACTATCGTGGTGGCTCTTGTCATATTGGTTTTTCTTCTTCATTTTTCCAGTTCCTTTGTAGCCATATTCACGCTGCCATTGGCTGTTTTGCTTTCTTTCATCGTCATGAGGGCTCAAGGATTGAATGCCAATATTATGTCGCTGGGAGGGATTGCTATCGCCATTGGCGTTATGGTGGATGCTGTTGTCGTCATGATCGAGAATGTCCATAAGCATATGGAACGGGAAGGTGCAAAAAAAGGCAAAGAGCGGTGGGAACTTATCATAAAAGCTTCAAAGGAGGTGGGCCCGGCCCTCTTCTATTCCTTGCTCATCATTACCCTGTCGTTTATCCCGGTCTTTACGTTGGAACAGCAGGAAGGACGGCTTTTCAAACCATTAGCATTCACCAAGACTTATGCCATGGCTGCTTCCGCTTTTCTGGCGATCACTGTTGTGCCTGTTCTTATGGGCTATTTTATAAGAGGCAAGATCCGGCCCGAGGCAAAACATCCTCTCAGCCGCATTCTTATCAAAGCCTATCGACCCGTGATCCATTTCGTACTGAAGCACAAGGTGGGAACTATCCTGGTTGCAGTCGTGATCGTCGTTGTCAGCCTATTTCCTCTCTCCCGGCTAGGCTCTGAATTTATGCCTCCCTTGAATGAAGGTGACCTGCTGTATATGCCGACTACTTTGCCTGGAATCTCTATTACTAAAGCTAAAGAGCTTTTGCAGCAAACGGATAAGATCATCGCCAGTTTTCCTGAAGTGGAATCTGTTTTTGGCAAGATCGGAAGAGCTGAGACTGCAACCGATCCTGCCCCTCTAACGATGATCGAGACCACCATCATGCTCAAGGACGAGGACAAATGGCGCCCTGGGATGACGATCGAGAAGCTGATAGAAGAGCTGAATGATGCCGTTCAATTCCCTGGACTAACAAATGCCTGGACCATGCCCATCAAAACCCGGATCGACATGCTCAGCACTGGGATCAAGACACCGGTAGGGATAAAACTGATGGGTCCGGACCTTCAAACGCTCAGCGATATTGGAGAAAGGATCGAGGCCGTGGTGCGTCAGATCCCGGGAACTGCCAGCGTAATCTCAGAGAGGGTAACAGGCGGAAACTATCTCGATTTTGTCATCGATCGAGAAGCTGCGGCCCGTTATGGTTTGACAGTCGGTGATGTTCAAGATGTCATCATGTCTGCCATCGGAGGAATGAATGTGACCACCACAGTGGAGGGCCTGGAGAGATATCCTGTGAATGTTCGTTACAGCAGAGAACTGCGTGACAATCTTCCCGCGCTGAGGCGGGTTTTGATCCCGACTCCCTCAGGTGCGGAGATTCCTCTGGGTCAGGTGGCCGAGCTTGAAATCAAAAAGGGACCCGCTGGCATTAAAAGCGAGAACGCCAGAAGAACGGCATGGCTTTATGTGGATTTGAGAGATATCGATGTCGGTTCCTATGTCAAAATGGCCAAGCAAGTGGTGGATACGACTGTTGAGTTTCCCCCAGGCTATAGCATCATATGGAGCGGTCAGTATGAGTATATGCAACGTGCTCAAAAACGCTTGCAGATGGTGATCCCAATTACACTATTGATTATCTTCTTGCTGCTGTATTTTAATTTCAAAAACATCGGTGAAAGCTTGATCATCATGCTCTCGCTTCCATTCGCACTGGTAGGCGGAATATGGCTGATGTGGCTCAGCGGGTACAACATGAGCGTGGCAGTGGGAGTCGGCTTCATTGCTCTTGCTGGCCTTGCGGCCGAAACCGGAGTCGTGATGCTCCTGTACATAGACAACGCCTATAAAGATCGTCTCCTGCATGGTCAGATGAACACACGCACTGACCTTCATGGAGCGATCGTGCATGGGGCAGTGGAGAGGGTGCGGCCCAAACTCATGACAGTCACCACAACCATTATGGGTTTACTGCCCATAATGTGGGGGCACGGCACGGGCTCACAGGTTATGAAGCGCATAGCAGCACCGATGGTCGGAGGTTTGATAACTTCGACAGTCCTGACTCTCATTGTTATTCCAGCGATTTATTATATGTGGCGCGGTCGGGAATTGAAAAGGACAGAATCAGAGGAAGATAACACAAAAAACAAAGACCAAAGTTGAGATAATCAAATTTTGTTTTGACTGTTTTAAGTTGCTGTGCTATAACAAGTTGAAAAATTGAGAACACTTTTGACCGCGCATTTATTCCCGGACACGTCTTGATATGAAAGAGGCTTCTCTTTTACTGGAAGATGGCACAAAATATCGCGGCATTTCTTTCGGTTCGGAAAAATCCATCTCGGGAGAGGTCGTTTTTAACACCGGGATGGTCGGCTACTATGAATCTTTGACCGATCCCAGTTACTTGGGACAGATCCTCACCCTCACGTATCCTCTTGTCGGGAATTATGGTGTTCCCGGAGATGACGTTGAGTCCGAGATATCGAAATATTTTGAATCCGACAAAATTCATGCCACAGCACTTGTCGTCGCCGATTATTCCTATTCTCACAACCACTGGGATGCAACACGGAGCCTGTCCGATTGGCTCAGACAACAGGATATCCCAGCCATCCATCGAATCGATAC
>CAZIDF010000011.1:102275-106207 GCA_964538085.1 uncultured Eubacteriales bacterium | reverse complement strand
TGATCTCGAACGGACCCGGGGACCCAAAAATGTGCCCTGACACCGTCGCGCTGATCCGGAAATGTTTTGAAAAGACTGTTCCCACTTTTGGGATCTGTCTCGGAAACCAGTTAATGGCTCTCGCTGCAGGGGCAACCACCTTTAAGCTCAAGTATGGCCACAGGAGCCAGAACCAACCTTGTTTACGGGTTGGCACAAAACGCTGCTTCATCACCTCGCAAAATCATGGATTCGCAGTCGAGACAGAATCTCTGCCCTTAGATTGGGAACCCTGGTTTACCAATGTCAACGATAACTCTAACGAGGGGATCAAGCACAAACGTCTCCCATTCATGTCTGTCCAGTTCCATCCTGAACACTGCCCGGGGCCTGTCGACACGTCTTTTCTGTTCGACGAATTTCTGGAGCTTTTACGCCGATGAAAAAAGTGATCCTGTTGGGAAGCGGAGCGCTCAAGATCGGTCAGGCCGGGGAGTTCGATTATTCCGGGAGTCAGGCCATAAAAGCCCTGAAGGAAGAGGGGATAAGCGTCATCCTGATCAATCCCAACATCGCCACCATCCAGACATCCGAGGCTCTCGCCGATAAAATCTACTTTCTCCCAGTCACCCCTTATTTTGTGGAAAAAGTCATCGAAAAAGAAAGACCAGCCGGGATCCTGCTGGGATTCGGAGGACAGACTGCGTTGAACTGCGGCGTGGAATTGCATAAAAAGGGCGTGTTCAAGAAATTTGGCGTGGAGGTCCTCGGGACATCGATCCAGGCTATCATGAATAGCGAAGACCGGGAAAAATTTGTTAAAAAATTGACTGAAATCGACTTGAAAGTTCCACGAAGTATTGCCGTCACATCTGTCCAGGAAGCTGTCGATGCGGCAGAAAAAATCGGATATCCGGTCATGGCTCGTGTGGCCTATGCTCTCGGAGGTCTCGGGTCAGGGATTTCGCTCGATAGGGAGGAACTTGCCGAGGCGGCCCAAAAGGCCTTTGCATTCATCGATCAGATCCTTATCGAGGAATACTTGGAAGGCTGGAAGGAAGTGGAGTATGAAGTTGTGCGGGACATACACGACAACTGCATCACGGTCTGCAATATGGAAAATTTCGACCCGATGGGCATCCACACAGGCGAGAGCATCGTCATCGCTCCTTCCCAAACCCTCTCCAACAAGGAGTATCATAAACTCCGGGATATATCCATCAGAACCATCAGGCATTTAGGAATCGTCGGGGAATGCAATATCCAGTTTGCTTTGGATAGATACAGTGACGATTATCGGATCATCGAAGTCAATCCCCGGCTTTCCAGGTCCAGTGCGTTGGCATCAAAGGCAACGGGTTACCCGCTGGCGTTTATTGCGGCCAAACTGGCGTTGGGTCATTCCCTGATAGACCTGCCCAATTCGATCACAAAACGGACCATGGCCTGTTTTGAACCCGCCCTGGACTACGTGGTGGTAAAAATTCCCCGATGGGATCTAACCAAGTTCAAAAGAGCCAGCAAAAAGATCGGGAGCGAGATGAAAAGCGTGGGCGAGGTCATGTCCATCGGGCGGACTTTTGAAGAAGCGCTGCAAAAGGCAATCAGGATGCTGCAGGTGGGGATGTACGGTATTGTGTGTAATGATATTTCATTCGACGACTTGGAGTTGGAACTAAAATCTCCGACAGATAGAAGGGTTTTTGCCATTGCAGAAGCGATAAATCGATTCAGCATAGACGAAATTCATCGCATGACCAATATCAACCGATGGTTCTTGTACAAAATCGAGAACATCGTCAACCTGGAAAAAGAGATACAAAGACAAAATTTCCAGGACCTTTCAAAACAATTGTTGATCAAAGCAAAGCAGCACGGTTTTTCGGACAAACAGATCGGGATCCTGCTGGGAAAGGAAGAATTGGATATTCGAAAAAGAAGAGCAGAACTCCATGTCCAGCCTTTTGTCAAACAAATCGATACACTGGCAGCCGAATATCCGGCTCAGACAAATTATCTTTATCTCACCTACAATGGATCGGAAGACGATGTGGATTTTTCGGACACGAATAAGGTCATCGTGTTAGGTTCTGGATCCTATCGTATAGGTTCGTCTGTGGAATTCGATTGGTGCTGTGTGAATGCTGTCCTGACGCTCAGAGAGTTGGATTACAAAACCATCATGATCAACTACAATCCCGAGACTGTCAGCACGGATTATGATATCTGCGACAAATTGTATTTCGATGAATTGAGCTTCGAGACCGTAGCCGATATATACGAGAAAGAAGCGCCTGAAGGGCTGATTATCTCGATGGGGGGACAGATCCCGAACAACCTGGCTCTGAAATGCGATCAATATGGATTGACCATCCTCGGAACTTCTCCTCAGAGCATAGACTCGGCCGAAAACAGGCACAAGTTTTCCGCTCTATTGGATGATTTGGCCATCGATCAGCCGGATTGGAAGGAACTGACTGATATCGAAGCTGCCAAGTCTTTTGCCAATACCGTGGGATATCCCGTTCTCGTGAGACCGAGCTATGTTCTCAGCGGAGCAGCCATGTCTGTGGCGTTGAACGATGGGGAGCTCGGCCGCTATCTGGATGAGGCCTCCCGTGTCAGTCCCGAGTATCCTGTTGTTATCAGCAAATTTATCGAAAATGCCAAGGAGATCGAGATCGATGCGGTGGCCAAAGAGGGGGAACTGTTCGTGTATGCCATCTGCGAGCATGTGGAAAATGCAGGTGTCCATTCTGGGGATGCCACGATGGTTTTGCCCCCGCAGAGGACTTATCTCGAAACAACCCGGCGGATGAAAAGGATAGCCCGGCAAATAGCCCAGTCTTTGCAGATCAACGGCCCGTTCAACATCCAGTTCATGGCCAAAGATAACGAAGTCAAGGTCATCGAGTGTAATTTGCGTGCTTCCCGCTCCTTCCCGTTTGTCTCCAAAATTTTCAAATTGAATTTCATAGATCTGGCTACCAAACTCATCATGGGAATCGACCTGCCGAGAATCGACAAATCCTGTTTCGAGCTGGACTATGTGGGGGTAAAAGCCCCGCAGTTCTCTTTCACACGGATAAAGGGAGCAGACCCGGTATTGAGTGTGGAGATGGCTTCCACTGGAGAAGTCGCTTGTATCGGGGATAGTTTTGAAGAAGCTTTTCTCAAAGCTCTCCTTTCGGTCGGATTCCGCTTCCCCCAAAAAAACATCATGTTGTCGACCGGCCCGTTCGAAAGCAAATCCAAGTTTTTGCCGCAAGCTAAAAGGCTCATTGACCTCGGATTTCAGCTATATGCTACTCGAGGGACGGCTGATTTTATGAAGTATCACGGCATTCATTCAGAGGTCCTTTCCTGGCCTCTCGAGAAAAAAGAACCCAATGCACTGACCTATATCCAGGAGCTTAAGCTGGACCTGATTATCAATATCCCGAAAAGTTTCGATGAAGAAGAGCTCACCAATGATTATATTCTGAGACGGAAAGCTGTGGACTTCAACATCCCGTTGATAACCAACTTGCAGTTTGCCGAGCGGTTTATCGATGCCATGTCGAGGATAAAAAAAGACGAGTTGAGCATTAAATCCTGGGATGAATATTGAGGTCTAAGCCATTTCGCCTCCGGAAAGTTCCCTTACAGCTTACCTGACTGCTTTTAGGGTAACACGATTTTGAGTGTGCTTACTCCGCCCGTTTATGAATTGACAAAGTTTATAGATTATGTAAGAATAAAAAACAAAATAGAGATACCCAGGAGGTAGCAATGACTCGATTAACAAAAACCATAATGATTCTTACTGTTGTCGTGTTTTTATTCGCATTGACAACATTCGCTCAACAGACAGCTGATGAGATGGTAAGGTGTGCTGTCAGCGGTGAGATGATGAAAAAATCTGAGGCGAAAGGTAGCTTTGAGTACAAAGGAGAAACCTATTATTTCTGCTG
>CAZIDF010000011.1:100832-102175 GCA_964538085.1 uncultured Eubacteriales bacterium | reverse complement strand
TCAGCGCGGATGAAAATAAAGTCACCTGTCCTGTCAGCGGAAGCACATTCAACAAATCCGATGCGGCCGGATCCATGGAATACGAGGGTAAGACCTATTATTTCTGTTGTGCAGGGTGCAAGGAAAAATTTGAAAAAGACCCCGCTAAATACACAAAAAAAGACTGAATTATTCACGAGCCAAGGTTGCCCCAGCGGTAAGGCTGTGGCCCATGAAGCTGTAGTGAACTACCGCGAATGGGCTACGATGAAACCGATGTTGTGAGATTGGCGCGCCCAAAGGGGAAAAATTGTCGCTTATAAATTAAAAATAATATGAATATTTTTTTTGATTAAAAAATGGAAGCGACAATTTTTATAAATAATTCAGGAAATAAAACCTTTTTGTTTTAGCCACTCATCATTGTAGATCGAACTCAAATAGCGGGTTCCTGAATCGGCGAATACGGTTACGATCCGGGCTGAAGCGTCGATTTTTTTTGCCAACTCTAGAGCTCCCCACAACGCTGCTCCGCTGGAGCCGCCGGCCAAGATGGCCTCTTTATCTGCAAGTTCTCGGGTCATTCGGAAAGCCATCTGATCGGTTATCTTGATCATGTCGTCGATCAGATCGAAATCAACACACCCGATCAGAAATTCGTCCCCCAAACCTTCGAGGAAATAGGGGGAAGGGGTGATGAGTTTTTTTTTGTGGAAATAGTCGTAAAATATCGAGCCCACTGGATCCACAGCGACAACTTTTATATGCGGATCTTTTTCTTTGAGATACTTGGCTACGCCACAAATTGTTCCCCCTGTGCCTATCCCGGCCACAAAATAGTCGATCTTTCCTTCCATCTGATCCCATATTTCGGGTCCTGTGGTGTGATAGTGAGTTTCGCTATTTTCTTTGTTATTGTGTTGGTCGAAATAGTATCCTCCTGGAGTATCTTGCACGATTTGTGGTGTGATATTGTTGTAGCTTTTTGGTGAATCCGGGGGCAAGTTATGATCGACCATGATGAGCTCCACATTCATCGCCCTGAGGAATTTTATCTTTTCCATGCTGAGGCTGTCGCGCACAACCATTTTCACTTTGTATCCTTTAACTGAGCACACCATAGCCAGTCCCAAGGCTGTATTTCCCGAAGAATTGTCGATGATGGTATCTCCAGGTTTTATTCTGTCTCCCTTTTCAGCTTTTTCGATCATGTAGCGTGCGATGCGGTCCTTGATGCTTCCCATCGGATTGAAATATTCCAGTTTAGCGAAAATTTCTGACTTGACACCTCGCGTGGTCTTGTTTAACCGAATAAGAGGAGTGTGGCCTATGCCATCGAGGATATTCGTATAAATGAATTTTGC